>NZ_JBIIKX010000004.1:0-184359 GCF_044232965.1 Prosthecobacter sp.
CACGCACGCAAACGGGTGCTCAAGCTCTCGCTGCCTCAGAAAAAGCGCCCCTGGATGGACGCGATCTTCCGCCAAATCGAGGCCCGGCCACCACCCTTCGCTTACTCCATTGCATAATCCGGGTTCAAGCGACTCTTCGAAGCGCCGTCGGGCGGTTTGCAAAAGGAGCGTGAAGGGTTGGGCCGCCGCGGAAGCGTGCTGGAGGAGGCGCACGCTCTGGAGCTTCGAATCGGCAGCGAAGATCGTGGTAGTCTCGATCAATACTTCTCCTCAGTTCGCGAAGTGGAGATCCGGACCGAACGCGCCGATCACTGGCTCGACGTGCCGTGCCCGAAGATTGCAGAAAAGATCGCAAGCACCTCGCCCGCGTCATTCCACAAACCACGCTCGGCGATTACTACCGCAAGATGTATGATCGCATGGTGCTCGCGTTTTTAGACGGATGTGACACGCGTGGTTGCGTTCAGTTCCGGCGATTCAGGCAAAGGCCCGCCGATTTCTGAACTCGGCATCAATCAGACGCGCCATGCGCTCTCGCATCACAATCGCGATCTCGAACAGCTCGCCCGCCTCACGCAGAGCGATGCCTTCATCATGCAGTAGTTGACACACTTCCTCGACGATCTCCGTGCCGTCAAAGATCGCGCGTGAGTTCCGACTCGCGATTTTCAAGTTCGTCGGCAATCCCATGCAGCGCGGTTTCTGGCCTCGCAGTCTGCTCGATCAACGCATCGCGGCCTTCGCTGAAAAAGTGCAGCACCCCGAACTCAATCAGGCACCGCTCTTCCTCTACGGCCACTCCAACGGCAACGGCTTCTCGGCCATCTATCCCGCTGTCGAAGGCTCACGCGTCTGGGCCTGGGTTTCCATGCGTCCTGGCTCTATCTTCCAAGTGTATCAGCCCAAAGCCGCCCAGACTCCAGGCATGGTCATCTTTGGCGAGGACGATCCCTTCTTGGCCCGTCCGTCCAAAGAGCAAAACATGGCCGTCGTCGAAGCCATGCGCCAAAAAAACGCGGCGCTCTGGCTTTACGCTGTTGAGCCAAAGACGGGTTACGGCCCTGGCGAGAAAACCTGGCCGCTCGTCTTCTCCTTCCTGCGCCATAGCTTCGCCGCCCGCGTTCCTGCCGATACCAATCCAGCCAAAGGCCCGGTGAAACTCACCCCGCTCAAAGTCGAAGCCGGTCATACCGGCCAAAACTGGAACACAGTAACGGGCGGATACCAAACGATGCCCATCGCACCCATCGCACCCATCGCACCCATCGCACCCATCGCACCCTTCGCCGACTTCACCAGCGATAAATCTACCGCCTCCTGGCTCCTCAACGCCGCCTTTGCCGCCGACTGGCAAACATTCCAACGCGACGGCCAGCTCGCTAAATAATCTCACCACCAACCAACATGAAACTCACCCTCGCCCTATTCGCATCCCTCAGCGTCTACGCTCTCGAGCTCGATCCTCACGTCGAAGCCGTCACCCGCATCGTCGAAGGCGCCAAGGGCAAAGTCGAGAAGACCGAGGACGGCCAGAGCCTCAAACTCGTCGATCTCCAAGTGCCGAATGCCGGACCACACGATCACCGCAAAGACGATCCGTATGACGCGGCATTCTTCGAGCACCTCAGCCACATCACCACGCTGGAGTCGCTGAACGTCATCTCCACCAAAGCCAACGACGAATGGATCGCGCCACTCGGTAAGCTCACGAACCTCAAAACACTGCGCTTTACCAACAACGGCAAACTCACCGACGCCGGCATGGCGACCTTTGCTGGGCTCAAAAACCTCGAAACCTTCTCCTTCGTCGGCACCGCCATCACCGGCAAAGCTTACGCTCAATGCGCAGACTGGTCCAAAGTCATCAAAGTCAGCCACCGTGGTAGCAGCATCAACGATGAAGGCCTGAAGGAACTCTGCGATCATCTGCCCAACCTCGAAAGCATCAGCCTTGCCCACGCCAATTTCACCGACGCTGGCGCGCCACATCTCGCCAAGCTCACGAAGCTCAAAGGCCTCGAACTCGGCACCAAGAACGCCACGCCTGCGTGCCTGAAGAACCTTGCCAGTCTGCCGCTGGAGTATTTGCAACTCGGCGATGGCCTGGATGTCCCTGAAGGCATCGCCGCCATCAAAGCCGTCGCCACCTTGAAGCACGTCACGCTCACGGACTGCTCCAAACTCGACGACGCGGGCCTGAAACTTGCCGCCGACCTCAAGCAGCTCGAACAACTCGAACTCGGCCGCCTCGCGCTGCCCGATGAACGCATTCCACAACTTGCTGCCTTCGCCCACCTCAAGGAATTGAAGCTTATCGACCGCTCCAAAGGCTACTCACCCGAGACGCAGGCCAAAATCAAAGCCCTGCTGCCGAAGGTCGATGTGAAATTCCAGTGACTCCTTTTTCCTGCGCTTGCTTGTTCTTGGAGATGTAACTCATCGAAAATCCAGGCGGTGAAGGTGGCAAAATGTGAGGCGGCTGACGATCCAAGGGGTGTCCCGCGCTCGCGTGGCATGAAAACGCCGTTCACAGGCCGTATTGGATATCTCATGCGCCACTTCTGTCTCATCGCTCTCGCTGCCACGCCCGCTTTCGCGATGGATTTTGTGCGCGAGGTGCGCCCCATCTTTGAAAAGCACTGCTATGAGTGCCACGGCGCGGAGAAACAGAAGAACGACTATCGTCTGGACATCAAGGCGGTCGCTTTGAAAGGTGGCGTGGATCACGCGCCGAACATCATCGCTGGCAAAAGCGCGGAGAGTCCGTTGTTCCGCTTCGTGAGTGGCACGGACAAAGATCTGTCGATGCCGCCGAAATCGAAGCTCAGCAGCGCGGAGATCGACACGCTGAAACGCTGGATTGATGAAGGCGCGGTGTGGCCTGATGGCGTGGATGTGGCAAAACTGGAGGACAGAACGGATTGGTGGAGCTTCAAGCCACTGAGCGGAGGGCATAGGACGAAGGGCGGAGGGATTGATGCCTTCATTCAGTCGAAGCTAAAGGAACAAGGCCTCCCCCCCTCCCCTCAGGCTGACGCACGCACGCTCATCCGCCGCCTCTTCTTTGATCTCACTGGCCTACCTCCGACGCCGTCAGACATGTCAGACTGGTCGGACCTGTCTGACGGACGCTATGAAAAGCTCGTGGACACGCTCCTGGCTTCCCCCCGCTACGGCGAACGCTGGGCGAGGCACTGGCTGGATCTTGTGCATTACGGCGAGACGCATGGCTATGACAAAGACAAGCCGCGCAACAACGCCTGGCCTTACCGCGACTACGTCATCCGCGCCTTCAACAACGACAAGCCTTACTCTCGCTTCATTGAGGAACAGATCGCCGGAGATGCGCTCTATCCCGGCACCACGGATGGCATCACGGCGCTTGGGTTCATCGCAGCGGGGCCGTGGGACTATATCGGCCACGCGGAAGTGCCGGAGACGAAGCTCGATGGCAAAATCGCGCGCCATCTCGATCGCGATGACATGGTGCAGAATGCCATCGGCACCTTTTGCAGCCTCACCGTGCAGTGCGCACAGTGTCATTATCACAAATTCGATCCCATCTCACAGGAGGACTACTACTCGCTCCAGGCCGTGTTCGCCGGTATCGACCGCACCGACGTGGATTATTATCCCGACGATGCTTCGATGCAGAAGTTCGCCGCACTTCAAAAGCAGAAGAAGCAGCTCACCGACGAGATCGCCGCGCTGGAGGAGCCTTTGAAAAAGAAAGCTGGTGAAGCCTACACCGCGCTCAGCAAGCGCATTGACGGCGCGGCGGAGAAAGGCGCGAATCCAAACGCAAAACCTGACTTCGGCTACCACAGCGCCATTTCGCAGACGCAAGACGCCGTGAAGTGGGTGCAGGTGGATCTCGGCAAGAGCGTGCAGGTCGAGCGCATCGTGCTGAAGCCCTGCTACGACGACTTTGGCAAGATCGGCGGCGGCTTCGGCTTCCCGGTGCGCTTTAAGATCGAGGTCAGTGATGATCCCACCTTCAAGACCGGTGTCACGCTCGTCTGGCGGAAACACGACGCCACCTTCATGAATGATTTCGCGAATCCGGGGCTCAAGCCCTTTGAAACCGGCACAGCGGGAGATGACGGTGTCACCGGTCGCTTTGTGCGCGTCACCGCCGTGAAGCTCGCGCCGCGCATGAACGACTACATTTTCGCGCTGGCCGAGATGGAGGTCTATGAAAGCAAAAGCGGCCCCAACCTCGCCGCAGGCCGTCCCGTGACCTCGCTCGACAGCATCGAGGCCGCGCCGCGCTGGCGAAAAGCCAACCTCACCGATGGCATTGCCCCCGAGAGCCGCACCGAGGAGGACAAGCTGAAGCTCATCCGCGAGCGCGATGCCCTCATGCTCGCGCAAGCTGATGAAGCCACGAAGAAGAAGCTCCATGCCGCACGCAAGCAGCGCGATGCCTTGCCGCAACTACCCGCACCGCAGAAAGTTTATGCCGGAGCCGTCCACTACGGAAGCGGTGCCTTCAAAGGCACGCACGGCGTTCCGCGTACTATTCAGGTGCTCAAACGCGGCGACATGAAGCAGCCCGCGCAGGAAGTCAGCGCTGGCACGGTGACGGCACTGAGTGAGCTGCTCAAAGTTCCATTTAAGGTGGCCGGAGATTACGAATCTGACCGTCGTGCTGCTTTGGCGAAGTGGATCACCGACAAAAACAACGCGCTGACTTGGCGCAGCATCGTGAACCGCGTGTGGCAGCATCATTTCGGTCGAGGTTTGGTCGATACCGCGAATGACTTCGGCCGCATGGGCGGTAAACCGAGTCATCCTGAGCTGCTTGACTGGTTGGCGGTGACCTTCCGTGATGATTTCGGCGGCAGTTTGAAGAAGCTGCACAAACTCATCGTGATGTCGGAGGTTTATCGCCAAGCGTCCGACGCATCCGACCTATCGAAAAAGTCTGACGCCGCGAACATGTGGCTCTCTCATCAAAACCGCCGCAAACTCGACGCCGAGTCCATCCGCGACTCGATCCTCGCCGTCAGCGGCAAACTTGATCTAACCATGGGCGGCCCGAGCTTCCAGGACTTCATCATCGACAAGCCGCAGCACAGCCCGCACTACGAATACCATCTGCACGATCCCGAGGACCCGAAGAGCCACCGCCGCAGCATCTACCGCTTCATTGTCCGCAGCCAGCAGCAGCCTTTCATGACCGTGATGGACTGCGCCGACCCGTCCATGCGCGTGGACAAGCGCAACGAATCCCTCAGCCCGCTGCAAGCGCTCGCCCTGATGAACAACGGCCTCACCGTCGCTATGGCGAAGCACTTTGCCAAACGTGTGAGCAAGGAGGCTCAAGGTCTCGAATCGCAGACGAAGCGTGCCTTTGCCCTCGCGCTGGCCCGAGAACCGAAGGCCGATGAACTCGCCCCGCTTGTGGATTATGCGAAACGCGAAGGCCTCGAAAACACCTGTCGCGTGATTTTGAATCTGAACGAGTTCAGCTTTGTGGATTGAAGCAGGATGAGTGGTTGCAAGTTTGGCATCATGTGGACGCTTTAGAGCCATGACTTGGTCCCAAAACTATGATCCTCTCGGCAATCTGATTTTTTCGTCGCTCGTGGCGGCGTTGCCGGTGTTGGTGTTGCTGGGCCTGCTGGCTTTTTGGCATGTGCGGGCGCATTTTGCGGCGCTGGCGGGACTCGTGGCAGCTGCGCTGATCGCTGTGTTTGTTTACCACATGCCAGCGCAACTCGCGGGCATGGCGGCGGTGAGTGGCGCGGTGTTTGGCCTCTTCCCCATCGGCTGGATCGTGCTGAACGCGATGTTCGTTTACAACTTGAGCGTGGAGACGAATCAGTTCGCTGTGCTGCAACGGCAGATCGCCAGTGTCTCAGGAGATCGACGCATCCAGGCGCTGATGATCGCGTTTTGCTTTGGGGCCTTCATCGAAGGTGCGGCAGGCTTTGGCGCGCCAGTGGCGATCACGGGAGCGCTCATGATCGGGCTGGGCTTCAAACCACTCGAAGCGGCGAAACTGGCGCTCATCGGCAACACCGCGCCCGTGGCGTTTGGTTCGCTCGGCATCCCGCTCACGACGATGGCGGACATCACCGGACTCGACCTCATGAAACTCAGCGCGATGGTCGGCAGGCAGTTGCCCGTCTTCTCATTGCTCGTGCCATTCTGGTTGGTGGCAGCGCAGGTTGGCTGGCGTGGGATGCTGACGGTCTGGCCTGCGTGTTTTGTCACCGGGGCGAGCTTTGCCGTGATGCAGTTTTTGATGAGCAACTACCATGGACCCTGGCTGGTCGATATCGTCAGCGCGGTGGTGGCGATGGCTTCGTTGGTGTTTTTCATGAAGGTGTGGAAGCCAAAGGAAGACACCGACATGGTTCCGACTTCGGAGCCACCCACAGCTCAGGCTTGGAAAGCCTGGCTGCCGTGGGTGTTTCTGACCTTGTTTGTGTTTGTGTGGGGCATCCCGGCGGTGAAGACAGAGTTAAACGCGATCTTCAATCGCGAGATCGAGGTGCCGATGCTGCACAAGGCTGTCGAACGTGTGCCGCCCGTGGTCGTGCATGCGGAGATGGAGAAAGCAGTCTTCAAACTGAACCTGCTCAGCTCCGCCGGAACGTCGGCGATGCTTGCGGGAATGCTCGCGGGTCTTTGCCTCGGAGTATCGCCGCTTCGGTTGCTCGGCATCTATGGACGCACGATTTGGAAGCTGCGTGTGTCGTTGCTCACTATCTCGCTCATGCTCGCCATGGGTTACGTCACGCGCTACAGCGGCACGGACACCACGATGGGACTCATGATGGCCTCCACTGGCATGCTGTTTCCCTTTTTCTCACCGATCATCGGGTGGCTCGGCGTGGCGCTCACCGGCAGCGATACCTCATCGAACGTGCTTTTTGGCAATCTCCAGCAAGTCACGGCGAACCAACTGAATCTCTCACCGATCCACATGGCGGCCTCCAACAGCTCCGGTGGCGTGATGGGCAAGATGATCGACGCGCAGAGCATCGTCGTCGCTGCCGTGGCGACGGGTGGCCGCCCAGATAGCCCCGACGCTGGCACGGTGCTGCGCAGCGTCTTCTGGCACAGTGTCGCGCTGGCTTTGCTCATGGGCATGCTGGTGATGGCGCAGGCGTATTGGCTGCCGTGGATGGTGGTGAAGTGAGCCGCGATTGCGTGACAAGGCGTGACTCGCATGTCGCGTATGGATAATAGATACTCCTGAATGCTCACCCGCCGCCAGCTTCTTCAGACCACCGGACAAGGGTTCGGCGCGCTCGCGTTTGCCTCCCTGCAAGCGGGCGAGACAGCTCATCGCTCACAAGTCGTCGCGCCGAAGGCAAAGCGGGTGATCCAGCTCTTCATGGGCGGTGCGGCGTCGCACGTTGACTTGTTTGATTTCAAGCCGGCGCTGATCAAGCATCACGGCGAGGAATCGGACTTTGGTGAGAAGGTGGAGGCGTTTCAAAATGGGCTCGGGCCGTGGAAGAAGCCGGTGTGGGACTTCAAGCCCTATGGTCAGAGCGGCAGGATGCTGAGTGAGGCCGTCGCACCGCTCGGCGCGTGTGCGGATGACATGGCCTTCGTGCATAACATGGTGGGCAAGACCGGCGTGCATTCGCAGGGAACGTTGCTGCAAGCCACGGGATTCAATCTGCCTGGCTTTCCAGGCATGGGCTGCTGGGTGAGTTATGCGCTCGGCTCGTTGAGCGACAACCTGCCCACGTTCGTCGTGCTGCCGGATCACCGCGGCTTTGCCTCGAACGGGCCGAAGAACTGGGACAGCGCCTTTTTGCCCTCGCAGCATGCTGGGACGATCATTTATCCAGGAGCGGAGACACCCATCGCGGATCTGTTTCCGCACAAATCAGGCCGCTACATCTCAGCGCGTTCAGATCGCGCCGGATTTGAACTGCTGGAGCAGCTGAACCGCAAACACATGCAGCAACGCGAGGAAGACAGCCGTCTCGACTCGCGCATCCAGAGCTACGAACTCGCCGCGAAGATGCAGCTCGCCGCGCCGGAGGCGCTCGACATCTCGAAGGAGTCCGAGGCGATCAAGGCGATGTATGGGATTCAAGAACATCGCAAGGTCTGGCCCACGGAGATCAATGCCGAGGAAGAAGCCGACTACATGGGCCGCAAGTGCCTCGCCGCGCGGCGTTTGCTCGAGCGTGGCGTGCGCTTCGTGCAGATCTGGAGCGGCAACGACAACGGCTTCCCGCGCCGCAACTGGGACAGCCACGAGGACGTCGAGCGGGATCACGGTCCGCTCGCCTGGGGCATGGCGAAGGCGGTTTCAGCGCTCATTCTCGATCTCAAACAGCGCGGCCTGCTTGATGACACGATCATTCTCTGGACCACCGAGTTTGGCCGCATGCCCAGCACGCAGGGCGGCAAAGGACGCGACCACAACCCCTACGTCTTCACCAACTGGCTCTGCGGCGGCGGCATCAAAGGCGGTGTCACAGCGGGCGAGAGTGACCAATGGGGCTACAAGCCCCTCGACCGCGCCAACCCGACGACCTGCTACGACATCCACGCCACGATGATGCAACTGCTCGGCATTGATCACGAGAAGCTCACCGTCCGCCACAACGGACTCGACCGCCGCCTCACGGATGTGCATGGGCATGTGATCCGTGATTTGGTGGCTTGATGAAGCCTTTCAGGATCGTGATTAACTTGATCCTCGCATCCCGTAGTTCATCGGGCATGAACAAATTCCTGATTCTCCTCTCGGCACTGACCCTTCAAGCTCTGGGCCAGCCGCTTCGGCTCGCCACGTTTCGCGCGGACATCACGCCGCCCATTGGCGCGCCGTTGTGTGGTGGATTGGTGAAGCCGGTCGCGGGAGTCAGCGAGCCTTTGCTGGCGCTGGGAGTGGTGATTCTGAGCGACGACAAGCCGGTGGTGCTGTGCGCGGTGGACTGGTGTGAGATTCGCGCGGGGGATCATGTGCATTGGCGTGAGGTGCTGGCCCGGGCGGCGGGGACAACACCGGAGCGAGTGGCGGTGCAGAGTTTGCATCAGCACAATGCGCCGCTGGCGGATACGGCATCGCACAAGCTGCTGGCGGGGTTTGTCTCGCCTCCGAAGGTCCTCGATCTCGAATGGGCGGAACGGGCGCTGGCGGGTGTGGCGTCGAGTATTGAAGCGGAGTTGAAGAAGCCGTCGCCAGTGACACACATCGCGCATGGTGAGGCGGCGGTGGAAAAGGTGGCGTCAAATCGCCGCATCATGGGCGAGGATGGCAAGGTGGCAAAGATGCGGCTGAGTTCGACCAAGGACGCGACATTACGCGAACTGCCGGAAGGCACGGTCGATCCGATGCTGAAGACAATCAGCTTCTGGAACGACGAAAAAGAAGCTCGCAGCGCTGCACTATTACGCAACGCATCCGATGAGCTACTATGGCGACGGCATGGTGACGTCTGATTTCGTCGGCACGGCGCGTGAGCAGCGAACGAAGGATGATGGCGTGCCGCATGTCTATTTCACCGGCTGCGGCGGCAACATCGCGGCGGGTAAATACAATGACGCCAGCAAGGAAAGCCGGGTGCGTCTGGGCGAAAACATCCACACGGCAATGGTGAAGTCCGAGCAGGAGATGAAACGGGTGCCGCTGACAAAGATCGAGTGGCGTGCGCGCCCGGTGGTGCTGAAATCGAACACCGAATTCCCCGAGGAACGCATGATGAAGGTGATCGAGAACTCAGCGGCCGCTCCTTCGACTCGTATCAGCGCGGCGTTCCGCGTGGGATTCATCCGCCAGAGCGCGGCGGGCGTGCCGATTCAGTTCACGAGCCTGCATCTGGGCGATGACGTATGCCTGCTGCATCTGCCGGGAGAAACATTCATCGAGTATCAGCTCTTTGCCCAGCAGCAGCGTCCCGGCGGTTTTGTGGCGACGGCCAGCTACGGCGACGGCGGGCCAGGCTACATCCCGCTGGAAAAATCTTTCGCCGAAGGCGGCTACGAGCCGACACAGGCCTTCGCTGCACCGGAGTCAGAGAAGGTGATGCGGGAGACGATTGTGGAGTTGCTTCGCGCAAAGTGACTTGGTAACGATGACGCCTCATGATCCTCGACACTCTCGACCAAGCAGCCCGCTACGAATCGCTGAACTCCCGCTTCGCGAAGGCCTTTGCCTTCCTTCGTACGGTAGATGGCACGCAGGCGTTGGGCAGACATGATCTCGATGGCGATCACTGCTTCGCGCTGGTGCAGACCTATGAGACCAAGCCGATGGAGAAAGCGAAGTTTGAAGCGCATCGCAAATACATCGACGTCCAGTTCATTTACAGCGGCCGCGAAACCATCCTTTGGGCACCGCTGGCGGCGATGAAAGAGGAGACGATGGCTTACACCGAGGAAAAGGAGGCCGCGTTGTGGAAACTGGTGCCGGATGTGACGCCTCTGCACATGAGTGGTGGGCATTTCGCGATCCTGTATCCGCAGGACGCTCACGCGCCATGCATTGAGTGGGAAAAGCCTGAACAGGTGTTCAAAGTGGTCGTGAAAGTGGCCGTGGAGTGAGGTAGAGGCAAAATCGGGTGCTTCTGGGGCGTAGGTTTGTGCCCCCCCAATGAAGCTGACGCCTGCTGTTTTCCTTTGTTCCCTCGCCGTGACTGCTCACGGCGCGGATGCCGTGCTCACGTTTGAAAAAGATGTGCGGCCGATCTTGAAGACGCACTGCACACATTGCCATGGCGAGGAGGAGAAGCCGAAGGGCAAGCTCGATCTGCGGCTACGGCGGTTCATGGACAAGGTCGTCGTCGCGGGCGATCCTGAAAAGAGCAAGCTCGTTGAGTTGATCCGGTCCGGCGAGATGCCGGAGAAGGGGAAACCGCTCGCGGAAGCCGAGCTGGCCGCTATTGAGAAGTGGATCGTGCAAGGCGCGAAGACGGCGAAGACCGAGCCGCTCGCGCTGGCACCGGGACCGATCATTTCAGACGAGGATCGTGAGTATTGGGCCTTCCAGCCGATCCAGAAGCCAGCGGTGCCGAAGAATGTGGATGCGCAAAAAATGCGCACGCCTGTGGATGCCTTTGTTTTGGCCAAGATGAGTGAAAAAGGCCTGCAAATGGCCCCGGAGGCTGATCGCAGGACATTGATCCGCCGCGTGACGCTCGATCTGACCGGTCTGCTGCCGACACCAGAGGAAGTGGACGCATTTGTCGCCGACAAATCGCCGCTGGCTTACGAACAGCTCGTGGAGCGACTGCTGGCCTCGAAAAACTACGGCGAGCGCTGGGCGCGGCATTGGCTGGATGTGGTGGGCTATGCGGACTCGAATGGTTACACCGAGGCGGACAGCGTCCGCCCTCACGCGTGGCGCTATCGCGACTATGTGATTCGCTCAATGAACGAGGACAAGCCGTGGGACCAGTTCATCCAGGAGCAGATCGCGGGAGACGAACTCGCTGGCGCGACGCATGGCGACTATCAGCAGGCCGTGCTCGATCCGAAGAGAACCGACCAGCTCATCGCCACCGCGTTTCTGCGCATGGCTCCCGATGGCACGGGCGACACGGTGGATGATGCCAAGCTCGCCAAAAACCAGGTCATTGCCGAGCAGATCAAGATCACGACGTCCTCTCTCATGGGCATGACCGTGGCGTGTGCGCAGTGCCACGATCATCGCTACGATCCGATCACGCAGGCCGACTACTATCGTCTGCGGGCCGTCTTTGATCCAGCCTATCATTGGGAAGCGTGGCGCGCGCCCAACAGCCGCCTCTACTCGCTTTACACTCCGGAGCAACGCGCCAAAGCCGCCGAGATCGAGGCAAAAGCCAAGGAGATCGAAGTCGAAGCCCGTGCGATGTCGAAGAAGTTCCTCGATGAGATCTTCGAGGTCGAGATCAAGAAGGTGCCGGAGGCCGAGCAGGCCGCGTTCCGAGTGGCCCGTGACACGGCGGTGGCCAAGCAGACGCCGGAGCAGAAAGCGCTCATCAAGAAGTACCCCTCCGCGCTAGCCACCTACTCGCTGGATCTCTACGACAAGAAGAAGCAGGACATCGTCGATGCAAAGATGGCCGAGGCCACGAAGCTCCGCGCCACGAAGCCTGCAGAAGGCTTTGTGATGGCGCTCACCGAGGTGAAAGGCCAGATGCCAGTGTCGAAGCTCTTCAACCGTGGTGATCACGATCAACCAAAGCAGGTCGTGCAGCCCGGCGAGCTGGGCATTCTCGCCAGCCCACAGATCGAGCCCTTCAAGCCCGTGCCTGTCAGCAGCGGTTCCAGCGGCCGTCGTCTCGCGTATGCGCAGTGGCTTACGAGTGGGAAGCATCCGCTCGTGGCGCGAGTTTTGGTGAACCGCTTCTGGCTCAATCACATGGGTCGCGGCATCGTGAACACGCCCGGCGATTTCGGCCGCCAAGGCGAACTGCCCACCCATCCTGAACTGCTCGACTACCTCGCTGATGAGTTCGTGAAGAGCGGCTGGAAACTGAAGTCGCTGCATCGCCTCATCATGCTCAGCAGCGCCTACCGTCAGTCATCCGTGAATGATGCTTCGCTGCGTGCCGATCCCGAAAACCGATTCTATGCCCGCTTCAAAATGCGCCGCCTCGATGCCGAGACGCTGCGTGATTCGATGCTCGCCACCACCGGCACACTCGTGCAGGCCAGCTACGGCCCGCCGAGCGGCATCGGTCGTGATCCACAGGGCCGCGTGATCACTGGCATCGACAAAGGCACCATCACCACGCACAAAGTCGATCCCGCCGGTGCCGATGACTTCCGCCGCTCAATTTATGTGCAGGTGCGCCGCAGCAAGCCCGTCACCGTGCTCGACACCTTCGATGCACCAACGATGAGCCCGAACTGCGAGATGCGCAGCCAGACCACCGTCGCACCGCAGTCGCTCTTGCTCATGAACGACACCTTCGTGCTCGACAGTTCACGCCGTCTTGCCGATCGCGTCACCGCCGAGGCCCCGAACGACCGTGCCAAGCAACTCCAGCGCGTCTGGAGCCTGCTTTACAGCAAGCCCGCGACCGACACCGACATCGCAAAGTGCCTCAGCTACCTCGACGAGCAAACCAAGGCGCTCACGCAGTATCACCACGACATTCAGCACGCGAAAGGCGTCGTCCCGAATCCACCGCAAGAAGCCATGGCCAGCCTGTGCCAGATCCTTTGCAGCTCGAACCGTTTCCTCTACGTCGAATGAACCGCCCCCAACTCTGCTCACGTCGTCATTTCCTTCACGCCAACGGCTTCGGTCTTGGCACCGTGGCGCTTGCCTCCTTGCTGGAGCGCGATGGCCTGCTCGCCGCGCCGGTGAAGCCGGAAAGCTTTGGCGAGATCCGCTACGATCTGACGCCGAAGAAGCCGCACTTTGAGCCTCGCGCGAAGGCGATGATCTCGCTCTTCATGATGGGCGGGCCGTCGCAGATGGACCTCTTTGATCCGAAGCCGATGCTCACGAAGTATCACGGCCAGAAATTCCCCGGTGAGATCAAATACGACAACCTCGCACAAGCGTCGGCGAAGTGCTTTGGCTCGCCGTGGAAGTTCGAAAAGCAGGGCCAGTGCGGGATGGAGATCAGTGAGTTGCTGCCAAACCTGAGCAAGGTGGTGGATGAGATCACACTGATCCGCTCGATGACCTCCGGCGTGAGCAATCACGCGCAAGGTCTCTACGCGATGAACGGAGGCCGGATCACCGCCGGACGCCCCGCGCTCGGCTCGTGGCTGACGTATGGCCTCGGCAGCGAGACGGACGAACTGCCGGCCTACATGGTGCTCTCGCATCCTGGCGGCCTGCCGACTTTCCAAGGCGAGCACTTCACCAATGGCTGGCTGCCCGCGCTGTTCCAAGGCACGCTCGTGCGGCCCACCGAGCCGCGCATTTTGAATCTCGATCCGCCCGCCTCACTCGCCGGTGCGCCGCAGGAACGGCAACTCGCGTTGCTGAAGGCCTTCAATGAGGATCATCTCTCGCAGCATCGCGGCGAACTTGATCTCCAGGCCCGCATTTCCAGCTACGAACTCGCCGCAAAGATGCAGACCGCCGCGAAAGAGGCGCTCGACATCTCGAAGGAGCCGGATCACGTCAAAAAACTCTACGGCGTCGATAATCCGATCACGAAGGACTACGCCACGCGCTGCATCATCGCGCGTCGCCTCGTCGAGCGCGGCGTGCGCTATGTTCAGGTGCTGAATGCGGGTCAGTCGTGGGACCAGCACGGCTCGCTCATCACCGCGCTGCCGAAGAACTGCGAAGCCACCGATCAGCCGAGCTCGGCGCTCATCAGCGATCTCAAACAGCGCGGTCTGCTCGACACCACCGTCGTCCATTGGGGCGGCGAGATGGGCCGCCTGCCTGTGCTGCAAAACGACGCAGGCCGCGAGAAATGGGGCCGCGATCACAACACTTACGGCTTCAGCATGTGGGTGGCCGGTGGCGGTTTCAAGAAAGGCTACGTCCACGGCGAAACCGACGAATTCGGCCACAAGGCGGTCATCGACGAGGTAAAGCACTTCGATTATCACGCCACGCTGCTGAAGCTCTTCGGCCTCGACCACAGCAAGCTCACCTACAAGCGCAACGGGCTCGCTGCCTCGCTCACCGACAACCAAGGCGCGAAAGTGGTGGATCAACTCATCGCATAAATCGCAGTCACATCGCCGCTCGAATCCGACATGACCCCCGACGTTGATTCGAGCACGCCAAATCGGTCAGCGTCGTGGAAATGGACCATCTGCGGCCTGCTGCTGCTCGCTTCGGCGATCAACTACATGGACCGCCAGACGCTGGCGAATGCGTCCGTGCGTATCACGAAGGAGTTTCAGCTCACACAGGCGCAGTATGGCAACATCGAGGCTGTCTTCGCTTATGCCTTTGCGGCAGGCTCCATCGTGTTCGGCTGGCTGGCGGATCGTTTCTCCGTGCGCTGGTTGTATGCCGGCGTGCTGACGATGTGGTCGCTCGCCGGACTGGCGACGGGCTTCGTCCATAACGAACAAGAACTGCTGTGGTGTCGCATGGCGCTCGGGTTCTTCGAAGCCGGACACTGGCCTTGTGCCATCCGCACTACACGGGCGCTGCTGGATGCACGTGAACGTTCACTCGGCAACAGCGTGCTGCAAAGCGGCACCTCCATCGGCGCGATCATCACGCCGCTTATCATGACCGGACTCATGACGGCGGAGCTCGGCAGTTGGCGCGTCGCCTTTCAAGTCGTCGGCGCGGTCGGTTTCGCGTGGCTGGTGCTGTGGTTCGCGCTGGTGAAGAAGTCTGATCTGCCTGCACCGGTGAGATTGAGCACGAATGAGGTGGAGCCAGCCTCGGAGAGCCTGTGGAGCATCATCTTCAGCCGGCGCATGCTCGTCGTGTTCTTCGTGATCGCCTGCATCAACACGACCTGGCAGATCCTGCGCGCCTGGCTGCCGAAGATCCTTCAAGAAGGGATCGGCTACACGGAATCGCAGACGCTTTACTTCACGTCGGTCTGGTATGTGGCGACGGATGTCGGCTGTCTCGGCGCGGGCGCGCTCGCGGTGTGGCTTGGCAGGCGGAGGCTCTCGGTTCATGCCGCTCGCGTGATCGTTTTCGCCGCGTGCGGTGCGTTGTGCGCCACCTGCGCGCTCACGCCGATGCTCGACAAAGGCTGGGTCTTGCTTCTCGTGCTGCTGCTGGCCGGTGCGGGCGCGCTCGGCGTGTTTCCGCTCTACCATGCCTTCACGCAGGATCTCTCCGCGCGACATCAGGGCAAGATCACCGGCATCGCGGGTGTGGTCGCGTGGGTGTTGCCCGCGCAGGCGCAGAAGCTCTTCGGCGCGCTCGCGGATCGCACGCACTCGTTCGATCAAGGCCTCCTGCTCGCCTCCTTCTTGCCGCTCATCGCCGTTCTGCCTCTTTGGTTGTTTTGGGAAAACAAATCGGACCGCACCACATGAACACGAAGCTCATCAGCCGCCGCTCTTTTCTGCTCACCAGCGCTGCTGCGGCCGCCGCCAGCGCCGCGCCTGCTCCAGCGCGCAAAAAGATCGCGCTCATCGCCACCGTCGTCTTCGAGAAATCACACGCACAGCATTTCATCGACCGTTTCGCGCTCGGCTATGGCTGGGGTGGTGAATGGCGAAAGCCGGAGGTCGATCTCGTGTCACTTTACGTCGATCAATTCCCCGAGAAGGATCTCGCCCGTGGTCGCTCGAAGCGCTACGGCATTCCGATTCACAAAAGCATCGCCGAGGCGCTCACGCTCGGCACTGGCAAGCTCGCCGTCGATGGCGTCGTCATCATCGGCGAGCACGGCGAGTATCCCGAAAACGAAAAAGGCCAGACGCTCTACCCGCGCTACGAGTTCTTCAAAGAAGTGCTCAAAGTCTTCGAGTCCAGCGGACGCAGCGTGCCCGTCTTCAACGACAAGCATCTCTCCACCGATTGGAAGAAGTGCGTCGAGATGGTCGCCGACTCAAAGCGCCTGAACTTTCCTTTCCTCGCTGGTTCCTCGTTGCCCGTGACACGCCGCCTGCCAGCCATCGATCTTCCATTGGGCACGCCTTTGGCCGAAAGTGTCTGCGTCGGCTACGGCGGCGTCGAGAAATACGACTTCCACGGCCTCGAAACCGCCCAGTGCATGTCCGAGAGGCGCAAAGGCGGCGAAGTCGGCATCAAGAGCGTCCTCGCGCTTCGTGGTGACGCGATGTGGCAGCACGCCGCCGGCTTGAAACAAACGCAACGCCTCCTACTCGCCGCACTGAGTCGTAGCCACACGTTGCCCGTCAAAGAAGGCTATCCCACCGAAGCAATCAGCTTCGAGTGGGCGCGAAAAAACTTCCCCGACGCCTATGCTTACTTCATCGAGCACCGCGATGGCTTCCGCACCACGCTCTTCATGCTCGGCGTGCGCGACTTCAACTACGCCGGCCTCAACAGCGAAACCGGCGAAATCGCGTCCTGCCAGATGTTCCTGCCCATGCCGGCCTCCGTCGCCACCACCGCGGACTTCTTCAATCCGCTCGTGCATCACATCGAGCGCATGGTGCTTGAGAATCGAGCTGCTTATCCACCGGAGCGCACGCTGCTAACCTCCGGCATGGTCATCGCTGCCGTCGAGTCGCTTTATCAGAATGGAAAGGCCATCAAGACGCCTGAGATGGAGGTGCGCTACACCGTGCCGGGGGAATCGACCTTCTGGCGCGATTAATTCATGAGCCCACCCTCGGAATCGCCAAGGCTGGACGAGTGCGGTCCTGCTGCTGGCGTCGATAAGCCAGCGGCGTGAGTCCGGTGAAGCGCCTGAAGCGCTTCACGAAGGAGCTTGGATCGTAAAAGCCGCAGTCGATAGCGATCTCGGCCACGCTGGTGGCAGTGCGGCGCAGGGCGTCGATGGCGTGAAACATGCGCACCTGCTCCACAAAGGCATACGGCGTCATTTTCATGCGCTGCTTGAAGACGCGCATGAAGTGCGTCTCCGAGAAAGCGCAGCGCCGCGCGAGGTCGGCGATGGTGATGCGGCCGGCGTAATGATGCCGCACATGATCGATGGCCGGGAGCAGACGGTTCAGCTCGTGATCGTGGCCGGCGACGTCGTTGTATTTCTCATTGATGGTGATGAGGCCGATGACCTTGCCCTTCGGGTCATGCAGCGGATACTTGCTCGACCAGGCCCAGCTGGACGGATGATCGAAGAAGCTCGTGGCATGGATTTCCTTGATCAGCGGCTGGTTGTTCTCAAAGACGAGCAGGTCGTTCTGGCGGTAGCTTTCGGCGATGATGCGCGGGAAGAGGTCAAAGTCGGATTTTCCCACCACATCGAAATCAGGAGCCAGATGAATGGCTTCTTTTAGCGCCCGGCTCATGAAGACATAGCGGGAATCGAGATTCTTGATCATGAACATCGCACCCGGGAGCTGATCGAGCGCTTCCAGCATCTGTCGCGAATCCGCGAGGCGGGTAAAGAAATGGCGTTGGACCGGATTGAGGGCGTTCATGGCGGGATATTACCATTTTTTGATGGCAATGCCACACAGAGGCCAGGTGGCTGGTAGCGTTGGTTTACGACATGCATTTTCTCTCGCTCATCGGTGCCTCGGCACTGCTCTCGATATCCCTGGCTGCCCAGGAGACCCAGGTGATGCCCGGCTCAGTGCTGATCGCATCTGCGGATGGTCTCAGCGTGTTTGATCGCACGGGCGCGATGTCGTTTGGGCAGTTCTTTGTGTCAATGAACGAGGACAAGCCCGGCGCGGCGGTGTGGAGCGACATGATCTATGACGGCTGCAGGCTGGCATCGGGCAACTATCTCGCCTCATCACACGAGTGGGTGCGCGAGCTGACCAATAAGGGCGCAGTGGTCTGGGAGTATCGTGTGCAGAAACCCGTCGAGCTGAAAACATGCATCCCTTTGCCGAACGGCGATGTGATGACCGTCGATGCCGAGAAGATGGAGATGCTTCAACTCACGGATCAGGGGCGTCGTATTGCGAAGCGCATCCCGGTGCCGACGGACGTGAAAGCCTCGCCGCACAATCGCTACAATCTGCTGCGTCGCACGGAGGCGGGCACTTTCCTGCTCGCTCTGCGGGCGGAGAAGGCTTTCATCGAGATCAACGAGTCGGGCAAAGAGCTCTGGCGGCATCCGGTGCCGGACTTGCCCGTGGTGGCGGAGCGTCTTGCGAATGGAAACACGCTCATGTCCTGGCGCGGGGGCCTTCTGGAGGTGAATCCCGATCACGAGCTTGTCTGGGAGCTCAAGGCCGCGGACATCGAGGACTTCAAGGTCCTGATCTTCGGCGGTTTTCATCGCTTCGAGAATGGCAACACGCTCATCGCGAACTCTGACTGGCATTATCACGATGCGAAGGAGGCGGCGGTGCAGCTCTTCGAGGTCACCCGCGACAAGAAAGTCGTTTGGAAACTCGGCGTCGAAGCCTTTGCTGGCAGGAAGCCCGGCTCTCTGGAGCCCAAGACTGGCAATATCGAACACCGCATCATCGGCATCCAATGGCTGGGGGAGGATCGGAAATGAAGCGTGGGATCGTCCTCGGCTGTTTTCTCGTCGTCCGTTTCGCCAGCGGTGCTGATCTGTTTTCATCAAAGATCGAGCCGCTCCTCAAGCATCGTTGCTACGAGTGCCACTCGCATGAGAAGAGGATCAAAGGCGGACTCGCTCTCGATTCGAAGAGCGGCTGGGAAAAGGGTGGGGACAGCGGGCCGGCGATCGTGCCAGGCAAGCTGGAGGCGAGTTTGCTGATCCAGGCGGTGAGTCATGTGGAGAAGGACCTCAAGATGCCGCCGATGACCATGCTGCCCGCGGCGGAGATAGAATGGCTCAAGGAATGGGTGCGTCAGGGGGCACCTGATCCACGCACCGCGGCTCAATCGACCGCGCTCAACGCGAATGATGCCTGGGAGGTCGAGTTTCAGAAGCGTCTTGACTGGTGGAGCCTCAAACCCATGCGTCCCGCCACCACCGGCAGCGTGGACGGCTTCATCCAAGCCGCTCAAAAGACCGCCGGGCTCGAAATGACTCCGCAGGCCTCGCCGGAGGTGCTGCGTCGTCGTTTGAGCTTTGTGCTCACTGGCTTGCCGCCGTCCGACTCGTCGGACATGTCCGACCTGTCTGACTACGTCGATCATCTTCTCGCATCACCCCACTTCGGCGAACACTTCGCGCGCCACTGGATGGATGTCGTGCGCTACACGGACACCTACGGCTACGAATGGGACAATCCCGCCAAAGGCTCCCACGAATACCGCGACTACCTCATCCGCGCCTTCAACGAGGACATCGGCTTTGATCAATTGCTCCGCGAGCACCTCGCGGGCGATCTGCTGCCGAAGCCGCGCATTCACGCGAAGGCACAGACCAACGAAAGCCTCATCGGGCCGATGTTTTATCACCTCGGCGAGCATCGGCACGGCAGCAGCCTCATGTTCAACGGCATCCATCAGGAGATGGTGAACAACAAGATCGACGCCTTCTCGAAGGCTTTCCTCGCCACCACCGTCGCCTGTGCGCGTTGCCATGATCACAAGCTCGAAGCCGTCTCGCAGCGCGACTACTACGCGCTCGCCGCCATGTTCACCACGCCGCGTTGGACCTCGCGTGTCATTGATGCGCCGGGCAAGAACGACGCCGCCATCGCGAAGCTCAAACAACTGCGCCAAAGCATCCGCGATGAACTCGCCGCGCTCTGGACAAGGCAGGGCGCTTTTCAAGCACCCACACTCAAAGCATGGGCGGTCAAAAACCGCCCCTCCTTGGAAAACGCAAAGCCGGAGGACATCGCGTATCCGCTCGCACGCCTGCTGAATGACACACTGTGGCTCACGCCGCAAAATCTCCGCGCCACGGCGAAGCAGACGACCTTCATCATCGACAAGGATCACTCCATTCTCGCCACGGGCACCGCGCCGGACAAAGACAGCTACACGGTGAACTTCACCACCGAGCCCGGCGCGGTGAGCGAAATGCAGCTCGAAGCACTCACGCATCCCACCTTGCCCGAGCGCGGCCCTGGCCGCACGAATCGCGGCAACTTCGTGCTCAATGACCTCCGCATCGAGGTGAAGCCTCGCATGGCCGATGGCAGCACGGGCGCGGCGAAGCAGCTCAAGCTCGCGACCGCACGCGCCAGCTATGCGCAGCCCGGTTACGAAGTGGAAGGCCTGCTGAAGCCTGCTGCGGGCCGCCGTGGCTGGGCGGTCGGCCTCGCGCCGCAGAGCATGGATCACATCGCACGATTCACCTTCACCGAGAGCGTCGATCTGCCGCATGGTGGCGACTGGACGATCAGGCTGGACCACTCGTATGGCACCGATCATCTGCTGGGCCGCTTTCGCATTTCGATGGGCCGCGAAGTGGCCTCGACCAACGATGCGGCTCAAACCGCTCGCTGGCAGGGACTGGCCGCCGAATGGCAAAAAGCCCGCGAAACGGCGAAAACAAGGAACGGCGCTTTTCAAGCGCCCTGGGCGGTTACAAACCGCCCTTCCTTGGGTTGGGTCTTTGAGGGCGAAGGCTTCATCCATGGCCAAACCGACGACGGAACGCCTCTCATCGCCCTCGAAGGCGAAAACGTCCTCGCAGGCTTGTTGCCGCGTGGATGGCATTCGCACGCGTTGAGTTCGAAACTGCCCGTAAGCCTGCGCATGCCGCCGCAGCATCTCGTTCCAGGCAAGTTCGTGAGCCTCAACCTCGCTGGAGGCGAGTTCGCCGGGCATCTCGTCGTCGATGATCACGCCTTCCAAAACGAAACCATCGCGTTCTACACGAACCCCAAGCCGCAGTGGCGATCCTTCACCGACGCCGAGCTGAAAAATGGAGCGCAGCAGGTCACCATCGAGTTTTGCACCTCGTCGCTGAATCCGAACTTCCCACCACGCACCGGTTTGGCCAAGGGCCTCAAGAACAATGACTTCGGCTATGACAAACGCAGTTGGCTCAGCATCACCGGCATCGTCACGCATGACGCCGCTGGCACGCCGCAGGATGAACTCGATGCCTTCGCCAATTTGTATCCGGACAAGGCCGCCACGCCTTGGGAAAGCATCGCCGCGTGGTTCAATGCCGCCGTGAGCCGCTGGTGCGAAAACAAACCGCGCCCAGGCGACCGCGAGGTGCTCGATTGGCTGCTCGCGAACGCTTTGCTGCCCAACAAAGCTGAATCCAGCACTATGCTCGCTCAGCTCATCGCCGACTATCGCCGCATCGAGTCCAGCATCGCCTTCCCACGCACGGTGAACAGCATGGACGAGCGCGATGTGATGCCCGTGAAGTATCCGCTCAACGTTCGCGGCAACGTGGACACCACTGGCGAACTCATTGAGCCCGCCTCGCTGAAAATGCTGCATGGCGAAGGCATCACCAACCGTCTCGCCCTCGCCGAATCGCTGCTGCATCCCGAGCATCCGCTCACCGCCCGCGTCTATGTGAACCGCGTCTGGCAGTGGATCTTCGGCACCGGCCTCGTCGCCACACCCGATGACTTTGGCCGCCTCGGCGACAAACCCTCGCACCCCGAACTGCTCGACTGGCTCGCCCGCGAGTTCGTCCGCGAAGGCTGGTCCACCAAGCAACTCGTGCGCAAACTCGTGCTCAGCCAAACCTTCCGCCAAGGATCCGGGAACAGCCCAAGGAAGGGCGCTTTTCAAGCGCCCACGGCGGTTACAAACCGTCGCTCCTCTGATGTCGATCCCAACAACCGCCTGCTCACCTTCTACCCCACGCGTCGCCTCGAAGCCGAGTCCATCCGCGATTCCCTGCTCGCCGTGTCCGGCCAACTCGATCCCCAACTCTACGGCCGCCCCATCATGCCTCTCCGTCCCGTCGAGGACGGCGCCAAGCGCCTCTTCACCGGCCCCCTCGACGGCCACGGTCGTCGCTCCATCTACCTGCAAATGTCCATCATGGACCCACCGAAATTTTTGACCGGCTTCAACCTCCCCGACCTCAAACTCTCTACCGGCAAACGCGACGTCACCAACGTCCCCACCCAAGCCCTCATTCTGCTCAACGATCCATTCGTGAACGCGATGGCCAAGGCATGGGCGGAGAAGTTGGTGAAGGAGAAGTCCGTGAATGTCGAAGAACGTCTCCGACTCATGTTCACCCGCGCTTTCGCCCGCCAACCGAACGATGCAGAAGCAAAGCGCTGGTTAGCCGCACTCGACGACTTCGGCGGTGACGCACCCGAAGCCTGGGAACGTCTCGCCCACGCGTTTTTCAATGCCAAGGAGTTCATCTACTATCACTGACATGAACACTCACGACCACCGCCATTGCTCACGCCGCCAAGTTTTGGCCTCCGCTTCCGCAGGCTTCGGCATGCTCGCCCTCCGCGCTATGGCCGGGATGCCGCTGCACAACCGCGCACGAGCCAAGAACATCATTTTCTGCTTCATGGACGGCGGGCCGAGCCATGTGGACACCTTTGACCCGAAGCCGATGCTCAAAAAGCACGAGGGCAAACCCATCGGCGAGAGCGCGGTGACCAAGCGCTCGCAATCGAACGCAGGTCGCGTGTGGTTCGGCAGTCCGTGGGAGTTCCGGCAGCGTGGACAAAGCGGCCTGTGGGTCAGCGATCTGCTCCCGCACATCGCGCAAGTGGCGGACAAGCTCTGCGTGGTGCGCTCGATGGTCGGCGAGCTGCCGCTGCACGGTCAGCAGAATCTTTTGCTGCATACTGGGCGCATCCTCGGCCAGGCACCGAGCTTTGGCGCGTGGGTGTCGTATGGACTCGGCACCGAGAACGCGAACCTGCCCGGCTACGTCGTGCTCAACAACGATTGGGTGCCCAATGGCGGCCTCGAAAACTTTGGCAGCTCGTTTTTGCCCGCCAGTCATCAGGCCACGATGGTGCGAGCCAAAGGCGTGCCCGTGGATAACATCGCGCCACAGGACGCCGCGCCCATCCAGCGCCGCAAACTCACGCTGCTGGCCGAGCAGGACGCCGAGTTTGCCGCCATCACCTCCGACGCACGAGCCATCGAAGGGGCCATCGCGAACTACGAGACCGCCTTCCGCATGCAAAGCGCCGTTCCGGCCATCGCTGACATCGCCAACGAACCCGCGCACATCCGCCAGCTTTACGGCGTCGATTCCACCGACGAGCACCAGCGCTTCTACGCCACACAGGCCCTCCGAGCACGCCGATTGGTCGAAGCCGGCGTGCGCTTCGTCGAGATCACCTGCCCCAGCTTTGACGGCAACAACTCGCCCTGGGACCAGCACGGCCTCCTGAAGCAAAACCACGAGAAAAACGCCCGCATCACCGATCAAAGCGTCGCCGCGCTCATCACCGATCTCGATCAGCGCGGCCTGCTCGATGAAACCATCGTCCTCTGGGCCGGCGAGATGGGCCGCACACCGCACACCCCCAAAATCAGCGCCACTGCGGGCCGCGATCACCACGTGAACGGCTACAGCCTCTTCATGGCCGGCGGCGGCTTCAAAGGCGGCATGACCTTTGGCGAGACCGATGACTTCGGCAACGCGGCGGCCAGTGATCCGCTCAACATCCACGATGTCCATGCCACGCTACTGCACCAGATGGGCATCGACCACGAACGGCTGGTCTTTCGCCACGGTGGCCGCGACCAGCGGCTCACCGATGTGCATGGGCGAGTGGTGACCGAGTTGCTTGCATAGTCTTGCGGCAAATTGGCGTTTATGCCGCCATGAAGCTTGTTATCACGCTTGTATGCCTGCTGGCAGTTCGTTGTTTCGCCGACGATCCCGTCGCGGCATGGTCCAAGGATGTGCGCATCAAGCCCGTGTCATCGGTGGAGGGCAGGCATTCGATTCACACGTATTATGTGACGAATCCCGAAAGCCCCGATGGCAAACATGTGCTGTTTTTCACCTCCACTCATCCCGCAGGCTATGTGGGCGAGGTTCGCATCCTGGGGCGGACCACAGGGAAGGAGACCGTGCTGGCGGAGAATGTGCATACCGAGGACGCTCATCGTGCGGCGTGCCAGCAATGGCTTTCCGGCGGTAAACGCGTGGCGTTTCATGAGGTGATCGACAAAAAGTGGCGCGTGGTCGTGGTGGATGTCGAGACGCTGACGAAGACGATCGTGGCCGAAGATCATCAGGTTGGCTTTGGCAGGCCGGAGGGCGATTTGCTGCCGATGTATGGCTGTCATTGGAATCCAGGGCCGTATCGCGATCTCGAAGTGTGGGACGCGACGACGGGCCAAACGACCACGCGGGCCAAAATCAGCGAGGTGGAGGCGAAATACGGCGAATGGCTGACGAAGGAGTTCGCAGGCAAGCCGTGCTCGATCTTCTTTCCGGTGATCAGCCCGGACTTGAAGCGTGTGTTCTTCAAAATCGCCGCAGGCAACGGCGGGGACGATTTCATGGCGAAAAACGCCAGTCACCGGCAGGGACTTGTTTGTTACGACTTCGAGAAAGGCGCGTGCATCTGGCAGCACGGCAAGTGGGGGCATCCAGGATGGACGCCGGACTCGCAGCATATCTTTGAGATGGGGAACGTGAACTTCGACATTCTCACCGGCAAATACACGAAGCTCAAAGACGTGCCGAATCTGCGCGGATCGCATCCCTCCGTGAGTCCCGACGGCAAACTCATGGTAACCGACGGCCTGACCGAGCCGGTGGGCGGCAAACCGAACGAGTGGGGCATCCTGGTGGCCGACATGATCGGCGGAAAGTGGACGCTGCTCCATAGCTTTGAGCAAAATCGCGGCGCACGCTCCTGGCGGCGCAATGATCCGCATCCTGTCTACAGCGCGGATGGGAAGCGCATCTATTACAACACCAGCGATGGCCAGTTCACGCGACTGATGGTGGCGGAGCGGCCGTAAGTGGGTTGCGTGGAAAAAAAAGAGCGGCCATTGCTGGCCGCCCTCGTGGTCTTGGGGGTTGTGAGTGGTTCTGCCGCGATTAGTAGCGGTAGTGATCCGTCTTGTAGGGGCCTTCGACGGGGACGCCGATGTAGTCGGCTTGGTCCTTGGAGAGGACAGTGAGCTTCACACCGATCTTGGCAAGGTGCAGACGGGCGACTTCTTCGTCGAGCTTCTTGGGCAGGACGGTGACGCCGACAGGGCGGGTGTCCTTGGTTTCCCAAAGTTCGATCTGAGCGAGCGTCTGGTTGGTGAAGCTGTTGCTCATCACGAAGCTCGGGTGGCCAGTGGCGCAGCCGAGGTTCACAAGACGGCCTTCCGCCAGCATGAAGATGCTGTTGCCAGCCGGGAAGGTGTACTTGTCCACCTGGGGCTTGATGTTGAGGCGCTTGACGTCGGAACGGGCGTTGAGCTTGTCGACCTGGATCTCGTTGTCGAAGTGGCCGATGTTACAAACGATGGCCTGGTCCTTCATCTTCTCCATGTGTTCAAGGGTGATGATGTCCTTGTTGCCGGTGGTGGTGACATAGATGTCGCCGTAGCCGAGGGTGTCTTCGATCGGCATGACGCGATGACCTTCCATGGCGGCCTGAAGGGCGCACACAGGGTCGATTTCGGTGACGATGACCTGAGCGCCCATGCCGCGAAGGGCAGCAGCGCAGCCTTTGCCCACGTCGCCGTAGCCGCAGACGACGCCGACTTTGCCGGCGATCATAACGTCGGTGGCACGCTTGATGCCGTCGAGAAGGGATTCGCGGCAGCCGTAGAGGTTGTCGAACTTGGACTTGGTGACGCTGTCGTTCACGTTGATGGCTGGGAAGAGCAGCTTACCTGCCTTGGCCATTTCATAGAGACGATGCACGCCGGTGGTGGTCTCTTCGGAGACGCCCTTCAGATCTTTGACGATCGTGTGGAAGATGCCGGGCTGGTTCCTGGCGATGTCCTTGAGGAGGTCCTTGATGACCTTCACTTCGTGGTTGTCAGAAGGAGTGTCGACCCACTTGTCGCCGTTTTCCATTTCATAGCCCTTGTGGATGAGGAGGGTGACGTCGCCACCGTCGTCGACGATGAGCTGAGGGCCTTTGTCTCCTGGGAAGATGATGGCCTTCCAGGTGCACCACCAGTATTCTTCGAGGGTCTCACCCTTCCAGGCGAAGACGGGCGTGCCGGAAGCGGCGATGGCGGAGGCAGCGTGGTCCTGAGTGGAGAAGATGTTGCAGGAGGCCCAGCGGACATCGGCACCGAGTTCCTTGAGCGTCTCGATGAGCACGCCGGTCTGGATGGTCATGTGCAGGGAGCCGGTGATGCGGACGCCAGCGAGGGGCTTTTTCGGGCCGTACTTCTCACGGGTGGCGATGAGGCCGGGCATTTCGCTCTCGGCGATGTCGAGTTCTTTGCGGCCGAAGTCGGCGAGGGCGATGTCTTTTACTTTATAGTCGGACATGAGGTGTCGTGTGGGTTCAGGTTTGGGGTGAAATGGAACAAATCAACGTATCAGGATGCGTTGATATGTTCCAAAGACTCCCCTCGGTGTCAAACGGGGATTTATCTCGGTCACAGAGTCCGTTTGAGCCTGACCCACCATGAAACTCGCCTGCGTCCTCTCGTTCCTCCTCGCTCTGTCCCTCCACGCCGAAGATTTCCACCCCGCCACCGATGCCACCGGCTTCGTGCCCCTTTTCAACGGCAAAGACCTCACCGGCTGGAAAACGACCGGAAACTGGCTGGTCGAGCCGGATGGCAGCATCTCGCTGCATCCGCGCGAGGGCGAGAAGGGCTGGCAGCGCTACGACGCCTACCTTTCCACCGAGAAGCAGTACGCCGACTTCACGCTCGACCTCGAATTCAAGATCAACGCCAAGGGCAACAGCGGCGTGTTCATGCGCGTCGGCGACTTGAAGGATCATGTCAAAAGCGGTTTCGAAGTGCAGATCCTCGACACCTACGGCCTCGAAAAGCCCGGCCACCACGACTGCGGCGGCATTGTGAAGGGCATCGGCCCTTCGAAGAACATGGTCAAACCGGCTGGCGAGTGGAATCGCTACACCATCACCGTCAAAGGCCGCAGCGTGAAGGTCGTTTTCAATGGCGAACAGGTCATCGACGCCATTCTCGATGACATCCAAATGTCCGACCGCCCCAACCTCGGCCACATCGCCTTCCAAGACGAGGCGCTGCGCGTCTGGTATCGCAATGTCCGGATCAAGGAGCTGAAATAGGCCGGGCCAGCTTCACGACGAGAGCCTGCCACCCTCCACATGCACCGTTCCGCCGCGCACCTGGATGGCTTCGCGAGCCTGCTCCACAGGCACATGACGCGGCGTGCCCGCCGGTGAACCCTGCGGCCGCGCCCAGCGGATGCCGTTCGCGATCACACGCTGCACATCGGGATGGTGATAAATGGGATACACCTCATGCCCGGGGCTGAAGTAAAAGATGCGACCGCTGCCGCGTGTCCACGTCGCTCCGCTGCGGAAGACCTCGCCGCCTTGGAACCACGACACAAAGATCAGCTCGTCCGGCGTCGGGATGCCGAAGGGCTCGCCATACATTTCTGATTGCTCGATCTCGATGCAGTCGCCTAGCCCCGCTGCGATGGGATGACCCGGATTCACCACCCACACGCGTTCGCGCTCGCCCGCCTCACGCCAGCACAGCGCACAGCTCGTGCCCATGAGCCGTTTGAAGAGCTTCGACCAGTGCCCGGAGTGCAAAACGATCAACCCCATGCCCGCGAGCACCCGCTGCTGCACCCGCGTCACCGTTTCATCGAGCACCTGATCATGCGCCGCATGCCCCCACCACAGCAAAACGTCCGTTTCATCGAGAATTGCCTGCGAAACGCCCTGCTCCGGCTCATCGAGGGTCGCCGTGCGAATGATGAAGTCGTCGTGCTGGCCCAAAACCTCCGCCAGCAGCCCATGAATGCCCTTCGGGTAAATCGCCGCCACCGCCGCATCCCGGCGCTCGTGCACAAATTCGTTCCAGATGGTGACGCGGATGGGTGTGGGCATGATTTGCATTCAAACGCATGCGATGAAGCGATCAAACGGGCATTTGCTGTTCCGTCCTCGCGCGCCGCCGATCTGCCTCACGAGCCGGAGGCTCGAAAGAAATTAGCCGGTGGTGCAACCACCGGAACCCGGCCACCCAAACGCCCCGCGCCCTGAAAGGGCGCAAGAAGCCCGCCCTACCACAAAAACCTCTCCTCATACGCCACCATGCCGCGTTTCAGCATCGCCACGTATTCCTCCTGAAACGTTTTCACGCGATGATGCTCCTCCTGGTTCAGCACATACGCCCGCACGGCGTCCAGATCCGGCGCGGCGAATGTGAACGCCCCATAACCCTCCTGCCACGCAAAGCCCGCCAGCCGCAGTTCCTCGTGAATCCAGCGGGAGGACTCGCTCTTCACCTCCCGCATCACGTCCGCGAGGCAATGCGACGCCCGCAGACCGGCCGCGATGTGGATGTGATCGCCCGTCCCACCCACAGAATGCGCCACGCCGTCCAAGTTTCGGAGGATGCCGCCGATGTATTCGTGAACGCGTTGCCGATGCGTCGGCGAGAGCCAGGGTTCCCGGTTTTTCGTGCTGAACACGAGATGGTAGTGCAACGAGAGATGCGTCGAAGCCATGCAGGATCGTTTCAGATCGAAAACCACGACGCAACGATGAAATCGGCCCCACATCGGAAATTCAGCCCCGTGCCGGAGGCACGAGAGAAATTAGCCGGTGGTGCAACCACCGGACAACGCCGACGAACCACGAACCGCGCCCTGGAAGGGCGCGAGAAGGGCACGCGACGTCTGGCGGGCAAAATCGCCGGTGAACAATCCCACGTCTCTCGCGCCCCTGCCGGGGCACAGGCCATGTGGTGCGGCCCGGTTCCGGTGGTTTCACCAGCGGCTAATCTCTTTCGAGCCTCCGGCTCGGGGATACCCTCCTAAGCAAACGCTGATTCGCCAAATCGTGCATAAAGGCGAGGAAGCATGTTTTGGGCAGTTTGACGGTTCGGATGCCCATCTAGCCGTGGCCATAGATCACCAGGACGGTTGTCCGGCGGCAGATACTCATTCAGCAAATCAGTTCCGGCTTTTACACGACTTTGTTCATCAAAGACTTTGAATGGAAGGTGCCAAAAATGCCCTTCGTGGGGCGTCCACAGTGCCGGGACTTCAATCACACGGTCTGGATCAGCTACGAGGGTCTCAAACAATTCGTTTGGAATGACGGAGAGGTTATCTGTGAAATCCAAGAAGCCATCATTCCCTAGCGCCCCATCCCAAACCATGAACGCCGCATTGATCAGCAAAGGAGTGAACGCAAGCCGACGTCGCTTGGTTTGGATGACGTTGAAATCAACAAGGTCGGCGAGCGGCAGGACCATCAGTTTTCGATGAAGAACTTGCTCGTGCATGTCCCAATCGCCCTGCGACTCCGACCATGCGACTTGCAGCAATTCATGAAGGTCTGTCTCATTCATGGCCGAAATTAAAAGGCACTGCCTTAATGCTTCACCGAGCACCCGGGCCCGACGCTTTGGAAGAAGTCATTCCCCTTGTCGTCGATGAGGATGAAGGCCGGGAAATCTTCGACCTCGATCTTCCAGATGGCTTCCATGCCGAGTTCGGGGAACTCGACGACTTCGACCTTCTTGATGTTTTCCTTGGCGAGGATGGCGGCGGGGCCGCCGATGCTGCCGAGGTAGAAGCCGCCGTGCTTTTTGCAGGCATCCGTGACCTGCTGGCCGCGGTTTCCTTTGGCGATCATGATCATGCTGCCGCCGTGGCTTTGGAAGAGATCGACGTAGCTGTCCATGCGGCCGGCGGTGGTGGGGCCGAAGCTGCCGCTGGGCATGCCGGCGGGCGTTTTGGCGGGGCCGGCGTAATAGACGGGGTGATTCTTGAAGTAGTCCGGCAACGGCTTGCCGGCATCGAGCATCTCTTTCAGCTTCGCATGCGCGATGTCGCGGGCGACGATGATGGGGCCGTTGATGAGCAGGCGCGTGGTGGTGGGATACTTGCTGAGCTCGGCGCGGATCTCGACCATGGGGCGGTTCGTGTCGATGCGCACGGCGTTGGTGTCTTTGCGATGGCGCAGCTCCTCGGGGATGTATTGCAGCGGGTTCGTCTCGAGCTTCTCAATGAAGACGCCGTCACGGGTGATCTTGCCCTTCGCCTGGCGGTCGGCAGAGCAGGAAACGCCGATGCCGATGGGCAATGACGCGCCGTGGCGCGGCAGGCGGATGATGCGCACATCGAGCGCGAAGTATTTCCCGCCAAACTGCGCACCGATGCCGCACTCGCGGGCGGCCTGGAGCATCTGCGCCTCGAGCTCGACATCGCGGAAGGCGCGACCGTGCTCGTTGCCGGTGGTGGGCAGGCCGTCGTAATACTTCGTGGAGGCGAGTTTGACGTGTTTCATCGTCGATTCGGCCGAGGTGCCGCCGATGACGAAGGTGAGGTGGTAAGGCGGGCACGCGGCGGTGCCGAGCGTGACCATTTTGTCGGTCAAAAACTTTACGATGCTCTTCGGATTGAGCACGGCGCGGGTTTCCTGATACAGGAAGGCCTTGTTGGCCGAGCCGCCGCCTTTGGCGATGAAGAGGAATTTATACGCGTCGCCATCGGTGGCATACAAATCGAGCTGCGCGGGCAGGTTGGTGCCGGTGTTCTTCTCGTCGAACATGTTCAGCGCGGCGTTTTGCGAGTAGCGCAGGTTGTTCTCCGTGTAGGCGAGATAGACGCCCTTCGAGAGCGCGGCCTCGTCACCGCCGCCGGTCCAGACCTGCTGGCCTTTTTTGCCCATGATGATGGAGGTGCCGGTGTCTTGGCAGAACGGCAGCAGGCCCGCAGAAGCCACGTCGGCGTTTTTGAGCATCGTGAGGGCGACCATGCGGTCGTTCTCGCTCGCTTCTTTGTCATCGAGGATGGCGGCGACCTGCTTCAGGTGCTTCGGGCGGAGGAAGAAATTGATGTCATGAAACGCCTGGTTCGCGAGCAGCGTGAGCGCCTCGGGATCGACGACGAGCATCTCCTTATCGCCCAGTTTTTCGATGCGGACGTGATCCTTCGTCAGCAGGCGGTATTCGGTGTCCTCGGTGCCGAGTTCGAGGAGTTCTTGGTAGTGGAAGGCGGGGGTTGGCATGGTGTGAGAAGAGTTTGAAATAGGTTACGAAACATCAAAGCGCAAAGACCGGCTTCTTCCAGATTGGCACGCAGGTCTTGATCTCCTTCAAATACCAGCGGCACAGGTCGAAGGATTCCGCGCTGTGCTTCGTGCGCACCTTGATGATGATGCTCGGTTGCTCGGCGGCGACGAAGCCGAGGCGATGCTGGATAAAGACGCGATGCGGGCCGTGCTCGCGTTCACCACGCTCGACGAGTTCGCGCAGCATTTTCTCCGCCATGAGCAGGTAGGCGCTGTAGTCGATGCCGGAGATCGCTTTCCCATCTTCCATGCCACGCACCACGCCGAGAAACTGCGCCTCGGCGCCCTCGCCGGACTTAAAGACCGTCGTGGCGGGCTGGATGGGTTCTTCGTTCAGGATGAAGACAGGTGGCATGCGGGCAGTTTACTTTTTGAAACGTGAGACGTGTTTACCTCCTGCATCATCCGTGTCGAAGCGACCACACACTTTGCCGGATTCCGGGTCAAAGATAACCGTAGACCAATCAGAACCATCAAACACGACCCAATGTGTTTTGGGATGATAAGCCACCCAAAGAGCTGATCCAAGCCCTTCGACCACAGGTTGATACTCCCCTTTGGCACTGAGCCAGCCAACGGATTTTGTGCAACAGACCAAGAACCGGTCACCACCAACATCCATAATCCATCTTGGATCATCCATGCCTTTGAGGTCGAGGTTCCAAACAAAATCTCCTCGACGGTCAATACATGCGAGCTTGTTATAGCCAAGTAACAACATCAGCCCTGGCTTTGAGCTGGATGTGATAAAGCGCCAATCTGCCATCGATTGGGATACGGGGGACTGCCAGAGGAGCGAACCATCCGCCCCAAATTCTTCCGCCATCGATGAACCCGATAGCAGCCATAACCCTCCATGCCACGCGGAGGCGGGGGTGCTGCCCAAAGAAAAAACACGCATTTGGATGTTACCTTCTCGCGTCGCCAAAGCTCCGGTGTTGTTGCTTATGCCGCCCCAAATGAGCCCGCTGCAAAATGGCTGTCCTGCATCAATCCACACATCTTCTTCAGCCTTGGTTTGCTTGGCGGCTGTATCCAACCAAACCAAATCAATACGCCCACCAGAATGTTTCCTGACGACAGGACACGCGAGCGGTTCTGGCAAGCTCTCCCAGCTTGAAATTGTGCCCCTCCATTTACCCTTTTCCAGCATCGGGATGAGCTGCTCCGGCGGCGTTCCCCAGTCCAAACTGCCACCAATGCCTGATCGGAGCAGCATGGTGGATAGCGCCTGAATGGTCGGATCATAATGGCCGATGCTCTGCCGGAAGATGCTGGCCGCCAAAGCCGCATCCGCCGTGGCAAAGAATCGAGCAAGCCACAAACGAGTTCTCAGATAATCTTTGTCATAGTGGATGTGGCTGGACCGCTTCCACAGCCGTAAGGCCCATTTTTCAGCCATCGGTGGCGGCAGATCACCCAAGAGTGGGGCCAGCATTTCAGGTCTTGCCCAGGCAAGCTCGGCGTCTGTCGCCTTCTCAGGTTCAATTCTGCCCATCAACTCAAGCACACTGGCCAAAGCCTTCCACTTTGCCCATTCACACTCCTCTGCCACGGCATACATTGCCAGTTCACCGATCGACATCGCGCTGCCGGTTTTCCCGAGTTTGCGCAATACTGCATCCACGACCCTTCTTTTGTCATGAAGCCTTTGTAGTTTGAGTTCTGTAGTGGCCTTTCTCCAATAGGCCGAGACGTCCTCCCTCGTGCGATCTGCTTTCCAGAGATATTCATGTTCGATCTGGCTCACTTCCAAGTGCGAAACATCGGGAAGCCAGCTTTTTGCCAGAATCCAGTTTGCTGCCACATAGTTGAGAAGCTCTCTCTCGGTTGCTCGGTATAGCGAGCTTGCGGCAAGAACCTCATCCACCGATGGCGGTGGTGGTGGGTCTGGGATTATGTAGGTGGTGGCCCAACTCCAAGTGTTGAAGACGAGGCTGAACGCCAAAACCTGTGAACGTATGGTCATCATGTTTGGCATCCTCTAATGCTTTTGTGAAGTTTCAAGGAACGTCGGCGCTGCAGTGCTCGTGTTACACAAGTGAGTGTTCAGACGGATCGAATGGCCGATGGCGCATAAAACTTGTCCGCCACGGGCCAAATCTGTTAGCGTTGGTTTTTGCCCAGCCATGAAAACGGTCCTTTTCGCCCTCCTCGCGGCCTCAAGCCTGCACGCCGCCACGCAGATCACCTGGAAGCGCCAGCAGCTCCACGGTGACTTTTATTCCGAAGGTGCCGCGATCGGCGACATCAATGGCGACGGCAAACCGGACGTCGTCGCCGGGCCGTTTTGGTGGGAGGGGCCGGCTTTTGAAAAGAAGCACGCCTACTACGAGCCGAAGATCTTCAGCATCAATGGCTACTCGGACAACTTCTTCGCCTACGTCCACGATTTCGATGCCGACAAGAAGAACGACATCCTCATCCTCGGCTTTCCCGGCAAGGAAGCGCGGCTTTACCTGAATCCCGGCACGCACGACCACAAACCGTGGCCGATGCACCTCGTCGCCGACGTGGTGGACAACGAGTCGCCCGTCTTCACTGACATCACCGGCGACGGTAAACCGGAGATCGTGTGCAGCACCGGGGGCAAATTCGGCTGGTTCGCCCCGAACTGGGCCAAGCCGACCGAGAAATGGCCCTTCGTCGCCGTCACGGATGATTTGAAGGTCGCGAAATTCACCCACGGTCTCGGCGTCGGCGATGTGAATGGCGATGGAAAGCTCGACCTCCTCGAAGCGCGGCGCTGGTGGGAGAATCCAACCAAGAACGAAGAACTAGGAACCAAGAACTTCACCCAGCACAACTTCGCCGCCGGTGTCGGCGGTGGGGCGCAGATGTTCGCGTATGACTTCGATGGTAACGGCGCGAACGACGTCTTCACCGCTCTCGCCGCGCATCGCTATGGCGTGGCGGTGTATTTGCAGAATAAAGTGGTGCAGGCCTCTGGCCTGCCTGACGCAGCCGGGACGGCTGCACCACACTGGAACCGCGTCATGCTCGCCAGCGAGCAGCCGCAGGACAACGACTACGGCATCGTCTTCTCCCAGCCGCACGCCGCGCACCTCGCCGACATCGACGGCGATGGCGTGCAGGACATCGTCACCGGCAAGCGCTACTGGGCGCACAACGGCCACGACCCCGACGAGCGTGGCCACCGCGTGATCTATTGGTATCAAACGAAGCGCGACGGCAAAGGCGGCGTCGATTTCGTCCCGCACCTCGTCGATGCCGAAAGCGGAGTCGGTGTCGATGTGCAGGTCGGTGATGTGAATGGCGACAAGCTGCCCGACATCGTCGTCGGCAACAAAGCGGGCGTCTTCATCCTCACGCAGGAGCGGAAGGACACCACCGCCGACCTCACGCCAAAGAAGCTCTATGGCCCCGCGCTCAAACCGCAGGCCGAATACGCCAAAGGAAGCGTGGCTGCAGAAACGATGATCGAACTCAAGGTGTTGTCCGAATCAGAGTTTGAACTCAAAGGCAACCGCCATTCGAGAGACGAGCTGTTCAGGCGCATTCAAGCAGCCGCATCGATGATGCCAGATGTTGTAGTGAATCTAAGTCCAGACTCTCCAGCCTCCACAGAGACGCTCAAACGCATTCAGAATGACTTGGTGAGCGATACTGGAGTTCGCTGGGTTACCAACAAGCCCAAATCGCTCGACCTGATGCAACTACCCGGCGGCTTCAAAGCCGAGCTGATCGCCGCGGAGCCGGACCTCGTGCAGCCGATGGCCTTCACCTTCGATGAACGCGGGCGCATCTGGGTCGTGGAAGGAAATAGCTACCCGCAGCCTCGCGAAGTCGGGAAAGGCCAGGACCGCATCAAGATCCTCGAAGACCAGGACGGCGACGGCACCTTCGAGACGAAAAAGGTGTTTTGTGAGGGGCTCAATTTGGTGAGCGGCATTGAGCTGGGGTTTGGTGGAGTGTGGGTCGGTGCCGCGCCGTATTTGATGTTCATTCCGCGGGATGGGGATAAGCCGATGGCCTTGGTCAAGGAGTCAAAGGGTCAAGAGGTCAAGGATGCCTCGAAGCCAGCCTTGACCCCTAACTTGACCAACTTGACTGCCTTGACCCAAGTCCCCGGCCTCAACTTCACCGCCTACGCTCTCCTCGACGGCTGGGGCACCCAGGACACTCACGAAACCCTCAACTCCTTCATCTGGGGCCCGGACGGCTGGCTGTATGGCTGCCATGGCGTCTTCACGCACAGTCGCGTCGGCAAGCCGGGCACGCCGGATGACCAGCGCGAGCCCATCAATGCCGGCGTATGGCGCTATCATCCCGTGCGGCATGAGTTCGAGGTCTTCGCGCATGGCACCAGCAACCCGTGGGGGCTCGATTACGACCAGCATGGCGAGTGGTTCGTCACCGCGTGCGTCATTCCGCATCTCTACCACATCGTCCCCGGCGGTCGATACCACCGACAGGCCGGGCAGCACTTCAACGCGCACACTTACGAAGACATCAAGACCATCGCCGACCACGCGCACTACGCCGGCAATCCGCGCCCCGATGTCACCTTCGACAAAACGACCGGCGCAGGCGTGATGAACAACGACACCAACGCGCTCGGTGGCGGACACGCGCACTGCGGCCTCGCCATCTACCAGAGCAGCCTCTTCCCGCCGACGTATCGCAACCAGCTCCTCTTCGGCAACCTCCACGGCCATCGCCTCGTCGCGAACTACACCGACCCGCACGCTAGCACCTACATCGGCAAACACGCCGCCGACTTTCTCCGTGCGAACGACATGCACTTCATCCCCGTCACGCAACGCGTCGGCCCCGACGGTGCCCTCTACGTCAGCGACTGGAGCGACCAGCAAATCTGCCACCGCGGCAGCGGAGCCGTGGAGCACTGGGATCGCAGCAATGGGCGGCTTTACCGCATCAGCTACGACGGCTGGAAGCCGTGGAAAGGCGATCTCGCGAAGGAAAGCGATGAAGCGCTCGCGAAACTCGCCGTGCAGACCGAGAACGAGTGGGAATCGCGGATGGCGAGAAGGGTGCTGATGGAGCACCAATACAGAGGCGACACATTGAAAAAAATCTCTGTTCTGGCAGATGACCCAGCCAATAAAGTTGGTCAAAGGCTTCGTGCGCTATGGACGATTGCGGTAACGGGCTTTTACTCTCCAAATGCTGTCTTCAAACGCAACGGCGATAAACTCATCCCGGATGCCACTTCTACAGCTTTGGACCTTGGTGGTGAACCTGACGAACGCTTGCGAGTTTGGCAAATTCGCCTCGCTGGTTCACTTCGAGATTTCACGGACAATTCTCCCGGCCAACGTGAGTTTGTAGAGGGGATGGCTATCCAGCTTTCCAAGGAATCCTCTCCAATCGTCAGGTCACAGGCAGCATCATTCCTCCAGCGTCTTCCCATCGACCAGCGCAAAGACCTCGCCACCGCGCTCCTCAAGCACGGCGAAGACAAGGACGATCCGATGATCCCGTTGCTCATCTGGTATGGCATCGAGCCGGTGGTGGCGGCGGACCCGGCGGTGGGGATGCAGCTCGCGAAGGTGTCGAAGATGCCGAAGGTCACCGGATTCATCTATCGTCGCCTCTCGTCGGATGACGCGGGACGCACGAGCCTGCTCAAACTGGCCGCCGAGACACCGGATGCCGTTTTGAAGCTCGATTTGCTGAATGCGTTGGTCCAGGCCTCACGAAATGGTCACCAGATCACGAAACCGGATGGCTGGAGCGAGCTGCGCCAGAAAGTGGCTTCGGCTTTAGCCGAACCCTATCCAGATGCGGCTAAAGCCGCAGCCACTTTGCTCGAACTCGAAGCCTCCATGGGCATCGAAACGGCTCTCGCGACCTATCGCGACCTTCTCGCCTCCGCGAGCGCTCGGACCAGCGAACGCGAAAACGCGCTCAACGTGCTCCTGCAGGCCAAAGACGCCTCCACGGCCAAAACCCTGCTCCAACTCATCCAAAACGACGCACCGGCCTCGCTGCGTCGAAAGGCGATTCAGGCGCTCGCCTCGCTCAAAGATGCCGAAACGCCGAAAATCCTCGGCGCGGCCCTTCCGAAGCTCTCCGCGAACGAATTGCCGGATGCGGTGAACACGCTCGCCTCGACCAAGGAAGGCGCGAAAGCACTGCTGAAGGCCGTCGAGGCCAAAACCGTGCCCGCGACGGCCCTTTCGCCGTTTTTGGTGCGCCAGCTCACCGCCTTCGATGACGCGGAGATCAACGCCCTCATCAAATCCGCCTGGGGCGATGTGAACGCGCCCAAAGCCGACCTCGCCGAGCGCACGAAAAAGTATCGCGACCTCCTCACGCCCGCCAAACTGGCCAAGGGCGACCTCGCGAAGGGCAAGATGCTCTACACCGCCACCTGCGGCCAATGCCACAAACTCTTCGGCGAAGGCCAAAACGTCGGCCCCGACATCACCGGCAGCAATCGCGCGGACTTGAACTACCTACTCGAAAACGTGCTCGATCCGAACGCGGTGATCGGCAAGGCCTACCAGCTCAATCTCTTCACCATGAAAGACGGCCGCGTCATGAGCGGCGTCATCAAAGAAGAAAACCCCGCCGCCGTGAAGATCGCCATGATGGGCGGCGTCGAGTTCACGCTGCCGCAGGCGGACATCGCGAAGCGCGAAGTCTCCAAGCTCAGCACGATGCCGGAAGGGCTGTTTGATGCCTTGCAGCCCGAAATGGTGGTGGATCTCGTGAAGTATCTGCAAAGCGGTGCCACGCCCGGCGGCGTGAAAGGCCCCGCGATCAGCGTCGAAGGCGCCCTCGAAGGCGAAACCCTCAAAGTCCTCGAAATCACCGGCGGCAAAACCGGCAAGCAAGGCATGGGCGGCTTCGGCAGCGACTGGAGCGGCGGCGCGCAGCTTTGGTGGACCGGCGGCAAGCCCGATCAAAAACTCACGCTCGCCATTCCGGTCAAAGAAGCCGGCAAATACACGCTCTACGGCGCTCTCACCATGGCCCGCGACTACGGCGTGGTGAGCATCACGCTCGATGGAAAGCCCGTGGCCTCGTCCTTTGATGGCTACAACTCTCCGAAAGTCATCCACACCGGCGAAAAGGAATGGGGCACGCATGAACTCAACGCCGGCGAGCACAAACTCATCTTCACCCTCGCTCCGTCGAATCCGGCGGCGGCACCGGGGAACATGGTGGGCTTGGATTATGTGAGGCTGGAGAAGAAGTGAATCATGAATTTGCCTGGTGCCCAGCATGCGATCGTCGAGATCGAAAAGCTGAGCGATTACTCGTTCAGCCCGGATCATCCGGTAGGAAAACACAAGGCGAGAGTTTTTGAGTCATCATTGGGATTGCGCCGGGAGCATGCGGTGGAAATTCAAAACCGCCTGCTCGACGCGGCGCAGACGTATGACTGCATCGCCACCAAAAACACCGCACACGGGCAGCATTACGAGATGGACTTCATGCTCACACGTGAAGGCAGATCTGCGATGGTGCGCGCCGTCTGGATCATTCGCCATGGTGAAAAATCACCTCGTTTGGTGACTTTCCATGTGATATAAGTTCTGACGTTGTCCTTATGGAAACACGCCCCATTCATCAGCTCGATTCCGTGGCACTGCTTCATGCGGTGCCCGAGGAACACCTCGCCGCAGGACAGGTCGGTGCAGTGGTGGAGGTCTATTCCCCGGATGAATTTGAGGTCGAGTTTGTCGATCTTCACGGCAAAACGCTGGGGCTACGCACCTGCCGCCGGAACGAACTGCTTCTGTTGCAGCACGAGGCGCTCGCTGCGGCGTGAGGAACTGAGGCATGCGCGATCTCCATTCCACCAGGGCCATGTGGCTCAAGGGCTGGCTGTTTCTGCTCATCGGTCTGCTGTCCGCCGCGATCCTGCTGGTAGAGAACTGGAGCTGGCGCACGGCGCTGCTGCTGGCGCTGTGCGTGTGGGGCTTCTGCCGCGCCTACTACTTTGCGTTCTATGTGATCGAGCGCTGGGTGGACCCGAAGTTCAAGTTCAGCGGGCTGGGAAACTTTTTGCTCTTTCTGTGGCGATCACGGAAGTGATCAAACCAACGCCAGCGCCTCATCAAACCGTGCGATCAGCTCCTGCGTGTCTTCTAAACCGGCGGACACGCGAATGAGCCAGCGGCTGACGCCGACGCTTTCGACCCAGTCGAGTTCCTCATAGTGGGCGAGCAGCGTGTAGGGGCACACGAGCGTGAAGTTGGTGCCGAGGCTGGGGCCTTTGCACACGCGCAAAGCGTCGTAGAACTTCGCGCTTGTCTGTGCGGGATCTTTGAGCGTGAAGGAGAACAGGCAGCCGTGTCCGCCATTCTCGCGGCGGATGAATTCGTAGCCACGTCCGCCTTCCGTTGCGGCATGCCACACGCGATCCACCTTCGGATGCGAGCGCAGGTGATAGGCGAGCGCCTTCGCGTTGCGGCTCATCGTGGTGGCGCGTTGCACGAAGTCGCGGCTGTTGAGTTCGAGCGCCACGGCATCACCGCGCCAGAGTTCGTGATCGGCGTGCGCGGTCAAAAACGCGGAGAAGGCCTCGTGATGCGGCGATTGACGATTCAATACAACGCTGCCAGCCAGGACATCGCCAGCGCCTGAAAAACTCTTCGTCAGGCTCGTGGTGACGACATCGGCGACACGATGCGCATCAACATGCGCGACGGTGGAGATGGTGTCATCGACGACGATGGGCACGCCCGGTTGTGATTCGGTGCGAATCGCAAGCAAGCGCTCGAAATCGACGCAGCGGAGCAGGGGATTGCTCGGCGCTTCGCAGAACAGGCCCGCCAGCGGCTCGTTTTGCAGCAGCGTGCGCAGATCGTCATACTCGCTGTCTTTGATGAGCGGCAGGAAGTGTGCGCCGCTGCCGAAGAATTGCTGTAGCTTCAGCACATCGACATAGGGGAAGTCGAGCTGGGCGGTTTTGCGGCCCGGAGACAGATGCGTGAGCATGCGGTGCACTGCAAAATTCGCCGCCATGCCGGAAGGAAACAGAAACACGTCCTCGGGTTGTTGTCCGGCGAGTTGGGCGATGCGTTCGCGGATGATGCGGTTCGCAGCCTTGCCTTCTTCGGCAGTCGCATCGCTTTGGTGTTCTCCCAAAGCATCGCAAGCCTGCCGTGTGCTCACGCATTCGCCGCAGAAGCGCCAGAACTTGCGTGCCTTCACATAACTGTCCGCAGGAAACACCGCGACGCCGAGTTGATGCGCTGTCCATTCGACCACGCGGCCGGTTTCGATGAATTTCACGCAGCGCTTCGCATGTACGACACGCGGAAACACGAGGCAGCGCTCGCCTGCGGCGGCGAATTCCTTTTCAGCCGCTTCAAACAGCCGTGTGATGGCTGGCGGGCAGCAGAAGCGCGGGTAGCCGGATTTGAACTTTGAAACGATCTCTTGATCGCCTTCCTCATAGCCGATCACATGCTTCCACAGCGGCAGGCACACGGACACGCCGAGGTCGTGGTCAGGGATCGCCTTGCCGAGGTCTTCGGCGTTGCAGAGAGGGTGGGTAAACAGGTCGGTCATTGGGGGGCGCGGCACTTTTCTTCATGCACGGGCGGGAGGCAATGGGAATGAAGATGAGCAAGTGTGGAAGCTGTTGAAGGGGTTCTCCTTCGCAGCTCTCTGCAGCATGGCTACGATCTCATACCCGTGGCCGCGTCCCGCTGCTGGTTCTTGTTTGCCAGTTTTTTCCGCCGGTTAAAGTCGGCCAGCTCGTTGCGGTAGCGCTTCAGGGCCATTTTTTCGTCCATCACGAAGTACTCTGGCATGACCCTCCGCATGCGATATTCCACATGGGGTAGTGTCAGAACCTTTGCCATTTGCTCCTCGGAAGGCAGCGCAGCACGCTCTTCATCGAGATCTTTCTTGTTCGACTCGTCCCCATAGGTCCAAAAGCTGACAAGATGGCCTTTGCTTGCTTCCACCATCTCGAGCAATTCATCGATGGCCTCCTGTATGTCCGTCTCTTCCAGCGCGGCTTTTTTCAGTATGACATCATGGTATTTGTAAAAAGTGGCCGCCATATTTAGCAAATGGCTGCGCAGGGAGGAGGACTCATCAGAACCCCAACCTCCTGGTTCTGTGATGAAGAAAAAGTCATAGAACCACTCCCAAGAGTAATCGAATTCGACCCCATCGCACTCCCAGATTGCGGCACCGCCAATCTTGTCGAAGTGAGTTCCGGAGAACTCCTGATCCATGAAGTAAAACTTGGCCATGGCTAAAAGTCACTTCTTCGCCAAGGCCCGGTCAATATCCTCCCACAGATCCTCAACGTGCTCGATGCCGACAGAGAAGCGCACGAGGCCGTCGGTAACGCCGGCAGCTTCGCGGGTTTCTTTGGGAATCGAGGCGTGGGTCATGCTGGCGGGGTGAGCGACGAGGCTTTCGATGCCGCCGAGGCTTTCGGCCTGGGTGAACAAGCGCAGGCGGCGGATGAAGGCGAGGGTGTCGCCGTAGCTGAGGCCAAAATCAGCCAGCAGCATGCCGCCGCCGGCCTTCATCTGCTTTTTGGCGAGCTTGTACTGCGGATGGCTCGGCAGGAAGGGGTAGTTCACGCTGCGGACGCTTTTTCGGCCTTTACGGCCCTTGCGTTCCTCCAGCCGTTTCGCGAGCTCGAGGGCGTTGGCGCAGTGACGCTCCATGCGCACGGCCTCGGTCTTCGCGCCGCGGGAGATGAGCCAGGCGTCGAAGGGGCTGGGCTGCAAACCGATGGCCTTCTGCGCGAAGATCATTTTTTCCTGCCACTCGTCGGAATTGGAGCAAACCGCGCCGCCGAGGCTGTCGCTGTGGCCGTTGGTGTATTTCGTCGTGCTGAGCAGGGAGAGATCGGCACCGAGATCGAGCGGCTGCTGGAGCAGGCTGGAGGCAAAGGTGTTGTCCACGGCGACGACACTGCCGACGCTGTGGGCGGCGGCGCTGAGGGCCTTGATGTCGAGGATTTTCAGCAGCGGATTGGTGGGTGACTCCAGCCAGACCAGCGCGGGCTTGAGCTGCGCGATGAGGCCATAGTTCGCGGAGTTGGCGAAGTTGGCGTATTTGATGGTGACGCCGAAGCGACGCAGCACCTTTTCAAAGATGCGGTAGGTGCAGCCGTAGATCTGCTGCTCGGAGAGGATCACATCCCCCGCTTTGAGCGAAAACAGGATGGCGGAGATGGCGCTGAGGCCGCTGGCGAAGACGGTGCAGTATTTCGCGTTTTCCAGGCTGGCGAGCGTGCATTGCAGGTTGCGGAAGTTCGGATTGCCGGAGCGGGTGTAGTCAAAACCGGTCGGATTGCCGGTTTCAAACGTGGAGGTCATGTAGATCGGCGGGATGACCGCGCCGGTCTCGCTGCGGTAGTCCTGGCCGACGTGGATGGCGCGTGTTTCAAAGCGTGCGTCGGCGGGAAGGGTTGGGTCTTCTTTCATGCGCGATGAATGCCGCAGCAGATTTGGCTTTGCAAGGCCGCTGCGCTCATGCTTTATGGTTCAACTCTGCTCTTTCATGCCTGACTCCACCGCTCCTCGAAAATTCCGTCGTGTTCTTCTCAAACTCAGCGGTGAAGCGCTGAGACAGCCGGGCAGTACGGACAACATCTCCCCGCCCATCGTCGAGGACATGGCGGCGCAGATCAAAGCGGCGCATCAGACCGGCCTCGAAATCGCCCTCGTCGTGGGCGGCGGCAACTTCTGGCGCGGCGTGACGGCCAGCAACAAGGGCATGGAGCGTGCCACGGCGGATTACATGGGCATGCTGGCCACGGTGATGAACTCGCTGGCCTTGCAAAGCATGCTGGAGGCCATGGATGTGCCGACCCGCGTGCAAAGCGCGATCAAGATGGACAACGTGGCCGAGCCCTTCGTGCGCCGCAAAGCCATGCGCCACCTGGAACTGGGCCGTGTAGTGATCTTCGCCGCCGGCACGGGCAATCCATTCTTTTCCACCGACACCACCGCCGCGCTGCGCGCCAGCGAGATCAATGCCGAGATCGTGCTCAAAGCGACCAAAGTCGATGGCATTTACGATTCTGATCCCGCCAAGAACCCGAACGCGGTGAAGTTTGACCGCATCAGCTTCCACGAGTGCCTCACACGCCAGCTCAAGGTGATGGACTCCACCGCCTTCTCCCTCTGCATGGAAAACAACATGCCCATCGGCGTTTTCAGCATGAACGAGCCGGACAACATCCGCCGCGCGCTCGTCGGCGAGCACCTGGGCACGCTGGTGGATGCCAAAGGCTGAGCGAAATCCCAACCTGACACTGATATGGACCCTGAATTGACGATGATGGAGGCCGACGAGGCCATGACGAAGGCGGTCGAGCACGCCATTCACGAATTTGCCACCGTGCGCACGGGCAAGGCCAACCCCACGCTGGTCGAAAACATGGACGTGCATGTGATGAGCTACGGCAGCCACATGAAGCTGAAGCAGCTCGCCATGATCACCACGCCGGACGCGCGTCTGATCCGCATCGAGCCCTTTGATTCCTCCACGCTCCAAGACATCGACCGCGCGATCCGTGAGTCGCGTCTCGGCCTGAACGGCAGCATTGAGGGCAAAGTCATCCGCCTGCCGATTCCGTCCCTCTCCACCGAACGCCGCGAGCAGATGGTGAAGATGTGCAAAACCCTCGGCGAAGAAGCCCGCGTGCGCGTGCGCTCCGCCCGTCGTGATGCGCTCGAAGCCATCAAGAAGGGTGAGAAGGACGGCAGCATCACCGAAGATGACCTCCACCGCATGGAGAAGGAAATCCAGACCATGACGGACAAGAAGATTGCCGAGATCGACCAGCATGTGGCCTCGAAGGAAAAGGAGATCATGACGGTGTAGACCGATGCGGTTTCAAGTCTCAAGTTTGAGGTTTCAAGTTCATCGCAGCTCGAACACGATCCCACGCTTGAAACTTTGAACCTAAAACTTGAAACATCTGTACAGTGTTCCCCGCCCGCGACTACCTCGATCTCACCCACACGAAGCATGGCATCCTGTTCCCGGATGACTCGCCGGTGTGGGCTGCGCTGACGCGTATCGAGTCCTACCTCGAGTTCAGGCTGCAGCGCGAGATTCGCACGCAGGTGCCGCCGGGAGCGTTCATCGGTGAGGATGTGTTCATAGATGAGGGGACCACGCTGGAGCCTGGCGTGGTGATCAAAGGCCCGGCGTGGATCGGGCGGAACTGCCAGCTCCGCGCCGGCTGCTACATCCGCGAAAATGTCATCATCGGTGATGGCTGCGTGCTCGGAAATTCGTGTGAGTTCAAAAACTGCGTCATCTTCGACGGCTGCGAGGTGCCGCATTACAACTACGTGGGCGACTCCATCCTCGGCCACAAGGCGCATCTGGCCGCTGGCGTGATCCTTTCCAATGTGCGACTGGACCGCCTCGAAGTCACCGTCAAGACCGACACCGACATCCTGCCCACCGGCCTGCGGAAATTCGGCGCGATCATCGGTGATTACGCGGAGATCGGCTGCAACAGCGTCATCAGCCCCGGCAGCATCATCGGCCGCCGCAGCATCCTGTATCCGCTGAGCCACTTCAGCGGCGTCCTCGGGGCCGATTTGATGCTCAAAACGAGGCAGACGCAGCAGGTGGTGAAGCGGAAGAAGTAGGAGCCGGGGTGAATACATCTTCCTGGGCGGCGTCAGACTGGACTCCACGCCCATGAATGCCCGCTTCCGCTCCCTTTTCGCTGTCACCGCGTTTCTTCCCCTGGCCAGTTGTGAAAAGCCGGTGCCGCCCGCCGTCAGCGCGGCCCCAGAGGCCGCGCCCTACAACGCCGCCACCGAAAGCCAGCTTGCCGAGGCCCGCGATGCCTTGCAGCGGCAGGCATTGGAGATCGAGACGAAGACCGCTTTGATGGACAAGCAGCTCGCCGACATGGAGCAGGCGCTCAAAGATCGTGAGAATGCCGAGCTGCGTGGCTCTTTGGAGGCTTTGAAGCAGCAGAACGAAGCCCTCCGCGCTCAAGCAGACACGGCGCGGCAGCAGAGCAATGCCGTCACGCAGCGCATCGCCAACACCACGCCTCGTCTGAATGTGACGCCGCAAGTTTCGGCCCCGCGTGATCACTCGCTCTTTTATGAGCAGCTCACCCCCTATGGCCGCTGGATGGATGTGAGCGGTTACGGCTACTGCTGGCGGCCCACCCTCACCACGGCGCGCTGGCGGCCGTATGTGGATGGCTGCTGGGTGTGGTCGTCCATGGGCTGGACCTGGCAGTCCAACGAGCCCTTTGGCTGGGCCACCTATCACTATGGCCGCTGGGTGAATCTCTCGCGCCACGGCTGGGTCTGGGTGCCCGGCAGCGAATGGGCGCCTGCCTGGGTCTCCTGGCGTCAGAGCCGCGATCACGTCGGCTGGGCGCCGCTTCCACCGGATCGTGGCTCCATCAGCGGTGTTTATCGCGACTGCGACACGCAGTACAACCTCGGACCGTCCAGCTACACCTTCATCACCACGAATCATTTCGTGCAGCCGAGCTACACCACCTACTGCGCCCCCGTGACGCAAAACACGACGATTTTCCAGAGCAGCGTGAACGTCACCCAGATCGTCCGCTGCGACGACCAGCCCCGCCGCGGCATGTTCCAGCACCACGGCGGCCCGCCGCGTGCCCAGATGGAACGGGATTGCGCGCGTCCCGTGCCCCAGATCCAGGTGCAGTCAGTTGCGGCAAGCGAAATTCCGAGGACACACCCAGGGCATCGCCACCCTGAGGCATTGGCACAGCCGGTCATGGTTGAACTCCCGCTGCTGAGGGCCGGTGCGCCTGCCATGCGGCCTGAAATGGCCGAGCGCATCGAGAAACCGAGGCGTGTGGATGCCTTTGAAGGCGTCCCCCAGCGCGTCGCGACCGAGATTCGTGAGACCATCGCAGCAGAAAAGCTCACTGCCGCCGTGCAGCAGCCGGTGACTGTGATCGAAACAACAGTGCCGCCCATCGTCGCCCCGCCCGTGGAAACACCTGCCACTGTGGTCAATGCGCCAGTAATCGAGTCAGCCTCTCCGGAAACGGTGCGTCCTGCCATGGCGATTGAGGACAAGCCGATGACCCAGCCTGCGGCACCCATCGCAGCCACACAAACCAGCGTCATAGCCGAGCAACCCGCCACACCAGCAGTTGCGGATCAGCCAGCCGCCACAGCCCCAGCGACTCCTCCCGTGGTCACAGCGGCAGAGCCAGAAAAAACGCCTCCAACCACCGTGGTGATGCCTGCGGAACCTGTGGTTCCAGCTCCAACCGTCGTCGTTGAAGCCACACCTCCCGCCGTCCAGCCCGTTCCGGTTGTTTCCGTCGAAATTCCCACCTCCCAGCCACCCGTGGTGCAAACCATGCCCGCCGCTCCCGCTGTGACGGAAACGCCAGTTCCGCAACAGAACGAAACACCCGCCCAGCAGCCTGCCGCCGCCGAAAAAATGGCTGTGGTGCAAGCTGCGGAGGCAGAAGCCGAAAAAGCACGCATGCAGGCCGACGCTGCCGCCATGCAGCAGCGCCAGCAGGAGGAACTCGCCGCCCAACAAAAAGCAGCGGCGGAGAAAATGACGACCGAACAAGCGCAGATCGCCGCCGAGACTGAACGCACCCGCCAGCAGGCCGAAGCGACTGCCATGCAACAGCGTCAGCAGGAGGAGCTTGCCGCCCAACAACGTGCCATGTCGGAAAAAGCGACGGCTGATCAAGCCCTGGCCGCTGCTGAGGCCGAACGCGTTCGCCAACAAGCCGAAGCGACTGCCATGCAGCAGCGCCAGCAGGAGGAGCTTGCCGCGCAGCAACGCGCCATGGCCGAAAATAGGGCCGCAGAGCAGGCCCAGGCCACCGCGATGCAACGTCAGCAAGAAGAAGCCGCTCGCCGCGCCCAGGAAATGGCGCAGCGTGAGGCGGAGGAGCAGGCCCGTCGTCAAGCTGAGGCCGAGATGCGTCGCGCTCAGGAAGAAGCCGAACGTCGTGCGCAAGAAATGGCCCGCCAACAGGCGGAGGAGCAAGCCCGCCGCGCTGCCGAGCAGCAGATGCGCCAGCAGCAGGAGATGGCACAGCGCCAAGCCGAAGAACAGGCCCGTCGTGCCGCTGAGGAGCAGATGCGCCGTGTCCAGGAAGAAGCGCAACGCGCTGCCGCCGAAGCCGCCCAACGCGCCGCCCAAGAGGCAGCCATGCGCGCGCAGGAAGAGGCCCAGCGTGCCGCCGCCGAGGCTGCCCAGCGCGCTGCTGCCGAAGCCGCTCAACGCGCCGCCGAAGAAGCCGCCCGCAACCAGCCACAGCCTCCGCCACCCGGCTCATAACGATTTTGCCTCACCAGTCCGTCACCGCGCCATCCGGGCTGAACTCGCGCAGGACGATCTCCTGCTGGAAGGGATGCTTCTTCACCTCGGCCTCGTTGATGGTGATGCCAAGGCCGGGTTTCGTGTTCGGGCGGACGATGCGGCCTTTGGCTTCAATACTGAAACCTTCCTCGACCACGTCCTGACGCCATGGCACGTCGTTGTGCACGGTTTCGCAGATGATGTAACTCGGCTGCGAGAATCCGAACTCCAGTGATGCCGCAGTGCTCACCGGCCCTTGCGGATTGTGCGGTGCCAAAGCGATGCGATGGGCCTCGGCGAGCGCGGCGATGCGTTTGGCGGCGCTGAGGCCGCCGCAGTGGGTGATGTCGAGCTGGCAGATCTCAACGGCACGCTTCTCGAACATGTCTTTGAAGGCCTCCAGGTTCGTCACACGCTCGCCGCTGGCCACGGGCGTGGTCAGGGCGGCATTGATCTTCGCGAGGCCATCGACCGCCTCCGGCCAGCAGGGCTCTTCGAAGAAGTAGAGGCCGAAATCATCGAGCGCTTTGCCAAACTTCAGCCCCATGGCCGGTGAGGGCCGCGCATGGCAATCGACCATGATGTCGATGTCCGGCCCCACGGCCTCACGCATCGCCGCGACGGCTGCAGCAGCAGCGCGCACGGGTTTCATTCCCTCGATCGGCATCGTGCTCGGCACGGCCATGCTTTTGAAGGCCGTGTAACCATCCGCCACGGCCTGCTGCGCCAGTTCGGCGAAGCGTTTCGCGTTGTCGGCGGGCGTTTGATAAAAATCCTCCATCTTCCCGCCGCCGAGGTGGCAATAAGTCCGCACCCAATCCCGCACCGGACCGCCAAACACCTTCGAGAGCGGCATGTTGGCGACTTTGCCCACGATGTCCCACAGCGCGAGATCGATGCCCGCGATGGCCGTGGCCCGCACGATGCCGTGCCCATGCCAGAAGTGCTGTCGATACATCATCTGCCACAGATACTCCACCCGCGTCGGATCCTCGCCGATAAGCAGGTGCGACATGTCTTCAATCGCCCCCACAATGCTCCGCGTGTGCCACTCCAACGTCGCCTCCCCCCAGCCGATCAGGCCGGGCTGATCCGTGACGACTTTAACAAAGATCCAGTTACGCATCCGGGCATGGCAGACGAGGGTTTCGATGGCGGTGATTTTCATGGGTGTAGAAGGACAGATTTGGAACCGCTGATCAATCCTTTACGCGTTGATCAGGGGCACGGCATGGTTCAAACGGTTGTAACAGTTCGGATTGATCTCAATCCTCGACAACACGAACTCGATCTTGAAAATCATCCGCTGGAAACGAAACTCCGCACCATGGCTGCCACCTTGAACACTCTCCACGCCGATGGACGCATCGTCTTCTCTTTCCCGGAAGAAGCGCTTCCGCACAGCGAGCAGGCCAGCTTCGTCGCTTTTGTCAAAGCCGAGTGGGCAGCGCGCCAGAGCCGCTTCACCCAGCAGGACGCTGACCGGCTCGCCGACGAGGTGGACGCCTCTTGGTGGTCGAACAACAGGCAGCGCATTCTCTCCCAGATCGCTGCGGCATGAGCCCATGCGTCGTCATTGATGCGAACCGCATCTTTTCGGAGCTAATCGCTGCGAATCACCAACTCCGCCGCGCGTTTAACTCGCTGCCGAAGACCCGGTTATTTGCTCGAAATACGTCTTCGTAGAAATCTTCAAACACAAGGAGCGCATCGCCGATGCCAGCGGTCTTTCCGAGCCAGAGCTTCTCTCTCTGCTGCATAGCATTCTCGAGAGAATTGAGTTTATCGACGAGGACAGCATTCGCCTGGGAAGCTGGATCGAAGCATGGCGTCTCTGTCGTGATGTGGACGAGAACGACACCGCCTATGTCGCGCTCGCCCTGGACCAGGACGCAGAGCTTTGGACCGGAGATCGAGTGCTGGAGTCTGGACTGCGCAAAAAAGGCTTCATCCGCTTCTTCGTGTCGCCGCCTTGAAGCTGCGGGAATAAAGTATCAGCCCCCAGCATTCAGATTTGTTTCACTGAAAATGCCAAGCATCTAGCCCTCGTAGCCACCAAAGGAGAATGCCCAGAAGGTGCCGCCAATCAGCTTGCTGAGGCATAATATTGACTTCACCATTCCCAAACCCAATAATCCACTATGAGTCATCAACTGTCTGCCGTAGCTGAGGAGCTTTGCCAAGAAGCGGCGGAGGTATCGTTAGCGTGGTTCGGAGCCATGAATGAACGTGTTGTTGATTTCACACTCCCGGATGGTTACGCTGAACCAGGGGGCGAGGCATCTATAGCAATAGGCGCTTGGTTCATGATGAATGCACTTCAATGTGCCAAGGAGAAAAGCTCGTTAAAACCCGAGGAACAAAAAATCTTCGCGCAGGAAATGAGTGCTCTGCTTTTTGGTTCGGCGGCGCAAGATGGCTGGCAAATGATAGAAGAATGGGCTGGTCTTGAAGCAAGCCAGGCAGTGTTTAACTTTGCCGCGAAAGTAGCTAGACACATCACGGGAGATACGCATCCCCTGGAGGCATCAATGGAAATTGCCAACTGCGTCCCGGTGTTAACTGATGCAAACCTCAAACTAGCCGAGGCAATTTTCGCTAAACACCGACTGAAGCGGAAGAAGTGGGGGATTTTTTGAGAGGAGCACTTAGCCGCACACTTGGAGACTTTCAAAAAGCGCTGGAATTCAAAACACGGACATCCCCTGCTTATTCGCAGAATAGTTTATTCGGAAAAGAACTGAACCAATGACCATTACGCCCCAAGAACCCAGCCTCGTGTTTCATTTTCGTAGGCTCAGCAGCGCCAGACGTGAAGTCACCATTAACGGCTGCCCCTGGCTGGTGCTTGGACCAACCAGCAATGAGCGTGGTATCGACCTTGATGCTGATTGGGGGCCAGAAAGCACCTCTTCAGATCTTATAGCAGCCGAACTCATTGATCGCGTTTTCGAGCCCGATGTTCCAAGCTATGGTCGCATTCGAGGATGGCCTGCAATGAATCGAGATTACAGACAAGCAGTAGCGTTGAGTCTTCTGGCTTCGGAGTCTCGTTCAGAGTTTGTGATCACCAGCGCTCAAATAATAGCACTCGCGCCGTCAGAATACTCGGTTGCTGCACCGTTGGAGCGACCGAAGTGGCCGAGTCCGGGAGAAAAACTACGTTTTAGCGCGGCTGGATCTGCGTCTATCGTCGATCCGCCTGAGTATGCTCGCAAACTTCTGATACTAAGTAACATTTACACTTTAGCCTCAATCGAGTGTGCATCAACCTCCACCAAGGTAACCTTGGCTGAAACGGGTGATGCTGAGTTCAACTATATCTGGTTTGAGCGCCTGTGATCACACCACCAGTCAAAACGATGCCTGATATGACCTTGGAGCCAGTCGGCGGCAAGCCACTAGCTGAATCGGCGCTTGATTTCTCCAGCACCAGACCCTTCTCCTAATCAAAAATGAAGGACTCAAATCAGAGAGCACTTTGGCATGCGCTGTCGGTTCTTGGTGACTGGTTCCATCGGCTTGGCGGAGCCGCAACCTACCCCGGTTTTCATGAATCAGATATTCCGCTATACATCGTCATTGCTCTCTCTGAACACCTCGGCATCCCCCTGTCCATCAATGCTGAAATTGTTGACGATAGATTCAAACAGGCCGCAGCATCAGTTCTGCCGAAAGTGAAAGAACACATCGCGCAAGTCTCTGGAGCACCAGAAGACTGCTTGGCGGCACTGTTCAACTTCGTCGAATACGCGGACCAGAAAGTCAGGGGCTTGCGTGACGCAGACTCAAAGGCTTGGCGTTTAGTTGTTGCCGCCGTCATGGAAAAAATGCCAGCCATTTAGTGCACGGCCCAGCGTGCTTTTGGCCCGCGTGGAAAAACTAGCGAGAATGCCCTGCGTCTTTGCGGCTCTCGCCTGCAAATCGCTTTTGTCCCAGCCGATCTCGGCTTTCGGTGCTGCCATCGCAGGCAGCGTCCGATGTCAATGAGGGGCTCCGATGAACTACTTCTCAGTCTGTTCATCCAATTCGATGAGGAGGTCCGTGAGAAACTTGTCCGCGAGATCTTGCTCAACCACAAACCTGAACCAACTGGTAATCATCATCAGGTGATCCATTCTCTCGATAGATGACTGGCAGCGCAGGCCAAGACTTGAGCTGGCCTTCAATGCTTCATTGACCTCATGCATCCAAGATGATTCATCCTCCAAGCAGCAATAGCATTGATGCCAAAAAGAGATGCGGACAAGGCCGTTCTGGCGCAACAAATGCAGAGACATGCTCGAACAAGGGGGATCGCCGTCATATTGCGGTTCATAAGCGCAAGAGCCGAGCCTCTCTTCTACAAACTGCTTGATTTCATTCCTCATGCTCGGCCCGCTCATGAGCTGGCCCAGATAAACATTGGATGAGCGCAAAGCTACCTTAACGGAGCTTCGCATGGTCCAACCGTTAAAACTGTCATGCTCCAAACCAGTGGGTTCAAAGGATAGGGAGCCTAGATTTTTCAGTTCGAGTGCCGCCATGAGTTTGAGAGTTTCCAGCCGAACGCTCTGGCCGCAACACCTTTTGAGGCGTGTTCGGCTGCGAAACGCTTCCCACCAGCGCCCCGTCTCCGACAGCCTGTGGTCCGGTCACATCATCGCCTCGCCTGCCATCAAAAAAGATGCCAGGCGTTATGGACTCTGGTGCTGGAGTGGTGCTAGGCCATCCGGGAAGAAATCGCCTCAATCAACTGCTCCAAACTCCCTGGGGCGACGACGGCGATGGTCTCTTGATAGATGCCGGTGTCGTAAAGCTCACGCGGCGGGAGATAGCTGGCACCCCAGTCGGCGGCGATGGTGGCGATGAGGATGATTTTGTCGGGGAAGCGGCGGCGGAGTTCGGTTTGGAGGAGGGAGTAGCTTTCACCTTGGACGCCGAGCCAGATGGCATCGCCGAGATGCCAGAGGACGACTTGGAGCGGATAGGTTTCGCCGTGGGGGAGCTGGTGGAGGCGATGGAGGAGTCGGGTTTTGCGTTCGGCCATGGCGCGGCAGTCGGCGGCGCGGGATTCATCGCCAGCGGCGCGGGCGGCGGCTTCGTCGGACTTGAATTGATCGAGTTCGGCCTGGGTTTGCTCGATCGTTGGCTGGCCCGGGCGATAGCGCAGCGGCTCGTGCCAGCGCTGGAGCTTCCAGGTGGCTTTTTCGGCGAGATCGATGCTTTGATGCTTCCACGAGCCGAGCGTGGCACCGGAGACGACGGGGCCGGTATAGACAAAAATCGTCCCAGCGGCGGGAAGGGCGGTGAGGGCCGAAAGAGCGGCATAACCGAGTTCGCGGCCGTTTCGATCCGCCACGGCGGTGTCGCCAACGAAGCCTTCGCGCGGGCCGAGTTCGCCGCTGGCACCTTGGAGGAAGAGGCAGGGAGCGCCGGTGTCGCGTTCGACGAGTTCACGCATCGCGCCGATGTAGTCGGGGCTGATGAGTGTGTTTTCCCATGCGAGGGTGGTGGGATGGCAGGCGTAGTTCACGATGCTGGCGAGCATTTGGCCCGCATCATCGGTCACGCGGGCGACGATGAAGGTGTCGTCGGCAGGTACACCGGGATTGTGACCGCAGACGAACTGCTTCCCGTCCCAAAAATCGCGATGCGTGGCCAGCGAGCACTTTCCACGGCCATACACGATGCCTGCGGGCTTCAGCGAGGCGATGGCGTCGCGGATCAAAGCGCCCGCTTTCTCTCCGAGCGACTGCAAATAAGGCGGAATGAGATCACCGCCGGGCAGATTGGCCCGATCGAGGCCCATCAAGCCCGCGCCATGCGTGTGTGAGAAGACGACGAGAATCTCCTCCTTGCCCACGCCGCCGATCTCCGCGGCCTGCGCGACGAGATTCGCATGCTCGGTGGCTCCCATCACGCAATGGTCGAGCGCGAGCAGGATCTGCCGCTCGCTGCCTTCCATTGGCGCAAAGACGGTCACGGTGGCCCGCAGCGGCCGGTGGATGCCCGTGGCGCGTTCATGCTTCGCTGCACCCCACATGCGGTGGTAGATGTCCGCAGGCGGTGTGATGTCGCACCACTTCAAAGCAAAACGGCAGCGGCTTTGCGGCGTGGGGTCTTCGGTGCGGGAAAGGGCGAGCATGAGGCGGGTAGAATGATGAAGGGTAAAATGATTGCAGAGGCGGATTCCTTCAGAACATCATTTTACCTGTCATTATTTTACCATCTGTCTGCGTAGTCCTGTCATGAAGCACCTCCTCCTTGCTCTCCTGACCGTTTCATCGCTCTCCGCCGATCCCATCGCCATCGGCTCTCGCCGTGAGTTGTTCGTGGATGATTTTTTGATCGAAAAGATGACCGGCAAGGCCGAGCAGCGCCTGCATCACCCGCAGCCGCAGGAGATTGCCATCACGCATGATTTGCCCTGGGAGGGCAGCGGCAGCGGCTACCACAGCGTCTTCAAGGACGGCGACAAATACCGCATGTATTACAAGTCCTGGCAGCTCACCGTCACCGCGCCGGGGAAGGTGAACACGGGCGAGCATCCTCTCTTCACCTGCTACGCTGAGAGCGATGACGGCATTCATTGGCGGAAACCAGAGCTCGGCCTGCATGAGTTCAAAGGCTCGAAGGCGAACAACATCGTCATCCCGCATGGCAAGATGGGGAAGGTGAATCCCGACGGCGGTCATCCGGCGGTCTTCAAAGACGACAACCCGTCCGCGCCGCCCGAAGCTAGATACAAGGCCATCGTGCGCTCGAACTCGCCGAAAGGCCTCCTCGCGCTGAAATCGCCCGACGGCCTCCGCTGGTCGCCGATGGCGGATGCGCCGGTGATCACGGATGGGGCCTTTGATTCGCAAAACCTCGCCTTCTGGGATGCGCACAGCGGCCAATACCGCGCCTACTGGCGCTACTTCACCGAGGGCACGACCGATGAGAAGAACTGGAAGCCCTCCGGCGATCGCGCCATCCGCACGGCCACGTCGAAAGACTTCATCCATTGGGAGAGTCAGCACGACTTAAGCTACACCGACTCACCCAGCGAGCAGCTCTACACGAACCAAGTGAAGCCCTATGCACGCGCCCCACATCTGCTGCTCGGCTTTCCCACGCGCTACCTCGAACGCGGCTGGTCCGAGAGCATGCGGGCGCTGCCGGAACGCGAGCACCGCGAGTGGCGCTCAAAGGCCAGCGACCGCTATGGCATGGTCGTCACCGAAGGACTCTTCATGGCCAGCCGTGATGGCGTGACCTTCAAGCGATGGAACGAGGCCTTCCTCCCGCCCGGCATCGAGCGACCCGGCACCTGGAACTACGGCCATCAATACATCGCCTGGCATCCCGTGGAGACAAAGTCTGCCCTCGAAGGCGCACCGAACGAACTCAGCCTCTACGCCACCGAGAGCTACTGGACAGGCAACAGCAGCCAGCTCCGCCGCTACACAATGCGCCTCGATGGCTTTGTCTCCATCCATGCGCCGATGAAGGGCGGCGAACTGATCACCAAAACGATCACCTTCACCGGCAAAACCCTCACGATGAACTTCGCTACCTCGGCCGCCGGTGGCGTGAAGGTCGAAATCCAGGACGCGAACGGCAAACCGCTGCCCGGCTTCGCTTTAAGCGACAGTGAAGAGCACTTCGGCGATTCTCTCGAACGCACCGTGGTCTGGAAAAACGGCACCGATGTCAGTTCGCTCGCCGGAAAGGTCGTGAAGCTGCGCTTCGTGCTGAAGGACGCGGATGTTTACTCGATCAAGTTCGAGTAAGCCCGAGCAGCTTTAGCGAGTCGCGGTGAATCATCGCCTCGACCTGATTCACATCCAGACGCGGCAGCTTCGCGCCCTCCAGCATGTCGTTGAGTTTGCGGATGCCTTCGATGCTCGCGTTCACCGTGGTGAAGGGGAAGTCGGTACCGAAGAGCAGCTTGTGCCACACGCCGTATTCCTGCGCGAGCATCAGAGAATTGTAGAGCTGCCACGGGCGATAATGAAGCGCACTGACATCGGCGAAGACGTTCTCGTGCTTCCGGATGGTCACGATGCACTCGCCCTCATACGGGTGCCCGAGGTGCGCGAGGATGATCTTCACGCCGGGATGCTTCAGCGCCACCGGCTCGATCAATCGCGGCAGTGTGAAGGCCAGCGGTGCCTGGGCGATGAACGTGGTGCCCATATGCAGCAGCACCGGCAGGCCGTTTTTCTCCGCATACTGCCACAGCGGCTCCAGCTTCGGATCATCGGGGCTGAAACCCGCATACATCGGCAGCAGCTTGATGCCGCGCAGGCCAAGTTCTTCATGTCCCACGCGCAATTCTCGCTCCCAGCCTTCCTGAGTGGGATCTATCGACATGAAGCCAATCAGCCGCTTCGCATCCCGTGCCACGTATTCGGCGATGGTCTTGTCATCGACCCACAGGCCGCTCAGCTTCGCTTTGCCGCCGAAGACGATCGTCGTCGTGTCCTCCGGGGCTGATGCGCGATAGGCCTCATACGTCGCGCTCATGTCCACCTTCACCCCAGGCCGCGCGCGACCTGCCTGCGTGATGAAATCGTCCGAAAAGTCAGCGGGAAAGTTCCAGGCGTGGGAGTGGACGTCGATGATCATGGCTTCAAATCATTGGGCTGCTGCAATCATGCGATCAAACTGCCGCTCCACCTCACGGGTTGTCTCTGCGTCGAGTTTGAAGCCAACGGGGCCGCGTACGAGTGTGTTCTTGAAGATGCCCTGGCGGACGAGCAGATGCTTCTCCACTGCCAAGAAGCCGTCGAGGCTTGTCTGCATCGAAATCAGCGCCGAAAGCGGTCCGTGGATGCGATCTGCCTTTTCGGCATCGCCAGCTTCGAGTGCATTCCACAGCGGAACGAGGCCGCGAATGAGGTCCGCGCCCGGCATCGTGCCCACCACGCCGCGTTTGAACGAATCGACGAGCGCAATGCCGCCAGTGCCTTCAAAGACACGAGCACGGCCCTTCGTCGCATCCCGCAGCTCACTGAGCTTCGGGCCGATAGGACTCGCCTCCGGTTTGTACTGCACACGGTCCGGTCCGAACTCGTCCAGCAGCCGTGCCTGCATCGCAATGGGCATCGGTTTGCCGACGTAGCCGCTGGCGTCCTGCACGATGACAGGAATCTGGATCGCCTCAATAATGCGCGTGTAATACGCGAGCAGCTCGCTTTCACCGATGCCTATCGAAACCGGCGGAATCGCCATTACCGCGTTCGCGCCGACGCTTTCGGCGTGTTTGGCATAACGCTCGGCCACTTTGGATGACTCTGCGCCGACGCTGATGACGACCACACCGCGATCTTTGCCGAAACGGCACGCTGCGGCGGCGAGTTCCTCGCGTTCCTCGCTGTCGAGGCGCAATGTCTCGGACACCATCGCCATCACGATGCCGTTCGCACCGCAGTCATAAAGCCAGGCGATCTCTCGTTCGAGCGTTTCGAGGTCGAGTGTTTCATCGTTATGCCAGGGCGTCTGGAAAACGGGCAGAACGCCGCGAAGTTCGTGGGAAGGTTTGGCAGGCATGTCTGGCATCATTTTGTGGTGATTCGCTCAATCAGCGTGTTTAGGGTGATGAATTCCACCTTCACACCTGAATACTCGCGGGTGAAGGCTGGTTTCGCGTCTGTGGCGACGACGACCAACGCGGCCTTCGGATAGGATTTCGCGAAAATCTGGAAGTTGGAGGGATCAAAATCCTTCGCCGACCACTTGCACTCGATGGCCGTCACCGTTTTGCCGCGCGGCTGCCAGATGAAGTCGATCTCGTGCCCCTGCTTGTCCCGCCAGTAGTGCAGGCTGGAGAGCGGCACGCGGGCGCTCATTTCGTTCAGCACATAATGCTCCCACAGTCGGCCGCGGTCATCACTGCGCAGCTCGCTCCAGCCGCGGTGAGCGCAGACGAAGCCGGTGTCAAAGCCATACACCTTCGGTGCGGCCACGATCTCGTTTGCCAGCCGCGTGCTGAACGGGCGCAGCACCAGCGCCACCGACGTGGCCTCCAGCACGCCGAGGTAGTTCATGATCGTCTGGCGCGCCACCTCGCAGGGCGCGGCAAACTTCGTCGCCTCAAAAATGCCGCTGCTCTGCGCGATGAGCAGCTCCACAAATTTCTGAAACGACACCCGCTTCTCCAACCGGAAGAGTTCCTGGATGTCCTTGGCCCAGTAAGCGTCCATCCACTCCTGGAAATCGCGCTCCGGCGGCTCCGGCGAGAGGAAGAACGGCGGCAATCCGCCGTGCAGCAGGCGCTGGTTCAAATCACCGCTGTCGAAATCTTCCAAGTCCGCCTCGATCATCGGTGTGAGCCACAGCTCGGTCTTCCGCCCAGCCAGCGTGTCGCGGAAACGGCTGCTCGCCCCAAGCGTGGAGGAGCCCGTCGCCAGCACGCGTGTGCCCGGAAAATGATCCGCCGCGATTTTCAGCAGCTCGGAGGGATTGGGAAGCCGGTGTACCTCGTCCAGCACGATGCGCCGGCCCTTCATTCCCTTCAAAAATGCTTCTGGATCCTCCATCGCCCGGCGCACCCTCGGTAGCTCGCAGTCGAAATACTCCACGCCATCCAGCGATTGTGCCAGCGAGGTCTTCCCGGCACGCCTCACCCCGCGCAGCCATAAAACGGGCCGCGTCTTCCACTGCTTTTCGATGCAGTCGAGCCAGAAGCGCCTCTTAACCATACGCCATCACATTGGCGTTTAGTTAAACCAAACGCAAGTCTGCTTTCGTTTGGTTAAGCCATCACCACAGCAGCTTGCCACCATCAATCACAAGCACACTGCCCGTCATGTAGCTGCTGGCCTCGCTGGCGAGATAGAGGGCGAGCGGGCCGATCTCTTCTGGGCTGCCCCAGCGGCCCATGGGAATGCTGTCGGCGACTTCGCCTTCAAACTCGGGCTTCTCCCCGATCCAGCGGCGATTCGCATCGGTTAAAAACGGCCCTGGCGCGATGGCATTCACGGTGATGCCATGCACGGCCCAGTCGGCGGCCACGGCCTTCGTGAACATCGTGAGCGCACCTTTCGAGGTTTCGTAGCTGCGTCCACGCATCGCCTTGCCGGGCCAGAGAGCGTTGATGGAGGAGATGTTGATAATGCGGCCCCATTTTCGCGGGATCATCGCACCACCGAGGCGTTTGGTGAGGATGAAGGCCTGCGTGAGGTTCAGATCGAGGATGCGCTGCCAGTCTTCGAGCGCGAGATCCTCGGTGGGCGTGTTGATGCGACGACCGCCGACGTTGTTGATGAGGATGTCGATGGGCGCATGATCCTTGAGCACGACATCGCAGAGACGCTCGGCTTCCTCGGGCTTTGAGAGATCGGCTTGAACCGAGGTGACGTGCAAATCCTCGCTGCACAGCTCCTCACAGGCCCTGTGCAGATGTTCGGCGTTTGACCCGGCAATGATGACCTGGGCACCCGCCTCGCCAAGCGCACGCGCCATTTCCAAACCAAGCCCGCGTGAGCCGCCAGTGATCAAGGCACGGCGTCCGGTGAGATTGAATCGATCCAAAACTGACATGAAAACAGATCGGCGCAGTGAAGGGAGTCTTTCAAGCGTGGCGTATCCTCACCATGATCACACGGCTGCTTTTCTGCCTTTTCTTCGTTACCCTGTCTGCTCAAGCCGGTGACTTCCGCGTCGGCGCGGCGCAGGTGGACATCACACCGAAGGACGGCACGCCGCTGGGCGGCTTCTACCGCTTCCGTGGCTCCGCAGGGGTGCTTGATCCGCTGTTTGCGAAGACCATCGTCGTCGAAAAGGACGGCACGCATGCCGTGATCGTCGTGCTTGATCTCTCCGGCACGGTGCGGCCCGTCGCGGCGGCGGCACGCCAGGCGATTCAGGAGCAATGCGGCATTGAGGGTGATCACGTCATGATTTCCGGCACGCACACGCACACCGGGCCGCAGCAGCCGCGCGGCTCGCTCATGGATGACCTTACGAAGGTGAACTCACCACCCGGTGTGGCCTACATCAGCGCTTTGCCCGGCCTCATCGCCCAGTCGGTGAAGGAGGCGAAGGTCAAACTGGCTCCGGCCAAGGTCTCGGTGGCGACAGGAAAAGCCGAGGGCATCAGCTTCAACCGCCGTGTGCTGCGTGAGGGAGTGAAAGAAGCCCTTTGGCAGCCGCAGAAGTTCAATCCGGCCACCGACAGGCCTGCGGGGCCGGTGGATCCCGAGGTGGGCGTGGTGGCGTTTCATGGTGCGGGCGCGGATGCCACGCCGCTGGCCTCGTTGCTCAACTTCGCCATGCATCCGACCTCCGTGGGTGGTGGTGTGAAGATCTCCGCGGATTATCCCGGTGTTTTCACCAAGCTCGTCAGTGAACGCCATGGCCCCGGCATGATCTCCGTCTTCGCCAACGGCTGCTGCGGGAACATCAATCACAACGACTACTTTGCCGGCAAACGCCGCAGCACCCTCGAACTCGGCACCTCGCTCGCCGATGCGACAACTGCCGCATGGCCGAGCTTGAAGGCGGTCGCCACATTCAAGCCGCGCATTCGCTCCGAACAGGTCACCCTGAATCGCCGCACCTACACTGAAGCCGAGATCGCCAAGGCCCGAGACATTGCCGCCAACATGTTCACCAAGAACTTCGGCACGGTGCCGATGGCGGAGGCGGTTTGCATCCTGGAGACGGTTGCAAAGCAAGATGTGCCGTTGCTTGCCGAGGTGCAGGTCATCGCATTCAGCGACGAACTGGCGATTGTCTCGCTGCCGGGCGAGATTTTCGTCGAACTCGGTCTCGCACTGAAAAAAGTCTCCCCCTTCAAGCACACGCTCATCGCCGAGCTGGCGAATGGCAGCATCGGCTATGTGCCAAACCGCGAAGCCTACCCACAGGGAAACTATGAGATCGTCAGCGCCCGTTGCGAGGCAGGCAGCGGCGAGAAGCTCGTCGAAGTCGCGCTGAAGCTGCTGAGTGAGGTGAAGATGGCGAAGTGATCACGCCGCCTTTGGCGCGCGGATGTGTGCCCAGCAGTGGACGTGGGGATCGCCGCGGAAGAACCAGATCATGTTCGGGCCTTCGATCTGCCAGACGTCCCAAACGCCGTCCTTGCCGACGTCTTGGTTCTTGTAGAAGGCCATGTGCAGGTTGTCGAAGCCGCCGGCTTCGATGTATTTCATGGATTCCTCGGCCTCGGATTGGCGGAAGGGCTTCAGCAGGTCAGCGATGACTTTTTTGACGAGGCCTTTCTGGTCGGAGCTCATGTCGGAAAGGCGGAGGCCTTCGAGACCCGAGGTCTTGCCGGTGAGTTTCACGGTGTCGTTACCATCTTCATCGCGGGATTCGGCGAGGAGGGCTGCTTCGCGTTGTTTGCCGTCGAGTGCCTGAAAGACCTCGTTCGCACGCTTGGCCTGGTACCAGTAGGCGTTGCCGGGATGATCGGGCTTTTCGTTGAAGCCTTGGGCGGCATGGCCGTAGAAGATCGGGCCGCCGAAGGCCGCGCCTTTTTCGCTGTCGCCATCACAACGGCGGGTGCAGTGGCGGCCGGTGAGGACGAACTCGAACTGGCTGGTGCCGGGTTCGCCAAAAAGCGCGATGGAGGCGCTGCCGAAGCCGCCGTCGCCCTTGTTGTCCTGGTCAAACTGACGCCAGACCTCGGATTTGTACTCGTCGCTGTGCAGCTTGTCGAAAATCTCGCGCACCAGCTCCTGCTGGTCGGCTTTGAGCACGTCACGAATCTTCTGCGGGGTGATGTGCCAGTTGTTATCGACCCTCAGTCGGCGTGGATCGCTCCAGCCGAAGCAGAGCGTCTTGCGCTGGGCCTCGTCCATGCTGCCGTAGAGCTGCTGGACAAGCGTTTCGGAGGCGGCGGCCTTGGTTTCGGCGGCATAGGCGGAGCCGAGGAAGCCTGCGGCGACGGCTTGCGCGCCGCGGGTGATCATTTCACGACGAGACAGGGAGGGGTGGAGCGTGTTCATGGCTGGGTTGTATCAAACACGGCCCGAAAGGGGAAGTTTTTGTTTTGCACGTGGCTTATCACGGGCGGGCATGGAAGCGATGCCGAAATGGTATGGCGATGACGAGTATCAGCGGACAGCTTGGCTTCGTATTCCCGTTGTCATGAATATGAATTGCGATCACGAAGTCATCATTATCGGCGGCGGCCCGGCGGGCACCAGCACGGCAGCCATCCTTGCCGAACACGGCCACAAGGTGCTCGTGATTGAGCGCGAGAAGTTCCCGCGGTATCACGTCGGCGAGTCGTTGATTCCCTTCACTTTTGGGCCGCTGGAACGGCTGGGATTGATCCCGATGATGAAGAAATCACACTTCACCAAAAAGTACAGCGTCAGCTTCGTACAGCCAGACGGTCGCCGCTCGCAGCCGTTTTACTTCTATAACCGCTACGACCGCGAAACCGTCGCGCAAACGTGGCAGGTGATGCGCTCGGAGTTTGATGAGCTGCTCATGAATCATGCGCGGAGCAAAGGCGCGGAAGTGCGCGAGGAAACATCCGTCACGCAGCTTCTCAAGGACGACAGCGGCAAGGTCATCGGAGTCGCCGTGCAGAATAAGGATGACAGCAAGGAGCACCTGCTCTCCAAGCTCGTCATCGACGCCTCTGGCAAGGAAGCTTTTGCCTCCGTGCGCGAGGGCTGGCGCGTCGGCGATCCTTATCTGAACAAGGTGGCCGTGTGGACCTACTACAAAGGATCCAAGCGTGAGTCCGGCATCGACGAGGGCGCCACAACGATCGCCTTCGTGCCGGACAAGGGCTGGTTCTGGCACATTCCCATGCACAACGACATGGTCAGCGTGGGTGTCGTGGCCGAGGGCAAGTATTTGAGCCGCGACGGCGTGAAGGATCCAAAAGCGATCTTCGAACGCGAGATCAGCGAGAACCAATGGATCGCGGATCACCTCTCCCAGGGTGCCTCCACCGGCGAATACTGGATCACCAGCGAGTACTCGCGTCATTCCAAGTATGGGGCGTCTCCCGGCTTGCTGCTCGTCGGCGATGCGTTTGCCTTCCTTGATCCTGTGTTCAGCAGCGGCGTCATGCTGGCGCTGAAAAGCGGCGTGCTGGCCGGTGAGGCGGTGCATGAGGCGCTTGCCGCCAATGATGTGTCTCCGCAGCGCTTTGCGAACTACGCCGAACTCATGCGCCAGGGCATCGATAACATGCGCAAGCTCGTCTATGCCTTCTACAACCCGAATTTCTCGTTCAAGGAGGTCGTGATGAAGTATCCCGAAGCTGGCGATGAAATCACCGACTGCCTCTCCGGTGACGTGAACAAGGACTACTCCAGCCTCTGGAGCAAGATCCGCGAGTTTGCCCCCATCCCCGACGAGTTGCCTTACGGCGTGCCGCTGGCGGCTTGAGGCGGTGAAGATGAAATGATTTTCATTATCGCGGCCCGTGGCTAGGGGCATTTTGCCTCACTGTCATGAAAACGACCCTTCTTCTCGTCAGTCTTCTTCTCGGTTCCACCCTGCAGGCCCGCACTTGGACCGAAGCCTCCTCCGGCCGCTCGGTCGAGGCGGATTTCGTTCGCGTGGACGGTGAGACCGTCGTCATGCGCATGTCGAATGGCGCGACGACCCAGTTCCCCATCGCCCGGCTGAGTGCGGCGGATCAGGAATTCATCAAGCAGCAAGCCGGTGCGCCGTCCGGCAGTTCCACCAAAACCAACAGCGCATCAGTCGAGAAATCCGATTCTACCGAGAGCAGCAGCAAAGATGACGTGAAGAAACAACTGCTCGGCACCTGGGACGGTTACATGGCCGACAGCGACGGTTCGAAGCATGGCGATATCCGCCTTGTCATCACCGAGGACAAAATCACCGCCTCCAATCCGCAGGGCAATCGCGAGATGGGCGCGGGTACCTACAAAATCTCAGGCAAGCGCATCGACGCCACCGGCACGGAAGGCCAGTTCTCGGGCAAAAAATACGAAGGCATCTTCGATCTCGACGGCAAGACGCTGAAGTGGTGCTCTGCGAACGATAACCCCAACTCCAGCCGCCCCAGCAAGCTGCAAACCAACACTCAGGCTGGCCAGTTCCTCATGGTGCTTGAGAAGAAATAACGGGTTTCTCGACCCCGATTGCCGCCTTTCTTGGCCTTCATGCGCCTCCTCGTCATCGAAGATGAAATCAAAGTGGCCCGCTTCATCGAGCGCGGGCTGCGTGAGGAAGGGTTCACGGTCGAAACGGCTCTCGATGGTGAATCGGGGCTCCAGAAGGCCCAGGCCGGCAGTTTTGATCTCATCATTCTCGATGTGATGCTGCCAGAGCGCGACGGCTTCTCCGTGCTACGTGAGCTGCGTGCTTCCGCTATGTCCACACGCGTGCTTATGCTCACTGCCCGCGATGGTGTGGGCGACCGCGTGCAAGGGCTCGATCTCGGGGCGGATGATTACCTCGTGAAGCCCTTCGCCTTCGCCGAGCTGCTCGCCCGCGTGCGAGCGCTGCTGCGACGCAGCATTGCAGAGGAGACTGTGCTGCTCCACGCCGCCGACTTGCAGGTGGACGTGCGTGCGCGGCGTGTCACGCGTGGCGGCCAGTTGGTTGTGCTCTCGGCCAAGGAATTTGGCGTGCTCGCGCATCTGCTGCGGCGCGCCGGGCATGTGGTGACGCGCGCCGAACTGGCGGAAACCGTGTGGGAAGACCTGCCAAACACACCGAGCAACGTCATCGAAGTCACCGTTTACCATCTGCGCGAAAAGATCGACCGTGGCTTTACTCCCGCGCTCATCCAAACCGTGCGTGGCGCGGGCTACCTGCTGCAAAAGTCATGAAATCCCTCCGCACCCGTCTCTTCATGAGCTTCACGGCGCTTCTGGCGGCGGCGTTGGTGACTTTTGGCATCATCACATGGCTCGTGGCGCGCGAGGCCATGATGAACGACGTGGACGATTTTCTCCGCACTAAGGCGACACTGCTCGGACGCTTCGTCACGCCATCAAGGAACCGTATCGAGCCCTGGATCGAGCAGGACATGCAGATTCAGGAGCGCCACTTCATGCTGCAAGTCTTCAGGGCGGATGGTGCTTTTGCGAGCAAGTCGAGCAACCTTGCCACCACGATCCCGCTGAGCGATGAGGTGCGTCGTTCCGAACATCCCGCCGGGAATGCGGTGATCGAGACGCTTTACGCCGACGGCCGCGCCTTCCGCGCAGCCACGCACCCGCGCCGTGAGATGTGGGGCGACCCCGTGGTGCTCTACGCGCAGGCCTTGATGCCGTTAGACAACGTGCTGGCACGCGAGCGCCGGTTGCTGGCGTGGCTGGCGAGTTGTGGTGCTGCCATGCTGGCCGCAGGTGCCGTTGCTTCCTGGCATCTGAGCCGTCAGTGGCTGCGGTCCGTTTCCAGTTTGGAAGAAGCCGCGCGTGGTCTCAGTAGCTCCGAGCTGGGTTTGCGTCGTCTGTTTGTGCCATCGGATGACGCGGAACTGGCCGCGCTCGCCCAATCCTTCAATCACCTGCTCGACCGTCTCGAAGCCGCGCACACCACGCAGCAGCGCTTCACCGCGGATGCCTCGCACGAGCTGCGCACACCGCTTACCGTGCTGCGTGGCGAGATTGAGGTCGCTCTGCGCAAACCACGCGCCGCTGAGGAATACCGCGAGGTGCTTGTCAGCAACAAGGAGGAAATCGAACGCCTCTCCCGCCTCACGGAAAACATGCTTGCGCTCGCCCACGTCGATGTGGGCGATGCCATCACGCAGCGTGAACTCGTCAACGTGAGCGAGCTTTGCTCAGGCATGGTCACCAGGCTGCAAAACCTCGCCACGGAGCGCCGGATCACGCTTCATCACGAAGACACCACCACCGAACCACTCAGCGTGAATGGCGACCGCATCGCGCTGGAGCGTGTGATCTTCAACCTCGTCGAGAACGCCGTGAGGTATTCGCCCACGGGTGAAAACGTGACCGTGCGCGTCTCCAAGGCACCACCGTGGATCGAAATCCAGATCATCGACACCGGCGGCGGCATTGCTCCAGAGCATCTGCCGCATCTGTTCGAGCGCTTCTACCGCGTGGACAAAGCGCGCTCGCGCACCCACGGCGGCAGCGGTCTCGGCCTGTCCATTGTGAAGGCACTCGTCGAAGCTCACGGCGGCAGCGTGAGCGTCAGCAGCGAAGTCGGCCACGGGAGCAGCTTCACCGTGCGGTTGCCCGCAGCGTGATGCGGCTCACACCAAAATATTCTTCACCACCTTCGTGGGCTCCACGCCGGTGAGTTTGAAGTCGAGCCCCTGGGCGCGGAACGTGAAGCGCTCGTGGTCGATGCCGAGTTGGTGCATCACGGTGGCGTGCAGGTCACGCACATGAACCGGATTCTCGGCCACGTTGTAGCTGAAGTCGTCCGTGGCGCCGTAGGTGAGGCCAGGTTTGATGCCGCCGCCGGCCATCCACATGGTGAAGCAGCGCGGATGATGATCGCGCCCGGCCTCGGGGCTGTCCCATTTGCCTTGTCCGGCCACGCCGCGACCGAATTCGCCGCCCCAGAGCACGAGCGTCTCGTCGAGCAGGCCGCGTTGCTTCAAATCTTTGATCAGCGCCGCGCTAGGCTGGTCGGTGTCGCGACAACGTGCGGTGCACCAGCTCGGCAGACGGCTGTGATGATCCCAATCGGGATGGAAGAGCTGGATGAACCGCACGCCACGCTCCGCAAGCCGTCGCGCGAGGATGCAATTCGCCGCGTAACTGCCCGCACGACGCGAGTCCGGCCCATACATCTCGAACACATGATCCGGCTCGTCGCTGAGATCCGTCAGTTCCGGCACGCTGGCCTGCATGCGGTAGGCCATTTCATATTGGCGGATGCGCGTGGTGATCTCCGGATCGTACGTTTGTTCAAAACGCATCTGATTGAGCTCCGCGAGCCCGTCGAGCATGCCGCGGCGAAGATGACGCGGCAGCCCCTCGGGATCGCTCAGATACAAGACGGGGTCCTTCGAGTTGCGCAGCTTCACACCTTGATAACGCGACGGCAGAAAGCCGCTGCCCCAGTAGTGATCGTAGAGCGGTTGATCGCTCGGGCGCTGCATCTTCGAAATGAGCACGAGGTAGTCCGGCAGGTTGCGGTTCACGCTGCCGAGCCCGTAGCTGATCCACGCGCCCATGCTCGGACGGCCGGGAAGCTGATGTCCGGTCAAAAACTGCGTCATCGCCGGCGCGTGATTGATTTGATCCGTCGTCATCGACTTGATGAAGCACAAGTCATCCGCCACGCCTTGCAAATGCGGCAGCCATTCACTGATCGTCGCGCCACTCTGGCCGCACTTCGCGAATTTCGTGATGCCTGGCAGGATGAGCTGCTTCTGATTCGCCGTCATCGTCGTGAGCCGTTGACCCTGTCGCACGCTTTCCGGAAGCTCCTTGCCCGCCCATTGCATCAAACCCGGCTTGTGATCGAAAAGCTCGATCTGCGACGGTCCGCCCGATTGCGTGAGAAAGATGACGCGCTTCGCCTTCGGCGCAAAATGCGGCAGTGATGGCAATCCAGGCACTTCCTGCTGCCCGAGCGCATGCAGCGCCATCGCGCCGACGGAAACGCCAGTGCATTGGCCGAGGAAGTAGCGGCGCGTGGTGTTTAAAGAGTGTTCGCTCATAAATAGAGAGGTGTTGCTCGCGACAGCGTCCTGAAGTGCGCCGGCCCTCCGGCGCTTTCGAGCGTCGTTTGGCCTGCGGAAAGCTCCAGAGGGCTGGAGCACTCCAAAACGCTGCCGCGTCGTTCGATGTGCCAGTGCGTGATCATGATTCGCGATGCAGTTTGTAGGGATACACATTCCCGCTGTTCCACTGGCACACATACAGGTCGCCCTGCGTGTCCACGCAGACGTCGTGGCAGTTGTTGAAGACCGGTTGGTCTTGCAGCAGCACCTTGAGGCTGCCGTTTTCATACTCGGGGGCGTGACCGCCGGGATTCGAGATCACTTTGCCGTCCGCATCGAGGATCGTGACAAAGCCTCGGCTCTGCCACATGCGGTAGTCGTTCGGTTTTGCGCCAAAGCAGACGCCGGAATACAAGTTCGTGCCGTGGATGACCGGACGGCTCACATACGCGCCGGGCAGATACACGCCGCGCACGTGCGTGCCGTCGAGCTTGAACCAGTTGAATTCATTGCGGATGCGCTCGGTGACGACGAGCAGCGGCTCGCCGCCGCGTGTGTCGATGGCGACACCATGCGCTTGCATGAACTTGCCCGGATTCACCGGCTGCGTGCTCTTCCCGCCAAACTTCGAGATGAATTTCCCGCTCTTGTCGAAGCGCAGCACATACTGCGAGCCATAACCATCCGCGACGTAGATGTCGCCATTCGGCGCGACGGCGCTTTCGGTGGGCGCATAGGCCTCATTGGGCTTGTAGATGCCTTCTTTCGTCGGATTCGGCAGTTCGAGCACGATCTGACCATCGAGCGTGACCTTCACGACGCGTCCCGTGGTTTCGCAGATGTAGAGATGACCATCGTGAAAGGTCAAACCGTGTGCGCCGCTCATGCCGAGCGTCCATTGGCCGAGCAACGCGCCCTTCACGTCGTAGATGAGCACGTTGTTCTGTTTGTGATTGGTAAGCAGAAACAGACGACCATCCGGCACCTGCACCATTTCATGGCAATCCTTCACCGGCGTCTTCGCCGCATCCGCCTGGCTCCACAGCTTATCGACGCTATAACGATGCGTGCCATGACCGACGATCGCGCCGTGAAACTCCGGCGCGGTCTTCGCGAGCGTTTGAACGAACGGAGCCGCAAGCACGGCGGTGGTGAGGAATTGGCGGCGGGTTGTCATGGTTTGGATTGGGCTGACAAAAAGATTGATGGCAAAAAAATTCAGAATCAGTCCATATTTTTGCCATCAATCTTTTTGCCAGTCATTCATGGGTTATGGCTTCATCGAGATTGAGCACCAAAGTGGCCACGAGCGCATGCGCGGCCAGTTCAGGCGTTGTTTTGAGTTTGCGGGCGTCTTCGGGATGCTCGCGGTAATGTGTGGAAGCACGATCCAGCTCGCGCTTAAGCACCGAAAGCTCCTTCGCGGTCGGTTCGCGGCTCAAAACGGCCTGATAGAGTATGGGGAGCCGTTCTTCGGCTTTCGAGGCCAGCATTCGCTTCGCGAGCGCTTGCGAGGCTTCCATGATGGTCTGGTCATTGAGCAAGGTCAGCGCTTGAAGCGGTGTGTTCGTGCGCGTCATCGCCACCTCGCACACGCGACGTTGCGCGCTATCAAAGAGGAAGGTCGGCGCGATGCTGCGACGCCAGAAGGCATACAGCGTGCGTCGATACTGCGCCGCGCCTTGGCTCGGTTCATAAGTGAAGCGGCCCATGAAAATTTCCTCCCACACGCCTTCCGGCTGATGCGGCCGCACCGGCGGGCCGCCGAGTGCGGGATTGAGCAAACCGCAAGACGCGAGCGCCGCATCACGAATCATCCACGCAGGCAGACGGAAGCGCGGGCCGCGTGAGAGCAGCAGATTCGATGGATCAGACGAATCGGACCGATCAGAGCTCTGCTGATACGTCTCACTCGTCACGATGGTCTTGATGAGGCGCTTCACGTCCCAGCCATTCTCCATGAAATCCACCGCGAGCCAATCAAGCAGCTCCGGATGCGTAGGGCGCTGGCCTTGGAGGCCGAAATCATCCGGCGTGCGGACCAAACCGGCACCGAAGAGCATCTGCCACACCTGATTCACAAACACGCGGGCCGTGAGCGGGTTGTCCTTCGATGTGATCCACTTCGCGAGACCGATGCGATCCTTCGCGAGCCCTTCCGGCCACGGCGCGATGGCCGCAGGCACGCCGCGCGGCACCACATCGCCCTTTTTGTCCCAAACACCGCGTAGCAGCACATGCGTGTCACGCGGCTCTTTGCGTTCGGCGAGCACCATGACGTTCAATTTGCCCGCAGCGGCCTGCACCTCCTTGAGCTGCGCATTCGCGCGATCCAGCGACGCCTTCGCGAGTTGATACGGCTCATAATCCTCCAAAAACTGCGCGAGCAGCTTCTCGCGGTCGATCTGGCCTTTCGCGAGCTTTTCGAGCGGCGTGGGCCTGATTTCACTCACGGCCGGTCCGGGCTGATCGGTCGCGGAAAGGCGGAATTTCGCGATGTTGGCGTCGCCATTCGTCGAACGATGACGCAGCTCGAAAATCAGCTCTTCATCGCTTTCGAGCACCAGCGGCTCGGCGAGGCCGTAAAGCGCGGTGTGAGGCTGATCCTTGGGAAAACCCTTCGTGGTCCAGCCATTGCGCGGATCGTCATCGAGCGTGCCTTTCACATCGCCATACTCGCGGGCCTTGCCTTCGACCTTCGTGTCGGCCACGGCGCTTTTGACGAGGATGTCGCGGATCTGCGAGCTGCCTTTGCGGCGCACCTGCACCTTGATGTCCGTGAGGATGAACTCGCCCGTTTTGCCTCGGGAGAGCACGCCGTCCTGTGGCAGCACTTCGAGCTTCAATCCGGTGAGGCGAGGCAGTTTGATGGTGGAAATGAGGCGGTAGTCATCTTGCTTCGGATTTGGGCCGCTCACGGTGACGATGCCGTCCTTCGTTTGAGCCAACTTTGAGCCCTCCTGCGACTCCACCGCGCCGAGAACGACCTGCCACGCGTTGTGATCCGGCTTGATGCGCTTCTTCTGCTCCTCCAACCACGTCGCGAAGGGCTTCTCCGCGTCCGCTTTGGCCTTCGCTTCGACGGGTTTGCGTGCCTCGACGAGCTTTTGCGATTCCTCGACCGCCCGCTTCGCGTTCGGCGACTGGTAGGGCATGTAGGGCTTCGCATTCGTGCCCGCCGCGCCGTCTTCGTCGATGCTGTTGAAGAAGGCGTTCAGCGCGTAGTAGTCGTGGTGCGAGATGGGATCAAACTTGTGCGTGTGACACTGCGTGCAGCCCAGCGTGAGCCCGAGCCACACCGTGCCCATCGTGTTCACGCGGTCGATGACGTAGTCGATGCGGCTTTCTTCTTTGTCGCGCCCGCCCTCGCCGTTTGTCATGTGGTTGCGATGAAAGCAGGTGGCCAGTTTTTGCTCCGGCGTGGCATTCGGCAGCAAATCCCCCGCGAACTGCTCCAGCGTGAACTGATCGAAGGGCTTGTTCGCATTGAACGACTCGACCACGTAGTCCCGCCAAGGCCAGTTCGTGCGCGTGGCATCGGACTGGAAGCCGTCTGTGTCAGAGTAGCGGGCGGCATCGAGCCAGAACATGGCCATGCGTTCGCCGTAGTGGGGGGACTTGAGGAGCCTGTCGATGAAATCGGTCGGATCGGACTGATCGGTCGGATGAGGAGGGAGGCCGGTGAGGTCAAACGAGAGCCTGCGGCGCAAAACATGCTCCGCAGCCTTCGGAGACATCTTCAGGCCTTCCTTTGCGAGACGTGCCTTCACGAAGAAATCCACCGGATGGCCTTCGGTCTTCGCTTTGACGGGCTTTTCGAGGGACCAATGTTTTCCCCAGGCCGCGCCTTCGCTGATCCAGCGCTTCAAAAGAGCCACCTGTTCGGCTTTGAGCTTCGGTTTGTGAGACTTCGGCGGCGGCATGATCTCGTCGGGATCATCGGTGGTGATGCGTTCGATGAAATCACCGGACTTCAGCACCTCGCGGGCACCTTCGGGCGTATCGAGCCGCAGATCGGCTTTGCGATGGCTTTCATCTTGTCCGTGGCAAGCGAGGCAGTTGTCCGAAAGCAGCGGCAGCACCTCGCGACTGAAACTCACCGGCTCCGCGAGAGCGGAAGTCGTCAGAGGGAGCAGCAGAAGCAGGGTTTTGGTCATGCGGGGCAACATGAACAAACCAACGCGGCTGAACATGCATGGTGCGTGCATTGGCTTTGGACAATCCTGAGATTTTGCGTCGTCGCGGATTCGGCCCCGGGCGTAAACCACGTCCATGCCGCGTGTTTCCCGTCTCATCCTTGTTCTTGGTGATCAGCTCGATCTGAGGTCGGCGGCTTTGGACGAGTTCGATCCGGAATCGGACGCGGTGTGGATGGCGGAGGTGGCGGTTGAGTCCACGAAGGTGTGGAGCACCAAGCCACGCATCGCGATGTTCATCACGGCGATGCGGCATTTTCGCGAGACGTTGCGCGGATGCGGCTGGCGGGTGGTTTATCATGAAATGGGAGCGCATGCGGATTTCGCGAGCGCCTTGCGGGCCAGCGTGGATGAGCTGAAGCCGAAGCAGCTCGTGATGGTTCACGCTGGTGAGTGGGCGGTGCAGCGGGAGCTGGAGAAGATCGCGGCGGAGCTGAAGGTGCCGCTTGAGGTGCTTGAGGACCGGCACTTTCTCTGCACCACTGGCGAATTCGCGAAGCACGCGGAGGGACGCAAGCAACTGCGCATGGAGTTCTTCTATCGCGAGATGCGGCAGAAAACCGGTTTCCTCATGGAGAAGGGTAAGCCCGTGGGTGGGCAATGGAACTTCGATCACGACAATCGTGAGTCGTTTGGCAAGGCCGGTCCCGGTTTGCGTGTGCCGCCACGTCGGTTCAAGCCGGATGCGATCACGCAGCAGGTGATCGCGATGGTGAACGAACGTTTCGCGAAGCATCCGGGCACGCTGGATGATTTTGACTGGCCGGTGACGGCCGAGGAGGCGCGACTGGCACTGCAGGACTTCATCGAGCATCGGCTGGCGGAGTTCGGGCAGTATCAGGATGCGATGTGGACGAACGAGCCGTGGCTGTATCACTCGCGTCTCAGCGCGGCGATGAATCTGAAGCTGCTCGATCCGCGTGAGGTGATCGCGGCGGCGGAAAAGGCGTGGCGCGACGGCAAAGCGCCGCTGGCGGCGGTGGAGGGCTTCATCCGGCAGATCCTCGGCTGGCGTGAGTATGTGCGCGGCATCTACTGGCGGTTCATGCCGGATTACCTGGAGCGAAATGCGATGCAGGCGCATGAGCCGCTGCCGGAGTTTTATTGGACCGGCGAGACGGACATGCGCTGCCTGCGCGATGCGATCACGCAGACGCTGCGCTACGGTTACGCGCATCACATCCAGCGGCTGATGGTCACGGGCTTGTTCGCGCTGCTCTTCGGTGTCGATCCGAAGCGGGTGCATGAATGGTATCTCGCCGTGTATGTGGATGCCGTTGAGTGGGTGGAGCTGCCGAACACGCTGGGCATGTCGCAATACGGCGATGGCGGCGTGATGGCGAGCAAGCCGTATGTGGCGAGCGGCAAATACATCCAACGCATGAGCAACTACTGCTCCGGTTGTAGCTTTGATCCGGCGCAGAGCACCGGACCGAAGGCCTGTCCGTTCACCACGCTGTATTGGGACTACCTGCTCCAGAATGAGCCTGTGCTGCGGCAGAACCAGCGCATGAGCATGCAGGTGCGCAATCTTGCGCGGCTGGATGAATCGCAGCGTGGGGCGATTCAAGAGCAGGCGAAACAGCTTCGGGTGGCGTATTCGAAGACATGCCATACCTGAGGCATGCGACATTTAGCGCCTACCTACTTGGACCCGGATTCAAGAACTATTGAACCATTCTCGATCGCAAACCCGGTCACCCCAAAATCTTGAATGTACTTTTCCAGATAATGGTGAATCGACTTGCCCCCAAACACTGCGTTGAGAGCCGACTCCGGGACTTGAACACCATTGATCGAAAGCTTGTCGAGTTGAAGCTTCAACGGATCCCTGTCTTTAGGTGATTTGACCTCTGCTTCAGCATTCAGGAACTTTCCCTTGAATGGCATTCTGGTGAGCGGGAAACTTGCCTTAATGTGGCCTGTGTTATCTTTGATGGTGAGGTAAAATCGACCGCGCGCCTTTCGATTGGCGGCGATCAACTGGTTGAGCTCGTCTTGTGTGTAACTGAGGCTGATGAATTTCTTCGGGTTCGAAGCCTTGTTTTCGACGCTCTCCCTCGCAAATTTTTCCCACTTTGCTCGCAGTTCTGCTTGTTGCGCAGGCATATCAACTATCGTCGGGAGCTCGACCGGCTTGTCGGACACCAAGGCGTTGTTGACGCCCAGAAAGCCGGCAATCGTCAGGCCCAGCACAAGAACCACCACGGCCAGCAGGCTAAACAGACAGCCTTTGCCAACACATCCTGATTTTCTCTTTTCGGTTTCTGGCTGGGTGGGGGCTTCGTTGATTGAGGACATTTTGTGGTCGGTTGATTGATTCTAACAAAAGGGCTGGTCTGTCATTTGCCAGCGGTGCGACAGATACTCCTGCTGCCCACCCTGCCAAGGCATTTCTGCCAAGGCAGTGCTCGTTGTCTGGGCTTTGACTAACAAGTCGAGACAAAGTCGGCGAAACCTCTCTTGTCGGCGTAAATGAACGCATCATGAGCGAACCACCCTCCAAACTGCGCCACGGCCTCTCTTTCGCCGGATTCTTCGTGGTAACGTTCTGTGCTCCGGCGTTGAGCGCGTTCATCGGCATGCCGGGTGCGTGGTATGCCGCGCTGAACAAGCCATCATGGAATCCGCCAGCGTGGCTGTTTGGTCCGGCGTGGACGCTGCTTTACACGCTGATGGCCATCGCGGCCTGGATGGTGTGGAAGCGCGTCGGCTTTGGGAAGCCGCTGAAGCTCTACTTCGTGCAATTGGCGCTGAACGCTGCGTGGACGCCAATCTTCTTTGGAGCGCATCAGCTTGGCTGGGCGCTGGTGGAGATCGTGGCGCTGTGGGTCGCGATTCTGATGACGCTGCTGAGCTTTCGTCGCGTCAACACTACAGCCGGATGGCTGTTCGTGCCGTATCTGGTCTGGGTCACGTTTGCGATGACTTTGAACTTCACCCTCTGGAAGCTGAACCCCGCATGAATCGAACAAAATGGCTGATCACGGGATGCTCAAGCGGCTTCGGCCGTGCGATTGCTGAAGGAGCGCTGGCTGCCGGGCAGCATGTCATCGCCACCGCACGCGATGTGCGCAGCATTGCCGACCTGGAACGCGCTGGAAGCTGCGAGGTGATGGCGTTGGACATCACGGATGCCGATCAGGTGCGCGAAGTCATCGGCGCAGCGGGTGAGCTCGATGTGATCGTGAACAACGCGGGCTACGGCCTTGTCGGCGCGGTGGAGGAATGCAGCGATGAACAGATCCGCCGCAATGTGGAGACGAATTTCTTTGGCCCGCTGAATGTGATCCGCGCCGCGCTGCCGGGGCTGCGGGCGCAGAAAAGCGGGCACATCGTGAACATCAGCGCGGCGGCAGCGATCTCGAACTACGCGGGCTTTGGCATCTACGGCGGTGCAAAAGCCGCGCTGGAGCTGATGAGCGAGAGTTTGCGGCTCGAACTCGCATCGTTGGGCATCAAGGTCTCGCTGGTTCAGCCGGGGCCGTTTCGGACGGACTTCATCGCACGCGGGCTCGAGAAGGCGGGGACGCAGATTGACGATTACCAGGCGAGCGCGGGCAAGTTTGGCCGTTTTCTCGACTCGATGAATGGCAAGCAGCCCGGCGATCCCGCGAAGGCAGCGGCAGCGATTGTGAAGATGGTTTTAGAAGGCGAAGCACCACTGCATCTGCCGCTGGGGAAGTATGTGGTGAAGAAATTCCGCGACAAAGCCGCCGCGTTGACGCGTGAGGCGGAGAAGTGGGAGGCGGTGGCCGCAGGCACGGAGTTCGGAGTGTGAAGTCATGCATGGCGTGAAGAAACAGCACCTGCCGCAGAAGATTTGCGCTGCCTGCGGACGTCCCTTCACCTGGCGGAAGAAATGGGAGCGTGACTGGGAGCAGGTGCGCTTCTGCAGCGACTCGTGCCGCCGCAGGAAGGTTCCATGAGCGAGGCGGATCGTATTCGCGAGGTGCTGATGCAGATCGCTCGCGGAAAAAGTGATGGCTGCACTTTCTGTCCTTCTGAAGCAGCGCGTCGTTTGAGTGACGAATGGCGGACCCTGATGCCGCGTGTGCGGGAACTGGCGGCGGAGCTGATGGAGGAGGGGAAGCTGGTCTGCACGCAGCGTGGCGAGCCTGCGCATCCACTGACGACACATGGGGCGATCCGGCTGGCAGAAGCCCGTTGAGACTTGAAGAAGTGGCACCCAAGCGATGTGCGAGGCGTAAACAAAGACATGGCCGTTCACACCTTGCACACGAAGCAGATCATCCGGGCGAGCCTGGCGGAGGCGTGGGCGTTTTTCTCCAATCCTCGCAACTTGGCGAAGATCACGCCGCCAGAGACGGGATTTGAGGTGCTAACACCGGACTTGGAGCCAAATATTTATGCGGGGATGATGATCGCGTATCGCGTGCGGCCATTGCTGGGTATTCCGATGACGTGGCTGTCAGAGATCACGCTGGTGGAGGACGGTGTGAGGTTCATCGACGAGCAACGCGTGGGGCCGTATGCGGTGTGGCATCATGAGCATCGGTTTCATGACTTGGGCGATGGACGCGTCGAGATGGAGGACAAAGCGACGTATGTGCTGCCCTTCACGCCGCTGGGGGATCTGGCGCATGCTCTTCTGGTGAAGCCGCAGCTCGCGAAGATTTTTGCGTTTCGCGAGAAGGCGGTGCGGGAGCTGTTTCCTGGCTGAAAAGAACTGTTAGCGGCTCACGCGGCACTGCGGCATGAGTTTTTGAAACTCGGCGGCGGCCTCCAGAGTGACCGCGGTGCCGATGATATTGAGAGTGCTGAGTTTCTTGAGCGCTTTCAGCTTCACGAGGCCAGCATCGGTGATCTTGGTCGACTGGAGGTCAAGAACGCTCAGATTGGGAAGACCCGCAACGGCGGACGCTGCCTCGTCGTCGAAGCTGGTGCCGGGTATATTTAGCGAAACGAGGGTTTTGAGGCTGCCTAGGGCGACGAAACCGGCCGGGGTGATTTTTAGAGAGGTGGTGCGGAATGTATGCAGTTTTTTGAAGGTGCTGATGGCCCGCAGACCTTCATCCGTGAGCCCACTGACAAGGGTGTCGAGTTGAGTGATCGAGGCAGCTCCGGCGATTTTGTCGAGTCCCTGACCGGTGACGTTCTCGGCCCCCGTGATGCCGAGGAAGTCGAGTTTTTTGAGGCCGGCGATGTGGGAGAGCACACCGTCGGTGAGGGCACTGACACCCTCGAAGTTCAGCCAGTTCAAGTCATCGTTGTCCGCAAGAAAGGCGAAGGCGGCATCACCAGGTCCGGTCGTGCGAAAATAGGCACGCCGTAGATCACGCAGGCCGTTGAAGGCGGTAAAGTCCGCGTCTTGGGGCGGCGGGAGGACAGAGCCGTTACGGTCAAAGTTGAGTTCGATGATGTCGAATTTGCCGGCGGGAATTTCGGCTGCCTTGGTGACGGGGGGCAACTGGCCGCCGTTTTTAATGGCGACGAAATTACCGCCGTTGTTGACGACAAATTGAGCGGCGTTGCGCCAGGAACTGCCGCTGGTGGCCGCAGGTTTGGGCGGGGAGGCCGCGATGGTGGCTGTTGCCGCCGCAGGTTTCGTCGTCGCAACTGCGGCAGCACCGGATTGTGGCTTCTGGCTGGCGAGGTCAACTCGCAGAGCGCTCACACGCTTGGCGTCGTCGAGCTTGTTGGTCTTGGTGAGATCGGCGATGTAGGCGTCGAGAGCTTTGAGGTAGAGCTCGTAGAGCGGCGCGGCCTTGGCATCACGCTCGGACGTGATTTTCGCGAGAGCGGTGCGGTAGGTGCCCCGCAGGGTTTTGAGAGCTGCGGGCGTGCTCTCGTTATCTTCAACAGGAACGCCTTGGCCTTTTTCGAGCGCGGCTTTTTCAGCATCGAGCGCGGTGACTTCAGCGAGGCTACCTTTGGCCTGTGCAGCGGAACGCGCACGGACAATGCCGTTGGCGAGGTAGCTTTGATTGAGCGTGGCGAGGACGGCGAGGAAGGGCTTTTGCGCATCGGTTTCATAGCGTGAGCGGAAGCCGGCCTCGAGCTTGGCGATCTGAGGATGAGCAGTGAGAAGCTCGGCCCGGTCCCATTCGACAAGAAACGGCGCTTTCAGGTCTGCTGGCACATCGTCCCATGCGACGTTGTCGATGTAGAACGCGAGATGCGGGTCCGTGGTCGTTGGGACGCTTCCCGGCCAAAGTGACATGTCGAATGGCTCCCCGCTGACCCATTTCCATGGTCCGCCTTCCGGCGCTCGATGGCCGCCGAGGAGGACATGTGAGTGAATCCCCTTCAGCATCAGCAGTGAGTTCTTCAGCCACTCGCTTTCCTCCTTGCTGGTGATCGTGGCCAGATGCCCGCCCATGGATTCAGCCTTCGCCTTGGCGGCATCCCACAGGAGGTTTCCCTCGATCCATTGGTAGCGGTGGCCGCCGAAGGTGTGGACTGCTCCAGATTTGAAGTCGGCCGCTGACCCCATGGCGGCCACGGGTGGCGTTGAAGGCGAAGTTGTCACCACGGCCGCAGCGCTGGCGACGGCGGCAGGCTTTGGCGCGGGGGCCACCCTGATGCGATGGAAGATGACTTCGGCATTCTGACATGCGACGGCGAGCTGCGTCGTGTCGCGCTGATTGTAGCTCTGGGTGTGCAAACTCAAACGTTTGAAGTCGCCGCTCCATTGGATCACCTCCTTGTCATCGATCAGGACGCGGGCGTTTCCGCGCCGGATCTCCACCTTCGCACGAGTTCGCTGCCCTGGCGTGAAGCCGGCATCGAGTGACCGAGCCTCCGTGCGGCCGGGATCATCCCAGCGCTTGCCATCCAAGTTTGCGCCGAGGCTGATGAATTTGGAGCCAAGATGCAGCGCAAACCGGTGCCCGGGCACCACGAGGACTTGAGACACGGTCCCCCAGTTGGCTCGTCCCATGGTCACGGTGAACTCGATCTCAAAATCATATTCCTCCGGTGGCGTGGGGATGAGTTTAACGTAACTCATCCCGCCATCTGCCTTGCAGTGCAGTCCGTCAGCCGTCATGGCCCACTCGCCGAGGGTCGCGTCAAGAGCGATGTCGGCATTGGCGAGGAGGTCGGTCCAGTCTGAGGGCATCGCGGGCGTGCTGCTGGCGACGGGGGCTGTAGTCGCAGGCATCGGGTTCGTGCCGGCGTCATCCCATTCGATGAGGTAACCGCCACGACGGTCGGCCTGGCCGAGGCCGTTGCTGCGGATGTCTCCCCAGCCCCGGCTCATTTGCGAAAAGCACAGTGCAAACTCATCCGCTCCGCCCGGCTCATTCGTGCCCCAGGCCGTGAAGGTGAAAGGCTCGCCAGTGATCCAGGTCCACTGCCGCGTGGGGTTGTCCTTGGTGCCTCCGAGCCAGAGAGAGAGGCCTTGAGGCAGTTTGGTGACGAAGGTGTCCAAGACCCATTGGTTTTCTTCCTGGCCGGTGATCGTCGCCAGATGACCGCCAGCGGCGGCTGCCTTGGCTTTGGCTTCCTCCCAATTGAGCTTTTCAGGAGAGAATTGATAACGATGGCCACCAAAGGCGAGTACTTCGACTGGTGGTGGGTTTGTGGTCTGCTTGTCGAGCACAGCCGTCTCCACGCGGATGAGTTCGATGCCCTTGCTGGCCATGAGGCCCGGGAAGCCTTCCGTGAGAGTGTTGTCCTGGGTTTCGCTCAGCAATTGCCCATCAAAGAAGAAGGTGAGGTGGTCGCCGATGGCATAGAGCTCGGCAGTGTGCTCGGTACCGGTGCCCAGCGGTGGCCGACTCTTGAGCGGGGCCAGCGTGCGCCGCTCACCGTCCTTCTTGAGGGGGAGAACATCCAGTGAACCGCCGAGTTTTTCTTTCGTCCAGACAGTGATCACATAGCGCGGACCGATGCCAACTTTGTTAAGGCGTTGAACGAGGTCCAGAAAGGCAGCGTCACTTTGGGAACGGAAGCGGATGCGTAGTGCGGAATCCTGGCGCAGGTCAGCAAAGAGGCGCATGGGATTTTTGGGCTCCACGACGCGCATTTCGCTTCCCACCCGCTGCCAGGCCGGACCCCACGGATCTGTGCCTGCCAGTTCATCGCGCCATTGGGCTGTGGGCGCGAAGTTGGAGAAGCCGGAGCTGTCCGTGACGTCAGCGGGTGCTGGCATGGTAGCCAGAGCGCTGGCATCTGAAGGCTTCGGGGTAGCTGCCGCCGTTTGTGACGCAGGTTTCTTGGCTGGCGGTTTGAGCATGTAAACCAGCCCTGCAATGAGAACGACGGTAGCGGCGATGCCGATGAGCGGGCCGAGGCTGGATTTTTTGACCGGGGCTGGAGCTTGATGGACAGGCTGTTCGGGGTTTCGCTTCTGCGGTCCACTGGTTGCCTGCCTCTGGGCCCGCGTGGCACGGGCAGCAGCCTCAGCGGCGGCTTGCTGCTGCTGGATGAGCACAGAACGCGGCGTGGTCAGGATCACATCGAGTTCCTGGCGAATTTCCGCTGCGGTTTGATAGCGCACTTCTCGATCCGTCTGCATCGCCTTGGTGATGATGCCATCAAACCGCGGATCGGTACCGAGCTTTGTGCCGGGCAGGCTCCAGATACCGCGCGGGATTTCGCCGGTGAGCATCTGGTAGAGCATGACACCGACGGCATACAAGTCTGCGCGGCCATCGAGCGGGATGCCGGGGATCAATGCCTCGGGCGCGACGAAATCCGGCGTGCCCATGGCCATGTTCGTCTTCGTCAGGCCGCTCTGGCCTGCATCGCTGGCCTTGGCGAGACCGAAGTCCGCCACTTTGACCGCGCCCTCCATGTTGATGAGGATGTTGGCCGGTTTGATGTCGCGGTGGATGATGCCGTTGCGATGCGCGTAGTTCAGCGCGTCGCAAACATGCGCCGTAATCGAGAGAGCGTAATCCTCGGGCAGTTTGCCTTGGGAAATGATCATCTGGGACACATCGGTGCCGTTGATGAACTCCATGACGATGTAGAGCAGGCCGGTCTGGGTTTCGCCAAAATCATAGACATCCACAATTGATGGGTGATTCATCCGAGCCATCGTGCGCGCCTCGTTTTTGAAACGCTCGGCGAACTGGGAGTCCTCATCGTCGATCAAATCGACAGGCAGCACCTTGATGGCCACGGGTCGGTCCAGCGAGATCTGGACGGCCTTGTAAACCGCACCCATGCCACCGCGTCCGAGCAAGCTCTCAAACTGATACTGCGGCAGCATGGCCTGCATCTCCTCCAGCGATGGCGGCTGCCACTGGCCGGAGGGCTTGGAGGCAGAGGATGTTGTGCTCATAAGAATCGCAGTGGCGGACAAGCCACGATGAAGACTAGCAGATTGTGTTCCGGGGCGGCAAGCAGGATGTCAGGGGCAACAAGCCGCTATTTCTGCGTGGCAATGCGCTCTCGCAATTCCTGCATCTCCTGCGCTTCCTTGATCTTGTCCGCTCGAGTGAGTTCGATGACGTAGGCATCGAGCGCTTTGAGGTAGATGTCATAGAGCGGCGCGGCAGCCTTCGCGCGATCCGCCTCCAGTTTTGCGAGTGCCGCGCGGTAAGTGCCGCGCAGCGCCTTGAGAGATTCGGGCGTGCCTTCAGCATCTTCGGCGGGAACAGCGCCGCCCTTTTCGATGGCGGCCTTCTCCGCATCCAACGCGGCGATTGCATCGGCGTCTTGCGCCGCCGCGCGCGCACGGGTGATGCCGTTGGCGACGTAGCTTTTGTTGAGCACGGCCACGGCGGCCAGAAACGGCTTTTGTGCAGCGGTTTCGTGGCGGGCTTTGAAGCTGGCTTCAAGCTGCGCAAGCCGTGGATCAGCGGGGATGGCAACTGCCGGCACAGTCGTCTTCTTCTCAGTCTCAAGGCTCAGCGGCTGCACGGTGACGCGGTGAAAAGTGACCGCACGTCCGCCGATGCTCGCCTGCTCAGGATCGTTCCTGATGAGCCAGGCCGTGCTCGTGCTCAAACGACTGGTTGGACCGCGATAGGCACCCATGAGCCTGCCATTGACCATGAAACGGAGGTCCACATTGCCGGGCGTGCGCCGAACTTCGGTGCGCATGAAAGTCAGCTCACCTGGAATCATTTGGAATGAAGTGGAGCGGCCGGGTTCGATCTCAGGTTGTTGCGGATCCAGGCCATCCACCTTGCCAAAGCCGGCCCAGCCGCCGTCTCGTGGCCACAGCCAGCAGGTGGTGCGGCTTTGATCTCCCACGGGAATGGTGAGGCCGACATCACTGCCTCCGTCCACGCTGTTCGTGAACCAAGCCTCGATCACATAGTCGGGAGCAGACACCACCGGAAAGTCCAGGCAGCCTTTGTAGGGTCCGGGATTTTTCAGGGGTTTGAGTTCGACGCCGGTGGCGGTCTTCGTCCAGGAGAACGTTTCGTCGGACTTGAGACTCACCGTGGTCAGCACATCGGTAACTCCAGGTGCCAGCGGCGTAGCGAGGGACTTCTGCCGCGTTGCGAGGTCCATGCCACTGGCGGAAGCGGCGGCAGGCGCTGATGACACTGCCATCGTTGGCGTGCTGGATTTCTTCAACTCACCGCTCAAATCACGCCATTCGAGGTTCTTGAACTCAACGACGGCGGTGTCGCCACCAAACTGCGTGCGCACGCCCTGATGAAACGTGTCGCGCACGTCGATGATCGTCGCGCCATCGAGCTTCACTTGGAGGCGATCACCTTGGGCAATGACTTCGAGATCAAACTCCGCACCTTCAGCGAATGGGCGCGGTGCTTTGACCTCCATGAGTGATTTTTCATCACTCGACGATTTGCCACCATTCAGAACACGGCGAAAGAGCAGGAATTTGCCATCGCTTGTGATGCTCAACCCATAATGCATCAGTCCGTTGGTTGGAGTATCCCGAAAACGAATGGGCCACACATAAGTCCCGCCAGTAAAGCGCATGCGTGCACGAATGGCCATGTCCTTGCCACGTGGAGCATCAAGATAAGTCTTTCCCGCGCGCATCCAGCCGTCCGGCAGTTCGGTGACGCCGGGGCGCTTTTTCATGGCATCGGTGAAGACGGGCTGCCACGCGCCGCCAGATGCTAGTGCGGCTCCGGCAGCAGGCACTGGTGGCGTGGTGTCCACCACGGGTACAGAACCCGGCGCACGGACTTCAGCCTTGTGAAAGATGATGCCGCCGTTCCAAGCACCGACACCGAGGTATTTTCGATCCGGCATGACATATTCGGTGATGCCGCTGAGCCGTTTGAAGTCACCGCTCCACTTCAGCACTTCCCGGCCGTCGATCAGGGCGCGCAGGGAGCCTTTGCGTACCTCGACCAGGCTGCGATAGCGCTGGCCTGATAACAGTCGTGGTCTTTTAACCATGGCTTCCTTGCGAGTCGAGACATCCATGTTCACACCGTTCAACACCGGGCCAAAACCGAACGGCGTGGGATTGCTGTTGCCTAATCCCATCTTCCATAGAATGGATTTGCCCTGCAAAGGAACAACCTGGCTGGCCTCCTGAGTGCCTTCTTTGATGGTGAATTCGATCTCGAAGTCGTACTCCTCCGGCGGCGTGTGGCGGAAGGCGAGAAGTTGCGGTCCAGGAGTTCGTTTCAGCACCAGTTCCTGAGCGCGCACCTCCCACTCTCCCTTGATCGCGTCGCGCTTGGCATCCACGAGGGCCAAGAGATTCACCGGACCCGTCACGGTGGGGGGCGATGAATTTGCCGATGGTGTGGTGGGCTTTGGCTGACCGGCAGTGTCCGTAGTGGTGTCAGGAGCCGGCTTGGCTGGCTGCTTTCCACCCGAAAGCATGAACAGCCCCGCCAGCCCGCCGATCACCACCATCGCGATGAGGTAGATCAGCGTGTCGTTGGATTTTTTCTTCACCGGTGGTGCCGCAGGTGGCCGGATCTGCCCCTGCGGCATGGGCCGTGAGCCACGTGGACCCGCTTGCGGCTGAGCACCGCTGGGTCTGTTGGCCGCCGGTTGCTGCGCCGGTGTGGCGGCCGGTTTCGGTTCCTTCTTTGGCAACGGCTGCGTCATGATCACATCGAGATCGCGTCGAATCTCCGTCGCATCCTGGTAACGCATCTCACGGTCGGTCTGCATCGCCTTCAAGATCACGGCGTCAAAGCGCGGATCGGTGCCGACCTTCGTGCTCGGCATGGACCACATGCCGCGTGGGATCTCGCCGGTGAGCATCTGGTAGAGCATCACGCCCATCGCGTAAAGATCTGCGCGTCCGTCCACCACCGTGCCGGGAGAGAGCGCCTCAGGGGCCACGAAATCAGGCGTTCCCATCGCCGTGTTCGTCTTCGTCAGGCCGCGCTGGCTGGAGTCGTTCATCTTGGCGAGGCCAAAGTCCGCCACCTTCACCGTGCCCTCTTGATTGATGAGAATATTCGCCGGTTTGATGTCGCGGTGGATGACGCCGTTCTTGTGTGCGTAAGCCAGCGCGTCGCCGACGTGCGCCGTGATCGCCAGCGCATAGTCCTGCGGCAGTTTGCCCTGCGCGCGGATCATCTGCGCCACATCCGTGCCGTCGATGAACTCCATCACGATGTAGAGCAGCCCGGCCTGCGTTTCACCAAAGTCGTACACCTTCACAATGCCGACATGATTCATCCGAGCCATCGTGCGCGCCTCGTTCTTGAAGCGCTCGGCGAAATTCGCGTCCAGATCGTCGATCAAATCCCCCGGCAGCACCTTGATGGCCACGCTGCGTTGCAAAGACACCTGGCGGGCCTTGTAGACCGCGCCCATGCCGCCGCGCCCGAGCAGCGAGATGAACTCGTACTGCGGCAGCATCGCCTGCATTTCTTCCAAGGTCGGCGGCTGCCATCCTTTGGAAGGTTTGGAGCTGGAGGATGCGGTGCTCATGGGATGAGGTGAAGAAATGTCGCGCAGCAGATTGGATCACTTCGGCACGGCGATCTCGATGTCCTTGAACCAGACCGTGCCGCCGTTGCTCTGGAGGCCGATGGTGCCCTCGCCCAGCTTCGCCTCGGGTTTCCCAGGCGCATCTTTCCAGTCGGCGGGCTGCGTCCATTCGTTGACCTGCTTGCCGTTGATGAACGAGGTGATGGTCATGCCACGAACGATGATGCGGAAGTCGAACCACTCGCCATCATGTACAACGAGGCTGTCCACCGGCTGAACACTCCAGAAACTGCCCGTCTTCTGAGGATCCTTGTTCTCGTTGGCAATCTGAACTTCCAACGCATTGCCAAAGGACGCCCCATCATTGTTGCGCCGGCAGTGGACGAAGACTCCAGAGTTGGCACTGCCTTCGGTCTTCACCTTCATGGAGAGATCGAAATCCTTCATGATGGGCGACACGTCACGGTTGCCCATGAACATCAAATTGCCACGAGGGCCGGTCGCTTTGATGCAGCCGTCTTCCACCACGAATGCCTCCTGCGGCCCTTGGTAACGCCAGCCTTCGGTGTTGGCGCCGTTGAAGATTTTCTTGGCGGTCTTGGGTGCGGCGGCATTGGAGGCCGGTTGTGGGGCTTCCCTGGCTTCTTCACCGGGTTTTTGCATGGCTTTGGCCTCACGCAAAGTCTGTACCTTCTTCGCTTCGTCGATTTTGCCCGCCTTGGTGAGTTCGGCGACATAAACATCGAGCGCCTTGAGGTAAAGAGAGTGCAGCGGCGCGGCCCTGGCATCGCGTTCGGCAGTGATTTTGGCCAGGGCTCCACGGTAAGTGCCGCGCAGGGCTTTGAGCGACTCGGGTGTGTCGGCGGCATCTTCAGCGGGAACGCCACTGCCTTTTTCGATGGCGGTCTTTTCCGCATCGAGTGTGGTGACTTCGCTGAGGCTGCCTTTCGCCTGCGCGGCTGCTCGGGCGCGGCTGATGCCGTTGGCGACGTAGCTTTGATTCAGCGAAGCGAGGGCGGCGAGGAACGGCTTCCGTGCATCAGACTCATATCGCACCTGATAGCCAGCGTCGAGCTGTGCGAGGCGTGGATCGTTCGCGATGAGCGGCGACATTGCCAGCACCACTCCGCCTGCAGCGCCCATGCTCGCATCACCGCGCACCGGCGCGACCCGTCCTCCCTCCAACGGCCTGAGCCAGCACGCATGCCATGTCACAGGATCGATGGATTCCAGCGCCGGTCGATCGATGTCCAACTCCACACCCTTTTTCAGGCTCGATTGCTGGCGCTTGCTGCTCAAATCGCTGGCCGGCCCCTGGTAGCGGAAGAGCGGCTGGTTTTCCAAGGTGACGTTGATGTCTGCGTTCGCGTCCTTGAGCGTCACTTGGATGCGCGCGCGGTAACGTTTGCCATTCTCCAGCCGCTGCGGCACGCGGGTGGGATTTCCCTGGTCGCGCGTATTCTTGCCGCGAACATGAGCCAGTCCGGCGAAGGGTGTGAACTCCTGCAAATACGCGGTGACGATCCGATCGCCATCCAGCGGCAACAACACACTGACCGTCCCTGCTGGCCCGTGACGAGTGAATTCGAGCTCCAACTCATAGCTCCCCGTCACCGTCGCGGGCAATGCCAGCAATGGATGATCCTTGTTGGCCTCGTCCTGGTTGCCAATGAGGCCCGCGCCCTCCCTCCGCCAGAGGCCGATTTCGGCGTCCTTTTCCGGGTCAGCGATCGCCATGAGATCCATCCAGCCGGGACCGGCGGGCGCGGAGGACGGAGGCGGAACAGCCGGCATCGTCGTTGCTGACGGAGCCGGTTTGACAGCAGCTCCCGTCACACCGCCCGGCGGCCGAAGCTCGGCCTTGTGAAAGGTCGTGATCGTATTGAAGCAGGCGATGCCGGGATGCCTGGCGTCTGGCAGGATGAATCTCTCGTCGCTGGCGAAGCGCTTGAAGTCACCGCTCCATTTCACGATCTCCTTGCCGTCAAGCAGGGCGCGCAGGGAGCCTTTTCGCACCTCCACGAGGCTGCGGTGGTGCTGCCCCATCTGGAAAGTGGCGGCCTTGGCCACGGCCTCGGTTCTCCCGGCCTCACTGATATCCTTGCCATCGAGCTTCGGCCCGAAGCCGCACACGGTGACGCCAGGATTCGGCACCTGCATTCTCCAGAGGATCGCGCCATTCGGCGAGGGCAGAACCTGCATGACGTCCCGGTTGCCATTTTGCAGTGTGAACTCGATCTCGAAGTCGTATTCCTCGGGAACTGACTGGTTGAAGCCCAGAACCTGATAAGGCTGCAGCTTGCCATCGATTGTTTCAGTCTGAGCCTGAAGTCCTTCCGGTCGAGTGAGCCACTTGCCCTTTACCGCGTCCTTTTTCACATCCACGAGGGCGAGGAGGTTCACGACACCGGCGGATGCTGCGGCAAGGGGGGCGGGCTTCGCGGTTCCACCGTCATTCCATTCGACGATGTAACAGGATCGCGGCATGGCAGCAGGCGCGTCGTCCCATCCGCCCGTGGCGGTCATGATCAGATTGCGGCCGCTGCGGTCTGGCTGGCCGTTAGCCCAGCGTTTAAAATCAAAAGACTCCCCCGTCACCCAGCTCCAAGTGCTTTCGTCTTTCATCACGCCGCCAATCCATGCGCCCCCTACTGGAACTTTTCCATTCAAGGCCGCCGTCAGTTGATCACTTTCCTCACGCGTTGTGATGACCGCCAGAGTGCCGCCCATGGCCTTTGCCTTGTCGTAGGCCTCGTTCCATTTGAGGTTCCCCTCAACCATCTGGTAGCGATGGCCGCCGAAGGTGAGAACATCGAAAGACTTGCTCACAGGCGCTGTGCTTGTTGTGGTGCTGGCAAGCGGGGGCAGGTTTTGGATCAGATTTCGGTGTTTCCGGCTTGGACTCCGCGACCGGGTTGACTTCGGACGGCTTTTTCCCACCGCCCGCGAACATGAATACCGCCACGGCGATGACCACGACCGCCGCCGCGATGCCGTAGATCATTCCCGTGTTGGATTTCGGGACGGGAGCCGAGGCAGGCTTGGCGGCGGGTTCTTTGCGGATGGGGGCATCCGCGCTCCGTTGCTGCGGAGCACCGGGGCTTTTGCCCTTCGGCTTCTGCGGGAGCGATTGCTGTGCCACCACCTGCTGCGCGGGAATGGTCTGCACGCCGGTCTTCGCCGCAGGCGCGGTTAGGATCACATCCAGATCACGGCGCAGATCGAGCGCGGTCTGGTAGCGCAGTTCACGGTCCATCTCCATGGCCTTGCCGATGATCTTGTCGAAACGTGCGTCGGTGTTCAGCGTTGTGCTCGGCATGCGGAAGGCTCCGCGTGGGATCGTGCCGGTGAGCATGTTGTAGAGCATCACGCCCACCGCGTAGAGGTCCGCACGGCCATCCAGCGGCACACCGGGCATCAAAGCCTCCGGTGAGACAAAATCGGGCGTGCCCATGGCCATGTTCGTCTTCGTCAGGCCCATTTGAGAAGGGTCAGTGGCCTTCGCCAGGCCGAAGTCGGCCACCTTGACCTGCCCTTCCATGTTGATGAGCACGTTGGCCGGTTTGATGTCCCGATGCACGATGCCGTTTTTGTGTGCGTAGCCGAGCGCATCGCAAACGTGCGCGGTGATGGAGAGCGCGTAGTCCTCCGGCAGCTTGCCCTGGCTTTGGATCATCTTCGCCACGTCCGTGCCGTCGATGAACTCCATGACGATGTAGAGCTGGCCGTCGCTCGTTTCGCCAAAGTCGTACACATGCACAATCGAAGCATGATTCATCTTCGCCATCGTGCGCGCCTCGTTCTTGAAACGTTCGACGAACTGCATGTCGTCTTCACCGGCCTCGGGTGGCAGAATTTTGATGGCAACGATGCGGTCCAGCGACTTCTGCCGGCCTTTGTACACCGCTCCCATTCCACCTTGTCCAAGAATGCTGAGTATCTCGTAGGCAGGAAGCATTTCCTGCAACTGCTCTGGCGTCGGAGGCTGCCAGCGCAAGTGGCTGCCACCCGTGGTGCGCTGATAATTCGTCGGCGTCGGCCGCGGTGCTGAGGGATCGTCAGGCATGTCGTGAATGAAAATTTAGGGAAGGCTAGCGCAAATGCCGAGCCGAAGGCGAGGAAAACTTGGGGCTACTCAACCACGGAACACACAGAAGAGAAAACCAACTTCTGATTTCCGTGTATTCTGCGTTTAGAAATTCCAGCGCGCCTGCATTTTCTCACAAGCGTGTCATACATGCGCCCCGCCCGCGTCACTCAGCGGGAAATGAATGGAACGCTCCATCGCCGACCAGCTCGAAACTCTGCATCCCGACGCCTTTGGCTGGGCGCTGCACTGCTGTGCAGGCAACCATGCCCGGGCCGAGGACGTGCTGCAAAACGCATACTTGAAGCTCGCGCAGGAGCGCGCTTCTCACGACGGCCACTCCAGCTTCAAGACGTGGTGGTTCGGCGTGATCCGCCTCACCGCGCACGAGGAGTTTCGGCGGCAGCGCTACCGCGACTCGCTGGTGGGCAAACTGCTCGCCATCTTCATCGAGGAGCATCATCCTGCGCCTTCACGGCAGATGGAGAGAGACGAGCGCAACGCGGAGCTGCGGCGTTGCCTCGCACAACTGCCCACTCGTCAGGCAGAAGTGCTGCATCTGGTCTTTTACCAAGACCTCACCATCCAAGAGGCTGCGAACGTGATGCGTGTGGGCCTCGGCTCCGCGCGTCAGCATTACGAACGTGGCAAGGCGCGCCTGCGCTCGCTGCTGCAACCCGATTCACCTCATGAATGACAACGACCTTCATTCGATCTTCACCCAGCAGCGTCAGTGCGATCACGAACACGCCCCGGTATGGCAGCCGGAGCTGTTGCATCGTCCTCTGAAGTCGCAGCGCCACTCGCTGCGCTGGCTTCCGGTTTCCTTGGCAACGGCATGCGTCATCGCGATTGCGTTGTTCTTCGCTGATTCGCCCAAACACGACGCCAAACTGAGCGAACTGCCGCCGCTGCTTGATTCGCCGCCGGGAGAGTTGTTCGCCAGCCTGGAGCCTTCATTCACCGCGTTTGATGCCCCATCCGACTTTCTGCTGCCAACCCACATCAACCTGCACATCCCATGAAAACCATCGTTTGCTCTCTCCTGCTGCTCGTCACCGCCGGTCTGCATGCCGCCAACGTCGAGGACTGGCTGAAAAACGGCCTGCTGCATCCTGACTTGATCACCTCCGTGCGTGAGGAACTCGCGCTGACGGAGGACCAGCAGTCCAAACTCAACGCCCAGCTCAGCGAGGCCCGCCAGCAAGCCGAGCCGCTGGAGCAGGCGGTGAAGGAACAGCAAAAAGCGCTCAATCACCTGCTCAAGGACACCACCACCACTGCCGAAGCCGCGAGTGCTCAGCTCACGAAGCTGATCGAGGCCGAGGCCGCCGTGAAACAACTGCAACTGCGGACCTTGATCGGCGTGCGCGATGTTTTGACACCGGAGCAGTTGCAAAAAGCCCAAAAACTCGGCCCACCGAAGATGGCGGCGAAAAGCGGCGCTAAATCTCCTGTGATGGCGAAGGCCGGCAAACTTCGCGCGGCGGTGGAAGCGCTCGGTGTGCCACCGACGGACGCCATGAAGGCACGCGGCGCTGAGATCGAGGCGTTGATCAAAAGCGGCGATCTCGCAGCGGCGGACACCGCCTTGGACAAGCTGATCGAAGACTCGCGCTTCAAGGAACTGGAAGCCGAGGATGAGGTCGTGGACTTCTCGAAGTTTGAAACCGGCAGCGCCGATCTCGAATCGCTGCGCCAGCGTTTTGAAGCGGTGCAGGCGGCTGGCCAGGAAATCATCTCACTCCCGCTGATGCGGCAGATGATTCAGGCGAAAAAGGCATTTGAGGAGGCCAAGGAGGCCCAGGATGCCGACAAAGTGGGCCGCATCCTGACCTATGTGGAGGGGAAGCTGAAGGAGCAATGAGTCGCTTTGCTTTTGCCTGCCTGATGGTGCCCGCGCTGGCTGCCGGGCTCACCACGGATGAGGCCGAGGCGCGGCTGCGCATGGCCCTACAAATCGCCCGCGAGCACAATGATCGCGCGTTGGTTTCCCAAGTCGAAAAAGTAGGACGTGACTTCAAGGCAGCGCTGCCAGCAGATGCGGACGAACGTTTGTGCAAAGTTGAAACTGCCGTGGGCATTGATCGCGGTGGCTGGTCGATGGCGGGGCAGCCGCTGTTTCATCCGACGGCGGTGATGAAGGCGCAACAGCCCGAACTGAGCGCCAAACTCATCGCCGCGATGCAAAGCGATGACGCGGCGCAGGTGCGTGCGGTCACACAGGAAATGCTCACTCTTCTCGGCGATCAAGCGGGCGTGCCGGATGGCCGACGCGCAGGTAAAAAAGCGGAGCCAAGCACGATCGACGAGGCGGAGGCGACGAAGCTGTTTCTCGATGCCTTGAAAAGAGAAGGACGCGCGGTGCGGCAGCTCAGCGAAGGCAAACCAATACCGGATCAGATGCTACGGCTCTATGCCGACGTGTTGCATGGCGTGGCGATCATCCGCCCCTTCGTCGAAAAGCATGCGCCCGGCTCGATTCCAGACCTGGACAAGCTCACGAACGGCGTGGCGACGATTCTCACGAGCTTGCAGCAGCCTGAGGGCCATTTTCCTTTCCCCGACCTACGTGGGAAGAACATCCGCTTTGGTGACATGATCAACCGTCAGCTTTCGGCAGGCAAAGCCGAGGTGAAGAACGGCTGGATCGTCACCGCCGACCCGGATGGCGGCTCGCAGTTCGACACCGGCGTCTGCGGCACGGCATTGTTGCTCGCAGGGCAGCTTCATCACAACGAGACCTGGCAACAGGCTGGCTTGAAGGCTGCGGATTGGGCGCTGAGACAGAAATGCTGCGCGAACTTCAACTACAACGCCTTTTCCGTCTCGCTGCTGGCGCAGGCGTTTCGTGTGACCGGTGAAGCGAAGTATCTCGACGCCGCGCTGAAGAAATTTCGTATCGGCGTGGCCCCCGGTCAGGCACCGAACGGCCGCTGGATGGATGCGCACAACGCGCGCACGGTTTACCATCTCATCATCCTGCGCGCGCTTGGTGATCTAGGCAGCGTTGTGCCCGCAGACCGGACCACAGAACGTGCGGAGCTGGATGCGGTGACGCGACCCGCCATCAAGGCGCTGCTGAATGAGTTTGATGCGATGGGGCTGACCGTGGACGCGCTGCCGGAGTTGCAGACGCTGGCGACGCTTTACCCAGAGGATGAACGATTGCAGGCGGCGGTGCCTGCGACGGCAGGTCTCATCGTCGGCAAATGCACGAACGGCGAACGGGTGAAACTGGGGTCTGCGGCGGCCCAACTGGCGGCGCTGGTCCGGGTGAAACCCTGAAAAAGATTCGTTTGCCTTTGGCCCGATTCTGGCGATAAAACGCCCTCAAGTCACCTGTGAAGGGTTAGGCTCAGTTGTTCATCAGGTGATTTCAGCGGTGGTGTGCATGAGTTTGATCTGGAAGTGGGAGATCGAACCTAACAAAGCAATGAACACCAAGATGTATGTGGGCAATCTGCCCTTCTCGGCTTCGGATTCTGATATCCGCGAGCTCTTCTCCCAATACGGCACCGTCTCTGACATTTTCCTGCCGATGGACCGCGAAAGCGGCCGTCCGCGCGGATTTGCCTTCGTGACGATGGACACTCCTGAAGCCATGCAGGCCGCGATCACCGCGCTCAACGGCCAGGAATTTCAAGGCCGCAAGCTCGGCATCAACGAAGCCCGTCCGCGTGAAGAACGCCCCGGTGGCTTTGGTGGTGGCGGCGGCGGAGGTGGTGGCCGTGGAGGCTACGGCGGTGGTGGCGGCGGCGGCGGTGGCCGTGGCGGCTACGGCGGTGGTGGTGGCGGAGGAGGAGGCCGTGGCGGCTACGGTGGTGGTGGCGGCGGCGGCGGTGGTGGCAAGCGCTTTGACCGCGGCAGCCGTGGCGGTCGTGAAGGTGGCGGCGAAGAAGGCGGCTGGTAAGCCGTTCCTTCCCTCCCTTTGATTTCGAAGCCCGTGAGGCAGTGCGGCTGGTTAAACCGGCCCCTGCATCACGGGTTTTTCTTGCCGCAGTTGTGTGATGAAGACGCCGGGCGTGTCCGTCCTTGCCGGATTTGTGCTTCAAATCTGCACCGCCCTTAGCGGCGGCGGCGGAAGATCAACCCAGAGAGACCCAGCAGCAGGAAGCTGGCGCGTGAAGGCTCGGGCACCATGCCGGTTTCCACCAGGATGTTGTCCACGGCGAATCCGTTGCCGTCGGCAGGACCTTCAAAGTACAGCGTGTTGAAGGAATAATAGGGGCTGGAGGTGTCCAGGTTGCTGACATAGGTGGTGGCATCCTGGGTGAGGTCCATCTGCAATCCGCTGGCGGTGCGCGTGAGGCGCAGCGTGGTGTTGTGCGAGGCTGCGGTGCCGTCGATGGTGGTCTTGTTGACGACCCCGCCGATGGACTGGATATCCCCCATTTCGGGCGTACCTGGCGGCGCGAAGTTGGTGGGGCTGTCGTTGTCGAGCAGGATGGCGGAGAAGTTCTCTGGTGGCGGGACCCCGCCGTTGTCATACCAGTTGGCCTCCTGACGCACGGCGTAATTGCCGAATTTGCCACCGGTCGAGGTGTTATCCCAATAGCTGACGTCCGCCAGATAGCCGGTGTCGTCATCGTAGTTGCTCGCGCCAGTCGTGGAATTGTCGCTGTAAAGCCCGTAGCGGAAGAAATTGAAGGGCTGAGTGCCGCCGCCGGTGCTGGGAGCGGCAAAATACAAGTAGTCAAACGACACCTGCACATACTGACCGACACTGCCGAGCAGAACGGCGGAGCCGATGCTCAGCCCCACATTGCTCTGGTTCGTGTTCATGGAACCCCCCGGGTTGTAGTAAACGTTTTTGTTGACGCTGTTGTCCAGCAGGCTGGTGGTGTCGGTGGTCACGATCCAGGGGTTTACGGTTTCGTGCGTCCAGCCGGCGAAGGCGAAGCCCGTGGGCGCAGAGTCGAAATTTTCACTGAAAACGACCGTTGCGGCGGCCTGTTGCGCGGCCAGGCAGGCCGCCAGTGTGAATATGATCGTACGCATGCGTGGAAACCTCCGTCTCTGAGTGGCTGCTGTCAGGTTGATCTGCGGTATTTATCATGAGCCCCCCAGAATCGTCGAGGATTAAATCAAGAATCCTGCGTCACGGGCTTTTCTGCGTTCACGAACAGCGCGAAGACACCCGCCAGCACAAAGGCCACCGCGCAGAGCCACACGCCCTCGTGGAAGTCGTGGTTCGTGTCGAAGGCCTTCAACACGGCGGTGAACAACAGCGGCATGATTGCCGCGCCAAAATTCCCCCACATGTTAGACCAGCCAAAGAGCTGCGCCTGATATTTGCCGCTGATGTCTTGCATGGTAGTCCACATGGCAGGCAGGCCAAAGTCTCCAAAGAATGCCACCATTCCAAAGGCGAGCAGGATCGTCCACGGCGTGTCCATCCACAAGGCGACGATATAAAGTCCCGCTGCGATAAACTTGGTGATGGACATCGGCAGCATGCGACCGAGGCGACGACCATGCAGCCGGGTGATTAAATCCGTGCTCCAGCCGCCCACGATGATGCCGGCGATGCCAATGAAGAGCGCCCCGCTTGTGATCCAGCCGTTTGTGACATCGTCAAAGTGCTTCACTTCCTTGAGGTAGCGCGGGAAGGTCAGCGCGGTGAAGGCCCAGCCAATGTTAGTGAAGAACTGCACTGCATTAGCCATCCAAAGATTGCGACTACGGCAGGCCGCGCGGAGTGGGAAACGCCTTGCTGGCTCTCGCTGCGGCTGAAAATCCCCGCGCCCTTCGGCGAGCAATTCGATTTCCGCGTCGTTGCAGTTGGGATGCAGGCGCGGGTGATCGCGGAACACCCGCCAGAAGAACAGCGCCACCCCGACACCGGCCGCGCCATAGACCCAGCCGGCCCAGCGCCAGTCCCCAAATCCCATGATGACTTTCACTGTCAGGATTGGTGCCAGCACCAGACCGGCACGTCCGCCCAGAGTGATTATGCTGCTGGCCATCCCGCGCGAGCCGATGTGTGTCCAGCGAGTGATGAGACTGCTGCTGGCCGGGTAGTAGCCCGCCTCGGCCAGACCGCATAGCAAGCGCGCGAAGAACAGCGTCCAGAACCCCGTTGCAAACCCGGTGGCTGCCGTGAAGAGAGACCACGCCGCGATGTACACGGTAATCAGAGCCCTCGCTCCAAAGCGGTCACTCAACCACCCGGCGGGCACCTGGAACAGGGCATAAGACCAAAAAAATGCGCCCGTGATCCAGTCCGTCTGCTGCTTGCTGAAAGTGAATTCTGCCTCAAACGAGTCCGAGGTGATGATCTGCGCCAGGCAGATGCGGTCCAGATACATCAGGAAGGCCACCATGGTCGCCGTGGCGAGGATTTGATGACGGACGATGGAAGGGCGGGCGGAGGAAGACATCGGGGAAAGAAGACGCGGGATTTTTGCCAGCCCTAGCAGGATTCCGGCTTGATGCGAAGTTCAAAGGCGTGCATGACCCCGGATGGCAGGCACAAAACGTGCGCATTGAATGCCGTTGCGCCCTGCCGCCGTCTCAGAAACCCTTCCACTGTCATGACTGCCATCAAAAACCTCTCCGCGCTCCTGGTACTCAGCTTTCTCGCCTCCGGCGTGCTGGGCTGGTTCCTCTTCCAATCACGCACCGATCTCACCGCCCTGCGCACCGAGATGGAGCAGATCAAAATCTCTCACGCCGACGACTTGAAGGCGAAGGAGGCCGAGTTTCAGCGCACGCTCGACGCGCAGTCCGCGCAGCATCAGAAAATGATCACCGCGCTCAATGACGAGCACGAGAAGAAGATCGACGACCTGCGCAAAGGCGAGCGCCAGCGCCTGGCCACCGCCGCGAAGGAGTTTGAAAACATCTTCGAGGGCAATAAGACCACGCTGCAATACATCAACCTCCTGGAGGACAAGGTGAAGGCCGGGCAGACACTCTCCAAGGCTGAGGTCGAGAAGCTCACCATCATCACCACCGGCCTCGGTTACTTGAAAAAGCAGTATCAGAAGCCCATGCAGGAATTCCAGGAACTGGCCGCCTACTTTGAGGCCCAGGCTTCGAAACAGGTCGAGAAACCGAAGGGCGGCTTCTTCAAGCGCGTGTTCAGCAAGGAGTTCCGCGAGCAGGAGAAGGAATACGCCCGCCAGGAAGGCGCCAAGGAGGCCTTCGAGCAGGCCCAGGGCAAGTTCACCACCGCCTACTCCTCCGCCCAGCGCGCCATGGCCGGTGTGAACCTCGACGCCGACCAGCAGATCCAAAAACTGCACGCCTACATCGACGACAAGCAACAGATGAACGCGGAAGACCTCAGTTCCTTCTTCTCCAAAGCCCGCCAGGCTCTGCGCACGCATCAAGACGTGCTCGACTTCGAACCCGACGCCGTACCACTGCCCGCGCCGAAGCCGCAGCCGTGATATTGGATGACCCCAGCGGGATCACGCATGGCTGAACTCACCGCATCGGCATGAACAGCGGGCCCATGGCTGGCGCGTTGGGATCCTGTTCTTCGGCGGCGGTTTTGTCCGGTGGTGGACGCTGGGCGGTATCTGTGGTGCAGCCTGCGAAGAGGAGGGCGGTGAGGAGGGCGGTGAGGAGGGCAAGAATGCGGGTGTGTGCTGGTTTCATGGGAGGATCGGGTTGAGGAAAGCTTACTTCGGCATTCGGGCCTTGAGGTCATCGACGTATTTGCGGTCATCCTCGCTGAGCAAGGCCAGCGGCACCTCGACGGGCTTTTGGTTCACCATCAGGCGCACTTTTTCATCGCGGATGAGCGTGGGCTTGGCAGGAAGCTCGGCGGGCGGGGCTTTTTCGACGGCTTCACGGGCGGCGGCGGGGTTTGCGGCGTCGAACTCGATCACGGATTCCTCGAAAGCAATGATGGTGCCCAGCAGCGACCTGCCATCGGTGCTTTTCCACTGCCGAGGCTCCCCGAGCAGGAAATAGGAGGTGAGCTTGGTCTTCGTGGGCGGAGCAGGCTTGGTGCTGACGCCGTTGTTGATGGTCACGCCGCCGCTGCCGTTGATCCCGCGTGTCTCAAACTTCCCGCCCGTGGTCGGCACGGCCACCTGGGCGTTGAGCGTGAGCGCCGCCGTGAGCGCGAGGAAAACCGCTTTCATAAAGTAAGGCTACCATGAAAGCGCCTGATCGCGCAATGACGATCACGCTAAGCCAGCGCCGCGTAGTCGATAGTGGTCAGGCGGTCCTGCTTCGCGCCCATGCGGGGCACGCAGGCGAGCAGCGCCTTGGTATAGGCGTGTTGCGGGTTGCGGAGGATCTCATCCACCGGGCCGGTTTCGACGATCTGGCCGCGAAACATCACGGCCACGCGGTCCACCACGCTGCGGATGATGCCGAGATTGTGCGTGATAAGGATGATGCTCATGTCGAGATCGCGGCGGAGCTCGGCCAGCAGGTCCATGATCTGCTTTTGAATGGTCACATCGAGCGCGGTGGTCGGCTCGTCGGCGATGAGCAGCTTCGGACGCATGCACAGCGCCATGGCGATCATGACGCGCTGCTGCATGCCGCCGCTAAGCTCGTGCGGGTAGGCGTGCAGTCGTTTGCGGGAATCGACGATGCCGACTTTGTCCAGCCACTTCACGATCTCGTCATCGCGACCGGCCTTCGAGACATCGGGACGATGCAGCGCGAGCGCCTCGGCGATCTGCGTGCGGATGGTGAGCACGGGATTGAGCGAGGTGGTCGGCTCCTGGAAGATGTAGGCGATCTCCTTGCCGCGAATACGACGGAGCTGGCCCTCGTTCATCGTCAGGATGTCGTTTCCGGCCAGGGACATCTCTTTGGCGGTGATGCTGGCGGGCGGCTCGGGCAGCAGGCGGGCAAAGGAGAGCGCGGTGGCGCTCTTGCCGCTCCCGCTTTCGCCCACGAGGGCGATGCACTCGCCTTGCTTGAGTTCGAGGTCGATGCCGCGCACGGCCTGCATCGGCTCCGCGTCATGGCGGCGGAACTCGATCTTCAAATCGCGGATGCGCAGCAGGGGCGCGTCGTTTTTGGGAGTGGCGGCGTCGGACATGAGGCTCAGGAGGGGCGTGGTTGAACGATGCGACTGACTTGGATCAAACACAAGGCGGCAAGCGCGATGATACCACCGGCTTCGAGCAGGGCCGTGGGATCGGTCAAAGTGTGCGCCGCGTCCTGCGATGAACCAACCGCGAGCGGGCGGAACCATCGGGCGAGCGGCACACCCAGTTCCAGCAACAGCGTCGGCTGCAAAGCGCAAGCGACCGCGATCCAGAGCAGCGTCTGCGCAAAGACGGCGCTGATCCAGGCCACGAACATGCGGCATTGCACGAAAGCGACATGCCTGAGCCAGAGGCCCGCTTCCGAAACACCGAACGAACGCGCAGGATCGAGCGGGAGCTGCTTTTCTACGCCCGTCCATGCTTCATGCCAGGACGCGCTGCCTGAGAGGAGCACCGCAAACCACAGCACGAGCCATGGCGAAGATGAAAACGGCGACAGCGTCATCAATCCCAAGCCCCAGAGCGGCCACGGCTGCCAGGCAAACGCGGTCAGAAGATTGGCGGAAGGCCGCAAGCGGCCACGCAGAAAATGCAGGCCGCCGCAGAGCAGCGCCATCATGAGGCCGCCCGTGGCCAGGCCGATCGCGATGCCGTTCACATCCACCGCTCGAATGGACTGCGCCATCCAGCCGCCCCAGCCCATGAAACGCAGCACGTCCTCAATGACGATGAGATAAACCGGAGCCACGAGGCAGAGCGCCTGCATTCGCGCCCGCAGCAAAGGCAGCAACTGACGCAGATGGTGCCGCCACAGCCGTGCATCGGATGGAACACCCCGCGCCCGCAGTGCGAAGTCGAGATCGACGGTCGCCTTGGCATCGGTGATCACGCAGTAGATGATCTCGCCGGCCAAAGGCACGGCAAGCAGCAGCGCCGGAGCCAGAAACTCCCACAGCAGACGCGCCAGCGTGATCTGCCAGACGTTTTGCGCCACCGGCAACTCAGTGGGCATCAGCGTTTCGACCGGACCGCCATACTTGCCGATCCACAGACTGACGAAGCCCCATGCCAGCGCCGCGACTGGCAGACAGGCAAGCGCACGACCGATGAAAGCGACGAGCGCCTCCGCATGTCGTCCCAAACGGCGTGTGAGCAGTCCGACGGCCAGCCCCAGGCTCATGGCCAGCAGCAGCGCGACGATCAACACCCCAAGACTGAAGCCGCAGCGCATCCCCATTTCAGTCGCGGTCGAAGGAAGCACGAGCCAGGTCTCCACCGGCTGTTTGGAGAGCGCCAGCACTCCCACGGCGGCAAGCAGGCCACCGCACAGCACATGCAGCGGCAGCCAGCGGGGCGGTTGGGAGAGGTTGGGCGCGTTCGTCATTCCGGGAGGCGCAGTTTGAGGTCGATGACAGGTTTGGCGGGCGTGTGCTTCGTCGGCATGGCGAGATGGCGCAGCGTCCATGCGCCAGTCGGGTTTTCCGTCGCGGTTTCATCCGCCAAGCCTGGCACGGTGGCGGCCTCGTCGTGCGTGGTAAAGAGCGTGAGCAGCGGATGCAGCGGCAGAAGTTGGGACTCCAGAGCACGAACACGTTCCGGAACCCTGATAGGATCAAACTCAGTGGCCAGCGCCTCCAGTTGAAGATCAATCTGCGGATCAGCGATGCCGCAGAAATTCGTGCCGCCAGGGCTGGCCTGCGCGGAATGCCACCACGGCAACTGATCCCAGGACACCTCGAAGCGCTGGTCCAGCAGCACGGCGTCAAAACGATGCTCGCGCAGCCGTTGCGCGAGCGTGGACGCGTCCGGCGCGTATTCGAGCGCCACCACCGCGCCCAGTTTGCGCCATTGCTGCGCCAGAAGCTCTGCCGTGCGCCGGTGCAGCACGTCTTTGGCAGGAACGAGCAGCGTGAAGCGAAACTCGCGATCCACGCCGCGTGCCATGCCCTCCACATCACGCGGCCAGCCTTCATCCGCGAGAATCTGGCGCGCTTTTTCGAGACCGTACGGAATGCGTGGTGCCCGCGTGCTGAACCACAGACCCGGCGCAAAGAGGCTGGCGTCCGCATGCCCGAGACGACCCGGCACCACGCGGATCAGCTCCCCGATGTCCGTGGCCTGCGCCAGCGCCGCGCGAAAACGCGGGTTCTTGAGGATGTCATGCCGCGTGTTCCAGAGCACGACGAGCCGCTGACGCGGTGGCGTGAAGCGCAGTTGCGTCAATTGAGCATGATCTGCCGCCGATGCCGGCCACACGAGATCCACCGTGCGCGTGCGCATGCCGATTTGGGTCATCAGCGGTGAAACGGCGAAGCTGAACAGGAAACGCGGCGCTTCTTTGTCGCGATTCACCGGCATGAGGATGAGCGAACGCGCGTCACGCGAGGCGATACGGTGGCCCCCGGCTCCCGGCGGCGGTTGTTTGAGAAAATCCACCTCCCTGGCCTGCGGATGCTCGCGCAGCCACGCAGCGGGCAGGATGGGCATGTCCGCGAAAGCGCCCAGCGCGGGGCCGTAGCGCCTGCGGAAGGTCACATGCAGCCGCGCACCATCGTTTTGTGTTTCGAGGGACTGAATGTGCCGCAGCGCGTCGCGATTTGGCAGCGGCCAGTCGCTGACGCGTAGAAACTCAAACGTGGCCCTCGCGTCCTCGGCCGTCACCGGCTTGCCGTCATGCCAAAACTGGCCAGGACGGATGTCGAGATCCAGCACCGGCTCCACCAGCGCCCCCACCTCTCCGCGCAGCGTGAGCGAAGTCCGCTGGGCCGTGCCGGCGTCGAGCGACGCGCGCAGATCATCGATCAACCGCTGCGAAGACCCGGCCACGACGATCTCACATGCGTTTGTGCCATCGAACCACACGCGGCGGATTTGTTTGGCCTGCGAAGACGTGGCCATGAACTTGTCCCAGGCCTCGCGCAGCGGTGTTTCACGTTCGATACGCCAGAAGGCGGCGAGCTGCGGACGCAGGTCCGCGATGACTTCCAAGGCCTGCTGTGCGCCAGCGGCGGCGGTTTCGGTAAAACTCAGCCGCAGCTCGTTTTCCACGGCCTGCGCGGCGTCGAGATGCCATTCGCTCCAGCGGTTTCGCTCGCCGATTTGAGCCTGCAAACGCTCCAGCGCCTGTTTGGCCGTGGCCGCGTCGGCAAACCAGCAGGTGACCTCCTGTGTCCAGCGCCACAGGTCTGCCAGCGCTGGCTGCAAAGCCCCGTGCTCGTCGATGCGGAGCAGCGGCTCATGCACGAGGTCGGCGATCTGGCGCTCGGCCTCGGTGGCGGGCAAAAACGGGTTCAGCGCGGGCGCGTTTTGCGCCAGCATGACCACCAGCCCGTCCTTCGGCCGCTCATGGCTGCGCTTTGACACCGCTGCCGCCCACCACGCCAGCGCTGCGACGAGCAGCGGGAAGCCGAGGATGAGCGTGCGGGTCAGGATCATGCGGCGGAGAAGCTAGAGCCTGCGCATGATATGGGCAAGAAAGGAGGTTCCCATCACCACACCACCGTGGCGGATGGATACTGAGTGATGAGCTGGTCGGAGGTCACGATGGACGCGTGAATGCCCTCCGCTGTGGCAATGATGATGCGGTCACAGGGATCAGCATGCAGACCCGGCAGAGCAGTGCTCGCCAGCACGACGGTGTCGGTGATGGGAAGGACTTGAAGCCCGTGGTGGGTGACGGCGAGGTTCCACCATTCTTCAGGAGACATGTCGAGGTCTAACTTGCCCTTTCGATGCTTCACCCCGATCTCAAAGGCACTGATTGCGGAGACGTAAAGTGAGTCCGGCCTTTCACGGATGATCCCCCGAACCGCCTGGCCCAGCCGCGAAACCTCGCGTGCCAGCCAGAGGATGGCGCAGGTGTCGAGCAGCAGTTTCATCGTGATTCTTCAGGCCATTCGTCTTCTGAAAGAGGCGTGGTCGGGTCTTCGAAAAACTGCACGCGTTGCAAGGCAGGATGCGGCTCCAGCGGATTGCGCCTGGCCCCGCTCTGCGCGGGCAGGATCGTCAGCAGCGCCCGAGCATGCTGGGGCAGCGGCTCGCCGCCCTTGGCGGTGACGCGTCCTTGATCCAGTTCGACTTCGAGAGTGAGCAGACTCATGGCTGGAGTTTATCCGCCAGCGTGTCGCGTTGCCAGCATCATTTTAGGCTCAGATGCCGCTCATGACGCCCTCGTCGGTTACCTGGATGCGCTCGGCGGAGGGCACCTTGGGCAGGGCGGGCATGCGCATCATCGTGCCGGTCAGGGCCACGAGGAATCCGGCTCCGTTGGCGATCTCGAAGTCGCGCACCGTGATGGTGAAGCCGCTGGGGCGGCCGCGCTTCTTCGCGTCGTCGGAGAGGCTGTCCTGCGTCTTCGCCATGCAGAGCGGCAGCTTGTCGAAGCCGTTGCGGGCAAAGAGGGCCAGCTTGGCCTTCGCTTCGTCGGTGAGCAGCACACCGTCGGCGCCGTAGATTTTTGTGGCGATGGCGGTGAGCTTCGTTTCGACGCTGTCGTCAGGATGATAGAGGAAGGGCAGGGGCTTGGATGCCTGCGGCAGGGCGGCGAGCACCTTTTCCGCGAGCTGCACGGCTCCGTCACCGCCTTCGCCGAAGACATTGGCTGTGGCGCAGGGCACGCCGCGTGCGGCGCAGAACTCATGCACGAGCGCGAGCTCATCCTCGTGGTCGTTGGTGAAGCGATTGATCGCCACAATGACCGGGCGCTCGAATTTCGCGGCGCTGTCGAGGTGCGCGGCCAGATTTTCCAGACCCCGGCTCAGCGCGGCGGTGTCCGTCTGCGTGAGCTGGTCCAAGGCGGCTCCGCCATGCATTTTAAGGGCGCGCACCGTCGCCACGATGACGATGGCCTCGGGCGCGAGGCCGCTCTGACGGCACTTGATGTGCATGAACTTCTCACCGCCGAGGTCGAAGGCGAATCCGGCCTCCGTGACGGCGAAATCGGCATGCGCCAGCGCCATGCGCGTGGCCAGCACTGAGTTGCAGCCGTGCGCGATGTTCGCAAACGGGCCGCCGTGCAGGAAGGCGGGCACTCCTTCGAGACTCTGCACCAGATTCGGCATCAGCGCCTCTCGCAGCAGCGCAAGCATGGCCCCGGTGACACGGAATTCCTTGGCAAAGACCGGCTGGCCCTCCGGCGTGAAGCCCACGACAATGCGCTCCAGGCGGTGGCGCAGATCCGGCAGTGATTCGGAGAGGCAGAGGATGGCCATGATCTCCGAGGCGGCGGTGATGTCGAAACCGGTGACGCGCTCGGTCGGTTTGCCCACGGCAGTGCGCACCACGCGCAAGGCGCGGTCGTTCATGTCCATCACGCGCTTCCACAGCACCCGCTCGGGCGTCAATGGTGCGCCGCCTTGGAAGAGGTGGTTGTCGATGACGGCGGAGAGCAGATTGTGCGCGCAGGTGATGGCGTGGAAGTCGCCGGTAAAGTGCAGGTTGATCGCATGCGCGGGGCGCACGCTGCTTTTGCCGCCGCCCGTCGCGCCGCCTTTGCGGCCGAACACCGGGCCCATGGAAGGCTGGCGCAGCGCCAGAGCGACGCTTTGCCCGACTTTCTTCAGACCCTGCGCCAGACCGATGGAGACGGTCGTTTTGCCCTCGCCGGCCGGTGTCGGGGTGATGGCGGAGACGAGGATCAGCTTCCCACGCTGCGTCTTCGACTGCAGGGCCTTGAGGCTGACCTTGGCCATTTCACGGCCGTGAAGATGAAGATGTTCCGGGGCGATACCGAGTCCGGCGGCGATGGGGGAGATGTCCGAGTGCATGGGCGGGGAGAGCGCCAATGATGGCAAGGCGTTCGGTGAAGCAAAGGCTTTTCCAATCGCGAAATCGGTTCTTAGTTCAGGCCATGCCTCCCGCCAGCCTGGAAGAACTCGAAGAACGCCTCAGCCGCCCCACGCCCGCTGTGGTGGACCTGATGCGCGCACTGCCGGGAGACATCATCATTCTCGGTGCCGCAGGCAAGATGGGGCCGTCTCTCGCCCGCATGGCCAAACGCGCCAACGATGAGGCAGGGACGAAGCGCCGCGTGATCGCGGTGTCGCGTTTCAGCACACCGGGTTCGGCGGAGGAATTTCAGCAACATGGCATCGAAACCATCGCGGTCGATCTGCTGGCAGCGAACGCCGTGGCCTATTTGCCGCATGCGCCGAACGTGGTCTTCATGGCGGGCATGAAATTCGGCTCCACCGGCCAGGAACCGATGACCTGGGCCATGAACGCGTGGCTGCCCGGCCTCGTGTGCGAGCGCTACCACCGCAGCCGCATCGCCGCCTTCTCCACGGGCAATGTGTATGGCCTTGTGCCGGTGGAACGCGGCGGCAGCAAGGAGGAGGACGCGCTCAATCCTGCTGGCGAATACGCCATGAGCTGCCTGGGCCGCGAGCGCATCTTCCAGCACTTCAGCCAGACACGCGGGACGCCCGTTTCACTCATTCGCCTCAACTACGCCTGCGACCTGCGCTACGGCGTGCTGGTCGATGTCTCGCAGAAAGTCTGGAACGGCGAGCCGGTGGACGTGCGCATGGGTTACTTCAACACCATCTGGCAGGGCGATGCGAACGCGCTCTCGCTCCTCAGCCTCGGCAAAGCCCAAAGCCCCGCCTGGACCGTGAACCTCACCGGCACCGCCACGCTCAGCGTGCGCGAGGTCGCGAAGCGTTTCGGTGAACTCTTCGGCAAACCCGTGCAGATCACCGGCAAAGAGGCCCCTGACGCGCTGCTGAGCAATCCCTACCGCAGCTTTGTCGAACTCGGCATCCCGTTCATCCGCGATGAGGAGTTGATGGAGTGGGTCGCAAGCTGGGTTTCGCGCGGTGGCGAATCACTCGGCAAACCGACTCACTTTGAGTCGCGGGATGGGAGATTTTGAGAGGGAATGAGTCTTGTAGAGTTCATGCTTTCCGCGAAGAGATGACGCCCATCGGCGTCATGCCTGTTTACCAGCCAATCGTTTGCTTCCATGAGACCACGCACTCATACCCTAATACGAGCAGCTATCATTGTAGGCGTTCCCATAATGCTTGTCGCATATTGGGTAGGTGCTTTCGGCTATTCCTCTCGGCGGCCAGTATCTCACACTCCCGGGTCTCCTTATCTGAGTGGTGAATCACTCGATTCCAATCCTGTATTACTCATCCAAGTCCGCGATAAACCTTTGCGCTCGATATGGAATCGCCCAGTCTTATCGATATCAGACACCAAAGAGATTCGAGCACTCCAAGCTGAGCTCTCAAAATACTCGATTCGCGATTATTCTTTTTATCCGGACGCACCAAACAATTCCCATCATTACAAAGAGATTGGTTTCGCCACCTTTCTTGGAGACGAAACGGAGTCCATATCAGTAATTCGCCAAAGCGCCGATCGTTTCTACGAGTTCCTCACGCTTGATCCCAATGGTCTAAGCGCCACGGTCTCATACTTCTACGATGAGTCAGGCAAGCTTCGCCAGTTACTCAAACTTGCTGACTAACAAGCGCTCACTCCGCCGCCCCCGGTCTGAGCCAGTAGAGCACGCTCATTCTCACCGCGATGCCGTTTTCGACCTGCTGATTGATGAGGCACTTCTCGTAGTTCATGCCGGTGTCGGTGATTTCGACGCCGCGGTTCACGGGGCCGGGATGCATGAGGTGGAGGCCGCGTTCACGCAGGATTTCGACGCGCTCGTTGGTGAGGCCGTAGTTCTTGTGATACTCGGCGGCGGTGGGGAAGAAAGGCTCGTCGAGGCGCTCGCTCTGCACGCGGAGGAGGTAGATGACATCGGGCTTCCACTCGAAGGCGTCGCGCCAGTTGCCAAACTGCGGGATTTCCTGCGGCACCTCACGCGGCATCATCGAGCCAGGGGCCAGATAGGCCACCTGCATGCCGAGGCGGCGGAAGATGAGGCTGGTGCTGCGGGCGACGCGAGAGTGCTGGATGTCGCCGACGATGAGGGCGCGGCAGCCGCGCAGATCCTTGTGAATCTCGCGCAGTGTGAAGGCATCCAGCAGCGCCTGGGTGGGATGCGCGTGCCAGCCATCGCCGGCATTGATGACGCTGGCGCGGGTGTTTTTGGCGATGAGGTTCGGAATGCCGGCCTGCTTGTGCCGCACGACGATGTAATCGACGCGCATGGCCTCCAGGGTCTCGACGGTGTCCAACACGGATTCGCCTTTCACCACGCTGCTCGATTCGATGTCGAAGTGCGTCACGTCGGCGCTGAGGCGGCTGGCGGCGACTTCAAAGCTGGAGCGCGTGCGGGTGGAAGGCTCGTAGAACAGCGTGAGCATCGTCTGGCCCTTGAGCGTGGGCACTTTCTTCACGCTGCGTTTGAAGAGGTCTTTGAAGGGAACGGCGTTGTCGAGCACGAACGCGATTTCCTCATCCGTGAGCGAGGCGATGTCGAGGAGGTCTTTGCGCGGGGTCATCTCGGTGAGGCTTGGGTTTGCACGGTGCAGGCGTCCTGGCCGTCCACTTCTTCAAAACGCACTGCCACGCGCTCGCCGGGAGCCAAAGTGACCTTGAGCGCGGAAAAATCGGGCTGCACGGGGAACTCACGCCCGCAGCGGTCCACCAGCACGGCCAGTTGCACGCGCTTAGGGCGGCCAAAGTTCAGCAGTTCATCCAGCGCAGCTCGCACGCTGCGGCCGGTGTAGATCACCTCGTCGCAGAGCACGACATTGACGCCATCGAGGTCGAAGGGGATGTCCGAGCCTTCGAGCTTCGGCACCATCTGGAAGGTGCTGAGGTCATCGCGATACTGCGTGATGTCGATGGTGCCGAAAAGCACCTGGGTGCAGCCGAGCCGCTTGATTTCTGTGGCGATGCGCTGCGCCAGCGGCACGCCGCGCGTGAAAACGCCCACGAGGGCAATGCTCTCCGCGCCGGCATTGGCCTCGCAGATGCTTTTTGCCAAAGCAGCGACTCCTTCGGCCATCTGGGCCTTCGTGAGGAGGGTGCGTACAAGTTCTGGCATGGTGGCGGGTGCGCGGAAAGTCCGGTGATTCGCGGTCTTGTCAAATCAGGGGATGGAATCCGCCTGCGGAGAAGTTTCGCGCCCGATTCCGCCTCCAGGGTTGCAAAGCCGGCGCTGCTTTGGTTTGATGCGCGCATGAGAAATCTTTTGCGCGTCTTGTCGGTGACGGTCGTCTGTGGTCTTCTAACCAGTTGCGAGGTGTTGCAGCTATTTCGAGATAACAAGGTGCTCATCACCAGCCATGTGCAGAGCAACGAGGTCGAGCATCCCAGCGAGATCATGCGGCTGCCCATCGGCGGGCAGGAGATGACGTTCAAGAAGGTGCCGGAGTTCAGCCAGCGCAGCATCGCCGCGTTTCAGCCGTTTCCCGCTGATGACGGCCAGGGCAACGGCCTGTTGCTGCAGCTTGATGCCAAGGGCAAAAACTACCTGGAGGCCGCTTCCCGCCTGCACCAGGGCATGGTCATGCTGACCATGATCAACGCAGTGCCCGTGGACATGGTGCAGCTCGACCAGCCGATCATCGACGGCCGCTTCACCATCTGGCGTGGTGTTTCCGACGAGACCATCAAGGAGATGGACAAATTTTACCCGCGTCTGAACCGCCTGAAGTCTGCCTCCCGCTGGATGGACATGCTGCCTTCCACCGACAAGGAAAAGTTCAACGCACGCCGCGTCGGGAAAGAGGCCGAGGCCGCCGAGAAAAAAGCCAAACGCGACATGGAGCGCGGCATCATCCACACGGCTCCGAAGACCCGGGACATCCCGCTCGAAGGCTACACCCTTCCTGGCACCTGATGAACCTCCGCCTCCTCACCCTGCTCGGTCTGCTTGCCGTGCTGCCTTCCACGCAGGCGCAAAACCTCCTGCTGCCCACCGACAACCGTACGTTGTTTGATCAGCCGGACGCGTTCTTCCAGTTCGTGGACCGCGATTTCGAAGGCGCGAAGACCACGCCCTGGGAAGGCGGGCAGTTTGGCTTTGTGCGTGATCCGCGCCGCCTTGGCAAAAGCATCGCCTACGCGCGTTTTCACGAAGGTCTCGACATCAAGCCGCTGAGGCGGGACGCGCAGGGCAATCCGCAGGACGAGGTACGCGCCATCGCCGACGGTCTCGTGGCCTACGTCACCGCCGCGTCGAACCTGAGCAACTACGGCCGCTACATCGTGGTGCGGCATGACTGGGGCCAGGGCTCGTTTTACTCCCTCTACGCGCATCTGCGTGAAGCACACGTCACCGCCGGCCAGAAGGTGAAGGCGGGCACGCCGCTGGGCACGCTCGGCTACACCGGCAGCGGCATCGACCAGCGCCGGGCGCATGTGCATGTGGAGCTGAACCTCTTTCTCTCCAGCCGCTTCGACGAATGGCACGCGGCGGGCTTCGCCACGCCGAATCATCACGGCGTCTTCAACGGCATGAACCTCATCGGTCTCGATTTGCAGTCGCTTTACCTCGCGCAGCGGAAAAACCCGGACATCACCCCCGCCGGAGCCGTGCGCGCCACGGAAAGCGGCTACCGCGTGGCCGTGCCAGGTGATGCCACGATGGAGATCGTGAAAAACTATCCCTGGCTCATGGATGGCGGCCGCCCTTCGGACCAACCCGTGAGCTGGGAGGTCACCTTCAGCCGCTGGGGCCTGCCGCTGGCGGTGAAAGCCTCCAACACCGCCGTTTCACAACCCGTCGTCACCTGGGTCAAGGACGCGGGCATCCCGCATTACCTCCACACGCGCGGCTGCGTGACCGGCGGCGGCAGCACCGGCAAGCTCACGACCGAAGGCCTCCGCTTTGTGAAGCTTGTGTGCGGTTGGTTTTAGGATGTCCGGGAATCCACTCGTTACGGCTGTGCGGAAAGTTTGACATGCGAATGCGGCGTATTTTGAGCATGCTCCTCGGAAGAATCATCACCGCTGCCCTTTTGGCGACCACCGTCATTGCCGCTCCACCTGGGGCCACACCACTGTCGCCTCCGGTGCCACCAAAGTCCGTCGCACCACACGTTCTTGCGAACTGGAAAGTTGGCGTGGCCGTCGCCAAAGTAACGCCGCAAAAGATGCTCTTTATGGCAGGCTATGCATCGCGCAACAAGCCTGCGGAAGGCAAGGTGCAGGATCTGTTCGCCAAGGCGCTCGCGCTTCAAGATGATCAGGGAAACAAGCTCGTGTTTGTGACGCTCGATCTCATCGGCGTGCCGCAACTGCTGCGCCATGCGGTCGCTGAGCGTGCCGAGAAGGAATTCAAGCTGCCGCAGGCGAACCTCGTCATGAACGCCTCGCACACGCACAGCGGACCCTCGCTGCGCACGACGCCGCTCACGGAGAAGGACAAGGACAACCCGAAAGCCAAAGACTCCTGGGAATACACGCAGAAGCTGCAAAACGACATCGTTGGCATCATTGGCAAGGCGCTGGCGGAGGTGCAGCCTGCGCGGCTCACCTGGAACAAGGCGCGCTGTGGCTTCGCCATGAACCGCCGCCGCGACTACACGCTGCCGCCTGATCATCCCAACGCGAACAAAGCGCCGAACCCAAACGGCCCGGTGGATCATGAAGTTCCCGCCCTGCGCGTCGAAGCGCCTGATGGCACCTTGCGCGCGACGCTTTTTGGCTATGCCTGCCACAACACCAGCCTCGGCTTTTACAACTACTGCGGCGACTATGCCGGTTTCGCGCAGGAATACCTCCAGGAGCATCGACCCGGCTTCACCGCGTTATTTTTAATGGGCTGCGGTGCCGATCAGAACCCCTATCCGCGCCGCAGTGATGTGGTGCCGGGTGTCACCGACCTCGAACTCTCGATGCAGCATGGCAGATCGCTCTCCAATGCCGTAGAAATGGCGCTCGTCGTGAATCCACGCCCAATCGCGGGTCCGATTCGGGCCGCGTATGAGGAGATTATCCTCGATTACGCCAAACCGGGCCGCGACCCGCATCCTTATCCCGTGCAGGTCATCAAAATCGGCAACGACCTCACCTTCATCACGCTGGGCAGCGAGGTCGTGGTCGATTACTCACTGCGCTTCAAGCGTGAGTTTGCCGGTGAGGCGGGCGTGTGGGTGGCTGGTTACTCCAACGACTACACCGGCTACGTCCCGAGCCTTCGTGTGTTGAAGGAAGGTGGCTACGAGGCCGCCGCAGGCTGGGCTGAAAGTGTTGAGGATCGCATCGCGAAAAAAGTTCACGAGATGCACGCTCTTCTGTCAAAGTGACCGGCTCACAAGCCTGACAATCGCTTCAAAACTTCCACGGCCTTCGTTTCAAAGATGGCCTGCCACTCGGGTGCCACAAGAACATCGCAGTCCTCCTGCGCGTAACCCGTGTTCCGACGCTGGGTCTCGGTGGCGGTGTAGTAGATGTAGCCGTTCGTGTAGCCGGAAACATGGGCGTTGGCATCCTGCGCGGCTTTTTTGATGTTGAGGCCGACTTGAGCGGTGATCTCGCCGGGGAAGGTGACGAGTTTGAAGCCACCAACGCGGAGTCCACAGACTTCGACATCGAGCGTGGCTTTGTCGGCGGCCCGGGTCTCGGCGAGGTGCCTTTTGAGCAGAGCGAGGTTCGTGTTCAGCCGCGTGAGCTTTTCCATGATGGCAATGTTGCCAAGGTAGGCTTCGACGAGCGCCTTGTTGTCAGCGTCAAGCTGCTGGAGCGGCTTCGAGTCCTGCAAATAGCCCTGCGCGTAGTGCGAGGGCGTTTCGGGCCACAGTTTGTGCTGCATGAGCAATGGCAGGAAGGTCTTGAAATTGATGTTCGTGGGCCGCAGGGCCGCGAGGAGTGCCTTTTGCTCGGATTCGGCGTTTGAGATGCGCTTTTCGAAATCGGCGGCACGAGGCACGGCGATGACTTCGCGGCTGATTTTCAGCGTGGCGTCGTTTTGCGGCTCAAACCGACGAATCGCGGCCAAAACGCTCGCACCGAGCATGGCACCGAGCGGCTCGGCATTCGCGGGGCGGCTGACTTCTTTGTAGTGAACGGGATTGATGTCACCGCCGCAGCCTTGGACGAAGAAGGCCATCGCGCCCGTGGCCTCTTCAATTACTTTCGAGGCGAAACCGGGATAATCCGCGCTGTTGCCTTTGCTTGGCGGATTCATGATCGGATGGCAGGCGAAGTGATACACCACCGCGAACGGCGTGCCGTCCGCGCGATCCAGCCGCAGCAGGCCGACCTGCGGATCAATGGGGCCGATGCTGGCGACATCCTCATCACGCGGCATCGAGTAGGCGCGCCGCATATCGACCTGTGTACCGTCTTTGAGCGTCATGCGGCGGTTTTCACTGATGCGGCTCTCGCTGCCGACTCCGGCACTGACTTTGACGGGCACCAGGTTCTTCGCCGCGTCCTTCACCGCCTGCACGACGAGTTGCTGCAAATCGGTGCGCACGATGCCGTGGCAATGGCTCGCATTGATGATGACCTCGTCGGCGAGATCGCCGAGTTCCTTCCGCACATTGGCGAGGAAGCCATTCCCGATGCGCCCAATGCCGCCAATCGCCACCGCATCCACCGTGATGAGCACGGCGGTCGTCTCGCCGCTCTTCAAAACGAGCGCCTTGGCAAAGCACGGATCATTCACCGGCCCTGTGCGGTCGGTGATGTCCACCTTCGCAATGCCAGCGAGGATTTCGGCGTGCAATGGCCATGCGAAAACGAGGGAAGCGAAGAGAAACCATTTCATGAGGCGTGCGAGTAAGAGCCGGGAGGCCTTCAAAAAACGTCTTCTGTTGCGGTTCCTTGTCTGGAATCCGCATGGCGGCTCAGACCTGCGAAGCATTACCGCCAACACGCAGCAGGAAACCGACAGCAATGCAACCGACCACTGCACTGCTCGTCCACCACCAGGGTAGCGGGCATTGCATGCCGAGCGAGATCCAAAGCAGGCCGGCGATGAGAAAGGCCCAGCTTAACAACCTCACGAGCGGCTGGTAGCGCGCCGGATCGCGGGCGAGGAACCACAGCACGAGGGCGAGGACCACGGAGGCGCAGGCGGCATCCGCCGTCATGAACACGGAGAGCGGATCGAGCCGCGGCTGGCCGTAACCCATGAACCAGGAGAACTTTTCCAAGGCCTGCGCGGGGAGCAAAATGCCGGGCAGGCCGGTGAAGAGCACGAGGGCGGCGGCACGCAGCACAAGGCTTTGACGCGCGGTGGATGCGGAGGCGGAGTCAGGGGTGTTCATGGGCGTTTGGGGTTGGAGAGTTTTTGGAAAAGCAGGACGATCAGCACCAGCAGGGCCAGCATCGACCAGGTGCCGTAGCGGCGGTAGGTGCCGGTGGCCTCCATGAGCAGATACACCGCCCACACGCCAAGGATGAGAGCCGCGAGGAATGGCACCGCCCATGGATGCGCGAAGTTCAGCGTCCAGCCGAGACCAGCGATACGCTCTGGCACGGCGATGCGAGGATCTTCACGGCAACAGTAGATGAACCAGAGATACCAGTTCGCCGGATCATCGGTGAAGCGTGAGAGATCGGTTTTGACCGGTTGATCGAGGCCCGCCGCAGCCTGTACCTGCGTGCGAAACTCCGCTGCGGTGGCAAAGCGCAGCTCAGGCGTCTTTTCGAGCGCCCGGAGCACGATCTCATCAATGCGCACATCCACCTGCACACGCTTCGAGGGCGGCTCGGCCTGCTCGCGCGGCCGTTCACCGGTGAGCATTTCATAAAGCACCACTCCGAGTGAGTAGATGTCCGCGCGGTGATCGGACCGGCCGTCCGCCTGCTCTGGCGCGGCATAGTCCGGCGTGCCAAACGGCAGCGAGGCCAGCGGATGATGGGATGGTCGTTGTTCTCCAGTATCGCCCTCAGGCGCGCTGTGCAGCATCTTGGCTATGCCGAAGTCCGCGATCTTCACCACGCCCGATTTGTCGAGCAGGAGGTTCTCCGGCTTGATGTCGCGATGCACGATGCCGCGACTGTGCGCGCATTGCAGGGCCTCACAAAGCGGCGGGATGATGCTGAGCGCCTCCTGCGGGGACAGTCGGCGCTCCTGGAGCACCTGGCGGAGATTCAGCCCGTCCACATACTCCATGAGCAGATAATAAAAACCGCCCGCCATGCCGAAGTCGTACACACCGACGATGTGCGGATGATTCAATGCGGCGAGCGCCTGCGCTTCTTTTTCAAAGCGGGCTGCGAAGAAGGGGTCCGCCGCACGCTCCGGGGCGAGCAGTTTCAGCGCGACGAGCCGGTTCAGCGATTTTTGTCTGGCTTTGTAAACCACACCCATGCCCCCGCGGCCCAGGCATTCGAGAATTTCCAGTTGAGGGAAGAAGGGAACGAGCGTCTCGGGGGCGAGCGGTGCTGGCGCATCCGCAGCCACCGGCATCGTGTCGGCAGCGAGGTTCAAGGCACCGAGGCGGCGGGCGCTCAAGCCGTCCACAAGAGTGTCGGCTGCGGCAGGGCTGGATGGCGGGGACTGGTTCATTCGTCTGAGGATGAATTAAGCGTCCGCTCTTCTTTGTGGCAAAAAAGGCAAAAAACTTCAGCCCGCTCCCAGCGCGGTGATCACCGCCCGCATTTCATCCTCGATGTCGGCATCTTTTTCCACGGTCGCGGCGACTTCCTCGCGGAAGATCTCGCGAAAGCGTTTGCGCAGGCGATGCACGACGCTGCGGGCGGAGACGGCGCTCATCTTCAGCACGGCGGCGAGCGCCTCGTAGTCCGTCTCGCCACGTTCGGCGACGAGGCAGGGCTTCAGATGCTCATATTCTTCCTCACGACCCGCCTCCACATACTCGCCGCGCAGGCGCTGCATGACCTTTTGCAGCAGAGCGAGCGCCCATTGGCGGTCAAACAACGCATCCGCATCGCCTGCCGTGCTCTCTGGCGCGGGAATCTCCGCCAGCTCCTGCGGGTCCAGTTCAAAGCGAACAGAGCCACCGCCGCGTTTCTGAGCGCGCAGATGATCCCATTCGTTCGCCAGGAAACGCTTCAAGGCCATCAGCAGGAAAGACCGGAAGCGCCCCCGTGCCGGGTCCGCAGCCGAGAGCCAGTTTTTCGCCAGCAGCCGGGAAAAGAACTCCTGCGTCAGATCCTGGGCATCGTGCGGTGAATGTCCGCGACCGCGCACATAGGCATAAAGCGGCGGCCAGTATTGCCGGCAGAGCGTTTCCAAAGAAGCCGCCGATTCGTCCGGTGTTTCAGCCTTCGCCTGCAAAACGAGTGACCATCGCGTGGTGTGAAACGCCGACCGGCGTGTCAAAGAGGGGTCTGGGGCGGGAGCATCGGCCATCACTCCCATCATAAGCATCGTCGGGCTGATGTGGCAGGAAATCGTGTGTTCTCCATTTTCGCGCTCCCCGCACAGACACGCGGTGCATCAAAATGACGAGAGAATCGCATACGAAGACGACCTCGGCGGGATCTGCACGCGCAGCTTGAACTTGCCCCAACTCGCCGCGCTGATCGTGGCAGTGCAGGAGTAACCTTCGAGCGACACCTTCACGCCGCCGAGATCGGGCGACTGGGCGTTCAGCGTGGTCGTGAGCCAACAGAAAGCCAGCCCGTGAAGCAAAGTTTTCATGGCATCGGGATGCGCCTGCCCAGACAGATGCGGAAGCCGTCGCGCGAGTCCGAGTAAGTCACGTTCTTGATTCCCAGCCGGACGGCGCAGCGTGCGTTGCCCGGCACATCGAAGTAGTTTCCGCCACGGCACACAGGGCGGGATACGGCACGTTGTTCCGCGTTCTCATAATGGATGTCTTCATGCCCGCCCTTCGGATCGAAGTGGTCGATGACAAACTCCCACACGCCGCCGCACATGTCGGCCAGACCGAAGCCGTTGCGACCCTTTTTACCGTAATGATCCACCGGTGAGACGAACGCGAATCCATCGCTCCACGGCACCTTGGCGAGTGGCCATGCCTTTGTGCGTCCCGGCAGGACATCCATGCTGGAGATGTTCAGCCTGCCTTCGCCGTTCTCGATCTCATTGCCCCACCAGAAGTAGCGGCTTTCCTTGCTGCCACCACGGCAGCCATACTCCCACTCCGCCTCCGTGGGCAGACGGTATTCCCATCCCTCAGCCAGCCGGCCCGCTTTGCGTTCGCGTTTGGTCAGCCATTGGCAAAAAGCTTTCATGTCGTTGTAGCTCACGCACACGACCGGATAGTCATCCTTGTTCGGGAATCCCCAGTTTGGATCGCGCCAGCTCTTGTCCTTCATGGACTTCCACGGATGCACCACCTGGGTGGTGATATGATATCCATCCCATTCAGGATCGAAGACCTGGGTTTCTCCACCGGGCTTTTCGGCATCGGTCACAAAGCCAGTCTCTTCCACAAACCGCCGAAACTGTCCCACGCTGACCTCGGTGCGCCCCATCCAAAAGCTGTTCTTCACACGCGTCAGTCGTGGCTTTTCGCCTTCGAAGGACTCACGCGAAGTTCCCGGCTGGGCCCCACCTTCAATGCCGGTGGCCCAGGCCTTTTCCTCCGGCGTGCTGCCCATCATGAACTCACCCGGCGGAATGAAAACGACCTCCAGCGGCATTCCGCCGAGATCGAGCGTTTTCACCGTGCCTTGGACTGGATCCTGAGCGTGTGACACCGCGAAGGATAAGACCAGCGCGGCGATGCATGCGGGGAGTTTTGCGTGGATTCGTTTCATCGCTGATTTGTGGTGTTGGATTCGGAGGAGATCACTTTGCGAGCGTCCACTTCACCGCGTTCATCAGCAGTGTGCGCACATCCGCGATCTGCATGTCCTCGGGAGCACCGAGGCTGGTGTAGAAGATGCGGGCTTCGTTCGGACCGTAAGTGCGCGTCCAGGCGACAGGCATAGGAGGACTGGTGTCCGTCTTGGCGGTGCCGATGAGGATGGGTGTGGTGTCAGCGGCGAGCGGCAGGACTTTGTAAAGCGACTGATGGCCGAGGATGGCGGCCGCATTCACACCTTCGAGCAGCGGTGTTTTGACACCAGCGGGCACACTGACGGTGTAGGGCAGGCCTTTGGTCTCGTAGCCGGTGTTCGGTGCGCCGAGTACTTCATCAGTGAACTCGGGCCACGGCGCGAGGCTGGGATCAACGACCTCGTTGGGCTTTGGAATAAAGGCGTGGTTCGCAGTGCGGATGCCGAGAAGCGGCTTCCCTGCATCGAGATGGGCGCGGATGGCGGCCATTTGATCGTTTGGCGGAAAACGGCGGCGTGAGAAAAGCACCAGGAGGTCTGCATCCTTCAACGCCTCGACGAGTCCGGCGAAGTGATGCGGCTGCGGCTTGTCACCGTCGATGATCGTGACGTGATGACCAAGCGGGCGGAGCTGCTTTTCCGCGAAGTCACGCATGGTGCGTGGCGCTTCGTAGTTGTTCGGGTCCTCGACGACCATGATGACGATGTTCGAGGCCGGAGCGAGCGAGGTGAGAATGACAAACAAGGCGATGACACTGAGGAGACGTTTCATGGTGTGCGTCGATTACGGGCCTGTAAGCGCCATTCTTTGGCAGAGTCGGCTCATGCGAGTGAAAGGACACAGCGTGCTGCTGCGACTCTGCGACACGACTTCTGATGAAAAAACACCTCCCACTGTTCCTGCTACTGATGTTTGTCTGTGGTGGTCTTGCTGCTGAACCGATCAGCGACAAGCCTGATGCCACCGGCTTCACCTCGCTCTTTGATGGCGTGACGTGGACGGACTGGGATCATCCGCCGCATCTCGATGGCGTGTGGGAGATCGCGGATGGCGTCATCCGGCTACGCACGGATGAACCGAAGCGGGTGAGCGGGAAGGACTACAACCTTTCCACCGCGAAAAAATACAAGGACTTCACGCTGATGATCGACTGGCGGCTCACGGGAAAGCCGGTCGTGAAGCCGCATCAGTGGCTCACCGACGACGGGCAGTTCCACCATGATGGCGACGGCAAGGTGATCATGAAGGACAACCTCACGTGGGGCGACAGCGGCATCTACCTGCGCGGTGCCCGTGTGGCGCAGGTGAACATCTGGTGCCAGCCCTGCGGCAGCGGCGAGGTGGGCACGAAGTTCAAAGACCTCTCCGCCACCCAAGACGAACGCCGGAAGACCATGCCGAGCGTTCGTGCCGACAAAGGCCCCGGCGAGTGGAACCGCTTCATCATCACGCTGCGCGGTGATCGCGTGGATGTGACCCTCAACGGCACGCCGGTCATCCAAGGTGCCCGCGTGAAAGACATCCCCGCGGAAGGACCGCTCACACTCCAGAATCACAAGGACGCCGTGGAGTTTCGCAACGTGTTCATCAAGGAGCTAAAGCCATGAAGCGCATCTTCCACGCGATCCTGCTGATGACGTGCTTCCACATGGCTCACGGCGAAGCATTTCATCGCGACAAACTGACAGCGCTCGACGAGGCAGTGCAGCAGGCGATTGCCGATGGCAAGATCATCGGCGCTACGCTGTGGGTGGAACGTGAGGGCGAATCGTATCACAAGGCCTTCGGCCAGCGGGCGCTGAAGCCCCAGCCTGAGGCGATGACGGAAGACACGCTCTTTGATGTGGCGTCGGTCACGAAGGTGGTGGCGGCTGCCAGCGCGGCGATGTGGTGCGTGGAGCGCGGTCTGGTGAAACTCGACGAACCTGCCTCGAAATATCTGCCCGAGTTCACGGGCGATGGTCGCGAGAAGATCACCGTGCGCCATCTGCTGCTGCACACGTCGGGAATGCCGGTGAATCTCGATCCGAAGACGCAGCCGTTTCGCAACCACAAGGAGGCGATCGCTCAGTTGTGCCGCACGCGTCCGATGTTTGAGCCTGGAAGCGCATTTTCCTACAGCAGCGTCGGCAGCATGGTGCTCGGTGCCGTGATCGAGCGCGTGACAGGTCGGCGTTTCGACGACTTCTGCACTCACGAGCTATTCGAGCCACTGGGCATGAAGGACACCGTTTTTCGAACGGGCGGCGAGTTGCTGCGTCGTGTCGCTCCCTCGAGTGCGCCGGAGCGCGGGCTGGTGGATGACACCGTGGCGCGGCTCGCGGGCGGCGTCGAAGCGCACGCATCGCTTTTCACCACCACGGCGGACATCACGCGTTTTGCCCGCATGATGCTGAATCTCGGCGAACTCGATGGCGTGCGCGTCTTCAAGCCTGAAACAATCAAGCTCATGACCAGCGTGCAGAGTCCGCCGGACCTTCGCAGCCCGGCGGCGAAGAACCTGCCCGTGCAGCGCGGCCTCGGCTGGGACATCAACACGCCTTACCGCACGCCGCCGCACGATTACACGCTGCCTCGCGGTGCGCTGTTCCCCGTCGGCGGCTACGGCCACACCGGCTGGACCGGGCAGATGCTGTGGATCGACCCGTTCTCGCGCACCTTCGTGATCTTCCTCTGCAATCGCTACGGCCCCGATGGCAAAGACACGCGTCCCGACGTGTATCAGCTACACCATCGCCTTTCCACACTCGCCGCCGAGGCAGTGAAGGGATACGATTTCAAATCCGCGCACTCAAAGTGACCCGCACGATCACTTCTCGATCACGAGTCCGGCTTTCGGATCCGGTTTCGCGATGAAAACCTTCGCCGAGTGGCCCTCTCCTTTCACGGGGATGTTTTGCGCGATGAGAAAACGGCCACCGCTGATCGGCGCGATGCCGACCGATGCATTGAACTCCCATTTGCCGATGAAACGCAGCTTTTCATCGGCACGCAGCAACACGGTGGGTTTGCCGTAGCAGCCGAACCACCATGCGCCGTCAGCATACGCGGCGGTTTGGATGCCCATGAGCGTGTAGCCGCTCACGATCACGTGGCGTCTCACGAACTTGAAGCTCTCGTCATACTCATAGGCGTAGTTTTCGTTCACACCCGGCGGCAAACCGCCCACGAGGACGAATTTGCCGTCGTGCCACGCCATGCCGCCCGCACCATGGACCAGCTCGGGCACACGATGCTTCGCGAGTTCGGCAAGCGTGTCGCCATCATAGACATAGACCCACGAATCCGCCTCGCCGGCGGGCCGGTTGAACTTCGCGAGGTTCGTGGCGACATAGACGCGTCCGCCGTGAAAGCACAAATCGCCGTGATGATTCGCCACCGGCACTTTTTGGAGCACATGGCCGTCCGTGTCGGTTTTGACGAGAAAATCGGTCCAGCACCAATAAATAGCGTCTTTATCGTTGGTGCAGATGCCCTGGAGATGACGCGGATAAGTGCCTTCGCAGGCGGTGGCGTGAAACACAGGTTCTGCTGCGAGAGAACATGCCGTGAGCAAGAGCCAAACTGCGACGAGGCTATATGCGAATCGTGTCATGGACTGTCACTTCCCAAAGAGCCACAGCGCCAAAATCAGGGTCCACGCGATGTTGAAGACCTGGCCACCGAGGAAAGCGATGGCGGGGCGTCCGCCGCCGAGCCGGAAGAGTTCGCCGAGACGTGTCTCCAAGCCGATGCAGACAAAGGCGGCGGCAAACCAAATTTCACGCAGACCTTTGAGCGGCTTGCTGGCAGCTTCAGCGACGGCTGGTGATACGAAGTAAGAAAAGACGATGGAGGCGATGACGAAGCCGATGACGAACTTCGGGAAGCGCTGCCAAATGACGGCAGCCGATGGTTTCTCACGCTTCGCGGTGCCGTCTTTGCCACCACGCATGGTCCACCAAATGGAAAGCACGAAGGCCGCCACGCCGATGAGCACGTTTTGGGAGAGCTTCACGATCACGCCGACCTTCGTCGCCTCTTTGCCCACCTGCTCAGTCGCCGCTGCCACGGAGCCGCTGGTGTCCAGCGTGCCGCCGATCCATGCGCCGCCGACAGCTTCAGAAAGACCGAGTTTTTGCACGGCGACCGGCATGAGGATCATCATCGGCACCGCACAGAGCAGCACGATGGAGGTGACGTAGGAAAGCTTTTTCCGATCCCCCTGAATGGCACCGCAGGCGGCGATGGCTGCGGAGACACCACAGATCGAAACCGCCGTCGAGAGCATGACGCCGAACTCGTCATCCACCTTGAGTTTCCTCGCGATGAAGAAGCAGGCATACCAGACCACGGGGATCACCAGAGCACCTTGAATAAGGCCGGGGAATCCAGCTTTCATCATCTCTGGCAGCAAGATGGTGGCGCCGAGGAGAACGATGCCAACCTTGATGAAAAACTCCGTGCGCACCGCCTCGCGCAGCCACTCAGGCACTGGCAACAAGTGGCTCCAGATCATGCCCAGCCCTAGGGCGAAGACGACATACTCGATGCCCCAGACCTTGATGCCCGCGTTGCCCGCGATCCAGTGGGACAGCCAGCCGAGGATGAAAACCACCACAGCGCCACCGAGAAAGGCGAAGATGCGTTTTCCCAAAGAGGCGGCGAGAGCCAGTGTCGAAATTACGAGAAACACGACTAGCAGCACGCCACTGAGGGCGAGGTTGTCAGCAGTAAAGGCTTTGGCGACTTCAGCCGAGCCAGACCACCCCATCGAAGGCATCTTCGGGCTCCAGCCATTCGCTACAGCGATCAAAACCGGCAGCGCCGCGAGCACGGCAAGCCAGTCTTCATTCTGCCACCAGCGTGCGGTGGAGGGACCTGGAGAAGGATAGGCGGAGTCGGAGGCGGCAGCGTTGGCGGACATGATGATTGGAAGAATAGGTGCGAGTCAGGAAAGCGACTGGCATCAAACGAGCACGGTGACGATTGTTTTGCGTTTCATCGCCGCTGCGCCTATGCGATTTTCATCGTGAGAATCGCGGGTCAGTCCGCACCATGCGCGAGTTTGTTGTTGGCGAGGGTGTTGTCCTTGCCGCCTTCGATGCGGATGGAGGGTGCTGGTGCGCGATCAGGGCGGCGGTCGGCGATGAGGCAGCCGGTGACGAGGCTGTTCGTCACGTTCTTGAGCATCAGGCCGGCTCCATCGCTGTCTAGGATGGTGCAGCCAGAGAGGTTGAAGGTGTCGCCGTTCTCGATCTGCACAGCGGCGGGATGGCTGCGAATGCCGTCGATGTGCAGGCCGGTCAGCGTGATGTCGCGGCAGTCGTGGAAGACGAGGCCGCCTTTCGCCGCCTCAGCCTTGCCACGATAGTAGGGAGGGTTGCGGTCGAAGGTATTGCTGCCGACGGCGATGTTGCTGCAATGGGTGACGAGCAAATCGTGCTCGTAGCCACCGCCGAAGGTGTTGCCGGTGATCACCGCGCCGCGCACATACTGGAGGTCGATGTTCACCTCCACGTCGCTCAGCACGTTGTCGGAGATGCTCAGGTGGCCCCATTGCGTGGTGTCGTCGTCACCACGCGGCTTGCCTTTGCCAATGAAGCGCACGTTCGCCGCGCCGGGCGAGGGATTGTGCTGGATGGTGCAGCCGGTGATGCTGACTTCTGCCGTGGAGCCGTCGGTGCAGTCGATGAGCACGTTCGCCGTCGGTGGAGCCTCCGGCGTCATGTTGCTTTCGATGTCGCAGGTGCCGATGTGCAGGTTGCGCACGCCGCCGCCGCGCGTGACCACACCACCACCGGCGTTGTAGCTGATGTGGCTGCCGATGATGTTCGACTGGTGGAGATCGACGTTGTCGTAAAACACGCCGATGCCGGTGTTGTGATACAAATGGCAGTCGCTGATGATCACATTGCGATTCCGCACCGTGAGGTGGATGCCATGCCGCGCCTCATGCACCGCCACACGCGTGATCGTGAGCTGCATCGTCGCTGTCGCTTCAATGCCATCCGCCTCGGGATGTGCGCCGACGATTTCGATGCCGTCCACCATCGGCGTGCGCTGCCGCTGAAAGATCTCCGGCTTCAGGCTCTTCGGGTCCGCCGTGCCTCCGTGCGTGCCGATGAATTTGAAAGCTGGTCCCGCGCCCTCCATCACGAAACGCGCCACGCCATCGCCATTGAGCGAGACGAAGCCTGTTTTGTCGAGATCGACGACGATGGTTTTCGTCAGTCGGTAGGCGCCGCGCCCAAACCGCACGGCTCCGCCAGCATCCACGGCTTTTTGCACGGTCACCGTGTCATCCACTTTGTCATCACCGATGGCTTGTGGCGCAGTGGTTTGCGCCTCAAGGCCGAAGGAAGCCGCGAGGAATAGAAGAGTGAGAATGGAAAAACGTTTCATGGATGGAGGAGTGAATGGCTGGCTTACTTGGCGATGGGCTTCCACTCGTGCGCACTGCGGATCACGCGAATGCGATCACCAGCTCCGAGCTTTTCATAGACTTGCTTCGTCCATTCATAAGCCGGAGGCATCTTGCCGATGAAGGTGATCGGGCGTGGGTAGAGCAGCGCGAGGTTTTGCGGGAGATCGCCGACGCGCAGGATGCCGAGGAACTCGGCGGTCTCGGGCTTGGTGTGGGTTTCGGGAGGAGCGTCGAGGATGAGTTCGCTGATCTTTGGATCAAGAACCGCGGCGTAGATGGCGAGTGCGGCAGTTTCGCCCTGACCGAACAACACCGTGGAACTGGTGGCGGATTCCTGGCGCATGAGCGCGGCTCCGGCGAGCAGATCATGAACCTGACGCTCGGGCAAAGTATGACCGAGCAGCGGATACATGCGCCGCAAGGTCCACAGGTAGCCAGGGCCAACGGAGGTCGCACCGGTGTTGCGCACTTCCACACCGGCGCTGGCGAACTCGGGCGCGAGGCCCGGTTTGGAGGCACCGCCGCCGGTGAAGGTGCTGCGAGCGTCTGGCTGCACAGCGAACAGAACGACGGGGCCGGTGTTCTGCGGCGCGTGCTGAGTTTTCACGGCGAGGGTGAGGCCGTCGGTGGTGTCAAAGACACGCGTGCTGTAGAAGGTGCCGTCCTTGGTGCCGCCGTCGGCCAGCTTGTCGCGCAGGCGTGGCGTGGGATCGGCGGGAATGTTGCGGAAGGTGGTCTGGCGCAGCTTGACGAGCGCGTCTTTTTGATGCGACTGCCACTGCGTTTCACTGTCGGGCATCGAGACATCCGCAGCCTTCACCAGCCGAGCGTCCATCTGCATCATCGTGTCGTCCTTCGGCAGCTTGCCAACGAAGACGAGCAGGTTTTCCTCTGGCTCGACGAAGTCGGTCACATCATCCTGCACGGGTGTGGGATCGCCTTTCAGATGCGTGTTGAAGAAGGTGAAGATGGCCTGTCGCAGCTTCGGCGTGTAGCCGTGCGGCGCGAGATCTTCGGTCAGCTCAAACTTCGTCGGCTCGCCGAGTGCAGTGTATTGATGGCGGATGCGATGCGCGACATCGCGATAGCCCGCAGGCCGCCACAGCACGTCCTCGCTGCCGGAGGCAATCAAAAAGGCACGCGGAGCAATGAGCGCCCCGACGTCCGACCAGCACCAGCGGTGGTAATTGACCCAGAAAGCGCAGTCGCAGTGACCGTCCGTCGCGCGATCCACCGCCATGCGCTCGATGCTGCCGCTCTGGCAGACAGGCACGACCACTTTCACGCGCTCATCCGCCGCGCCGAGGAACCACGACATCGCCCCGCCGCCGCTGAGGCCGGTGACGCCCATCTTGTCGCCGTCCACATCGTCGCGGCCTTGCAGGTAATCGAGCGCGCGCATCGCGTTCCACACCTCGGTCCCCGCGGGTGTGTAGCCACGGCTCGGCCAATCCCAGCGCCCTTCGCGATAGGTGCCGTGATGCAGGCCCTGGCACTCGCCGAGCTGCACCGGATCAAGCACGAGCGCCACATAACCATGCTGGGCAAACCAGCGCGGATTCGCCTGATAAGGCGCGTTCACTTTCCCCTTCGAGTGGCCGCAGAGATAGAGCACCGCAGGCAGCTTGCCGGTGATCTTCGACGGGCGGTAAAGATTCCCTGCCACATGCGCGCCTGGCAGGCTTTGGAAATGAATCTTCTCCACCACATAATCACCACGCTCCAGCACGCCGGTCACCGTGGCCTGAAGTGGCGTTCGCTTTGGCAGCGGCGAAAGGCCGAGCATCTCCAACCACTTCTCACGTCGTTCAGCGAGAGTGGCCTTCCACGTTTCCGGTGACAGCGGCTGCGCGAGAGAAGCGCCGGAGACTTCCCGCGCCTCCTGGCTCACACTGCTGTAAAGCGAGAGGCCCTGGGCGACAATGACAGACGGAAATGCGATGCCGAGGGCGGCGAGTAAAAGACAGCGGCACGATTTCATGGCAGACCACTACGGTGCCAGCCGCCGTGTTTTCGTTTCAGCCTCCGGTTTCAAATGTGCATCCAGAAAGCCTTAGATCAGTTCACGCGACTCATGAAGCACCGAGCCGGAGGTGATGAACGTCATTTGAGCTTCGCAAACAACTCCTCCAGCCCCGCGATGATCTTCGTGGAGGCATCGACTTCGAGGCAACTGGAGCGGGCACGCCAAGTTTCATAGCCGCCTAGCGCATGGTGTTCGGGCGTGGGCAGGTAGCCGTGGTAGGCGTTGGCCAAAGAGACACTGAAAGTCGGCGAATGGCGCTTTTTGAGTTCCAGTCCGATTTCGACGAAGACCTCGGCGGGAATGGCCGAGACGTGCAGATCACCGATCTTCATGATTTGCAGCGGTGCGGACACTTTCGCGGGAAAATCGGCCAGCAGCGCGGTTTCACGCGCATAGACCTGCTCCATCGTTTCCATGCGAGGAAAGAGCTTGGAGCCCTTCATCACTTCGTGGGCCTTTTCGACCTCGTCCTTGCTCGGAATGCGCAAACCGAGCTCGAGTTCCTTCTGCGCGACGGCGAGCGGCACAGATTCTTCGTGCTTCACGCTCTTCACCGCCTCCGCCACAGCCTGTGCAACATCGTTCGCGACGATTTGGATACGGCCATACGGCGCTTCTTTGGCCTGACCGCCGCGAAAGTCGATGTTGTTGATGTCGCCGCTGGTGCCGTTCGACATGATGCCGACGAACTCCGGGCCTCCGCCGAGCAACTGACCGATCTTCACCGCGAACGCGCCAAAGTAATCCGCCGAGATGTGGCTCGGACCGACACCACCGACGTAATGCAGCGAGTAATTCGCCAGCAGGGCGATGGGTCTGCCGTCCACGCCTTGCACGCTGATGAAACTCACCTCAGGATCGGTGGGGCCGGCGGGTTCGACGAGGTTTGGGTTGTTGATGCCGGGATTGGTCTTCACCTGATCGGTGGTGACCCCGAGCGGCGTGGGCGGAATGGTGCCAGGCTTCATCTTCCAGCGACGATTGAAGACCTGCTGCGGCACCGAGGCGCTGCCGTGGCCGATTTTCGCGGGAGCGAGGTTGTTCAAGGCGCGCCGCACACCATCCGCGATGCGCCGAGCCACGAAGCGCTGATAAATCGGGTTCGGTTCGCTCTGGCCCACGGCTTGCAGTGTCCCGCACGAGTGTGAATGCGTGGCAGACATCATCATGTTCTCCATCGGCAGGCCGGTGGCTTCATTGACCATCTTCTTGGCTTCATCGAAGATGCCGCGCCCGATCACACAACTGTCCGCGACAACGAACACGAGCTTCGTTTGGCCATCATCGAGCGCGAGACAGCGGGCGTTGAGTTCATCATGAATGAAGGCCGCCTTGCCGTCTTGAAAGCCGCCGTTGATCGAACTGCCGAGTTCCGGCGTGATGTTGCTGGTGGCGGCTCCGGCGCGGAATTCGGCGGCGTGGAGGGTGGCGGCAAAGAATGCCAGAAGGGAGAATAGATACTTCATTCCCTTTGATACGGCATCCAACGGGCAACCTTCGCGAATCAGGGTGAGGTTGTGACACGAAGCCGGATGAAACGCCGTGTGGTGGTATTCATCGGCACGCTGTCTCGCACGCTGAAGGTGGTGCCGTTGTCGATGAGCGTCACGGTTTGCTCGGGGTGCCAGGTGAGGAGGTCATCGCTCGATTCGGCGCTCCAGGTGATGCCGGAGGCGCTGGCGTTTTTGGCGATGCTGAGGCTGAGATAGCCGTTGGTGGTCGTGGTGACCCATGGCGTGGACGACGTTTGAGTCGGCAGCGTGCCGAGGGCGTATTCGAGGAGGTTGCTGAGGCCGTCGCCATCGGGATCGGCGTCATCAGCGGCATTCGAAGTGCCAGCGACGGTGCCGAAGTGTTGATAGCGCCACGCTTGGCGTGCGGGCGGTGTCCATTCCAGCACGGTCATCGAGTAAGGCGGCAGCGAGAGCGGCTGAGCGGGATCAAAGCTGGTGAGCGTTTGCGAGGTCGGAGCGACAACTTCGGCGGTTTCGTTGTTGTCGGTGATGTTGGCGGAGGTGAGGCGACGGAGTGTGAGTGAGCCCGCGGGAGCGTTTGGGCCGGTGAAGCGCACATCGAGCGCATTGGTGCGATGGAGATTGAAGACGACGAGGCCGCGCTGCGTGCCGTTTTGAAAGGCGAAGCTCTGCAAATGGTGGGCTGAGGTGAAGCTCACGCGGTTCATGAGCGGTTGGTTCCAGGTGGGATCATCGCCGCTGTGCTGTGTGGCGACGAGATCGCCTGCGAGCACGTCGTTGAGCATCTGCATGGCGTGGTAGTGCGGGCGTTTGCGGTTGGTTTTGCCCATGTCGAGCACGGAGCCCCAGAGCCGTGCGGTACGGCCATCGCCGATCGAGTAGCTGTGACCGGCGAGCGAGAAAAAGACCTGCTCGCGGCTGTTCAGCTCCTTCAGCATGACGAGCATGTGATCCGCCACAGCGATGGCCGCGCCGACGGATGGCGTGAAGCTATCGAGCGCACCCTGGCTGATGGCGCCGGTGGTGGTGTGGAGGTTCACTTCATAGACGCTGAGCGGCACGGGACGGCTGGAGCCTTGTAGAAAGTCGTGCGTGTAGCGCATCAAACCGCTCGTGGCGGAGGGATTGAAGCTCCACCACTCGGGCTCGGCAAAGAGCGGACCGAAGAGGTCCTCGTTCGTGGCGAAATTATCCACGCGGTAGGCCATGTATGGGGCCAGCGTGAAGACGTCATGCTGCGGCGAGGCATTGTGCAGCGCGGAGTTCAGCCCGGCGTTGCCGTTTTGGCCGCCGAGGATGCACTGGACCTGTGCGGCGTTGTAATGTGGCGAGGCTTTGATGGCGCTGAAGACCTCGCTGGCACAATGGCCGCAGGGCACGGGCTGCGTGATGGCGGCGCCTCGATAGGCGCTGTTGTTCCAGTTCTCATTGCCGAACTCGAGGTGGATGCGGCTGAACACCGTCGTCCATGGCACGGGATGACCACGCGTGGCTCGCAAAGCACCCATCGGTGTGCCGGTGGAGCCGCCGAGGTATTCCATGAGGTCTGCGGCCTCCTGCGGCGAAAATGGCACGGGCACGGAATACCATGGATTTGATCCGAGATGCTCGCAGAGCACGAGATACTCATGCAGGCCGGGCATCATGTTGTTTTCGCTCGTCGCATAGACGGAGTAGCCGGTGCGCTTGCGGCCAAACAGCGGCGAGAGCGCGTTCGCGAGCGAGTCGCCGACCTGCTGCCAGTTCACATAGCGCAGGATGCCGGGGCGCAGGCCTTCGAGCGTGCTTACCACATCGTCGCGAAACTCGGTGGGATTCGTCGCGCTGCTGTCGGTCTGCCGCAGGCTCACATCGTCGATGAGGACGGCGCTTTGATTCGTGGCGGAAAGGCCCACGCTGATCGTGCCGGAGGTGCTGACGTCCTCGCCCACGGAAAACGGCAGCGAGTAGTCTGCCCACTCGCTCGTGAGCTGCACGGTCTGGCTCAGGTAAGATGTGAGCGAGCCGCGACGCACGGTGATGAAGGCGCGGTTTGCACCGCCGACGCCCTTCGCTTTGAAGGCGAGTCGGAACTGGCCATTCAGCCGGATGAAGCCGGTCAGCGTGTCGAATTGACCTGTCACACCAGCTTGTTGACCACTCGTTGCGGCATCGAGTCGGGCGCATTGCTGCCCTGCGGTGCCGGGAGGCAGATCGGCGGTCTCGCTCGTCACCGTGCCGCCACCACCAGCGCTCACGGACCAACTCGCAAAGGCAGCGCCTCCGCCGGTGCCGCCCACTTCGGTTTTGCGCAGGATCATGTAGTCACCCTCGAGCGGCACATGCGCGGCATCACTGTCGGCAAAAAAATACGTCGTTCCCTGTGCGCTGCCGCTCGGGTCATTCGGCGGATTCGCACGATTCGGCGCAAGCGAGTTCGTGACCGTGCCGCTGCGGCCCTTCGTGTTGCCGGACGACCAGATGATCTCATACGAAGCACCCGCCCAGAAGCCGCTGGGCCATTGCGTGAAGGCCTCATCTTCGATGGCGCTGCCTGCGGTGCCGCCCTGGCCGAGGCGCACGACGGATTGATAAAGCAGCCCCTCGAAGCCCGGATTGCGAAAGAGCAGTTCCTTCATCATCTGGTTCGAGTCGTAGTAGTTGTGCTGCGCCAGGCCGATGCCGAAACGCTGAACGCCGGGGCGCAGCACGGTGCTGTCCACGTTGATGACCGTGTCAGCACGCGACAGCGCCGCGAGCATGAGAAGGGTGGTGAAGGCGAGTGTTTTCATGGCGCGGTCAGTGGAGTTTTGAGCCTTAGTCCTTCTTGCGGGTCAGGATCATGAGGTAGGGGCCGGAAGAGCGGGTTTTGAACTCAGTGGGCCTTGGCATGCCGCCATTGGCTCTGCAGAGACTGAGCGTCGAAAAGAGCGCTGCGCACAGAAGTCGCAGCCCGGCAGGAAGAAGATTTGTTTTCATCACGCAGCGAGACTCGCTCCAGGTGCATGAAACGAAGATGAAAGGCAGATGAAAAGGCTTTCATCTTCTCGGTAGTAACGCCTTTCTCGGCTGTGGCGAATCGAACACAAACTGGAAAAGCCTATGCTACGGGAGCCTAATGGTGAACGTCGTCCTACGACCGACCACGCTCGAAACAGCCACCGAGCCGCCGCGCGCCTTCATCAGCGCCTCGACGATCAGCAGGCACAAGAAATGAATCTAGAAACATGAATTCAATCCGGCAAAGAAGCGAATGCTGCCGAGTGGATTCGCTGCCTGCCCAAGAATCAAATCAGCTCGCGGATCGGCAACGCGCCGTTTTCGACGAGGTAATGCGGGCGGCCTTTGGTGTCGGTGACAGTGGTGGTGGCCACGTCGATGCCGAGATTGCGATACAGTGTGGCAAAGACTTCTGCGAACGTGACGGGGCGGCTGTCGGCTTCACCACCGAGACGATCTGTGGAGCCGATGACCTGCCCCATTGGCATGCCACCGCCGGCGAGCAGCGCCATGGCCACGCGCGGCCAGTGATCGCGGCCGACTTGCTTGCTGATGATGGGCGTGCGGCCGAATTCACCCCATACGAGGACGGTGACGTCTTTGTCGAGGCCACGCTGATGCAGATCCTCGACGAGCGCGGTGATCCCTTTGTCGAAGATGGGGAAATCTTCGCGCTCACGCGAAAAGATGTCGTTGTTCGGTCCGCCGTGCCAGTCCCACTTGCTGTAGTTGACCGTGACAACACGCGCACCGGCCTCGACGAGCCGGCGTGCCGTGAGAAAGCTCTGCGGCACACGCGGGGCACCGTTTTCATCAATGCGCTTCACTGTATCGCCGGTACCGTAGCGCTCGACGAGGCGCGGGTCTTCTTTGGAAAGGTCGAGCGCGTCGGCGAGCTTCGACGAGGTAAGCACGCCCATGGCTTGCTGCGTGAAGGTGTCCATCGCGTCCATCTTTCCGCTCGCATCGACATCGCGGCGGAAGTTGTCGAAGCTCGTGAGCAGCTTCGCTCGATCGGAGAGCCGGTCGTAGGTGATGCCTTGAAGTGTGAGGTCGCCGCGGCTGGGTCCCGTGTGACGGAAAGCATCGCTGGCGGAGCCGAGCAGGCCGGGGCCGGGTTCATTGTAAGGACCGTGCGTGCAGTCGTAGCACATGCTCACGAAAGGCGGCACCGCAGGATCAAAAGCGCCCTTCAGCTTGCCGACCACGCTGCCGAACTGCGGCCAGCCGCCGGGCGGGACGGTGCCCACGCGATTTGGGAAGCCAGTGTAGCACTGGATCGCGTCGTGCCCGGCCTGCGCGCCGACAAGCGAGCGAATGATGGTGAACTTGTCCATCATCTTCGCCATGCGCGGGAAGAGTTCGCAGATTTGAATGCCATCCACATTCGTGCCGATGGGCTTGTGCGGTCCGGCGATCTCGCGCGGCGCATTGGGCTTCAAATCAAACATGTCCTGATGCGGCGGGCCACCGACGAGATAGATCAGGATGACCGACTTGTGCGAGTTGCGGATGCCGGCCTGGTTTTCCAGTGCCAGCAGCTTCGGCAACGACAGGCCGAGGGAGCCGAGACCGCCAACTTTGATGAAGTTGCGACGCGACACTCCATCACAGAAGGCGCTGCGTTTTTCGGCGGGAGCGAGAATCTTGAGCATGGCAGGTGCGGCGTTGGACGCCGGACAAGTATGGAACTCGCGCCTGTTTTCTTTCGGCTGCTATGACAGGTCCTCCGCCTTTGTGACGGGTGCCCACCAGATGACGATGAGGCCGAGGGCGTAAATGGAGGCGCAAATCGTCCCGACGCGTGGATAATCACCGCCGAGCGCGGTGAAGAGAAAACCAGCGGCGAGAACGCCAAAGGCCGTGGCAAAGCGGCCCGAATTATAAGCGAGACCGCTGCCGGTGGCTCGAACACGCGTGGGAAACAGTTCCGGCAGATACAAGGCGAGCCAGCCGAAGAACAACGTGGCGACGAAACCTTGTGCGAACACGATGGGATGGAAGAAGGGCTGCAACGGCGCAGTGAGCTGAAACATCGCGAAGGTGATCGTGACGGTGGCGAGGCTGATGAGGCCGTAACTGAGGCGACGACCGACCCAACTCGCGAGCTGAGCACCGGCGAAACTGCCGAGTGTGGCTCCCAGCGCCCACCAGCCCTGCGTGGCGGCTTTGTAGCCGACGTTCGTGGCTCCGGCGGCTTTGTCGGCCCACGGGATCATCCACTTGCTGGCCGACCACGCGCCGATCATCGGAATGGAGCTGAGAAGGATGCCGATGATCGTGAAACGAATCAGCTGTGGCTGAAACAGCTCGCGCAATGGGGCGACTTTTTGTTTCACACCACGATTCGCGAGCCATTTGGGCGATTCGGGCAGCGCGATGAGCACAAAGATGCCGAGCAGCGCCGGAGCGCCCGCAAACTGAAACAACCAGCGCCACGAATCCGGCGTGATGGGCCATGCGCGGGCGAGTTGGGAGAGCAACAGGATGCCTGCGTTGAGTCCGGCCATCATCGCGCCAGAGACGAGCGGGCGTGACGCGCCAGACCAGCATTCGGAGACAAGCGCGATGCCATTCGGCCACAAACCGCCGACACCCAGGCCCACGAGGAAACGCAGCGCGAGCATCTGCCATTGGTCTTGCGCATACGCGCCGAGCGCGGCGAAGATGGAGTAGAACAAGATGCACACGCCCATCGCCCGCGTGCGACCAATGCGATCTCCAAGGCTGCCAAGCGCGATGCCGCCGATGGCCGCGCCAAGCATCAGGGCGGCGGTGAAGCGCGCAAACCACTCGCCACCGAGTTCCGGAGTGAAGGCAGCCCCGAGCAGGCTTTTCGACACCGAGAGCGATGCGACGGGCATGAGGCCGAGTTCCACACCGTCAAAGACGAGCGCGAGGAAACAGGTGATGAGGACGAGGTAGCGTTGCGAAGCGTTCATGGCTCCAAAATGGCTTTGATGACAGCGCTGTTGTCCGCGTCGCCAAACCCTAGCATCTCGGCTTTTTCGAGCAGTTGGCGGTGTGTTTCGCTCAGCGGCAGCGGAATCGAGCTGGCGGCCAGCATGAGGCGCACGTCTTTGAGATGCTGCGAGAGCTTCGCCTGCGGTGTGAAGTCCTGCATGATCATCTTTTCGCCCTTGGTGTCCATAATGCGCGAGTAGGCCATGCTGCGGCGCATGACATCGAGCGTTTGAAGCAATTCGAGATCAAGCTGTTGCGCAAAGGCCAATCCTTCGGCCAATGCGGCACGATTCAAACCCAGCACAAGATTCGTGACGAGCTTCATCTTCGCGCCACTGCCGCAGGGGCCGACGTGGACGGCTTCGCGGGCAAATTTCGCGAAGAGTTCACGACATTGCTCAAACACCGCCGCTTCGCCGCCGACCATGACGAGCACGTCGCGCTGTAAAAGCTGCGCACTGCTGCCTGAAACGGTCGCATCAAGGTAATGCACGCCTCGGGCGGCCAGTTCGGCTCCGAGCGCGGCCATTTCAGCCGGATCGCCTGTGCTGGTGTCGATGATGATCTGACCAGCATGCAGTTTGGCCTCCCGCAGCACGCGGCTGGCGACGTCAGAGTTCGGCAGGCAGAGGAAGATGACATCGCAATGCTCAAACACGTCGTCCGCACTCGTCACACCTGCACAGCGTCTCGGATCGACATCCCAGCCACGCTCCGCGCCGGTCATCCGCATCAGGGCGGAGCCCATGAGGCCCATGCCGATGATGCCGATGGATTGATTTGGCTGGATGCTCATGGTCTGGGTGGTGGGATCCCATTTAACGCCTCATGCCTCACGGTGTATCATGAGGAGGAAAGGTTTGAAATGTTCGGGGGATTGCAAAGCATCCACGCATCACCTCGTTTCGTCTGCCCATGCGTTCTCTTGTCTTCCTTGCCCTGGCTGTCTCGCTCTATGCCCAACAGCCGCCTTATGATGTCTTTCCTTCGGCAGACCCGCCTTACTACCGCGTGCGCTATGAGGCCTCCACCAAGCCCGGCGAGCTGATTTTTCCGGTGAACTACACGATCTGGATTCCGCCGAGCGTAAAGGCCGTGCGTGGCGTGATCGTGCATCAGCACGGTTGCGGCGAGGGCTCGTGCAAATCGGGCCTGACAGGTGCGTTTGACCTGCACTGGCAGGCGCTGGCGAAGAAGCATGAGTGCGCGCTGCTCTCGCCATCCTATGAGCAGCCGGAGAAGGCGGACTGCCAGATGTGGTGCGATCCGCGCAATGGATCGAGCGCCGCGTTTCAGAAGTGCCTCGTCGATCTCGGCGCGAAGAGCGGCCATCCTGAGCTGTCGAAGGTGCCGTGGGCGCTGTGGGGCCACAGCGGGGGCGGCCACTGGGCCGGAGGCATGGTGCTGATGCATCCTGGGCGCGTGGCCGCCGCGTGGCTGCGCAGCGGTGTGCCGCTGCTCACGCCGGATGAGAAACGTACGACGATCAAGGCGCACACGATTCCAGACGCCGCGCTGAAGGTGCCGGTGATGTGCAATCCGGGCACGAAGGAGGGGGTGACGGTCAAGGAAGGCCGCTTCGCCGGGGTGTGGCCTGCCAATGAGGCGTTCTTCACCGCGATGCGTGCGAAAGGCGCGCCCATCGGTGTCGCAGTCGATCCGCTGACAGCGCACGAGTGCGGCAATTCACGCTACATGGCCATCTCGTGGCTGGACGCGTGTCTCAGCGTGCGTTTGGCCAAGAACAGCGGCGATCCGATGAACGCGATGCCTGAGGAGGGCGCGTGGCTGGCTCCGTTGCTCGGTGCCGAGGCGTCTCCTGCGGCCAAATTTGCCGGTGAGGCGAGCAAGGCCGTCTGGCTGCCGAACGAGGCCATCGCAAAGGCCTGGATGCATTTCGTCAAAGACACCGCCATTCCTGACAGCACGCCGCCTCCCGCGCCGACGAATGTGCGTGTGAACGGCAGCGAACTCGCCTGGGACGCCGAGGCTGATCTGGAGAGCGGCATCGCCAGCTTCATCATCGAGCGCGATGGTCAGGAAGTCGGCAGCGTGCCCGAGCAGCCGAAGAATCCCTTTGGCCGTCCGATTTTCCAAGGCCTGCAATACAGCGACACGCCGACAAATCCTCTGGTGAAGATGACCTTTACCGACACGAAGGCCGAAGCGGGCAAGAAGCACGCGTATCGCGTGATCGCGGTGAACACCGTGGGATTGAAGTCGAAGTGACGACGTAAAAAAACCGCCGCCAGGGACGCGGGTCCGTGGCGGCGGTGAGGAACGTGGGCTCAGGATCAGCCGTCGATGTTCCAGCCGTCGCGGTATTCCTTCTTCATGAAGGCGTTCGCCTCGGGTGTGTCGGGGCTGGTGCCGGTCTTGCCGTCGTAGCTGATCTTTTTGCCGGTGCGGTAAGCAACGAGCCCAAGAAGCATCATTTCGATCATGTTGGAGCTGTAGCCGAAGTCGCAGGCGGTCTTCTTGCTCGGGTCTTTGCAGGCGTCGAACCACTGCTTCTGGAAGTTGCCTTTGCCGACATCGGCGAACTGGTCCTCCTTTTTGCGTGGCTTGTAGTAGCTGAGGTCCGCGTCGTCACCGAAGGGAATGATCATGCGGGAGTCGAAGTCGGCGATGATGAAGCCTTTCGTGCCCTTGAACATCGCGCCATGGCCGATCTTCGTGAGGTCGATGGAGGGCTTCGGCGAGCGCGGCATCGCGCCGCCTTGATACCAACTGATGGTGATCGGCCCGCGCCAGTCGTTGGCGGGATGTTCGAAGTGCGATTCGCAGTTCACCGGCGTCACATCGGAGTTGAAGGCCTCTCCTTTGGCCTCGGCGGAGGTTGGGAGCTTGGCATCCACGGCGTTCCAGAGCAGGTCCATGGTGTGGCTGCCCATGTCGCCGATTTGTCCGGCACCGAAGTCCCAGAACATGTTCCAGGAGAGGCAGTTCGCACCGGCTCCACCGGAGAAGTAGGCCGGATTGTAGGGATGGAAGGGCGCAGGGCCGAGCCACAGATCGTAATGGAAGCCTTTCGGCGGCGTGCCTTCCTCGGGGAAGTAGCCGGGCTTTGGAATCTGGCGATTGCCCCACGCGTAGGCGGCTTTCAGCTCGCCGATGGCTCCATCGCGGATGAGTTCCTTCACGCGGTTGAAGTTCGGCTGCTCATGACGCTGCATGCCGACCTGCGTGGCGAGTTTGCCCTTCTTCGACTCCCACGTTGCGCGGACGGTGCGCGCCTCGTTCACCGTGATGGCCAGCGGCTTCTCGCAGTAGCAATGCAGGTCACGTTTCAGCGCCCAGTTGGCGATGAAGGCGTGCGTGTGGTCCGGCGTGCAGACGACGACGGCGTCGAGATCTTTGTGATCGAGGCACTTGCGCCAGTCGATGTAAGTGGTGGCGCCGGGGAAGCGCTTCAGCGCGTCTGGGAAGCGCGCCTCATTGATGTCACACAACGCGACGACGTTTTCTTCAGCGATGGAGTTGTAGTGAGCGAGACCGCGGCCCCACACGCCGATGAGGGCGACGTTGAGCTTGTTGCTGGGCGCGTTCTGGCCAAAGAGCGGGCGGGTGATCATGCTGCCGGCGACGAGGCCGGCGGCACCGACGAATCGGCGACGTGATAGAGGAGCAGGTTGGGTGTTCATGGTGGGCCTTATAATCGGCGCGACCGGCGGCGCTCCTTCAGCCCAAATCCAAAACTCTGCGCTGAAACAAGCGTCCGGTGATGCCTGGTCCATAACGCTTGAGTAATTATGCGCTGTGCTTGCAACCTGCTCCCGACAGCGGCGTTCTCATCGCGCCATGAAACTGCACGCCCTGCTGATCCTTCTCACATTCCACGCCTTCGCCGCCGACTGGCCGCAGTTTCGTGGCCCCACTGCCGATGGCGTCACCACCGACACTAATCTGCCGCTGACATGGAGTGAGAAGGAAAATCTCGTCTGGCGCACCGAACTGCCCGGCCCCGGCTCATCCAGCCCCATCGTTAGCGGTGACAAAGTCTTCCTCACCAGCTACAGCGGCTACGGCATCGACATCAAAGAGCCGGGCGACATGGCAAAGCTCAAGCGGCATGCTCTTTGCCTCGACAAGAAGACCGGCAAGATCCTTTGGGACAAAGAGATCACGACCGACCTGCCGAACAAGCCCTACACTGGCACTTACATCACCACGCACGGCTACGCGTCGAGTTCAGCGGTCACGGATGGCAAAGGTGTTTACTTCTTCATGGCAAATGCAGGCATCCATGCCTTCACCGTGGATGGAAAGCCTGTCTGGAACGTCAGTGTCGGCGAAAAAGCGCACGACTGGGGTGTCGGTTCATCGCCCATCTTGTATGGCGATCTGCTCATCGTGAATGCCGCGCTGGAGAGCAACCAACTCCTCGCCCTCGACCGCAAGACCGGCAAAACCGTGTGGAGCGCCACCGGCTTCCCCGCGTCCTGGAACACGCCCACCATTGTAAAGGTCGATGGACATGACGAACTCGTCGTCAACTCCAGCGGCAAGCTGCGTGCGTTTGATCCACTCAGCGGAAAAGAGCTGTGGAGCTGCGACAGCATCAAGGCCGCCGAGCTTTGCCCAAGCATCGTGGCGCATGAGGGCGTCATCTTCGTCATCGGTCATCCTGGCGGCCAGAGCCAGGCGGTGAAAGGTGGCAAGGTGCTCTGGCAGGCGCAGAAGGGCAGCAATGTCGGCTCGCCCGTTTACAAGGACGGCCATCTCTACTTCATCAACGACTCACGCGGTGTCGCCACCTGCCTTGATGCGAAAACGGGCGCTGTCGTTTATGAACAACCGCTCGCCTCCCGCCAGAAGCGCGACCGCTGGTATTCCACGCCGCTGCTTGCTGGTGACAAAATGTACTGCGTGGGCCGTGAGACTGGCACTTATGTGATTGCAGCGAAGCCGCAATTCGAATTGCTCGCCACCAATGTCATCTCCAACGACGACAGCATCAGCAACGCCAGCCCAGCCGTGTCCGACGGCCAGATTTTCCTGCGCTCAAACAAATACGCCTACTGCTTTGGCAAGAAGTGACCCTTGAAACCATGAAACACCTCCTGCTACTCCCACTGTTCCTCGCCGCCTCCGCGTTCTCCCAAACACCCGCCAAATCCAAGGCACCTGATGCGGTGGACACTCTGGCGAAGGATTTGAAGCCATCGCGCGTCCTCGTTTACAAGAAAATCGCCGAGCGCGAGCTGCAACTGCATGTCTTTGATCCCGCAGGTTTCAAGGCGGGCGACAAACGTGCCTGTTACCTCATCATTCACGGCGGCGGCTGGACCGGCGGTGCGCCGCCCCGCATGTATCCCTTCGTCGCGCATTACGCGAAGCTTGGTCTCGTTGGCATCAGCATGCCGTATCGTCTGCACAGCGCGAATACTGGCGTCAGCGTATTTGATTGTGTGAAGGATGCGCGTTCCGCCGTGCGCTACATCCGCGCACACGCCGCCGAACTGGGCATCGATCCGCAGAAGATCATCGTCAGCGGTGGTTCGGCAGGTGGTCATCTCGCCGTTTCGACGGCACTGTTCGACAAGGTGAACGAGGAGGGCGACGATCTTGCCGTCTCCGCATCGCCGAACGCGCTCGTGCTGCTCTTTCCAGTGATCGACACCTCTAAAGAAGGCTACGGCAATGCGAAGATCGGCGAACGCTGGCAGGAACTCTCACCGGCGCACAACGTCCGCGCCGGATTGCCGCCCACGCTCATCTTCCATGGCACCGGCGACACCGTGACACCCTTCGTCGGAGCCAAGACTTTCCATGAGGCCATGCTCAAGGCTGGCAACCGTTGCGAACTCGACGTCAACGAAGGTGGTGTGCATGGCTACCTCATGCGCGACAAGCTGCTCTTCGATGACACGATGAAGAAGACGGACTCGTTTCTGAAATCGCTCGGACTGCTGCCGTGAGTTCCAAATACCAAGTTCCAGGTTTCAAGATTGGGCTGGCGCTCTCGCCAAATTGAAACTTTAAACCTGAAACTTGGAACTCATTCCCCGATCCACACCGGCGTCCCCACCGGCACGAGGTCGAAAAGCTCGATCACATCACGATTTTTCATCCGCACGCAGCCATGACTGCCAGGCCTGCCGATGCCGTTTTCGTCGTTCGTGCCGTGGATGTAGATGTAGCGCTGAAAGGTGTTCGCATTGCGCGGCTCCAGCCCATGCAGCCAGAGGATGCGAGTGAGCACGAAGTCGGATTTCGTGTCCATGCCCGGCGTCCACAGGCCCACCGGCTGGCGTGATTTGAAAATCGTGCCGCACTCCGCGCCGTCGCCGTGTTTTTCCTTCACCACAAAGCTACCCAGCGGGGTCTTGTTGCTGCCTTCGGTGAAACCGATGCCGAACTTCGACGTGGAGCAGGCCCACTCTTTGACCAAGCGCGCACCATCGAACAAACGCAGACGCTGGGTGCCGATGCTGACTTCGAGGCGTGGATTGGCGGGAGGCATGGGGCGATTGTAATCCTCGAAACTCACACCACCAGCCGTCCTTTGCGTTTCGAGATCGAAATCGTGGCCTTGGTCCCGGAATTGAACTCGATGAAGTCGTGCTCGATGCCATCGCTGAATATGACACCGTTTTCAGCCATCATGGACTCGATCACGAGCGGCTGCTGAGGCATGACTTTGCCAAACACGAGCGTGGTGCCGGTGTTGCGGCTGGGGAAGGGCTCCCGCACGGTGAAGTACAGATGATCCGACTCCCACGGAAACTGCGGGTCCTGCGCCTGCGCGGCCTGGGCACGGCCCGCGGCCACGGCCACACCGGCGGCACCGGCCATGAGGCTCTTGAACCATCCGGTGGAGCCGAGCCCGGTCGAAACGATGACGCCGCTGGAGGAGTGGTTCTCCGCCGCGTTGCCCAGGGCGATGCGATACCGCGCCGAACCATGCGATTTCACGCCGATGAAGAGATCATTCACGGCGCAAAGAACGAGGCCGGTGTTCAGGGCTGCCTCGGCCATGGTCACCTCGCGGGTCTTGCGCCCGCTGCGGAGGACTTCGCGCATCACGGCCTCCAGATCCGGCACCTGGAAGGGCAGAAGCTGGCCGTCCCAGCGTTTCGGGTCGGGATTCACCCCCACGAGCGGCTGCCCGTTGAGATACTTCAACGTGTTCGCCACCAGACCATCCTGGCCCAGCGCCACGACGATGTCCTGCTCGCCAAACACGAAATTCGGCAAAAAGGCCCGCTGCACGAGCTGCACGCGCCCAAGCTCGCCGAGCGTCTGCCGTGCTTGCGCGATGGCCTGCTGGTAGGCAGTGTCCTCGCGCTCGTAATCATCGAAATCACCGCCCAGCCGGCTGACGTAGAACCTGGCCTGCGTTTTGGTGGCAAACTTCGCCTTCAAGTCCGCCAGCCGCGTCGCTCGCACGACGAGGATGATCTTCGTTTCAGTCAGGCGGTTCATGATGAGGTGGAAAAGAACGCCGGAAGCAAGGCAGTTTGGTTGGTATTCTCTGCGGTTATCTCATCTCTGGCGGTGTAACTCTGGAAAATGCCGTCACGCTGCTCCTGCCGAGACTTTCAACACTGCGGAGTTCGACGCGTTTGTGACACATGGATTAAAGTTGGCGTAGGGAACAGCGATCTCAGTGCCACAGCCTCTCACACGTCGCCAGCATGATGGCGCGGGTTTCGGCGGGGCCGTGGGTGTGGCGGTGATTATGAGCAAAATTGCCGCCGGTGTGGAAGAGGTGCCAGCGGCCGTTGCGTTGGAGCAGGGCGTGCGGGGCGTGGAGAATGTAGCTGGCGGTGGTGGTGCCGGGGGCGTCGCGGGTGATCCAGGGCTTGCGATGCGGTCGCTGCCAGGTGATGCCGTCGGTGGAGAAGCAAGGCTCGAGGTCGATGGTCTGCGCGTCGAGCCGGTAATGGCCAAGCAGGCCAATACGCCCGCGCTCCGAGCGCGTGACGGAGAGGTAGTAGAACTGCAAATCGTGCGGATCATCCGTATCCGGCGTGATGACGCGCTGACGGTTGCTTCAGGTGAGGCCATCCTTCAGTCGCAGCGTGACGACTTGCACCGGCTGCCAGCCTTCCGCCAGTCCGCCGATGGCAAGAGGCGCGGTTTTGTCCGGCTCACCCGGCGTGCAAACGGCCAACGTGCGCTTCCATTCGCCGCCGACCTTGCCTTTGTGATAGCCGATATTTTTCGCCACGCCCTTCGGCCCAGAAACACTCGTCCACACCCGCCAGTGGTCGTCATCCAGCGGCTCCACTGTGCTCGTGAAGTTCTGCACCCAGGCATTCGTAGGCTCGCCTTGATGTCGAAACAACTCGCCATGCTTCTTCCACGAGGAGGCATCGACCAACGACGGTGATTCGCCTGCGAACAATGGCGCTCCGGCCAGCGCACTGACACCGACGCCGCCGAGTTGCTGGAGAAAATCGCGTCGCTTGAGTTTGGTGATCACCGTCATGAATTTGAAGCGTCAAGACTCATAGCGCCAGCGCACAGCCGCTGAAATCAACAGCCCCATTGCAACAGTTCCCCATGCGCGCCGTTACCGCCCCTCTCATCGTGACATGAACCGCCTCGTCCTGCTCATTTTCGCTCTAAGCTCTTTATGCCTCGCCGCATCGCAGCCAAACATCCTCTTCATCCTGACTGAAGATCAGGGGGCGCACATGGGCGCGCTCGGCACCACGGATGTCAAAACGCCGCACATGGACGCGCTCGCCGCCAGCGCCGCATTGTTTCGCCGTGCCTACGTCGCCTATCCGGTGTGCTCCGCGTCTAAGGCCTGCATCATGACCGGCCTGCTCGCTCATACGAACGGCCTCGTCAATAACACGAACAACTACCTCAAACCCGCCGCGAAACTCACCGAGGCCGAAAAGAATTCACCGCCGTATCTGCACACACGCATCCGCAGCGCAGCGCCGACGATGATCGAAGTCCTCGCCAAAGCAGGCTATCACACGGCGGTGAGCGGCAAACTGCACGTCTCGCCGAACGAACGCTTCCCCTACGATGACTTCATCCCGAAGCCAGCCGCGAAGCAGGCACTCACCGGCGTCATCAAGCGCGCTGCGGGCAAACCGTGGTTCTTCCTTCACAACAGCACCACGTTCACGCATCGCCCCTTTGTGAACAGCGAGAAGCAGCCGATCAGCATCGACCCAGCGAATGTGAATCTCCCGTCGCACCTGCCTGACACGCCGGCTGCGCGAAGAGATTGGGCCGAGTATCTCGACGGCGTGCAGCGAAACGATCAAGTCGTCGGCGAGGTCATGGCCGCCCTGCGCGAGTCTGGCGCGGATTCCAATACACTCGTCATCTTCATGGGCGATCACGGCCCCGCGTACCCTCACGGCAAAATGTCCCCCTACCACCTCGGCCTGCAGATCCCGCTCATCATCCGCCTCCCCGGTGCCAAGCCGCTCGTCAGCGACGCCTTGGTCAGTGAACTCGATCTCCTGCCCACGCTGCTCGATCTGCTCCAAATCGACTACGCCTCCAAACTTCACGGCAAAAGCCTGAAACCGCTTCTCGAAGCTCAAAGCGACGCCAAAGGCCACGACTTCATCTTCGCCGAAGTCTCCGGCCGCTCGCTCGATAAACCGCGCGGCATGGAGGAACGCAGCGTGCTCGACGCCACGCATCAACTCATCGTCCGCAGCCGGCTCAGCGAACCAAAAGTCATCAACGCCGATCTCCGTGACATGAAGCCCTGGATCAACCGCATCTACGGCGAGACCCTGCGTGTGAAGGAACAATTTCCCGAAGCCTACCGCATCCTCAGCGAAATGGACCCGCACGCCCTCGGTGGCAAGCCGCCCCTCATCGAACTTTACGACCTCAAGCGTGATCCCTTCGAGCTACGCAACCTCGCTACCGAACCCGCCTCCCGCCCGCACCTTGACCGTCTCATGACTGCCTTCAAAAAATGGCACACTGAGACCGCCGACAGTGCCATGATCCTTCCCGATGCTCCGTGATCTTTTCATTTCTCAAAGCTGGCCCAAGTCCGTGCAGATGTTTTTCGGCATCGCTGTGGAGAACTGGCTGCGCTACGCGCTCGTAGCCGGGATCGCCTGGCTGCTGGCCTATGTGATCTTCAAAAAGCGCTGGCGGCGGCGGAAGATCATCCAGCGTCATCCGGCAGCGGGCGACGTGCGTCGAGAGATGAAGTGGTCCGTGCTCACGGCGCTCGTTTACGGTCTCGTCGGTGTCGCGACGATCCTGATCGGCAAAACCTACGGCTGGCAGATGTACCGGAAGATCGACTCGCATGGCTGGCTGTGGTTCGTGGCCAGCATCGGCATTGCCATTGTCGTGCATGACACCTGGTTTTACTGGACGCACCGGCTCATGCATCACCGACGGTTGTTCCGGCTCTTCCACCGCGTGCATCACGAGAGCACCAACCCCAGTCCCTGGGCCGCGTATTCCTTCGCCCCGCTGGAGGCCTTCATGCAGGCCTGCATTTTCCCTCTGTTGGTCTTCACAGTGCCCATGCATCCGCTGGCCTTCTTTGCCTTCATGATCTGGCAGATCGTCTTCAATGTGCTCGGCCACACGGGCTACGAATACTTCCCTTCCTGGCTCATGAAGTCATGGCTCGGCAAGATCCTCAACACGCCGACGAACCACGTCCAGCATCATGAGAAGATGCGTGGCAACTATGGGCTCTACTTCAACTACTGGGACCGCCTCATGGGCACGAATCACAAAGACTACGAAGCGCGTTTTCACGAAGTCACCAGTCGATCATGAAGCTGATTCGTGTGAGTCGGTGTGCGGCCGAAATGGCCCCAGACGAGACGAGGTAGGAAACAAGACCCGCCAGCGACGTATCCAGACCATGCCTTCAAACACCCGTTCACGCACGCTCACGATGAAACACCTCCTGGCGCCCCTTCTCCTCACCGTTTCGCTGCATGCCGCCGACTTCCACGGCTGGACCGCCGAAAGCCCGCGCGATGAAATCCGCCCGCAATTCAGCAGCAGAGACAACTCGCTCATCATCACGCATGATCAGCGCGAGGGCCTCGACGGCTGGTTTCAAAAGAGCTTCGAGATCCAAGGTGGCGCGTGGCAGCGCTTTGTGGTGAAACGGAAGATCAGCGGTGTGAGCAATCCACGCCAGAGCTGCCTCGTGCGCATTTCATGGCAGGACAAGGATGGCAAAATGGTGCGCATCGACGAGCGGCCCGTGAACTCCGATCCCAAGCTGCCCATGCCCAGCGCCGAGCCGGAGTATCCAACCGATGGCCCGACGGATGCGCAGGGCTGGACCACCGTGAGCGGCATTTATCGAAGCCCGTCCAAAGCCACGCGTGCGGTCGTCGAACTGCATCTGCAATGGGCATCGAATGGTCGTGTCGAATGGCGTGGAGCCGAGTTTGCGCAGACGGAGGCACCGCCGGCTCGCAAGGTTCGGCTTGCCGCCGTGCATTACAGACCCGCAGGCAAATCACCGCGCCAAAACTGCGAGGAGTTTGCCCCGCTCATCGCCGACGCCGCACGGCAGAAGGCGGATCTGGTCGTGCTCGGCGAGACGGTGCCCACCGTGGGTCCGGTCAAAGATCCGGTGCTGACCGCCGAGATGATCCCTGGCCCTTCCACGGAATATTTCGGTTCGCTCGCGAAACAGCACCATCTTCACATCGTGCTCAGTCTTTACGAGCGCGAGGCGCATCTCATCTACAACACCGCCGTGCTCCTCGGACCCGATGGCGCATTGATCGGCAAGTATCGCAAAGTCTCGCTGCCACCCGGCGAGGCCGCGAAAGGCATCGCGCCCGGAAAAGATTATCCCGTGTTCGACACCGCCATCGGCAAAGTCGGCATGATGATCTGCTACGACGGCTTCTTCCCCGAAGTCGCCCGCGAACTCACCAAGAACGGCGCGGAGATCATCGCGTGGCCGGTGTGGGGCTGCAATCCGAAGCTCGCCGCCGCCCGTGCCTGCGAAAACCATGTCTATGTCATCAGCAGCACTTTCATGGAGCACGATTCCGGCTGGATGATCTCCGCTGTCTATGATCACAACGGCGATCCCCTCGCCACCACTCCGAAATGGGGCACCGTGGCCGTGGCTGAGGTCACGCTGAACCAGCCCTACCTCGGCCCCTACAACCTCGGCGACTTCCGCAGCATGGTCCCACGCCATCGCCCGCCTGTGGCGGGCGAGGTCACGAAGTGAGGAAAAGCGAGATGCGGCCTGCGCCGCCGTTTTCTGACACTCTCATCTCAGCTTCATGAAACTCACCGCACTCCTCATTGCCATATTCGCCACATCCATCTATGCAGCCGACTGGCCCGCGTGGCGCGGACCAGCCGGCGACGGTCATGCGGCAGCGGGCCAAAAGCTGCCGGTGAAATGGAGTGAAGGCGAAAACCTCGTGTGGAAGGCCGAGGTGCGAGGACGCGGGCATGGTTCGCCGATTGTCGTCGGCGGTCAGGTGCTGCTCGCGACGGCAGACGTGGAGACCGAGGAGCAGCTCGTGCTCTGCTTTGATCGTGCCACGGGCAAAAAGCTGTGGGAGTCCGTGGTGCATCGGGGCAACCTGAACACCAAGGGGCACAAAGTCTCCTCACAGGCTTCATCCGATGTCGTGAGTGATGGCGAACGGCTGTTTGTGAACTTTTTGAACAACGCTGCCATTTTCACCACCGCGCTCGATTTGACCGGCAAGCAGCTCTGGCAGCGTCGAGTGTGTGATTTCCAGGTGCATCAGGGTTTTGGTTCCTCGCCGGTGATTTATCAAAACATCGTGCTCGTGTCTGCCGATCATCGCGGCGGCGGCAAGATGTCCGGCCTCAACAAACTCACCGGCGAGATCGTGTGGCAGCAGGACCGTCCACCCGTGGCGAACTACGCTTCGCCTGGCATCGTGCAGGCTGCGGGCAAGGTTCAGGCCGTGCTCGCCGGCTGCAACAAGGTCGAGAGCTTTGATCCGCTCACGGGCACGAAGCTCTGGAGCATCGACGGCAGCACGGAGGAGACCGTCGTCACTGCCGTGAGCGACGGCAGCCGCGTCTTCCTCGGCGGCGGTTATCCGAAGAATCACACCATGGCCCTCGAAGCCGACGGCAGCGGCAAGATCGCATGGGAGAATGTCACGAAGACCTATGTGCCCTCCATGCTCGTGAAAAATGGCCACGTCTTTGCGGTTGGCGATGCTGGCCGTGCGGCATGCTGGAAGTCCGCGACTGGCGAGGAACTCTGGAATGAAAAAGTCGATCGCGAATTCTACGGCTCGCCCGTCATGGCCGACTCCCGCATCTACGTCACGAGCAAAGGCGGCGTCACCTCCGTCTTCGAAGCCACACCGGAGAAGTTCACTCTCCTCGGCCAAAACCAACTCGGTGACGAAAGCTTCAGCTCCCCCGCCATCTGCGACAACCGCATCTACCTCCGCTCTGCCAAGACCAGTCCGACAAGGCAGGAGTATCTGTGGTGCGTGGGTGAGTGAATAAACAAAACCCATCCCGGCGCTTGGATGCCAGGATGGGTTTGCTAATTGCGTCAATCGTTCCTCAGCTCACTTCGCCAGATCGAAGCGATCCAGGTTCATGACCTTGTTCCAGGCGGCGACGAAGTCGGTGACGAACTTCGCCTTTGCGTCCTCGCTGGCATAGACCTCGGCGGTGGCGCGGAGCTGGGAGTTCGAGCCGAAGACGAGATCGACGGAGGTGGCCATCCACTTCATCGCGCCAGTTTTGCGGTCGGTGCCTTCATAGAAGTGCTCGCAGCGGGGCGAGACCTTCCATTCGTTCTCGATGCTGAGCAGGTTCACGAAGAAGTCGTTGGTGAGAGCACCGCGATTCTTGGTGAGCACGCCGAGGTCGGGATGACCGACGGTGGTGCCAAGCGCTCTCATGCCGCCGATGAGGACGGTCATCTCAGGCACGGAAAGCGTGAGGAGCTGGGCGCGGTCCACGAGGTTCTCGGGCGCGGGGCGATCAAGCTCGTGGCCGAGGTAGTTGCGGAAGCCGTCGTGCTTCGGTTCGAGGACAGCGAAGGATTCGACATCGGTCTGGTCCTGCGTGGCGTCCACACGACCGGGGCTGAAGGGCACCTTCACGTCGTGACCGGCCTTCTTTGCGGCAGCTTCGACAGCGGCGCTGCCGCCGAGGACGATCAAGTCCGCGAGCGAGACCTTCTTCTTCCCGGTGTTGAACTCGGTTTGGATCTTCTCCAAGGCGGCGAGCACTTTGGCGAGCTGGGTTGGATTGTTCACTTCCCAATCCTTCTGCGGGGCGAGGCGGATGCGGGCGCCATTGGCACCGCCGCGCTTGTCGCTGCCACGGAAGGTGGACGCGGAAGCCCAAGCGGTGGACACGAGTTCGGAGGTGGTTAGGCCGGAATCAAGGAGCTTCGCCTTGAGCTGGACGACGTCCTGCTCGTTGACGAGTTCATGATCCAAGTCAGGAAGCGGGTCCTGCCAGATGAGTTTTTCCTTTGGCACTTCAGGGCCAAGGTAGCGAGCGAGCGGCCCCATGTCGCGATGCGTCAGCTTGAACCAAGCCTTGGCGAAGGCGTCAGCAAACTCGCCGGGATTCTCCAGGAAGCGCTTGGAGATCTTGTGGTAGATCGGGTCTTCACGCAGCGCGATGTCCGTGGTGAACATCATCGGCGCATGTGATTTGCTAGCGACGTGCGCATCCGGCACGGTGCCTTTGCCAGCGCCGCCTTTCGGCGTCCACTGCTGGGCACCGGCGGGGCTTTTGGTCAGCTCCCATTCATAAGCGAAGAGGTTGGTGAAGTAACCGTGCGACCAAGCTCGCGGAGTAGTCGTCCAGGCACCTTCGAGACCACTGGTGATGGTGTCTTCCGCGTTGCCTTTGCCAAACTTGTTTTTCCAACCGAAGCCCATTTCTTCCAATGGTGCAGCTTCAGGCTCGGGGCCGACGTTTTTTGGATCTCCCGCTCCGTGAGCCTTACCAAACGTGTGACCACCGGCGATGAGCGCGACGGTTTCTTCGTCGTTCATGGCCATGCGGCCAAAGGTTTCGCGGATGTCCGCAGCGGCGGCCAACGGGTCGGCCTTGCCGTTGGGACCTTCGGGATTGACGTAGATGAGGCCCATCTGCACAGCGGCGAGCGGCTTCTCCAGTTGGCGCTCGTCCTTGTAGCGCTTGTCGCCCAGCCAGGTGGTTTCTGGACCCCAGTAGATGTCTTCCTGCGGCTCCCACACATCGGCACGACCACCGGCAAAGCCGAAGGTTTTGAAGCCCATGGATTCGAGCGCGACGTTGCCAGTGAGGATCATCAAATCAGCCCAGGAGATCTTGTTGCCATACTTTTGCTTGATCGGCCAAAGGAGGCGGCGCGCCTTGTCCAGGTTCCCATTGTCCGGCCAGCTGTTCAGCGGTGCGAAGCGCTGAGTGCCGTATCCAGCACCACCACGACCATCGCTCGTGCGGTATGTGCCAGCGCTGTGCCAGGCCATGCGAATCATGAAGGGGCCGTAGTGGCCGTAGTCGGCGGGCCACCACTTCTGGGAGGTGGTCACGAGTTCATTCAGATCCTTCTTCAAGGCGGCGAGATCGAGCTTCTTGAACTCCTCGGCATAATTGAAGCTCTCGCCCATCGGATCACCCTTCGGCGAGTTTTGATGAAGGATTTTGAGATTGAGCTGGTTCGGCCACCAGTCGCTGTTGGTCATTGCTCCGGCGGTGGTGTGACGGCCAGGCCCGGCTGCTGCGCCCATCACGGGGCACTTGCTGATGTCTTCCATAGGTTTGTCTGATTTCGGTTGGGCTGGCTTTTCCTGGGCCGATGCGGTGACGACGGGCGTCAGCATCAGCAGGGTAAGTGCAGCCTTGAGTTTCGATGTTTTCATGGCCTCAGGTTGGTTTGGTTGGTGGGTAGCGGACCAAGGGTGGAAGTCCTCCACTGCTCCTTTCCCGGATGATGAAGGATGCATCCAATGCATTGTCTGAATGCTTGCCATGCACTCGACGCATCGCTATGGGGCCAGGATGCGGAATGAACTCAATCTCCACCTGCTCGAGCAATTCGTGGCCCTGGCACGAACCAAGAACTTCACCCGGGCAGCGGAGGAGCTGAATCTCTCCCAGTCCGCGCTGAGCCGGGCCATCCAAAAACTCGAAGAGCAGCTCGGCCAGCCGCTCTTTGAGCGCAAGCCGCGCGAGGTCATGCTGACCGATCACGGCGAGCTCTTGCTGGAACGCGCCCAGCACATTTTGAAGCTCATGGAGGACACCTTCGCCGAGCTTTCCGAGGCTGGTCGTCGTGGCCGCATCCGGCTCGGTGCCATCCCCACCATCGCACCTTATTTCCTGCCTGGCCTGCTGAGCAGCTTCGCCAAAGCGCACCCGGAGATCTCCGTGATCGTGCAGGAGGACACGACGGAGAATCTCATCAAACGCTGTAGCCACGGCGAGATCGACCTTGCCATTCTCGCGCTGCCCATCATCGCCAAGTATTTGGAGGTCGAGCCGCTCTTTGAGGAAGAGCTGCTGCTCGTGCTGCCAGTCGGGCATCCGCTCGCTGCCTCGAAGTCGGTCGCTATTGATTCCGTGGATGGTTACCCCTTTGTCATGCTGAGCGAGGCGCACTGTCTGTCCGACAACATCGCCACCTTCTGCCGGCGGAAATCCGTGCAGCCCGTCACCATCGAGCGCACCAGCCAGCTCACCACCGTACAAGAACTTGTGACGCTGAACCACGGCGTCTCCATCGTTCCGGAGATGGCGCGGAAGACCGACACCAGCGACCGCCGCATCTATCGCTCCTTCAGTGGCGAAAAACCCACGCGCACCGTGGCGATGATGTGGAAATCGTATCGCTTTCAAAGCAAAGCGGTCAAAACGCTGATGGAATGTCTGCGCCGCCTATCTAAACAGCTCTGATGGAAGCTACTCCAGCAGACGTTATCACCGCATGAGAGCCACCTTTCTCCTCTCCGCCCTTTGTCTCACCGCAATCCTCACCCGCGCGGATGACAAGCCTTCAAGCTGCTCAAAGACATGAGCGAAGATAACAAAACCAAGCTCAACACCCTGCTCCAACAGATCGCGTGGGATACCGTGAGCTCGCACCCAATGAGCGGCGTGATGAAGCCATCAGACAAATAGCCTTTCACGATCATGACACGCATCCTTCTCCTCCTTGCCCTTTGCCCCGTCGTCTTCGCTGCACAGCCAAACATCGTCATCATCCTCGCGGATGATCTCGGCTACGGCGACATGCATGCGAACAACCCGGAGCGATCCAAAATACCAACGCCGAACATGGATCGCCTCGCGGCGGAGGGGATGCGGTTCACGGACGGGCATTCGAGTTCGGGCTGCTGCTCGCCATCACGCTACACGCTGCTCACGGGGCGCTATCATTGGCGGACGACGTTGCAGTCAGGCATCGTTGGCGTCTGGGGGAAGCCGCTCATCTCACCGGATCGCCTGACGATTGGCAAGCTAGCGCAGCAGCACGGCTATCGCACGGCGTGCATCGGCAAATGGCATCTCGGCAGCGACTGGCCGATCACGCCGGAGCAAAAGACGCACTTCAGCGGCTTCGGCGGCAAGCCGGGCGGTGGCGGCGAGGTCTCCACGACGATCACCGACGCGCATCGCGAGACGTGGAAGGCGGTGTTTTCGCGGCGCATCCCCGGCGGGCCGACGGAGCGCGGCTTTGATGAGTATTTCGGCACCGACGTGCCGAACTGGCCGCCGTATTGTTTCATCGACGGAGATCGCACAGTCGGCATCCCGAGCGAGCTGCTGCCTGCGGCAAAGCTGATGAAGAATCAGGCGAGCATCCAAGGCCCCGCGCTGCCCGGTTGGCAGTTGGAGGGCATTTTGCCCGCGCTCGGTGATCGAGCGGAGAAGTTCATCAAGGCGCAGTCAGATGCGAAGAAGCCCTTCTTGCTCTACCTGCCGCTCACCTCCCCGCACACGCCGCTGGCCGTGAATGCCGAGTGGAAGGGCAAAAGCGGCCTCAACAGTGACTACGCCGATCTGGTGATGGAGACGGATCATGTGATCGGTCGCGTGCTGGAGGCTTTGAAGAGTGGCGGAGTCGAAAAAGACACCTTCGTGCTGTTCACGAGCGACAACGGCTGCGCGTCCTACATCGGCGTGCCGCCGCTGGAGGCGCAGGGGCACTTCCCCAGCGGTCCGCTGCGTGAATACAAGACTTCCGTTTATGAAGGCGGGCATCGCGTACCCTTCGTCGTGAAATGGCCCGGTGTGGTGAAGGCTGGCACTGTGTGCAAGCAGCTCGTGCAGCAAGCCGACACCATCACCACGCTCGCCGAGATCCTTGGCACGAAGCTGCCTGAGAATGCCGGTGAAGACAGCTTCAGCCTGATGCCTCTGCTCAAAGGCGAAGACCGCCCCATCCGCATTCATGCCATCAATGCCGCCTGCGGTGGCACACCCAGCCTGCGCGACGGCGCCTGGAAGCTCGTCCTCGCTGCTGATCCGGTGATGAAAACACCCGTGCAGCTCTACAACCTCGATGAAGACCTCGGCGAGACCACGAACCTCGCCGCCATGCATCCAGACCGCGTGAAGTCGATGCAGGACACGATGGAAAAACTCATCACCAACGGGCGCAGCACGCCCGGCGCTCCGCAGAAAAACGACATCCGCGTCACCCGCTATCCTAAAGCCGCCGCGCAAGCCAAAGCCAAGAAAAAATCATGAACCGCCTGCTTTTCGTCATTCTCTTCGCCCTCTGTTCTCCTCTCATCTCGGCACCGCCGAATTTCCTGCTCATCTTCGCCGATGATCATGGCTATGGCGATGTGTCAGCCTACCACGCCTCTGATGTGCGGACGCCGAACATCGACCGCATCGGCCAGGAGGGCATGCTTTTCACCGCGATGCGGGCGAACTGCACGGTGTGCTCGCCCTCGCGTGCGGCACTGCTCACGGGGCGCTACGCGGATCGCGTGGGTGTGCCTGGAGTGATCCGCACGCAGCCAGAGAACTCCTGGGGCTACTTCAAACCGGGTGAGCCGACGATTGCGGATGAATTGAAGAAGATCGGCTATCACACTGGCATCATCGGGAAGTGGCATCTCGGCCTCGAATCGCCCAACACGCCGCATGAACGCGGCTTTGACCACTTTCACGGCTTCCTCGGCGACATGATGGACAGCTACACGACGCATCTGCGCCATGGGAACAACTACATGCGGCTCAATGCCGAAGTCATCGACCCGAAGGGCCATGCGACGGATCTTTTCACCGACTGGGCCGGTGATTACCTGCGTGAGCGGGCGAAGTCGAAGGACAAGCCGTTCTTCCTTTATCTCGCTTACAACGCGCCGCATTTCCCCATCGAGCCGCCTGACGAATGGCTGGCGAAGGTGAAAGCACGAGCGCCGCAACTCGATGAAAAGCGGGCGATGAATGTGGCCTTCGTCGAGCATCTCGATGATCGCATCGGAAAGGTGCTCGCAGTGCTCAAAGAGGTCGGTTTGGAGGAAAACACCGTGGTCGTCTTCAGCGCGGACAACGGCGGCTCTGTGCCTCATGCGCAGAACAACGACCCGTGGCGTGGCGGCAAGCAGGATCACTACGACGGCGGCCTGCGAGTGCCCTTCATGATGCGCTGGCCTGCGCAAATCAAGCCCGGCAACCGCAGTGACTTCCAGGGGCTGAATTTTGATCTGTTTCCGACTTTCCTCGAACTCGCCGGAGCGACGCCCTCGCCCGAACTCGATGCCGTGAGCCTCGTGCCGATCCTTAAAGGCGGCACGATCACCACGCCACGCGATCTTTACTTCGTCCGCCGTGAAGGCGGCAAAATCTACGGCGGCAAGAACTACGAAGCGCTCATCCGTGGCGACTGGAAGCTCATGCAAAACGATCCCTACAGCCCGCTGGAGCTCTACAACCTGAAGAACGATCCGCAGGAGAAAACGAACGTAGCCACAAAGGCTCCGAAGATATTCAACGAACTCTCTGCTGCTCTCAGCCAACACATTCAGCGCGGCGGCAGCACGCCATGGCAGAGACCATGATATCTAAGTAACACGACCGGAGAACAATCGCATTTACGTTCTCACTGTAGCAGGCGTCGTCTCGGGCACTGTCATCCTATGCGCAGCCACCTTTTTCCACTCCTCTTTGTCATTTCAATCGCCGCGGCAGAAGACAGACCCTTCACCCTGCTCACCGACGAGCTTCTCGCGAAGCTCCCCGAGGCGCAGCGAGCCGAGTGGACCGCCTACATCGCCAAATCGCATGCCTTTGCCGCGGAGGAGCACCGCATCCTCGATGAAGAACGCGCCAAGGCCGAGGTGAAGCCCGCGCCGGGCAATCGCGCCGAGTTTGAGCACGACAGCGACACGCCTGCGGAGTGGTTCGCCAGCGCGGAGAACCAAAAGCTCGCCGAGGTCGTCATCAGCTACCAGACGCCGACCGGTGGCTGGTCGAAGGCGGTCGATTACACGAAAGGCCCACGCCAGCCCGGCACGCACTGGACCGCGCAAACCGGCGACGCCTGGCACTACTGCGGCACCTTTGACAACCGCACCACGACGGAGCAGATCAAGTTCCTCGCCGGTGTCTTCACCGCCACAAAACGCGACGACGTGAAAGCCGCGCTGATGAAGGGCCTCGACTACGTTTTCGCCGCGCAGTATCCGAACGGCGGCTGGCCGCAAAACTACCCCGTCGAGCGCGGCTACCACGAGGCCATCACGCTCAATGACGACGCCATGGTGCACATCCTCGAGGTGCTGCACGACCTCGCCGAGGGCGACAACCACTTCGCCTTCGCCGACGACGCGCTGAAGCAGCGTGCGCAGGCCGCTTTCGACAAAGGCATCGCCAACATCGCCGCCATGCAGGTCCGCATCGACGGCCAGCCCACCGTCTGGTGTGCGCAGCATCATCCGCTCACGCTCGAGCCCGTGAAAGCCCGCGCCAAAGAGCCGCCGTCCCTCAGCGGCGGCGAATCCGCGAACCTCGTGAAGTTCCTCATGCGCAGCGGCCCCACCACGCCCGAAGTCGTCGCCATGATCGAGTCCGCGCTGAAGTGGTTCGACGCCCACCGCCTCACCGGCCTGCGCAAAACGAAGAACGCCAAGGGCAAGACCGACTACATTGCCGACCCCGCCTCCACCGACGTGCTCTGGGCCCGCTTCTACGACCTCAAAACTGCCAAACCCATCTTCGCCGGCGCCGACGACGGCATCGTTTATTCCACCTTCCAAGAAATGGCCGCCAAAAACAAAGTCGCCTACGACTTCTTCAGCACCCGCCCCGCCGAACTCCTCGGCAAAGAACTCCCGCGATGGAGGAAGAGGCTGGAGAAGGGGAAGTGATGGCGCAGCCATGACCAACCGCTTACTGAGTTCCATGCCTTCTCTCTTGGAAAACTTCCACGCCTTACCCGCTGAGTTGCGCAAGCTGGTGCAAATTGACCTGTGTGCTCAAGCTCTTCGCGTTTGGCAGTCTTACTGTCATTCCGGGGGATGTTTAAGGTATGTCGAAACAGTCTGCGGCACTCAGCAAACGGTGGACATCGCTCTGCCGGCAGACGCGTTTCGCTCTGTGATGGAGGGTAAAGACACTTGCAACGTCCAAGCACGTTATGGAGAACCAATCTGTGCAATGCAGGATGACGACTTGGAATTCCCAGACGACATCGAGCTGGCCTACTACTCAATCTACAACTTGTTCAGAAGGTATGTGCTCGCCGATTCGATTGATGACTGGTTGATCGTGAACCAGGCATTGTCGGCCCACGGCGAAAGCGCTGATGTCGCAGCGATTCTTGAATCAACCATGGCCCGGATTGGCGTCTGACCACGAGTCTCATTCATCTGCACCTCACACCCCCGGATGCACGATCTCAGGATCACCGGGGCGGTAGATCGCCCGGAAGTTCGAGAGGTTCAGCGTGTAAATGCGTGCTGCTTTTGCCTTTCGGGCGGCGACGAGGTGCAGGTAGTCGTAGATACCTCCGCCGCGCACACCACGACTCTGGGCATCCCGCATCGCCCTCATCATCTCAGTCGGCGTGAGAGAGGTCACGCTGAGCAGCGGCAAGAAGTCTTGTTCGATCAGCTCAGAGGCGGCATCCGCCGTCATTTGCAGCTTTCTCCGCCCGCTGGTGAGGATGCTGAAGGTTTCAGCAAGACCGTGGGCAAACATGCCGAGTTCGCCGGAGTCCATCAGGGCGTCGCATTCACGATGGTAATCCTCCGTCCCCACGATGGCTGCGACGAGCGCGGAGGTCTCGATGAATGCGATCATCTGCGTTTGGCGGGCATGAGGTTCTCCATGCGCTCCTCGCGGATCTCCTGCACGGCTTTGGCGGCGTCAAACCCCTCCCAACCCATCACCACCCGGCGGCCACGAGCATTTCGCACGATCCGCACCTTCGGCAGTTCCTGCTCCAGTTCGATCTTGTCGCCCACGATCTCGATCTTGAACGCCGCGCCTGTCTTGAGGTGTAGCTTATCCCGGATCTTTTTTGGAAGAACCACGCGTCCTGCTTTATCGAGTGTCGCTGTCATAGCTGTGACTTTGCCATTTCCAGACCCACTTTCCAACCCATTTTTCGCCCCATGCGCCTCATCCTCTTCCCTCTTTGCCCTCTGACCTCCGCCTACCACAACCCTTGCACGAACGCCGCCTGCGTGGCAAACTCGTTCCCATGAGCACTCAGATGGCCTTTCAACGCGGTGTCTCGCCGCTTCTTGAACTTCTCCTTCCCGGCAAGGAGGACTTGATCATGTCTGTCATGCCAGACCGGTCGCTGCGGGATCGGATCGACCAGTTGGCGGGAAAAAGTACCGAAGGCGAGCTCACAGAAGAGGAGCGGGCCGAGTATGAAGGCTACGTCAGAGCCAACAAGTTCATCGCCCTGATGATGCGCGAGGCGAAACGCTTCAAAGCTCGATCCGCAGCATGACCGAGGCCGTTCGGCATCTCGTGCGACAACGGGCGAAGCACCGTTGCGAGTATTGCCAGCTTCATCAGGATGACTCGCCGCTGGCGGCGCTGCACATCGAGCACATCCGCCCCATCAAGCATGGCGGCACCGATGCCTTGGAGAATCTCTGTCTTGCCTGCATCGACTGCAATCTGCACAAAGGAACCAACCTGACTGGCATCGACCCAGAGACCGATGAGATCACTCCGCTGTTTCACCCGCGAAAAGACAACTGGGACGAGCATTTTGGCTGGAACGGCATCCGCATTGCAGGGCGCACCGCCGTGGGTCGAGCCACCGTCCGTGTGCTCGATTTGAATGGCGATGATCGTCTCGATCTGCGAATGGCCTGACCCTCATACTATGCCCATCCCTCTGTCGAAGAAGTGTCTCAAGGTCGTGGAACGGTTGTTTGATGAACCACGACGCTCACATCTCGCCTGCAGGCTGGTGGAGGAAGTTTCGGAAAACATCCCTTTCTGCGACAAGCACAAATCGGAAGACATGGACCGCATTCGTTTCTCCGTCATGAAGCTGCTTACGGAGCCTGGGCAAGAAGAGGACTCCGTCTTCGAACTCGCCAAGATCGACTGGCGTGATTTGTTCATGGCAGCTGGCTTTGGCTACACCGCGACGGAGCATTTAAAATGGTATGAAGGTCTTTTTCCTGGCGAAGCAGCAGAGAAGAATGCTCGTCCGCTTTGGTGGGCATTTTGGCGAAGGTAACTTTCGCGTTTCCAGACTATTTTGCCCCATGCGCCTCCTCCTTTTTGCTCTTTACCCTCTGCTCTGTGCCTTCTCGGCGGAGCCGCCCAACATGCTCCTCGGCACGCAGGCCATCGGTGGGCGGTATCAGTTCACGCAGGACGAGCCTTTGCTGGAGAGCGCGAAGCTGATCGCGGAACTCGGGTCAGGCATCATGAAGTTCTCGATCTCGGAGCAGGCCTCGTTTGGCAAGGCGAAGGTGAATGTGCGCGGGAGCAATCCCGGCCTCCAAACACTCGCCGACATCGCGGCGAAGGAGCCGACGCATCGCGCGGTGCTCGACATGCCGTTCACTCACTTCTTCATCTGGGCCTATCCCTTCACCACGCATGGCAACGCGGGCACCTTCAAGCCCGCCGAGCGCGATCTGGAGTATCGCGAGATGTTTGACCTCACCTCGCATCTGCTGCGCACTTACAGCGGCAGCGGCAAAAAATTCTACCTCGGTCACTGGGAGGGCGACTGGCATCTGCGACCGCACTTTGACCCGAAACAGCCCTTCCCCGAGCACTTTGGCGACAACTTCATCGCCTGGCTCAAGGTCCGCCAACAGGCCATCGACGACGCGAAGCGCGACACGCCTCATCAAAACGTCGAAGTCTGGCACTACACCGAGGCGAACCTCGTCGAGCCCTTCCTCAAAGGCGGCCAATGCCTCGCCAACGACATCCTCCCGCAGGTGGACGTCGATTTCGTCAGCTACTCCTGCTACGACAGCCTCCAGCGCGGTATCCGCGACGATCTCCACGCCGCGCTCGACCATCTCGAATCGAAACTGAAACCCAAGCCCGGCATCCCCGGCAAACGCGTCTTCATCGGCGAATACGGCTTCCCCGCGCGACGCTACTCGCCCGAGGTGACCGACCGCAAAAGCATCGAAACCATGATCGCCGCCCTCGAATGGGGCTGCCCCTTCGTGCTCTACTGGGAACTCTACGACAACGAAGGCACCCCCGAAAAACCCGGCGGCTTCTGGCTCATCGACGAAAAGAACGAGAAGCAGCCCATCTGGCACACGCATCAGCGCTACTTCGACTGGGCGCGGAAACACATAGCCGACTTTCAACAACGCACCGGCAAGGCCATCACCGACGCCGAGTTCCGTGCCGCCGCGCTGGAATATTTGCGCCGATAGCCAAGCGCACTCCTCGACGAGAGCATGGAATATCGCCTCAAAGGCATTTCCTGAACTGTTTTTGCCAAGGTTCACGCTCGAAACCTCTTTCAACACCGCGTTAAATAAGACTCCAAACCATGTCCGCTTTCTCCGATCCCTTTAAAGAAGCCCGCTCCGAATTCGGCGTGATGCAGTGCCCGTTTCATGGCGAAAACATCACCATGATTCTGCGTCATGAAGATGTGCGCAAAGCAGCGAAGGATTGGCAGACGTTCAGCTCAGACGCGCCCTTCCGTGTGCCGATTCCATCGGAAGAAGATGTGCGCTCCATGCGGCAGCTTCCCATCGAGACGAATCCACCTGAACACACCGACTACCGCGCCATCGCCGAGCCTTTCTTCCAGCGAGCGAAGGAACCGGAGATGATGGCGAAGGTCGAGGCGTTGCTCACTGGCATGATCACGCAAGCGTTAGGACGTGAGATCATCGAGATCGTGAACGAGTTTGCGCTCCCGGTGCAGTCGCGGGCGCTGACATATCTGCTCAACACAAACGAAGCCGAAGCAGACACCTGGATCGGCTGGGGTATCCATGTTTTCAAAGTCACCGGCGGCGAGTTCAAAAAAGGCACCGTGCTGGAAGACTACCTGCACCGGAACTTCGACGAAGCCGAGGCGAATCCAGGCGCGGACTTCTTCAGCGCGCTGGTAAAAGCCGAGTATCGCGGTCGCAAGCTCACGCGTGAGGAATGCATGGGCTTTGCCAATCTCGCTTTCGCCGGGGGTCGTGACACCATCATCCACACCATTTCCTGTGCTCTCGGCTACCTTGCCGAGCATCCTGAGGCACTGGAGTTTCTCCGTGCCGATCCAAAGCGAATCACCCTCGCCAGTGAAGAGTTTTTCCGCGTCTTCATGCCGCTCACGCACATCGGTCGGGTATGTCCGGCTGACACGGATGTGAATGGTGTCACGGTCAAAGCAGGTGAACGCATCTCGCTCGCCTGGGCCTCGGCGAACTTTGACGAAACCGCCTTCCCGCAGCCAGATGAAGTCCGTCTCGACCGCAAACCCAACCCCCATCTCAGCTTCGGCTTTGGCACGCATCTCTGCCTTGGGGCTCCTCATGCACGGTTGATTCTCCGCACGCTGTTAAAGCTCTGCTGCGACCGCGTGAAGCGCATCACCATTATCAAAGCTGAAGAGCGTGTCGAACATGAAGCCAAGTTCGACCGCACGCTTGGTTACGACTTGCTGGTCGTGAAGATAGAGGCGCTTTAAACCTCACCACCCGATCAGCCGCGTGATCGCCGCCCGCATCGCCGTTTCGAGGATCGCGGCCTCGGCGTGGGTGACGGGAATGGTCACCTTCTTCACGTTTTTCGTCGCGCCTTCCTGGCGGGACATGCTCATGAAGAACGGGGCCTTCTGCGGATCATCGCGGTAGGTCAGTTCGAAGGCGCTGTTGGCCTTTTCGGACTGGTGGAAGAGCTTCGCCTGCTCCTGGCGCCCTTGCAGCGTGGCCAAAACGGCCCCGAGGTCGTTCAAGCCCCATTTCATCGTGATCTTCGATTCCCAATCGAACTGCTTCTCGCCGCTCTGCGTCGCCGCATCGACGAAAACGGCTCCTTTGGTGCGGTTGAACTCAAAACGGATCACGCCGCCGTTGCCGCGACCGTTTGGCTTGTAGATCGCGTATTCGGCGTTCGGCTTCGTGGCGGCAGATGAGGCGGTTTTCGCAGTCATGGCGCCCAAATCGTAAAACAAACGGCCGCTGGCCGTAAAGGGCGAATTACCGGATCCGACACACTCTTTGCCGGAATGTCCGGCCAGCGGCTTCGTTTCACGCCCACCATGCGCTTTCTGGCTTTTCTCTTCGCTCTCTGCCCTATGCTCTCCGCCTTCGCGGCGAAGCCGAACATCATTGTTTTCTACACCGACGACCATGGCCACGCCGATCTCGGCATTCACGGCGTGGTGAAGGACATCAAGACGCCAAACCTCGATGCGCTGGCCCGCAGCGGCGTGGTGGCGACGCATGGTTACAGCACGGCGCCGCAATGCGTGCCCTCGCGTGGTGGATTGATGACCGGGCGCTTCCAGGGCCGCTTTGATCTCGATAACAACGGCTCCGCGCTCGACGGCTTCAACAAGCAGACCACGATCGCCACGCGACTGCAAAACGCGGGCTACGCCACGGCGCAGTTCGGCAAATGGCACCTCGGACCCACGGAGGCGATCACGAAGCATGGCTTCAAGCATGTGTTCTCGCAAAACGCGCAGCGTGCCTTCTCGGCGAACATCACGCTCGATGGCCAGGACCGCCCGATGAGCGATCTGCCGCCGAGCGAGTATCACCTCGACGGCTGCTCGAAGGCCGCCGCGGCGATCATCGAGCGCTATAAAGACCAGCCCTTCTTCCTCTACGTGGCCTATCGCGGCCCGCACACGCCGCTGGATGCGCCAAAGCGCTACATGGACCGCTTTCCCGGCGAGATGCCGGAGCGACGCCGCGCCGCGCTGGCCATGCTTTCGGCCATCGACGACGGCGTGGGCCTCATCACGAGCACTTTGAAGAAACACGGCCTCACCGAGAAGACGCTCATTTTCTTCATCGGCGACAACGGCGCTCCGCTGAAGATCCACAAAGTCGATTCGCCGCTCCAGGGCGACGCCGGCGGCTGGGACGGCAGCCTGAATACCCCGCTGAATGGCGAAAAAGGCATGCTGGCCGAAGGCGGCATGTCCACGCCCTTTCTCATTGCCTGGCCCGGCACAATCCCCGGCGGCCAGGTTTACGAGCATCCTGTGAGTGCGCTCGATGTCGCCGCCACGGCCGTTGGAGTCCAGCCTTTAGGCGACTCTGAAAATTCGGCTAAAGCCTCGACTCCAACTGACCTCGACGGAGTCAATCTCCTCCCGCATCTCACCGGCGAAAACAAAGCGCCGCCGCACGATGCGCTCTACTGGCGCTGGATGGCCCAGAGCGCCATTCGCGAAGGAAACTGGAAACTCCTCCGCGGTGGTAATCGCGAATACCTCTACGACCTCGCCACCGACCGCGAGGAGAAGCACAACCTCGCCGCGAAGCACCCGGAGATCGCCACGCGACTCCGCGCGAAGCTCAAAACCTGGGCTGATGGCCTCACACCACCCGGCATGGCACTCGGCCCCATGGCCGCGACTTGGAACGACTACTTCGATCACTACCTCGAAGGCAAAACTAAAGCTCCACCCGTCGAAGCACCCGCCTCCACGGCTTCGGAAACGCAAGGCTGGGAAGCCCGCAACGGCAAGCTCACCGCCAAAGACGGCCTTTTCATCCTCACACCCGACAAGGCCGACAAACCCACCTTCATCACCAAGTCCAATCTCAAGCTCGCCGGTCCCGTCACCGCCAAACTCACCCTCAAAACCGCCGCCACCGGCGAAGGAGCCATCGCCTGGCGTCTCGACGGCGACAAAGACTTCCTCCCCGTGAACCGCCTCACCTTCCCCCTCCAAGCCACCGCCGACTGGCAAACCCACACCCTCGAAATCCCGGCCACCGGCCGCGTCATCCACGTGCGCGTGCATTTGCCTACGGGAGGCGCGGAGTTCCGGGAGATTGAGTTGAAGGCGGGAAGGTAATCGGAAGGATCAATTAACCAACCAATGCCTGAACAGCCACATCAACAAACCTCGCCGAAAGAAAATCCGTCTCAGACGTGGGCTCGGCGGATTTACTTTTGTTTGGCCGGGATTTCTTGGCTCGCATGTCTGCTGTTGGCTCTGATCACCTTGCCTTTCTTATCCGATTCAGGACCGCATGGGATCTTCGGTTATGCGTGGATCGTGTTGGTATCCCTCACTTGCATCTGTGGTGGAGTCGGGTGGCGTTTTTACACCGCTGGCAAGGCGAGGCGATGATAACGCATCATCATCGGTTGAAGCGCGAACTGTGCGCGAATTTCGCGTGAAAGCAGCCTGATCAGAAGTCAGAAGGTTCCCGATCGACGGGCCTGTGTCAGCGCTGCCGGATTTTGAACCGCTAATATGACGCTGATTTGACGCTAATGGCTTGGAGTTATCAGCGTCGAATTAGCGTCATATCAGCGGTTGATAAGCTGCTACAACCAACGGTCAGACTTCCAAATCCGACACACTCTTTGCCGGAATGTCCGGCCGCGGACGACGTTTCAGGCCGCGATGCTTCGCTCTCTTCTCCTTCTCTTAGCCCTCGGCTCTTCACTCTCCGTTTTCGCGGCGCGGCCGAACGTCATCGTCATTCTCGCCGACGATTTGGGCTGGAGTGACACATCGCTATACGGCACGACGACGTATTACCAGACGCCGAATGTGGAACGGCTCGCAAAGCGTGGGATGACCTTCACGCGGGCGTATTCGGCGAGTCCGCTTTGCTCGCCGACGCGGTCGGCGTTGCTCACGGGGCTGAGCCCGGCACGCACGGGCATCACGGTGCCGAATTGCCACGAGCCGCGGGTCGTTTTGCAGGCGACGACGGGCAAGAAGGCTCCGCCGGATCAAAAGGCGATCATGCCTGATCCCGTGACGCGGTTGAAGACGGAGTATCGCACGCTGGCGGAGACGCTGAAGGACGCGGGCTATGCCACGGCGCATTTCGGGAAGTGGCATCTCGGGCCGGAGCCGTATTCGCCGCTGCAGCAGGGTTTTGATTTCGATCTGCCGCATCATCCGGGGCCGGGGCCTGCGGGCAGTTTTGTCGCGCCGTGGAAGTTTGCGGACTTCAAAGAGAAGTCGCCCGGCGAGCACATCGAGGACCGCATGGCGGCGGAGGCCGTGACGTGGATGGAGAAGCAAAAAGAGAAGCCGTTTTACCTCAACTACTGGATGTTCAGCGTGCATGCGCCCTTTGACGCGAAGAAGGCGAACATCGAGACGCATCGCGGTCGCATCGATCCGAAGGACGCGCAGCGCAGCCCCACCTACGCGGCGATGATTCAGAGCATGGACGACGCCATCGGCACGCTGCTCGACGGTCTCGACCGGCTCAAGCTGGCCGACAACACGATCATCATCTTCACCGCCGACAACGGCGGCAACATGTACAACGAAGTCGATGGCACCACGCCCACCAGCAATCGACCGCTGCGCGGTGGCAAGGCGACGCTGTTTGAAGGCGGCACGCGCGTGCCTTGCGTGATTGTTTGGCCGGGGATCGCTGCTCCGGGCAGTCGAAGTGATGCCATCATTCAGAGCGAGGATTTTTATCCGACGTTGATCGCGGGTGTTGGAGTCCAGCCTTCAGGCGACTCGGAAAGATCGGCTAAAGCCTCGACTCCAACGCAGCGATTCGACGGCCACAGCATCCTTCCTGCGCTGAAAGGCGATGCACTGGCAGGCAAAGCGGTGTTCCAATACTTCCCGCACAATCCGGGCGTGCCGGACTGGCTGCCGCCGGCCGTTTCGGTGCATCGCGATGACTGGAAGCTCATCCGCATCTTCCACGGCGGCGAAAAAGGCGCGCATCGTCACCTGCTCTTCAACCTGCGCGGCGATCTCGGTGAAAAGAACAACCTCGCCGCGCAGAAGCCCGAACTCGTGGCCGAACTCGATGCCTTGCTCGAAGGCTTCCTCACCGACACGAAGGCCGTCGTGCCTGTGCCGAACCCGGCGTTTGATCCGGCGAAGTATCGCCCCGAGCTCGAAGGCAAATCGCAGCCGAAGGGCAAAGCCAAAGCGCCCGCGAAGTCCGCTGCCAAAGGCAAGGACGATGGCGATCCCGCGCTCCAAGGCTGGAAGGCCCGCGATTGCCAAGCCGCGGTCAAAGACGGCATCCTGCGCCTCACGAACATCGGCTCTGCGTGCTTCCTCGGTTTCTCCGCCGGCAAACACAGCGGCCCCACGACCGCGAAATTCCGCATCAAGGCCCAAGCCGGCTCCAGCCACTTCGATTGGCTCCCAGGTGGTGTTGGCAGCAAAGAGCAGCGCATCGATTTCACGCTCAAAGGCGGCGATTGGGAAGAAATCAGCGTCGAACTCCCAGCCGAAGGCCCGCTCGGCATCGTGCGCCTGTATTTACCGATGCAGGAGCCGCCGGTGGAGATCGACTGGATCGAACTCACCTCTAAAAACAGCTCCAAACCGACGCGGACGGCGTTTTGAACCGTAAAACGAGTTTTCCGACTCGTGCAGCATTGAAGAAACACGAGTTAGAAAACTCGTGCTACGTCGTTTCATCGCGTCCATGCGTTGTCTCGCCCTTCTCTTCGCTCTTTGCCCTCTGCTCTCCGCTTACACGAAGCCCAACGTTCTGCTCATCATGGCGGATGATTTGCGGGACTTTGGCGGGGCGTTCACGAAGGACGTCGTCAAGACGCCGAACCTCGACCGGTTGCGGGCTCGCGGCACGACGTTTGAGCGGGCGTATGTGCAGTATCCCGTGTGCAATCCGAGCCGCAGCAGCATGATGACGGGCCTGCGGGCCGAGCAAACAGGCATCGTCGGCAATGACATCGCGCTGCGGCAAAAGATGCCGGATGTCGTGACGCTGCCGCAGCTCTGCAAAGACGCCGGTTGGCAGTCGCATGCGTTTGGAAAGCTCTACCATCTCGGCGGCGGCAAGAATGTGGAAGCGAAGCAGCGCTGGATGGATGCGGGCCGCTCGTGGCACACGGCGCAGGCGTTTGAAGCGACGAAGGCAGGCCGCAAAATGCTCGAAGGCCGCAATGTGACCGGCGGGGCGCTGAAATGGTGCCAGTGGGGCGCGGCGGATGGCACGGATGACGATCAGCCGGATGGTCAAATCGCCGCGGCCACGGTGGCGATGATCGAGAAGCTCGGCGACACGCCGTGGTTCATCGGCTGCGGGTTTATGAAGCCGCATGATCCCTTCATCGCGCCGAAGAAATACTTCGATCTCTATCCCGCGGACTCGCTGAAGCCTTGGAGCGATCCCGCTGACATGACGGCCGTGAGGAAGGACAGCGTTGGCTTTGGCGACTACGGCGAGGCTTTTGCCAAGTTCACCGAACAGGAGTGGCGGGAGTTGTTTCGCGCCTACTGTGCGGGCACGAGCTTCATGGATGCGCAGCTCGGTCGCGTGCTGAATGCGCTCGACAAGCATCAGCTCTGGGAAAAGACCATCGTCATCTTCGTCGGCGATCATGGCTACCACACCGGCGAGCGGCAGTGGTGGAACAAAAACACGCTGTTTGAGCGCAGTTGCCGTGCGCCGCTCATCATCGCCGCGCCGGGCCTGAAAGGCGGCCAGACGACGCGCTCGCTCGCCGAGTTCGTCGATGTATATCCGACCGTCGCGGACTTCTGCGGCCTGAAAATGCCTCACACGGCCGCAGGAGGCAGTTTGCGTCCTGTTTTGACCGATCCCGCCGCTAGCATCAAAGACGCGGCCTTCACGCTCGTGACGCGTGGCGACAAACTTCACGGCCAAAGCATCCGCACCGCCCGCTGGCGTTTCACCCGCTGGAGCGATGGCCCAACCGAACTCTACGATCACGAAACCGATCCCGAGGAGCTCCACGATGTCTCGGCACAGCATGCCGATGTCGTCGCAGAACTCACGGCTCGAATTCAGAAGCTGCCTGCGGTGGCCCGGTAGTCGCCGGGGAACTGACGATCTTTTTCAAAGATGCGGTGTTAACCTTTTGCCACGCTGTGGCATTTGGGGGTGATCATGAACGAGAATCTAAAGGAAACAGAGTTCGTCGCGCAGTTGACCGAGGCTCAACTGCCGCTGCGTTTGTATGTCCAGGCGCTGCTGCCTGGAGACAGCGCGGCGCATGATGTGGTGCAGCAGGCGAACGCGACGCTTTGGAAGAAGCGCGATGACTTTGTCCTCGGCACGAACTTCAAGGCCTGGGCATTCAGTGTGGCGCGTTATGAAGTGCTGAACCATCGCAAGCAGCAAGCCCGGGACTCGCGTTTGGTGTTTGGCGAGGAGCTGGATCTGGTCCTTGCCCAAGATCTGGTCGAGCGTGATTACGAGACGGAGCGGCGGCATGAGGCGCTCCGGGGTTGCATGGCAAAACTCCGTCAGCAGGATCGCGAACTCATTCTGTATCGCTATTCATCGACGGCGGGCACCCTGGATGATTTCGCGCAGCGCATGGGCCGCAGCGTGGGGGGACTGAAGGTGACACTGCATCGGCTGAGAAACGCCCTGCTCACCTGCATCGAGAAACAACTGGCAACCACGGAGGCTGCATCATGAAACCGAGTGAACTCAATGAACTCATCGACGCCTTGATCGAGGGCGACATCACCGAGGCCGACTTTCTCCGGCTGGAGGCGGAGATGTCCATCGGCCCTGTAGCAAGGAAAGCCTATTTAGACCGAGTGGCACTCACGCAGGCGCTCACGGCGGAGGCAACGGCTGCCTCCACCATAAAGGCGATGCCAAAAGTGAAGCCGCAGCGGATGTGGTTCTCCTGGCGACCGCTCACCGCAGCGGCGGCGGGGATTGTGTTTGGGATGTTTTGCACGTCGGTGGTGTTTGGATTTGTGGGGTATCGCGGTGCTTTGAAGAAGACGCCGCTGGCGGTGGTGCAGCCGAGTTTTGAGGATGCGGCGATGCCTTTGGCAAAGGGCTTTCCGGATGCTTCGGCGCACTGGGGTGGCGATGAGGCACGTGTGGTGGCCGCGGAGAATGGCGTGAGTGCGAAAGACGGTAAATCGATGCTCCGGCTGGAGGCGTCGCCCATGCGCATGCCGCGTTTTGTTTATCAGGTGCTCGATCTGACTTCAGTGCCGACGACAGGTCGTGGGGAGACGCGGGAGATTGAGATCTCGGCTTCCTTTGCGGCGGGGGATGCGGGTTCGTCGAAGCGCTACATGATACGCGCGTTCGCGGTTTCGGAATCGCGGGAAGCTCTGGATGCGACGTGGCTTGAGCATCGTGATGAGGCTGTGGCTTCGGCTTCGCGTGGGCTGGATGTCGTAGGCGGCGGTCATGGCTGGGAGACGCTGGGTTTGAGAATCCAGGTGCCGCGCGCGGCACGCAGCCTCGTGCTCTTTTTCGGTGTGCGCACGCCCGACAAGACGGTGCGGAACACGGCGCACTACATCGACGAAGTGCAGGTGTCGCTCATCGAGCCGCAGCCGATTCCTTGATCTCTTCTGAACACAGAAAGCAAACAATCCAACCATGAGACCCATCCTCACACTCTTAGCTGTCCTGTTGTCTGCGCCGATGGCGCTGCTGCACGCTCAACCGGCCAAACCGAACGTGCTTTTCATTGAGATCGATGACCTGAACGACTGGGTCGGCGTTGTCGGTGGAAATCCGCAGGCAAAGACGCCCAACATGGACCGGTTGGCGAATCAGGCGGGCGGGACGGTGTTCATGCAGGCGTATTGTCCCGGCTCGGTGTGCTGTGCGTCGCGCTCGGCGATGCTCACGGGGCTGCGTCCGTCCACCACCGGCGTGTATGGCAACAGCAACAACATGAAGGCATCGCCCATCGCGGCGAAGGCGGTCACCTTGCCGCAGTATTTCTCGCAGAACGGCTACCACTCGCTTTCGAGCGGAAAAATCTTCCACAAGCATCCGAGCTGGATCGGCATGGATGAAGGCCAGTGGGCCTTTGATGAGTGGGCGCCGAACTCCGGCGGCGATGGCTTGAACAAGGAAGACCTACCGCTGAACAAGCTGCCCATGCTTGACGGCCAAAAATCGAATGCCGAGGCGAAGGAGTTTGATTGGGGTCCGACGGTCACGGCCACGAAGGAAACGAGCGACTACCTCACCTGCGCGTGGGCGGCGAAGCAGCTCGATCGCGATTTCGGCAAGCCCTTCTTCATGGCCGTGGGCATCTCGAAACCGCATCTGCCGTTTCATGTGCCGCAAGAGTTCTTTGACATGCACCCGCTCGATCAGGTGCAGGTGCCGGAGATCGTGCCGGATGATCTCGACGACATCCTCACGCCACGCGGGAAGAAAAAGTTTGAGCCGACGGAGGACTTCCACCGTGTGCAGCAGGCGAATCAGTTCAAGCAGGTGACGCAGGCCTATCTCGCCGCGTGTTCGTATGCGGATCACTGCGTCGGCGTCGTGCTCGACAAGCTGGCGAAGAGTCGCTACGCGGAAAACACCATCGTGGTCATCTGCGGTGATCACGGCTGGTTCCTGGGCGAGAAGTTGCGCTATCGCAAAACCGATCTCTGGCAGGAATCCACGCGAGTGCCGCTGATCATCCGCGTGCCCGGGCTTTCCGAGGCGGGAACGAAATCGAACCGAATCGTCAACCTCCTCGATCTCTATCCGACGCTGGTGGAGCTGTGCGGCTTGCCGAAGAAAGAAGGCATGGATGGCCGCAGCTTCGCCGGGTGGGAAAAAGCACCGTCCGACCCTGGCCTGCCCACTCTCACGACGATGGGTTTTCAGAATCACTCCGTGCGCTCGGCCACGCATCGCTACACGCGGTATGCGGACGGCACGGAGGAACTCTACGATCATCAAACCGATCCGATGGAGCGTCGCAATCTGATTACGGATGCGAAGCTGAAGCCCGTCGTGGATGAACTTCGCGCGTATCTGCCGAAGCACGATGAACCCCAGGCCGTCGAGAACGAGATCGACAAGAAGCGCCTCCGCAAGGCCATGGCTCAGATCAAGCAGATGGGAAAAGAATACCGCGAGAAAGCCGAACGCGGCCAGCTCGATCCCGAAATGATCCGGAAGGTTTACGACAGCCTCAAATAAGCATGAAACACACGCGTCGATTCTTGATGAAACTGTCTCCGCTGCTCGCGTGGCGTGGCTTTGGCTTGCTCGCGGCCGAATCCGGCCCAAACCGGCTTTTTCTCGGCCAAGGAACGATGTCCGGTGAAATCACCGATGCGAGCGCCTTGCTGCAAACACGATTGACGCAGGCAAGCGAACTCAACGCCGAGGGTGACCTGCCTGGAGCCGCAGGCGTGGTCTGTTTTGAGTGGAGCAAGCATGAGGACTTCCGCGAGGCTCGCCGCACGCCCTTCCAGCCGGCGACGGACCAGCATGACTTCATCGTGCGTGCCGAGATCGCCGATTTGAAGTCTGGCACCACGTATCACTACCGCGCTGTGTTTGGCGGCACGGAGGCAGCGGCACAGCCCGGGCCGAGTTGTTCGTTCAAGACCTTGCCTGGTGGCGAGACTGACACGCCCGTGCGTTTCATCGTGGGCAGTTGCATGAACTACAACAAGTTCATGCATGGCAAGCGCGGCAAGGCCAGCGGGCCGCTCACGGCCACGGAAGAGGACAAGCGCCTCGGCTTCCCCTCGGTTGAATCCATGCAGAAACTGCGCCCCGACTTCTTCGTCGGCACGGGCGATATCGTTTACTACGACAACCCGCTGCGAGTGGCGAAGACCGTTCCGCAACTGCGCCAGTGCTGGCATGAGCAGTTCCGCTTTCCGCGCCTGATCGAGTTCTTCCGCCACGTGCCGGCCTACTGGTCGAAGGACGATCACGACTTCCGCTTCAACGAGTCCGACAACACCACCGATGCGCTGCCTTTGCCTAAAACCGGCATCGACATGTTTCGCGAGCAATTGCCGCTAGTCGTTACCGGCGGTGACAAGCCCAGCTACCGCACGCATCGAGTCAGCAAGGATCTTCAAATCTGGCTCACCGAGGGACGCGACTACCGCTCACCGAATGCAATGCCCGATGGCCCTGAAAAATCGCTCTGGGGTGCAGAACAACGCGAGTGGTTGAAAACGACCCTGAAGGCGAGTGATGCGAAATGGAAGATCCTCATCTCGCCCACGCCGATGGTCGGTCCCGATGATTTGAAGAAGATCGACAACCACGCCGATCTCAGCGGCTTCCGCCATGAGGCCGACGCATTCTTTGCCTGGCTGAAGGAAAAGAACATTGAAAACCTCACGCTCGTCTGCGGCGACCGCCATTGGCAGTATCACAGCATTCATCCGTCGGGCATCCATGAGTTTGCCTGCGGTGCGCTGAATGATGAGAACGCCCGCATGGGCGTGGCCCCAGGAGCGAAGAACGGCTCCGACCCGCAGGCGTTGATCAAGCAAGAATACACCTCAGCCACGCCCCAAGGCGGCTTTCTGCAAATCACCGCCGGTGACGAACTCGTTTTCGAGCACTTCGACTCGCGCGGAAAGCTCCTGCACCGCGTGGTCCTGTAGTCTGCGATTCATCCATGAACCTCACCCGTCGTTTTCTCCTGAAGCTCACACCCTTGCTCTTCTGGCGCGGTTCCACCTCGTCACTCACGGCGGCGGAGGCTGCACTGCCGTATGGCGAGGCTTATTCGAAGTTGGATTCCCTCGCGGTCGGCGAGTGGTGGAATGCCAAGGCACCATCAGCGAAGAAGGCCGCGCTGCCGCCTGCGATGAACGTGTCGCGAGATGAAGTCGTGGCCTTTGCGCTCTACACGCATGACCATGGCGTGCTGAAGCTGACCGCGCAGTTTTTTCCGCTTAAGCCCGATGAGGCACGAGAGGCGAGGCTGGAGTTTCAACGCGATGGCGCATGGGTGGAGGTGACCAAAGAAGCGATTCTCTATCCCGGCTGGAGCGCGCATTTCCGCATCGAGAAATGGGATGCCAAGCAGAACGTCGCCTATCGCGTTCGCCACGGCGAGAAGGCGATGTTTGAGGGCTTGATCCGGCGTGATCCCATCGACAAGAACGAGATCGTCATCGCCAACATGTCGTGCAACTCCAGCCGCACCGGCGGATTGCGACCGGAGATCGTCGAGCATCTGCGGGCACAAAATCCCGATCTGCTCTTCTTCGCAGGTGATCAGACCTATCGCCACACCGAGCACACCGCGGGCTGGATCGAGTTCGGGCTTCAATTCCGCGATGTCATGCGCGACCGTCCGACGATTTGCATCCCCGATGACCACGATGTCGGCCAGCCGAATCTCTGGGGCGAGAATGGCAAGCAGTGTCTGCGCGAAGACGGCAGTGATGGCGGCTTCCTTTATCCACCGGAGTATGTGAACCAGGTGCAGCGTCAGCAGGCGTGGAATCTGCCCGATCCGGTCGATCCAGCACCTGTCGAGCGCGGCATCACGGTCTATTTCACCCGCTTGCGCGTCGGTGGCGTGGACTTTGCCATTCTTGAGGATCGCAAATTCAAATCGGGGCCGTTTGGCAAAATCCCCGTGATGGGGCCGCGGCCGGATCACATCAATGATCCCGCCTACGACCCGAAGACCGTGGACCTTCCCGGCCTGCAATTGCTTGGCGAGCGCCAGGAGAAATTCCTGCGCGACTGGGCGCAGGACTGGACCGGGTGCGAAATGAAGGCCGTGCTCTCCGCGACGTCCTTTTGCGGTGCCGTGCACATGCATGGCAAGAAGGACGAGCGCTTGCTGGCCGATCTCGACTGCAATGGCTGGCCGCAAACGCCGCGCAATCGCGCACTCGAAGAAATCCGCCGCGCCTGGGCCGTGCATCTGTGCGGTGATCAACATCTCGCCGTCGTCACGAAGCAAGGCATCCGCGAGCACGGTGATGGACCGTATTCGTTCACCAGCCCCGCTTTGGTAAACACGACCTACGGCCGCTGGTGGCATCCGCTCGATGAGAATCCCGGCCCGAATCCCGTGCCGGGCAGCCCGCTGCCATGGACGGGCGATTTCAAAGACGGTCTCGGCAACAAGCTCTCGATGCTCGCCTACGCGAACCCGCCCGACATCAACGATGAGCGCCAGCGCGCCGATGGCTACGGCATCGCTCGCTTCGACAAAAAGACGCGACAGATCACCTTCGAATGCTGGCCGCGTTTCTCCGATGCGAAGGCCCAGTTCCCCGGCTGGCCCATCACGGTCTCGATGGAGAGCAACGATGGCCGCGACGCGCTCGGCTGGTTGCCCGAGCTCGTCTTTGAAAACGGAGCCAGCCCCGTCGTGCAAGTCATCGAGGACGCCACCGGTGACATTCTCTACACCGTCCGCGCTCAAGGAGGCCGTTTTCACCCGCGTGTCTATTCCGCAGGCAAACACACGATCAAAATCGGCGCGGACAAACCCGGCGAAAAAACCCTCACTGCTTTGGAACCAAAGCCGAAGGCCGAATCCGGACAGCAAAACGTGAAGCTGTGAGCTTCCAAGCATTCCACTCATGAAAACATCATCCACACCTGTCATGGACCGTCGTCACTTCCTCCGCGGACTAGGCGTTTCACTCGCGCTTCCGGCTTTCGAGAGCCTCAATGTTGGCTTCGCGGCTGCGGCTCCGGCTGCCACACCGAGGCGATTGATCTGCATCGGCAATCATCTCGGTTTTTGGCCCGGCGGGTTCTTTCCGACGGCAGAAGGTCGTGACTACGCACTCAGCCAAACGCTGGCTCCGCTGGAGGCGCATCGTTCCGACTTCACGGTGTTCTCGCATCTCGATCACGGCGCCAAGGGCGGTCACGGTGCGGTGCATACTTTCCTCTCGGGCGTGAAGAAGGACGAATCGGCCGGGTTTCCTGAGAAGAACATCACCATCGATCAGGTAGCTGCGGAACATGTCGGCTCGGGCACGCGGTATCCCTCGATCACCGCGGCCATCGGCGAAGGCACCGACATGTGCTGGAACCGTGCGGGCGTGCATCTTCCGCCGGTGAACAGTCCCGCGCGGTTGTTTGAGGCGTTGTTTGTCGAGGCAGAAGCGGGCGAAAAGGCGTCGGAGCGCACACGGTTGTCGAATCGCGCCAGCGTGCTCGATGCCTTGCGCGAGTCGGCCAAACTCATGGCGGGCAATCTGGACGCATCCGACCGCAGCAAGCTCGATCAGTATTTGACCTCCGTGCGTGATGTGGAGCGTCGCTTGCAGATGTCCGATGCCTGGCTGGACAAGCCGAAGCCGAAGTCGCCCATCAAGGCGGTCGAGGATGAAGAGCGGATGCAGATCGAGGAAATCCCGCTGTTCATGGATTTGATGACGCTGGCGCTGCAAACCGACTCGACACGCGTGGCGACCTTTGAAGTCCCGCTCGGGTTCCACACGCAGGACCTCGATGTCGGCAGCTACCACGGTCTCTCGCATCACAGCAAGCAGGCGGGCCTGCTCACGCAGTTGCAGATCGTGGAGAAGTATCTCATCACGCAGTTCGCGCATTTGCTCGGCAAGTTGAAGGAGGCGGGTTTGATGGACAGCACGCTCGTCGTTATCGGCAGCGGCATGGGCAATGGCTCCACTCATTCCAACCGCGATCTGCCCGTGATCCTCGCCGGTGGCGGATTGAAGCATCAGGGCCATCTCATGTGCCCGGCGGACGATCACAAGCGCGTCCCCTTGTCGAATCTCTGGCTGTCCACGCTCCAGTGGTTCGGCGTGGAGCGCGAGCGCTTCGGTCGCAGCACCGGGACGTTCACGCCGATGAAGATCGGGTGATGAGAAAGAGGCACCAAGGCAAACATCCACTCATTCACCGGACACTTTTCATGAATTTGCATCGCAATGATCAGCGCATCGTCCGTCGCGTGACGCTTGCAGCTCTGGCCATCATTCCATCGCTCTGCTTCTCCGCGCCTCTGCGTGATGGTTTTCTCAAAACCTACTGCATCAACTGCCACGGCGCGGACAAGCAGAAGGGTGACCGCCGCTTCGACGATCTGACGACCACGATCCAGACTCCTGATGACGCAATGGTGTGGCAGGAGATCCTCGATCAGCTCAACAAGGGCGAGATGCCGCCCGAGGACGAGAAGCAGCCGCCGAAGGCCGAGTTGCTCGCCGCGGTCGATGCGATCACGCAATCGATTGCCGATGCCACGCAACGTTTCAAGGCCACCGGCACACACACGGTCCTGCGCCGGCTCAACAGCTTCGAGTATCGAAACACCATCGGCGATCTGATGGGCCTGAACGTTCAGGCATGGGATCCGACCACCGGTTTTCCGTCGGAAGTGCGTGCCGAAGGTTTTGATAACAACAGCGCCGCGCAGGTGACCTCTGGCATCTTGCTCGATCACTACTTCGCCGCTGCCGAGGAGGCCATCCAGCGTGCGACGCAGTTCGGCCCGAAGCCCGAGTCGAAGGCCTACGCGCAGAAGTCGCCGTTCTACTTCGATGGAAAGGAACACCGCGACCTGCCGAAGATTTTCCACCCCGACCGCTACCGCTGGATCTCAGACACGGGCTACGATGATCTCTTCGCGCGAGGTTATCGCGGCGGTCACATTGGATTCGAGCCGCTCGCACGCGGCGGCGCACCGCAGAGCGGGCGCTACACCATCCGCGTGCAGGCTGCGGCGGTGGATCTTCAGCACCCCTATAAGTTCCTCAACGAAATCCGCAGCGGCGATCCCATCGTGATGGAAATCGCCGCGGTCATCCGCGGTGGCGGCAACGAGGAAACGGGAAACCTCAAAGCCGAGCGGTCGCTCGCTGTGGTGGAACTCACCAGCGAAAAGCCGCAGTGGTTCGAGTGGACCGTCTATCTCGATCGCGGTGAAGAACCCGAGGTGCGCTTCCGCAATGGCACCGGAAAGGCCAAAAACTTGGCGCGCCGATTGTCCATGCACGCGAAAGACTATCCCGAGTTCAAACCGAAGGGAAAACTCGGAAAGGGCGAAGTCGCAGCGGCGATGCTCAAGGCTTATCGCGGCCCGAAACTGCGCCTCTGGGAAATGCAGGTCCAAGGCCCGCAACTCGAGCAGTGGCCGCCTTCGGGGCACACCTTGCTCTACGGCAAGCTCACGCCCGACCAGATCACCCGCACCAGCATCGCCGAGCGGTTGCGTTTCTTCGCTGCGACCGCCTTCCGCCGTCCTTTGCGTGAAAGCGAACTGGCCCCCATCGAGAAACTGGTCACCACCAAGCTCAACACTGGCACGAAGCCGCTGGAAGCACTGCAACTCGGCTTTCAGTCCATTCTCTGCTCGCCCGCATTTCTTCACGTGCATGACGGCACCGGAAAACTGAACGATTTCGCCCTCGCCTCACGGCTTTCGTATTTCTTGTGGTCATCAATCCCGGACCAGGCGCTCTACCAGCTCGCCTCCGCCGGAAAACTGCACGAGCCCGCCGCCCTCAGCGTGCAGGTGGATCGCATGCTCGCTGATCCGAAATCACAGCGCTTCGTGCAGAACTTCATCCGCCTCTGGCTGAACCTGGATCACATCGGCGAGATGCCCGTTTCCACCGACTTCATCCGGTTCTATCAGGACAACATCGACACCGCGATGCGCGCCGAGACCGAGATGTTCTTCCGCCACATCCTCGACAAAAACTTGCCGCCACGCGAGTTCCTTACCGCGAACTACACCTTCGTGAATCGCGAACTCGCGCTGCACTACGGCCTGCCGCCCGTCGAAGGCGTGCAACTGCGCCAAGTCACGCTGCCCAAAGGCGAACGCGGCGGCCTTCTAACGCACGCCTCCTTCCTCACGGCGTCCGCTAATGGCGTGGATACCTCGCCCGTCGTCCGCGGCGTCTATGTGCAGGACAAACTCCTCGGCTACACACCGCCACCGCCGCCTCCCGACGTCCCTCTCATCGAGCCCGATGCCAGCGGTGCCAAAACCATCCGCGAGCAACTCGCCATGCACCGCGAAAACACCACCTGCGCGAGCTGCCATCATAAGATCGACCCCTACGGCTTCGCCCTCGAAAACTTCAACGCCATCGGCGGCTGGCGCGAGCGCTACTCGAGGGAGCACGGCATCGATCCCAGCGGCGATCTGCCCACCGGTGAGAAGTTCAAAGACGTCACCGACTTCCGCGCCCTGCTCATTGCCCGCCACGAGCAATTCACCCGCGGCCTCACCGAAAAGCTCATCACCTACGCCCTCGGCCGCCGCCCCGAGTTCACCGACCGCGCCACCATCGACGCCATCGCCAAAACCCACTCCACCGGCTTTAAAGACCTCCTGCGCGCGGTGGTGCTGAGTGAGACGTTTGGGAAGAACTGAGTTCGTGTGTCTCGTGCCTGAGTGTGTCTTTCGCTCTTACATTCGCAAAATGGTGCATAGCCTCGCCTTTCTTGTGAAGTTCCGCCGAAGCCTGCCGTTTCAGCGCGACTATGAGACTCTTTGCTTTATCCGTCGCTCTCAGCGCTTCGCTCCTTGCGGCTGACAAACCCAACATCGTCGTCATCGTCGCGGATGACCTCGGGTATGCGGATGTGACGTTTAACCCGCAGCATCCGAAGGAGATCGTAACGCCGAATCTCGATTCGCTGGCGAAGCAGGGCGTGATTTGTCGGCAGGGTTATGTGACGGGGCATGTGTGCTCGCCGACGCGGGCAGGGCTGATGCTGGGGCGCTATCAGCAGCGGTTGGGGCTCTACACGGGCGGCGAGGCAGGGAGCGGAGTGCCGATGAATGAAAAACTCTTTCCGCAGTATTTGAAGCCAGCGGGCTATGCGACGGGGCAGTTTGGCAAATGGCACTTGGGGCCCGATTTGGCGTGGAGTCCGGCGCTGCGCGGCTTTGATGAGGTGTTCGGCTTTCTCGGTCGCGGGGCGCATGACTACTTCAAGCTCGATGACCCGAATGATCCGATCTATCGCGGCACGGAGGTGGTGAAGGAGAAGGGTTACCTCACGGATCGACTCGGCGAGGAGACGGCGGCGTTCATCACGAAGCACAAGTCGGGGCCGTTTTTCGCTTATCTGGCCTTTAATGCGGTGCATGCGCCGTTGCAGGCCCCGGAGGACGAGATCGCGAAGTTCAACACGGGCAACAAAGACCGCGATGCCCGTCTCGCGATGGGCAAGCGCATGGATGATGCGATCGGCAAAGTCATGACCGCGCTCAAGGACGGCGGCGTGTGGGAAAACACGCTCCTCTTCTTCATCAGCGACAACGGCGGGCCGCTGGCGCAAAGCGCCGACAACACGCCGCTGCGTGGTGGCAAGCACACCGACTACGAAGGCGGCGTCCGCGTGCCGTTTCTGATCTGCTGGCCTTCGCAGCTCAAGCCGGGCGAATGGCAGTCGCCGGTGACATCTCTCGATATTTTGCCCACCGCGCTCGCGGCAGCGGGAGTGAAAGTGGCTGCGACTTCAGTCGCAGGAGATTCGGCTAAAGCCGAAACCACTTTGGATGGCATCAATCTGCTGCCGTTGCTCAAAGGCGAAACCCAGCCTCCATCGCGTGACTTTTTCTGGTGCTCCGGCAGCGACGAAGGCTGGTGGGCGGTGCGTTCCGGCGATTGGAAGCTCGTGGGCGAAAAGGACAAGCTGGGCCTCTTTGATCTGAGCAAGGATGTGTCGGAGGCCAACGACCTCGCCGCGCAAATGCCTGAGAAGGTCGCCGAACTGACGAAGCTGCACGATGCCTGGCTCGCGGAGATGGCCAAGCCCGTCAAAGCCGGTGAGAAGCGCTACAACATGGCCGCGCCCGCCGCGAAGAAGCCGAAGAAGATGACCAAGGAAGAAAAGAAGAAGGCTCGAGACATGGAGCGTGCGAAGAAGCGCGAGCCTGCTGCGCCCCCAGCACCTCCAGAAGCACCGAAACCATGAAATATCTCTTCAGCATCCTTTCCTCACTCATCGTTGTCTTTGGCCAAACTCAGGCCGCAGACAAACCCAACGTGATCTTCATCCTCGCCGACGATTTCGGCATTGGGAATGTCGGTTGCTACGGATCGGACCACTACAAGACGCCTCAGCTCGACAAGTTGGCGGCGGAAGGCACGCGGTTCACGCAGTGCTTCACGGCGGCGCTTTGCGGGCCATCTCGGGCAATGATCATGACGGGGCGCTACGCCTTCCGGAATGGATCGAGCAATCAAGATGCCTGCATGGTGATGCCGAACAAGGAACTGCAATTGGCGCGAGTTTTCAAAAGCGCCGGCTATGACACCTCCTTCATCGGCAAATGGGGACAATTGCCGGGCGATCCGGATGAGGCGGGCTTTGACGACTACCTGCGTTTCAACGGCAGCGGCGTTTATTGGAGTCGCAAGCCGGAGAAGCTGGAGAAATACCTCATGAACGGCCAGGAGAAGGAACTCGGCGTGAAGGAATACATGCCAGACCTGATGCACGAGCGTGCCGTGCGCTTTCTCAAAGCCAGTCAGGACAAGCCTTTCTTCCTCTACTACTCCCTGGTGCATGTGCATGGCGACATCCAGCCCACGCCCGACAGCGCAGCGGACAGCAAGGACCTCTTTGGCGACAACATCCTCTACATGGACAAACTCGTCGGCAAGCTCGTCGCCGAACTCGAGGCGCTGAAGCTCCGCGAGAAGACGCTCATCATCTTCATGGGCGACAACGGCACCGGCAAAGGTCAGACCCCGCTGTCCACCATCGGCGGGCGTGCCCTCTCCGGCATGAAGGGCAGCATGCTCGAATGCGGCGGCCTCGTGCCCATGATCGCCAATTGGCCGGGTAAAACGCCCGCTGGCAAAGTCAGCGCTGAATTGATCGACTCCTCCGACTTCCTCACCACCTTCGCGGAACTCTCCGGCGGCGCTTTGCCCAAGGACACGATCTTCGACGGTCAAAGCATGGCCTCGCAACTCCGTGGCGAAGCGGGCACTCCTCGCGAGTGGGTCTTCAATCAACTCGCCGCCATGTGGTATGTGCGGGACGCGAAATGGAAGCTCAACGAGAAGAACGAGCTCTATGACATGTGCGAGGCCCCCTTCGCCGAAAAACTCGTCACCGGCGATCATCCTGCCCGCGCCAAACTCGCCGCCGTGCTCGCGAAACTGAATCCTGCGGGTGGTATTCCCGACAGCGGTGACGGAACCGGTCGTCACGCGAACAAGGACAAGAAAAAGAAGGGCGAGGAACCCATGAAGAAGCCCGAGGCTCCTCCAACGAAGCCCCTAACGGCGGAAGAGCAGGAGCGTGCCACCAAGTTCGACAAACTCGACGAAGCCAAGACCGGCAAGATTACCCGAGACTACTACACCACCCACCAATCCGATGCCGCCGCCGCTGCGGAGCGATTCGATAAATACGACAGCGACAAAGACGGCCTCGTGAGCCGCGAGGAATACATCCTCAAAGGCAAGACGCCGAAAAAGTAGCCTCAAATCCATCCCATCCATGAAAACGCTCCTCACCGCCTTCCTGCTCTCCCTCACCTCGCTGGAAGCAGCCACAAAACCGAACATCCTCTTCATTGCCGTCGATGACCTGCGACCAGATCTCGGCTGCTACGGCAACACGATCATCAAGACACCCAACATCGACCGCATCGCCGCTCGCGGCATCGTTTTCAACAAAGCCTACTGCCAGCAGGCCGTGTGCAGTCCGTCACGCACCGCCATCCTGACCGGACTGCGGCCGGATGTGACGAAGGTGTGGGACCTGGAGACGCACTTCCGCGTGGCGCAGCCGGATTGCATCACCTTGCCGCAGCACTTCAAAGCCAACGGCTATCACTGCGCCGCACTGAGCAAGCTCTACCACGCAGGCTTTGAAGATGGCCGCTCATGGAACGAGCCGCATTGGTATCCGAAAGGCCGTGCCGTCGATACCGATCCCGTGGATTGGACCAAACAGATCGTGACACGACATGACGTGAACACCGAAGAATACAGCGAGCCACAAGAAGGCGGAGAACCGCGCAAGAACGGCAAAAGCGCCAAAAAAGGCCCCGCCTATGAAGTCAGCCCGAAGGAGGATGATCAACTCCCCGATGGTGCGACGGCTGCGGAGGCCGTGAAGCGTCTCGCGGCGCTCAAATCGAAGAGCGAGCCGTTTTTCCTCGCTGTGGGCTTTTTGAAGCCACACCTGCCCTTCGTCGCACCGAAGAAGTATTGGGACCTCTACGACCCAAACACGATCCCCGTGCCCACCACGGATAAACTGCCCGCTGGCAGCCCCGAGTTCGCCGGGCACAACAACAGCGAGCTCCATGCTTACCCCGGCGTGCCGAAGGAGAATCCCATCCCCGCTGACTTCGCGAAAACACTGCGCCACGGCTACTATGCCTGCATCAGCTACACCGATGCACAGATCGGCAAAGTGCTCGACGCTCTCGATAAAGAAGGTCTCGCCGACAACACGATCATCGTGCTCTGGGGTGATCACGGCTGGCAGCTCGGCGAGCATGGCCTGTGGCACAAACACACGAACTTCGAGATCGCCGCACGTGCACCGCTGCTCATCAGCGTGCCGGGAACAAAAACCGCCGGGCAGAAGTGCGAGGCGCCGGTCGAGTTCGTCGATGTCTATCCCACGCTTGCCGATGTCTGCGGCCTGCCGATCCCGAGCGGCCTCGGCGGCAGTAGTTTGAAGACCTTCATCGAAGACCCCACCGCACCCGCCACCGATGTCGCTATCAGCCAATACCCACGCAGCGCTCCCGAAGGCCCGGTAATGGGCTACAGCATCCGTAACGAACGCTATCGCGCCACGTTCTGGCGTGAACGCAACGGCTCCAAAATCGTTGCCACCGAACTCTACGACGAACAAGCCGACTCCACCGAGACCATCAGCCTCGCCGACAAGCCCGAGCACAAGGAACTACTCGAAACGCTCATCAAACACCTGCCGCCCGTTGGTTCCGATCTCAATCCCGCCGGCAAACCGAAAGGCAAAAGCAAATCACCCACCAAGCCCGCCACCACCTCCACCGACGAGCCTCGCGATGTTCGTTACGACCGCCTCTACCCCGGCAAAGCCAAGCTCACGCTCGACGAGTATCTCGCCCGGCAATCCAACGGCGATGAGGCGAAGGAGCGCTTCACCAAGTTCGATAAGGACAAGGACGGCTTTCTTTCTCGCGAAGAGTTCATCAAGGGCGGGAAGTGACGCAATGCGGCGCTTAGTTGCGCGTTGGTAGTTGTCGCCTCTATCCAACCCACCTCATGAACCGCTTCCGTTTCACTCTCTGCCTCACGGCCTCCCTGTTCGCTGCTCACTCGTTTGCCGCCGATGACTTGAAGAAGGTCGCATCGGCTCTCGACGGCTACCGTTTCGAGTTCCCATGCCGCGATCCTATGCCGGAGAACCCGAAGCCCGGCGCAGATGGCATCTCTGCCCGCATGACGGATGACCCGAAGACGAACGACAAGTTCACCGACGTGAAGACCTTCGGCGGTGAGGCTGGCAAGCGCTACAAAGTGACCCTGCGCATTCGCGGCGTAGTGGAGCCGATGATGTATAAGGACGGTCAGCAGGTCGGCGAGCGCTTCTACATCGGCGGCGTGCCAAACAACAAGACCTACAACATCTACCAGCTCAGCGTGTCATCGCCCGCCCAGCATTTTTTCTTCAATCGCGATGACAAGGTCGGTCATCGCATCTTCACCATCGACTACACCGCCACCGTCGAGATCGAAGGCAGAGCCACCCTCACCCTCCACGGCGACGGCCAAAACGGCCACATGATCACGAATTTCTCGAAGCTCGTCGTGCCTGATGTGGCTCCCGCGCCGAAGCCCTTCAACGGGCAATTCATCCAGCTTGATGTCGTCGATGTCACTGAGGTGAAATAAGTTACACCCAGCTCTCCTTATCTGACTTATGCGCTCTCTTCATCTCCTCCTCGCTCTCACCGCCCTCGCACTCCCAGCCTTCGCTCAGAAGGCCAAGGAGAAGAAACCGGATCGTCCGCAGCCGCCGACGAGGCCGTTTGATGTGCCTGGGGCACCGAAGTTCACGCGGTTGGATGGCAAACCGGGGGTGAATGCGCCGGTGGATGTGGACGGGGATTTCGTCATCGGGCCAGACTACGTCCCTCCGCCGGAGGCGAAGGTGGTGGAAGGCGTGCCGCAGGGCGTGGTGAAGCAGTTCGTGATGGAGTCGAAGGACTGCAAGCTCTTCAATCCCGGCATCGCGCGTGATGTTTTCGGCACCGTGGACCCGAACAACCCGAAGACGCTCATCGTGGACACACATCCCATCGACTACCAGCGCTTCGTGACGGTGTATGTGCCTGCGCAATACGTCGCGGGCACAGAGGCTCCGTTCATCGTGGGACATGACGGACCGCGCGGAAAGCCGGACATGACGCTGCCGCGCATCCTCGACAATCTCATCGCCCAGAAGCGTGTGCCGGTGCAGATCGCCATCCTGATCTCCAGCGGCGGTGGCGATGCGCAGGGGCATGAGCGAGGTCGTGAGTATGACACGATGTCCGGCCTGTATGCGGAGTTCATCGAGAACGAGGTGCTGCCGCTGGTGGAAAAGAATGCGGGCGTCAAACTCACCAAGGATCCCGAAGGCCGCGCCACGATGGGCAGCAGCTCCGGCGGATCGTGTGCGCTGGCGATGGCGTGGTATCGCACGGATTTGTATCATCGCGTGCTGACCACTTCGGGCACTTTTGTGAACCAGCAGTGGCCTTTCAATCCCGAGACACCGGATGGCGCGTGGGGTTTTCATAGCAAACTCATCCCGGAGAGCCCCAAGAAGCCGCTGCGCATCTATCTGGCCGTGGGAGATCGTGATCTTCTCAATCCCAACGTCATGCGTGATGACATGCACGACTGGGTGGAGGCGAATCACCGCATGGCGAAGGTGCTGAAGGCCAAAGGCTATCCCTATCAGTATGTCTATTGCCTGAATGTCGGTCACGGCCTCGGCCCTGCGCGGTCACAGATCCTTCCGCAGGCGCTGGAGTGGCTGTGGAAAGGGTATGCAGGGAAGTAGGCCGCCTTAGGCTGCCACGAGCGCATGAGATCATGATGGGCAGGATGCATCAGGCGTGCTATGCAGGCGGGATGAAGTTCCCATGGTTGCTGATTTTTCCTGTGATGGCCGCACACGCGGCAGACGTGCGTATGGTCGATGCGAAGGCGGTGGTTTCCGCCGAATGGAAGGGGCGTGAGACTCGCACGGTAGCCAGCTTCGATGTGCCCCCCTTGTCCGAAGATGCGCTGACGCGCTTCGGCGGATTAGCGGCGGAGAAACAAAGGGCCACAGGCTTTTTCCGCGTGGAGAAGATCGGCGAGCGCTGGTGGATGATTGATCCCGAGGGCGGGCGCTTTGTCTTCGCAGGTGTTTGCTCACTGAAGCCGGAATCGAAACTGGCGGCTAAGGAACCGTTCGAGAAGCTTTTTGGAACGCCAGAGGCCTGGGCCGCGAAAACGCTCGATCTGCTCCGCGTGCATGGTTTCAACGGCTGCGGTGGTTTTTCCGATCACGAGACGATCCGCAAGGCAGAAAAGCCGATGCCCTACACGGTGACATTGGGTCTGATGAGCGGCTTTGGAAGGAAACTGGGCCTCACCCATGCGGACTCCGGTCACACGGGTTATGCGGACGATGTGCTGCCGGTGTTTGAGCCTGGTTTTGCCGAGTTCTGCGCTACGGAATGCCGTGCACGACTCGCTGCGATGAAGGATGATCCGTGGCTCGTCGGTGTCTTCTCCGATAATGAGCTGCCCATCAAAAAGGACATGCTGGATCGCATGCTGAAGCGCGGTGGTGCCACGCAAGCTGCAGCGCAGGCCTTCATGACAGGAAAAGGAACCGTCACCGATGAACTGCGCCGCGACTTTGTGGAGCATGTCTTTGACGCCTACTTCCGCATCACGACGCAGGCCATTCGTGAGGCGCTGCCGCAGCATCTGTGCCTCGGCTCACGCTTTCACGGGCCTGCGAAGCATGCCAGCGGCGCTTGGAAGGCTGCGGGCCGCTGGTGTGATGCCATCTCGATGAACTACTACGATCACTGGAACCCGCAGAAGGAGCACCTGCGCCAATGGAACGAATGGTCCGGCAAGCCATGCCTGATCACCGAGTTCTATGTCAAAGGCATGGACAGCGGCATGGGCAACACCAGCGGTGCCGGCTGGGTGGTGAGGACGCAGGCCGATCGTGGTGCCTTCTACCAAAACTTTGCCCTCGCTTTGCTCGAATCGAAAACCTGTGTCGGCTGGCATTGGTTCAAATACATGGACAACGATCCGACGAATACGAAGACCGATGCCTCCAACCGCGACAGCAACAAAGGCATCCTGAATGCTCGTTATGAGCCTTACACGCCCTTGCTCGATGCGATGCGCAAACTCAACAGCCGCGTCTATCCGCTGATTGAGCATTTTGATTCAGCCAAGCGATGACATCCTCACCCATTTCTCGCCGACGTTTCATCGCCGGAACCTTAGCGGCCAGCACGCTGCCAAGTTTCTCATCCGCTGCGGAAGCCGATAATCCTGACATCTGCATCTACGGCGGCACGGCGAGTGGCGTGATGGCGGCGGTGACGGCTGCCAAGCAAGGGCGTAGCGTCGTGCTCATCGAGCCGAGTCGATGGCTCGGCGGCATGACGGGCGGTGGTTTGAGCCATGTGGACTGGGGACGCGAGAAGGCGGTGGGTGGCACGGCTTTGAGCATCCTGTCGAAGAACTACGACGATGCGCAGTATCGGCAGGTGTTTCGGGAGTTGGTGAAGAAGTATCGCATTCGCGTGATCTATGAGCATCGCGTGAGCGCGGTGCAGAAGGATGGCGCGGCGATTCGCAGCCTCACGCTCGATCACGCGCCTCCGGATGCGCTGGGCTGCCCGGTGGCGGCAGCGACGAAAGCGAACGCGATGACCATCACCGCGCAGGTTTTCATCGACTGCTCGTATGAGGGCGATCTCATGGCTCGTGCGGGTGTGAGCTACACCTGGGGCCGCGAGAGTCGCGATGCGTATGGCGAATCGCTCGCCGGTGTGCGGCCGAATCTCGCCGTGTATGACATCGACCCGTATGTGACGCCGGGCGATGCGAAGAGCGGCCTGCTGCCCTTCATTCAAGACATGAAAGCGCAGCCAGAGGGCAGCGCGGATCGTCTGACGATGGGCTACGGCTTCCGCTGGAAGTTCAGCAAAGATGCGGATCGCATCCCCATCGACCCGCCGGAGCACTACGACCCGAAGCAGTGGGAGTTGTATCGTCGCGGCTTCAAAACCAAGGCTGGCATCGACGTGGGACGCCGCATGAAGGGCAAGCTCGGCTTCTTTGAAGAAGCAGGCGGACGCATTCACTCCATGGGTGCTGGCAATCTAGCGCGTGCTCTGCTCGCCCCGACGAACTACGGCAGCAACGCGGCGTATCCCGATGGCGATTACGCCACCCGCGCCCGCATTTGGAAAGCGGACCAGGAGTTCATGCGCGGCATGACGCACTTCCTGCGCACCGACGACTGCGTGCCGGACAAGTTCAAGCAAACCGCTCTCGAGTTCGGTTTCCAACGCGGCATTTTCGAAGACACCAACGGCTGGCCGCATCAACTTTACGTCCGCGAGGCCCGTCGCATGAAGTCGGACTACGTCCTGACTCAAAAGGACCTCGAAGGCAGCACCGATCCCGCTGACAGCATCGGCCTCGCCTCCTACGGCGTGGATGACTGGCCCTACGCGACCTATGTGCACGAAGGCAAAGTGGCGCTCTATGGCGGCGAGTTCTCGATGCTCTACCTCGATGACCAGCACGAAGGCATCTACAAGATCCCGTATCGCGCCATCACGCCGAAGCCGAGTGAGTGCACGAATCTGCTCGTGCCCGTCTGCGTTTCCGCCAGCCACATCGCGATGACTTCCATCCGCATGGAACCCGTCTGGATGATCCTCGGCGAGTCCGCCGGCGTTGCTGCGTCGATGGCGGTGGCTGAAAACCTGCCCGTGCAGCAGGTGTCGTATGCGGCGATGAAGGAGAAGCTCGTGGCGCTGAAGCAGAAGTTGGAGCGTCCTGTTTAGCGACCGTGTTTCGAAAACGCGGCCAACTTCCCGGAGAGAAGGCACGCTCGACATCGTTCACCGCGCCACCATGCGATTCCTTGCTCTTCTCTTCGCTTTTTGCCCTCTGCTCTCCGCTCACTCGAGGCCGAACATCGTCATCTTTTACCTCGATGACATGGGCTGGGCGCAACCGGGCACTTATGGCGGCAAACTGGCACCGACGCCGAACATGGACCGCATCGCGGCGGATGGCGTGCGCTTCACGAATGGCTACTCGAGTGGCTGCGTGTGCTCGCCCGGCCGCGTGGGGCTGATGACGGGGCGTTATCAAGCGCGGACTGGTCATGATGCGAATCCGACGCGGGAAGGTCGCGAGCTTCTTTTGAGCGAAAAGACGATGGCGCAGCATTTGAAGCCTGCGGGCTACACAACGGGCATCGTGGGCAAATGGCATCTCGGCGACACCGCGCCCGAATTCATGCCGTTGGCGCGTGGTTTTGATTTCGCGATGGGAACAATCGGAAATCTCGGCGAGGGCAAAGGACCGTCGTTTTATCGCGGCAGCGAGCTGCTCAACGAGCTCGAAGGTGCTCCGGTGACGTCGCCCGTGTATGCGAAGGAGGCCTGCGGCTTCATCGACGCGAACAAGGAGAAGCCGTTCTTCCTGTATCTGTCGTTCAACGCCGTGCATTCGCCCATCGTGGCCTCGCCGCAGTGGCTGGAGAAGTTCAAGCACCTCGACAAACGCCAGCAAGGCTACGCCGCGCTCATTGGCGAGGCCGATGAAGCCATCGGCACGGTGATGACCAAGCTGCGCGACCTCAAGCTGGAGGAAAACACGCTCCTCTTTGTCATCAGCGACAACGGCGGTGCCTCACTCGAAGCCGAGCAGATGGGATTGCGTGGTCGGAAGTGGTTCGTGTGGGAAGGCGGCATCCGCGTGACGTGGATGGCCCAGTGGAAAGGCACGATTCCCGGCAATCGCGTGGTGAATGATCCCGTGATTCAGCTCGATGTTCTGCCGACGGCGCTGGCGGCTTGTTCTGTAGTTCCGCCTTCAGGCGGCTCAGAACCGGCTAACAGCCTGTTGAAAAACCTCTCCTCCTGGGTGATGAGAACAACCCTGCATGTTTGAGCAACGCCAAACCAAGCAACGCCAGCAGGAACTCTGGATAGTCGCCGGAGAACTTCCCGCAGCCAC
>NZ_JBIIKX010000099.1:0-18417 GCF_044232965.1 Prosthecobacter sp.
GAGCGCCACAAGGTTCCATCATGCGAATCGGCCACCAACAGCACCCAGGCCGCGAAGAAGACTGGCCCCCAAGTTTTGGCCTTTTTAACCCCTCTTTTTCAACAGGCTGCTAACGGTTTCACACCATGTCCCGAAACATCCGATTCACCCGCATCGTCTCGATGACGGATCAGTTGGCTGCGCAGCTTCACGGGTTGCATTTCGCGAGCCTGCGCCCTCCTGAGGCTCGTTGGCGGCCGGACGTGAATGTCTATGCCTACTCCAGTCACATTGAAGTCTGTGTGGATCTCGCTGGAGTCATTAAACAGGACATCCAGGTGGAGGTGGAACCCCGGCGCCTCGTGGTGCGCGGTGAGCGCCAACCGCCTGATCATGGCTGCGAGTCATCCTCCTGCTGCCGCATCCTGATCATGGAAATCACAGATGGGCGTTTCGAACGTGTGCTCGAATTCCCGGTGGTGGTGGACACCGAACGCGTGATTGCAAAACAGGACAACGGCTGGCTCTGGATCACACTTCCGATCATTCCACCGGAGGATGCATCATGACGGACATCCTCTCCTTGAAAGACGCCGAGACCGCCTCAGCGGCAGCGAGCGCCACTTCATCCGCCGACACGAGCGGACAGCCCGTCACTCTCGTGCCGGGAGCCGTCGAGGTGCTGCCGATCCTGCCCCTGCGTGACACGTTGCTCTTTCCGGGCACCATCATGCCCTTCAGCATCGGCCGGCCCTCCAGCCTGCAATTGCTTGAAGAGAGCCTGCCGCAAAGCAAGCTGCTTGGGTTCGTCTTGCAAAAGGACAAACAGAGTGAAAGCCCCTCGCTGGAGCAACTGCACGAGCACGGCGTCATCGGTCGCGTGATCCGCATGATCCGCCAGGACAAGGGTGTGGTCATTCTGGTTCATGGCGAACAGCGCATGCGCATCAAGAGCGTCGTCCAGACCGAGCCGTACATGAAGGCGGAGGTGGAGACACTGCAAAGCCAGATGCCAGCCAAGGAGGATGACCTGGCCGAGGCGACCGTGCGCAATCTCCGTGAGTCGGCCGAGAAGCTCCTCAACCTGCGGCCGGATGTGACGGAAGAAGTCAAAGCCGTGTTTTCGACCATCGAGGATGCCAGCACACTGACAGACATCCTGACCGCCAATCTGAGCATTGAAGCCGAGGCAAAGCAGAAACTGCTGGAGGAACCTCAGGTCATGCGCCGGGTGGAGTCGCTTCAGGAACACCTCAACAACCAGCTCCACATCGCCGACCTTCAAAGCAAGCTGCGCGAAAATGTCAGCAGCGAATTTTCCGATGCGCAGAAGCGCGCCTACCTGCGCGAACAGCTCCGAGCCATCCAAAAGGAACTCGGTGAAGACAGTAGCAGCGAGGAGCAGGTGGAGGACATCCGCCAGCGGCTCGACAAGGCGGAGATGCCTGAGAAAGCCAGGGCTCAGGCGACGCGTGAGTTGAAGCGGCTTCAGGTCATCCCATCACAAAGCCCGGATCACTCGGTCATCGTCAACTACCTCGAAACGCTCGCAGAGCTGCCGTGGAATGTGCTGAGTGACGAGAAGGTGGACCTGCACAAGGCACAGGAGATTCTCGACCGCGATCATTACGGCCTCGCGAAGGTAAAGAAGCGCCTCGTAGAATACCTCGCAGTGAGAAAACTCAACCCCGCCGGGCGCGGGCCGATCCTTTGTTTCCTCGGGCCACCGGGCGTCGGCAAAACGAGCCTCGGCCAGTCCATTGCTGAAGCCTTGGGCCGCAAGTTTGCCCGGATAAGTCTTGGTGGCTTGCGCGACGAGTCGGAGATTCGCGGCCATCGCCGAACTTACATCGGTGCCATGCCAGGACGTCTGATTCAGGAGCTCAAGCGGCTCGGCACCCGCAATCCCGTGCTCATGCTCGATGAGATCGACAAACTCGGCGCCGACTTCCGTGGCGATCCCGCCAGCGCGTTGCTGGAGGTGCTCGACCCACGCCAGAACCAGGAGTTCACGGACCGTTATATCGATGTGCCGTTCGATCTCTCGCAGATCATCTTCATCGCCACCTGCAATACGCTGGACACCATCCCAGCTCCCTTGCGCGATCGCATGGAGGTCGTTGAACTGCCCGGTTACACGGAAAGAGAGAAGCTCAACATCGCGAAGAATTACCTCGTCAAACGCCAACTCTCCGAACACGGCCTCACCGAGGCACAATGCATCTGGAGTGATGAAGCCATCGAGCGAGTGATCGAAGACTACACGCGTGAGGCCGGCGTGCGAAATCTGGAGCGCCAGATCGCCTCGGTGACACGGCATATCGCCGCAAGCATCGCCAAAGAGGAAATCACCGAGGCCAGGATCACGCCTGCCATCGTGCGCGAAGCTCTCGGCCCGGCCCATTTTGTGCGCGAGAGCAAGCTGCAAACCAGCGCGCCCGGTGTCGTCACCGGACTGGCTTACACCACCGCCGGTGGCGAGGTGCTGCACATTGAGGCGATCCGTTTTCCTGGCAAAGGCGGCTTCACCCTCACCGGCCAGCTCGGTGATGTGATGAAGGAGTCCGTCCGCGCCGCATTGAGTCTCGTGCGCAGCCGCGCTGCCCAGCTCGGCATCGATCCGAAGATCTTCGACAAAAACGAGGTGCATGTGCATGTCCCCGCCGGTGCCGTGCCGAAGGACGGACCGTCCGCAGGCATCGCCATGTTCACCGCGCTGGTCTCGCTGTTCTCCAACCGGCCTGTGAGCAAGGATGTGGCCATGACCGGCGAGGTCACCTTGCGCGGCCTGGTGCTTCCCATCGGCGGCCTCAAGGAAAAATCCATAGCGGCTCTGCGGGCCGGCATCAAGACCATCATTATCCCGAAACTCAACGAGAAGGATGTGCCCGATCTGCCTGATGAGGTGAAGCAGCGCTTGAAAATCATCCCGGTGGAAACCGTGGACGAGGTGCTGCAGGCGGCGCTGGAGCCAGCCACACAAAAAACATGAGCCATGAAAGCGATGCGCCTCGAATCATGCGGCAGCCCCTTAGTCTGCCGTGAGGTGGAAAGGCCGTCTCCGGGCTTTGGACAAGTGCTCGTAAAAGTCACCGCCTGTGCCGTCTGCCGCACAGACTTGCACGTGCTGGATGGTGAGCTGCCGCATCCCAAACTGCCGCTGACCCCCGGTCACGAGATCGTCGGCATCATCAAGGCACTGGGTGATGGCGTGGAGGGATTCAAGATCGGCGCACGTGTCGGTATCCCCTGGCTTGGCTGGACCTGCGGTGTGTGCGCCTACTGCCGCAGCGGCCGCGAAAACCTCTGCGATGACGCCAAGTTCACCGGCTACACACTCGATGGCGGCTATGCCGCATACTGCGTCGCGGATGCGCGCTACTGTTTCCCGCTGTCCGGCCATGAGAGCGACGTTTCCATGGCCCCACTGCTCTGTGCCGGTCTCATCGGCTATCGCTCGCTGATGAAGACCGGCAACGCGCATCGTCTGGGGTTGTATGGCTTCGGAGCCGCGGCGCATATCGTCATTCAAGTCGCGCGGCATCAAGGCCGTGAGGTCTATGCCTTCACACGACGTGGCGATGACGACGCACAGAACTTTGCACGTCGGCTCGGTGCCGTGTGGGCCGGTGCCTCGGATGAAGCGCCTCCACAGCAGCTCGATGCCGCCATCATCTTTGCGCCCGTGGGTGAACTCGTTCCTATCGCCCTCCGTGCTTTGGCCAAAGGTGGCACCGTGGTCTGCGGCGGCATTCATATGAGCGATATTCCCTCCTTCCCGTATACCCATCTCTGGCACGAACGCAGCATCTGCTCCGTGGCCAACCTCACCCGCCGCGATGGCGATGTATTTCTGCCACTCGCAGCACGCATCCCAATGCAGGTGGAAACGCAAAGCTTCCCACTGGAAGCCGCCAACGAAGCGCTGGCCATGCTGCGAGCAGGCCGTCTCAGCGGGGCGGTCGTGCTGATGCCATGAACCCAATCCCATCATGATCTCCGCCGCCACCCAACGCCTGCTGAGCTTCCTCTCCGACATTGATTCGTATCCGCATCATCCGCCGCAGGTCACGCTGGTGCAGACGCACGCCTCATGGGTCTTCATCGCGCCGCCATACGCTTACAAGATCAAGAAGCCGGTGAACCTGGGCTTCCTCGACTTCTCCACGCTCGAACTCCGCCACGCCGACTGCGAGCGTGAACTGGCGCTCAATCGCCGCCTCGCCGAGGACATCTATCTCGGGCTCAAGCCCATCTGTGAGAGTGATGGCTGTCTGCATTTCGGCAGCGATGGTGTGATCGTCGAATGGGCCGTGAAGATGCGTGAGATGGACCCACGTTACTTCTTGAAACAGCTCATGCAGACTCAAGCCGTGGGCATCCCGGAGATGGATCGCATCGTGGATAAACTTCACCGCTTCTATGCCACTCAACCACCCCTGCCGCAGAGCGCCGTGACGACTGCCAACGAGCATCTGCGACAGGGCACCGAGGACAATTTCAAGACCACCAGGCAGTTCGTCGGGCAGAGCCTCTCGCAGCACGCGCTCGACGCCATCACACTCTACACTCGTGAGTGCTTCAGACGGCAGAGCACCCTGCTCGAATCACGCCTTCACGACGGCTGGATTCGCGACTGCCACGGCGACTTGCATCTCGATCATATCCACCTCTCGCCGGAGGCCGTGCACATCTACGACTGCATCGAGTTCAACACCGACTTCCGCTGCATTGACGTGGCCTGTGACATCGCGTTTCTCGCCATGGACCTCGACTTCAATGACCGCCCGGATCTGGCGCGGCACATCGTCGAACGCTTCGCCCAGCTGCTGCACGACAGTGGCATGAAGTCACTGATGGACTTCTACAAATGCTACCGTGCCTGTGTGCGCGGCAAGGTGGAAAGCCTGCACGCCAATGCAGAGACCGTGGCTGAAGCCGAGAAGCAGTCGAGCCTGCAACTCGCCCGCCGCTACTTCCAGCTCGCGGTGCAATACGCCGTCGCCGGGTCCAGGCCGCGCGTCTTTGTCTTCATGGGCAAGGTGGCCTCTGGCAAGTCGGCGCTCGCCGAAACGCTCAGCCAGGAAACGGGTTGGGCTATTCTCTCTTCGGATCGGTTTCGCAAGACACTGGCGGGCACACCTTTGAATCACCGTGGCAGCACAGCCGAGCGTGCAGCTCTGTATGCACCCGAGATGACCCAGAAAACCTATGACCTACTTTTTGAGCAGTCCCTCACGTTCCTGCGCAAAGGCCACAGCGTCATCCTCGACGCCACCTTCTCCAAACTCGCCCATCGCATTGCGCTCAAGAATCTCGTGGCTTCGGAAGGCTGCGACATTCGATGGATCGAAGCCCATGCCAGCGAGTCGGTGGTGTGTGAACGCCTCAAGGAGCGTGATCAAGATGAGGCGGTCGTCTCCGATGCACGTCTCGAAGACTACAAGCGCCTGAGCGCCGACTATGAACCGCCTCTTGAATTGCTGCCGAGCGAGCAGATCTGCATTCTGACGGACGGAAAGATCGATCAGGTTTTCGCTGCACTACTGAGAGAACTGGTGGTGCGGTAGTAATCCGCACACTCCGCCTCACGACCACGGACAATGCGGCGGCCTTGCAGCGGGCCGAAAGTGGAGGTGATGACGGTGCATTGACGCTCAGTGCCGTCGCCGTCGTAGAACAAGACGACCCAGTCGTTGGTCTTGCCGAGTTCATGGGCGCGGGCGGTGTTGGAAAAGAGCGCGGTGTAGTGCCGTGGACCACGTGTGGTGTGCAGGACGGGCAGCCAGGCTTCGCCGGCGGGATTGAAGCGCCTGGGTGCGATGAGTTTGATCTTTCCCGCTCTTGCATCTGCACGGTATTGGCGGTCCACATCCAGCACCTCCGCGATGGAGGGCTCGTTGGAGACCGGGTTCGATGGGCGTGGCTTCGGCAGACGGCCCAAACGTTGCGCAAGCGTGTCTCGAATGCCTGCGAGCCTCTTCTGGCCGATGCCCGCGAGTTTTTCCAGGCGGCCGTCATGCGCTGCGGCCTCCAGCTCCTGCAAGGTCTCGATGCCCAGTTCCTCAAGCAGTTTCCAGGCGGTGTTTTTGCCAATGCCAGGCACGGAAGCAAGTAGGGCGATGGGATCGCTCTCGCCACGCAGACGCTCCAACATGCCGGAGTGCCCATGCAGCACGATATCGCGAATCACATGGGCGATGGTGTCGCCAACGCCGGGGATCTTTTCCAAGCCCTCCAGTCCCTCGCGTGTCAGCACCTCCGCGACCGGTTCTGCCAGCAGGCGCAGAGCATCGGCGGCATGAACATAGGCCTGCACACGAAAGCGATTCGCCCCCTGCTCGGCGAGGATGCGTGACACTTCTTCAAGACTGCCGGCGATCTGTTGATTCTGCGTCATGCGGCGGCTCTTTTGATATGTCTCTGCACCACTTTGCGCAGTTCTTCCATGATGAACATGCCCGCCGCAAGACCCAAGGCCAGCAGCCAGACGGAGCTTGGAATCGGCGCGGTGCCGAACAAGGCATTGCCCAATGAAGTGTAGTCGATCAGCAGGATGAGAATCAACTCGGTGGCGATGCCGACGAAGATGACGGGATTGTACAGGAAGCGGCTGCGCAGTGCGGACTCGCTGGGATGGCGGCAGAGGAAGATGTTCGCCACCTGCATGACGACGATGGTGGTGAGGCAGGCGGTGCTCGCTTGCAAGTAAAGTGGATCTTTGATCGCAAGCATTTGTCCGTAGCTCCAGCCGCCGCTCTTGAGCACGAAGAAGAAGGCGGTCATCGCACCGGCGGCCTGCATGACGCCGAGCCAGAGATAGGCGCGCAGCATGAGCTTCCAGTCCAGCAAACGCTCGTGTCGTGGGCGCAGCGGCTGTTGCATCGTGTCCGGTCTTGGCGGTTCCGCTCCAAGCGCGAGCGCTGGCAGCATGTCAGTACCGAGATCGACGGCGAGTATCTGAATGATGGTGAGCGGCAGCGGGATCTTGAACAGCACAAAGCAGACGTAGGGCACCAGTTCGGGAATGTTCGAGGTGAGGATGTAAGTGAGGAACTTGCGGATGTTGGCAAAGACCGCTCGTCCTTCTTCAATGGCGGCGACGATGCTGGCGAAGTTGTCGTCGAGCAGCACAATGTCCGCCGCCGCACGCGCCACATCGGTGCCGTTGCGGCCCATGGCGATTCCGATGTCAGCCTTCTTCAGAGCAGGGGCGTCGTTCACGCCATCGCCAGTCACAGCGACGATGTGCCGTTTGCGCTTCAGGGCGGCCACGATGCGTGTCTTCTGGTCGGCGGTGACGCGCGCAAACAAGATCTCGGGCGCATCTAGTGCAAGCTGGAGCTGGGTGTTGGTGAGATGTCGCAGTTCGTCTCCATTGATCACCCTGGGGCTCATGCCTTCAACCATCCCGACTTCGCGCGCGATGCCGAGCGCGGTGAGAGGATGGTCGCCAGTGATCATGATGACTTTGATGCCCGCCTGCTTGCAAGCGCGCATCGCAGCGGGCACTTCCGGACGCGGTGGGTCTTCGAGGCCGATGAAGCCGTGAAACTCCAACTCGTTTTCGTCCATCTCGGTGATTTCTGGATTCACCACAGACTTCGATGCCAGCGCCAGAATGCGCAGACCTTTTGCGGCCATTCCAGTGTGAATCTGGGTGAGTCGCGTGCGTTCATCAGCGCTCATGGCACAGAGTGTGGGCACCACTTCCGGCGCGCCTTTGAGCAGCAGCTTCAAGCCATCGCCACAGCGCTGCACGGTGGACATGCGCTTGCGTTGTGTATCAAACGGCACCTCACCGAGCTTGGTTTGCCAGCGGCATCCGGGGTGCACCAAGCGTGCCAGATCGACGAGCGCGACTTCCATGGGATCGCCACTGATGACTGGATGGCCATCGACGGTTGTTGCCTTCAGGTCATGGCAATGCAGCGCCACGTCGAATAGCAGAGGATGCCGGACTGCCGCTCTCTGCAAGGCTTCGCGATCCTGAGGATGAATCATTTCATTGCCGATGAAAAGCTGCCGAGCCGTCATCTGATTGAGTGTCAGCGTGCCCGTCTTGTCGGTGCAGATCACGGATGCTGAGCCCAGCGTTTCCACTGCTGGCAGGTGACGGATGATCGCGTTTCGGCGGGCCATCCGCTGCGATCCCATGGCCAAGGCGAGTGTCACTGTTGGCAGCAGTCCCTCCGGCACATTTGCGGCGATGATGCCGATGGCGAACATCAGGTTATCAAAGTGGGACAGGCCTGTGCTGCGGCCGATCAGATAGAAAACACCGCCGAAAGAGAGGGCGAGAACGGCGACGAGACGGCTGAGCCGCACAATCTCGATCTGCAAGGGCGAGAGTCGCTCTCGCACAGCCTGAGTCTGTCTGGCAATCTCGCCAAAGGCTGAGTGTGCGCCGGTGGCGAAGACGAGCGCCTGTGCATTCCCCGACACCACCTGGGTCCCTGCCAGCAGCACGTTTCGGCTGTCGATAAAGTTCTCTTCCATGTGCGAATCAGCCGTCCGGCTCTGAGGCAGGGACTCGCCGGTGACGGTGGCATTGTTGATGCGCAGCCCGTGTGACTCCACCACGCGTGCATCCGCCGGGATGCTGTCGCCCTCTTGCAGTGCGATCACATCGCCCGGCACCAGGTCGCGTGCGGGCACCAGCGTGGCGATGCCGTCGCGCATGACTTTGACCTGATGCGGCAGCATCTTGAGCAAGGCCTGTAGAGCGTGCTCCGCCCGATACTCCTGCCAGAAGGAAAAAATGCCATTGATGAAGATCACGCCGACGATCGCCCAGCCGAGTGTCTCCATGCCTTGCCCCGGCTGCTGCACCTCGGACACAAACACCAGCGCCGCCGCCGCCCAGAGGATGATGGCAAAAAAATGAGTGAATCCCTTGATGAGCCGCAGCCACAGGGGCTCGCCGGGTGCGGCCGCCACTTCGTTGGTTCCATATTCGACCAACCGTTGCGCCGCCACCTCGGCAGTCAGGCCGCTCGGCCCGCTCTGGAGGCTGTGGTAGGCGTCATCGACCGTGAGGTGGTGAATCTTCATGCGCGAGTCCTCGCAGAGTTTACTGATAGCACGAGCGGGCTTAACTCAAAACGGGTGTTCCAGGCACACCTTGGCCAGAAACTCTCGCGCACGCACCGCACGAGCCAGCACTGCTTCCACGGCTTCATTACCGCCGCCATGAAGCTCCAGCACCAAGGGGCCGTGGTAGTCATTGCGACGTAGTTCGTTGACGACCCAGGGCCAGTCGATGGTGCCTTCACCGGGGGCCAGATGGGCGTCCCAGTCGCCACGGTTGTCATTGATGTGAACCAGTTTCAGATGCCCGGACAGTTTTTGGATCACGATGCCCATCTCGCGTGCCAGATGCGCATGGCCCGTGTCCAGGCAGGTGCCGACATTGCAGGTACTGATCTCACCGAGCAGATACATCATGTCCCGCACATGGCCGAACAAAAGATGCGCCAGCATGTTCTCCAGCAGGAGGTGTATGCCCAGCTCGCAGCAGCGGGTGGCGACACGATTCAGCGAGTTGGAGGCATGGTGCATGTGCTGGAGGAACTCCGCCTCTGGTGGGCGGCCTTCTCGCTCAGGTCCCGGGTGCAGCACGACATACTCGCAGCCGAGGATGGCAGCAGCCTCGCAGGCGCGGATGAGTTCATGGATGGCTGTCTCACGCTCGCTCTCCATCAGTGAGGTGATGTCGATCCGCTGGGCAAACGGGGCGTGAAAGGAGACCGGATGCAGTCCCAGCTCCCGCATTCGCTCACCAGCGCGGCGGACATCATCGACATTGTGATAGTCGAGATGCCTGGGAGACGAACAGACCTCGATCTCGCGAAAACCTGCATCGCGAACGGATTCAAGGATGTCGAAGATGCTGCGCTGGTAAAAGCAGCCGGTGGAGAGCGCGATTGGCCAGGTGTTCATGATGGTAGATTGGAAAGGAGCTTTTGGCGTGCGGACTGCAGCTCGCATGACTGTACCGCCAGTGGGAAGCAGAAGCCTTTCTCCTGAGTGGAGGTGCAGTTGAAATCCACCAGATGGTCCAGCCCTGTGAAGTGCAGGCCGGCGAACAGACGTGTGTAAAAATCAGCGCGGGTGCCGGCCTCGTAGTCATCCCAGCGGACGCCCCAGCCATGCACCGGGTTTTCGAACTTCGAGCGGATCAGGCCGGCGATGTGGCGTGGATGCCAGCCCTGCGCGAGCATGCAGCGCGTCACCAACTGCATGCCAGCCGGCTTCAGCAGCAGATCGTTGGGTGATTCCAGCAGATGCCGGGCACAGAACGGCAGCGCGGCCAGAGGTGTGCGGTCATAGGTCTCCGGCCAGATCTCCTGCGGATCATGTCGCGTCGAATAATAAAACTCATGAAACCGCCGCAACCTTGAGGCCAGATAGTGGTCCAACAGGCGTTCAGTGCCCGCTTCCTGCAACGGGATGCGCACACACGCGCGCCGCGCCAGATCCAGCACATCCTCATCCATCTGCCGGACTTTGAGGGCCTGCCGGAAGTCCATTTCGTGCAGAGGAACGGAAGCCATGACGGGAATTTCCTCCTCAAGCTGAAGATAACGAACCAGCCCGGTCGCCCAAGGTTTGCGGTAATTCGTGAACGGCATCCGAACCATCCGAGTGTGCAGCGGGTCGCCGTACTCTGAGATGTCGATGGAGATCATCTCGCGCTGCTCCGTCACGCATGGCCCCACATGCACGGCGGTGATCTCCACCGGCAGGGCGCACTGCGAGGCGGCCTTTTCCTTGATGCAGTGCGCCACAAACTCGATCAGCAGTGCCACCGACGCGAAAAGATCCTGATCCGCCGCCTTGATGCGCCCGAGGAGGATGGATGGCAGACGCTCCATGCACCGGCGCGTCAACTCCGGCGCTGGAGAAAGGGCGCGGAGGCGTGCCACCGTCTCGCTCGAACGGCTGACACGCCACACAAAGTGATGTCCCTGCCCGGTGATCAGGTGCAGCGGGCGGATGCCCCACTCCAGCAGCAGCGACTCGATCACCCGCACCACCGGCTCCTGCAGCTCAAAACAGCGCCACGGGTCCACAAACGCTTCGGCAGGTGAGTCAAAATTCACATACTCGACGTCCAGATGCAGCAGGCAGGACTGGGAGTCCGCCAGAGACCGGGCAATGTCCAAGTCACGCTCCAGAAACCAGTCAAGTTCCGCAGGCGGGCGCAGTTCCCTGCGGTCAAAGGGGAATCCGTCCGAATGCGTCAGATACACTGCTGTGGCGTGGTCAAGCGAGTCGCCACCGAGAAACTCGATGAGACGCTGCCTAACCGCACCATCTGTGTACAGGGCACTCATGCACTCATTCACATCCTAACGACAGTCCTGCGAGAACAAACGAAAAACTGCGTCACGAACAAGAGCGGCACAAACATTGCATGGCAGACGTATAGAATGTGTCCCATCATCACTCCATGCCTGCGCAAACCTCTCTCAACTGGCACGCTGGGACTGTCGAAAACGCACTGAGCACCCTGCAAACCGACGCCCGCTCCGGTTTGACCGCCACCGAGGCCGCAGCACGCCTGACGCAGCACGGCCCGAATGAACTGCCCGAGGCCGCTCACAAACCGATGGGGAAGGTGTTTGCGGCGCAGTTCGCCAGTCCGCTCATCTACATCCTGTTCGTCGCGGCGGTGATCGCTTTTGTGATGGGGCATTCAAGCGATGCGGTCGTCATTCTCGTCGTGGTGCTGGCAAATGCGGTCATCGGCGCTTTGCAGGAAGGCCGGGCGGAGCATTCCATGGAGGCGCTGCGCAAGATGTCGTCTATCAAAGTGCGCGTGGTGCGGGACGGCACCGAGTCCATCCTCGAGGCACGAGATGTGGTGCCGGGCGATATTGTTTTGCTCGCCGCCGGAGATGCCGTCAGCGCGGATGCCCGCCTGCTCGAAGCAGCGGCTCTGGAGGCCACCGAAGCCGCGCTCACGGGTGAATCCCTGCCGGTTTTGAAGCATACGGACGCATTGCCGGAAGAATCGGGCCTCGGTGATCGCAAAAACATGATCTACTCCGGCACGCATCTCACGGCGGGGCGTGGACGCGCGGTCATCGTCGCCACCGGGTTGCAAACCGAGGTCGGCAAGATCGCAAAGCTCACCGCCACGGCGGCGGATCCCAAAACACCGTTGGAACTGCGGCTTCACCAGTTCGGCCAGTTGCTGGTCGTGGCCTCCATCGTGCTGTTTGCGCTCGTGCTCGCCTTTGGGTTGATGCGCGGCATTCCCTTCGGCGAAATCTTCATGGTGGCGATCAGCCAGATGGTCTCGATGGTGCCTGAAGGTCTGCCGGTGGCGATGACCATCGCGCTCGCGGTCGGCATGCAGCGTATGGCCCGGCGCGGTGCCATCGTGCGCCGCCTCGCGGCGGTGGAGACGCTGGGATCGACGAGCATCATTTGCAGCGACAAAACCGGCACGCTGACGAAGAACGAAATGACCGTGACCACGCTCATCCTGCCCGATGGCCGCAGCGTCAAGGTCACCGGTGCAGGCTATTCGCCAGAAGGCAGGCTCAGTGTCGATGGCAAGGAACTCACCGGAACAGACGATGCCGCCGTGAAATCGCTGCTGGAGGCCGTGGTGCTCTGCAACGACGCGCAGCTCGTGCCGCCGGATGCCGAAGACACCCGCTGGCGTGCTTTGGGCGATCCCACGGAATCCGCCCTACTCACCGTCGCGCTCAAAGGCTGCGTGGAGCCGGAGAAGCTGCGTCACCACTCTCCACGCCGCGCGGAGATCCCCTTTGATGCCACCACGAAAATGATGGCGACGCAAAACGGGCACGGGGCGAGCGGGCGCATCGTTTTCAAAGGTGCCCCCGAGATGCTACTCGACCTTTGCGATCCCTCGACGCTCGATCTGGCCAAAACGCATCAAACCGCCACCGATCTCGCCGCGCAGGCTTTGCGCGTGCTCGCCGTGGCCGAGGTGAATGACGCTGTGCTCGATGAAGCAGCCGGTTTCGAGCCCTATCGCGGCCGTTTGCGTTTCCTGGGCCTGCTCGGGCAGATGGACCCGCCGCGTGATGAGGTAAAGGCCGCAGTCGAGGAATGCCTCGTTGCTGGCATCCGTCCCGTGATGGTCACGGGCGATCACAAGGCCACCGGACTCGCCATCGCGACTGCCTTGGGCATCGCGCGGCCCGGCGACATCGCCTTGGACGGCAACGAACTCGAAGCGATGCCCGAACCTGAATTGCGTGCCAACTTGAATCGCATCTCCGTCTTCGCCCGTGTGCATCCAGCACAGAAGCTGCGCATCGTGGAAGCCTTCCAGTCGCAGAAACAGGTCGTGGCCATGACCGGCGACGGCGTGAACGACGCCCCCGCGCTTGCAACCGCCGATGTCGGCGTGGCGATGGGCATCACCGGAACTGAAGTGGCGAAGGGCGCGGCTAAGATCGTCATCACCGATGACAACTTCGCCACCATCGTCAAAGCCGTCGAGGAAGGCCGCCTCGTGTACCAGAACCTCAAGAAGGTGGTGCTCTTCCTCTTCACCACCTCCATTGATGAAGTCGTCGTGCTGCTGCTTGCTTTGCTGGTCGGTTATCCCCTGCCCCTGGCTGCTGTGCAGATCCTGTGGATCAACATTGTCACGGAAGGAACCGTGACCGTGAACCTCATCATGGAAGGCCTGGAGGGCGATGAAATGCGCCGTCAACCCACACCGATGGGCGAACCGCTCATCACCCGCCCCATGTGGCAGCGCATGCTGCTCATGGCCACGACCAGCGTGGCTGCCATCTTCGGCTTCTTTGTCTGGCGCCTGAACAGCGGCGCACCGTTTGAACTCGTGCAGACGGAAACCTTCACGCTCGTCGCCATCAGCCAGTGGTTCAACGTTCTGAACTGCCGCAGCGCCCTCAAATCATCGCTCAACCTCGACGTGTTCAAAAACGTCTGGCTCGTCGGCGGCCTCGTGCTCGGCAATCTGCTCCATCTGCTCGTCATCTACACCGACACGCTCAACCACGTCTTCCACACCGTTCCGATTCCCTTGGGTGACTTCCTCCTCCTCGGCCTCATCGGCAGCAGCGTGCTGTGGGTGGAGGAGATTCGGAAGTGGTTCGCCCGCAGGCAGGTCAGGCCTGAACCCGGACCTTCAGCCATTGGCGCACCTCCAGCAGTAGCTTGAGACCCAGCAAGCTGCCGCCCATGAGCAGTTGGTGCGCGTGACTGGTGTCGAGTTCGTGGCGTCCGTGCCAGTGGTGGTCGCAGATCAGAACGAGATAGAGCCCCAGCACCGGCCAGAGGCGGTTCATCAGCGGGGCAGACAATTGCTCCCTGGTGATGCTTGGAAATCGCCAGCCGTGAGCCGTCATCAGATGCACCAGGAGAAACAAAAACGCGATGAGGGCCATGTTGAGCTCACGAGCGCCAATAAAGCCACCCAACGTGCCTTTGACGATCGAGACGCCCTCCGCGCCCAACGCCAGCAGGGTGAACAACGTGGCAAAGAAGAGCATGATCAGTAGCGCCACGGCTGTCCCCCCCGCACCATCCCCCGGTCTGGCCGGTTGCTTCGTCAGGCGCAGCCAGCGATGCACCAGGATCGTCGTCGAGACGCCGCTGAGCAGCAGTTCCCACCACATCCAGAAAAACACCTCCCCCACGCTCCACCCGCGCCAGAAAATCCCATGCAGCGACCACAGCGTGTAGCTGATGCCTGCCAACAGCATCAGACGTGAACCGTTGAGGATGGCGAGTTCATCGAACATGAGCTGATTCTGCTTCAGTCGGTGAGCAGAGGTCAACTGGTGATCATCGAATGTATTGGGCCAAAGTGGCGTGCAATTGCCCTCTTGTTGCACATGACTCAGAGCGCTTATCAACGCTGCCGCGACTTCGAATGCTCCATTTAGTGACCTTGCCTCCTCACCTGCCCACACTCAACGTTCCCCACATCAGCACGGCGTGGCCGGGGAAGGTGCAGACGAATTCGTATTCGCCGGGCTGTGACGGAGCCTTCAGCTTGATGGTTTCCTTCTGGCCGGGTTCGAGGAGCTTGGTGGCGGCGAGGATTTCTTTTTCGAAAGTGGTGGGAAGGAAGGCGCGGCCTTGTTTGTCTAGTTTGTCGGGCGTCATGGTCATGGCGGCTGTGCCGATGTCCATGTGCTTGCCGGGCGGGACAATGACGAGGTTGTGCGGCATGACATCGTCGTTTTCGAAGATGATCTCGAAGTTCTTCCCCGCCTGCACCTCGATGCGCGTGGTGTCGAAGCGGAGCTGCTCGTGAACGGTGTGAACGATGAAGACATCAACGCTGATGGTTTTCAGCTCGGCGAGGCTGGCTTTGCCGGCGTCGCCTTGCAACGCGGCCATTTCTTTGGCGGCGGCGATGACTTCAACGTAATCAGGATTGCTGCGGTCCTGCGGTTTGACGGTCTTGCCGTAGGCGAGGACGGAGTCGGTGATGGGTTTGGCGAGCGTGGCGTCCCAATGGGTCTTGGGGAATTTCATCAAGGCCTTGGCGGCGGTGTTGCGCTCCTTGCCGTCGATGAGGTGCTGGGCGGCGAGTTTGAAGTTCGCGGCGGCGTTGTCAGCGCCCGTCAAAGGCAATGCGGTGAGCACGGCGCGGAGACGGCCACCGTTGATTTTGCCATCGTTGAGCAGCGCGGTGAGGTGCGGCTGGAATTTGGCACGCAGCGCGGCCTCGTTCGCAGGAATGAGGGCGATGGATTCGACGAGGTAGTTGAGCTGGCCGCCGTCGCTGACGTTTTCAGCCCAGATGGCGTCGGGGCTGCGGGCGGCGAAGACGAGCATGGCGAAGGCGGCGCGCTTCACGGGCGCAGTCTTGGCATCCTTGGCGAGGGCTTTGAGCTGGAGGGCGTAACGAGTGACGACGCCGGGATTGTCGGTGTAAACGAGCTTTGCCAGTTCCTCGGCGGTGCTGCCAGCGCCTTCGCGGGCGTCGATGAGCTTGAGCATGTTGTGAATGACGAGCGGGCGCTCGCTGCCGCTGAGCTTCACCATTTCCTCCAGCGCCTTCACGCGGACATCGGCGGTGAGTTTCGGGCGTGTGAGCTTCTCGACGAGCACGGACTCGACATCAGGCAGGCCTTTGAGATCAGCGTCGGTGGTCTTGGCAATGAACTCAGCGAGCGCGACGGGGTCCTTCGGCAGCACTTTGGACTTCACCACGGATTGCAGGCCTTTGCGGCATTCGCTGAAGACGTGGTCGATATAGTCGTCCGTGGGCTGCTTCAGCACGTCGTAGGCGATTTCGAGAGCTTTCTCCGCTTCAGGCGTCGGCTGGTAGAAGCTGAGGGCACGAACGGCGTGCATGCGGACGCGCATGTCGGCGTCGTTGACGGCGACTTTGAGCAAATCGAGCGCTCCGGGCACGCGATCCTTCCAGTAGCAAAGCACACGCGTCGCGGCGGCACGAGCGCGAGGCTCGGATGAGGCGAGAACTTGCTTCAAGATATCCACATCGACGACATCGACCCACTGGTGCGTCCACAGCGCCTCAAGACGGTGATGCTCAAATTCCTTGTCGCTCTTGTCGAGCTTCGCGGCCCACGCTTTGGCAGCGGCGGCCACTTTGGCGGGATCATGCTTCGCGAGTTCGATCTTCGAGCGCATGCGCACGTTGTCTTCCCAGGTTTTGAGGTTTTCGAGAAGTGTCTCGATGTTTTCGCCGTGGATTTTGGCGGGCTTCAGCAGCTCGCGGCCTTCATAGGTGAGCTTGTAGATGCGGCCGTGGCCGTGGTCGCGATTCGGATCGCGCAGGTGGTGCTGCATGTGGCCGATGATGGCATTGGCCCAATCGCAGAAATACAACGCGCCATCGGGGCCGACGCTGACAGCGCTGGGGCGGAAGGTCGGATACACGGCGGGATCGGCTTTGACGAGTTCGTTGCTGATCTCGCCCTTCATGCCCGCGCCATCCTGCTCGAGCGGCACGCGCCAGATGCCCTGGTAGCTGATGACGTTGGTGTTGAGGAAGTTGTTCTGCCAGTCCTCGGGGAAATGGCGGCTGGAGATGATGTTATTCCCAGGGCTGGGACGCGCCGGACGCTTCCAGAACTCCTTCAGTTTCGCGCTGCCGCCGCCTTCGCGTGGCAGGTAGCACGAGGAGGCTTCCGCAAAGGTGTTCACGTTGCCGGTGGCATCGGTGAAGTAAGCATTGCCCCAGCGATCCCAGATTTTGCCATGCGGATTCACCGTGGCGTCGGTGGTGAAGCGCTCCAGGCTGCGGCGGTTGAGGTCAAAGCGGTAGATGCAGCCGTTGGTGTTGCGCACGGGGCCGTAGAGCGTCTCGACTTGAGTGCGGTGGAAGACGCCGTCGCTCGGATACAATGCACCGCCGCAGTCGTAGCTCAGCGCGTTGGTTTCATGGTGCGAATCGGCGGCGCACAGGCCCATGAGCAGGATGGTGCGTTTGTCACCTTTGCCGTCGCCATCAGTATCCTCGATATAAACGAGGTTGGGCGACTGCATGACGATGACGCCGTCTTTGTAGAAGTTGAAGCCGGTGGGGCAGTTCAGGTCATCGACGAACTCGGTCATCTTGTCCGCCGTGCCGTCGCCGTTCGTGTCCTCAAAGATGAGCAAGCTGTCGCCCTTCTTGCTCGTCGGCGTGCGCTCGGGGTAGTTCAGCCAGGCGGCCACCCACAGGCGGCCTCTCGTGTCCCAGGCCATCTGCACGGGATTCACCAACTCGGGAAACATCTTCTCATCGGCGAAGAGTGTGAGTTTGAGGCCTTTTTCCGGCTGGATGTGCTTCAGGTACTCCTTCGCATCGGGAAACGCGACCAAGCCCTCCGGCGTGAATGTCATGCCGGTCATCGGCACCTTGTTGAACTCTTTGCCCTCCTTCGGATTCGGCATGTTCGTCGGCACAGGCTCGACGGGCGGGAGGTTGTCGTCCTTCGCCTCGATATCGCCGCCTTTGGCGATGGCATGCACACGTTGGTCGCGGTTCGCGGTCTTCACATCGCGCTGCGCCATCTCCTGCATCATGGTTTGATAATTGGAGATGTAGGGCTTCTCGGGATTGCGCTCATTCTGCTTGAAGCCACCGACGCCAGCCGTGTAGGCAAGACCGCTGCGACCGCCGTAAACATTGTAGCCGTCCACCGTGCGGTAGCGCTGATGCCACTCCCAGTTCTTCGCCACGATGGCTTGGCGGAGCTTTTCATTCACCTGCGGCGCGTCTTTGCCCGTCAGGGCTTTGAATGCCGCCTCGGCAATGGCTTTGTCGCCCGTGGTGGTCACATAGAGGCCGTCGAGCGTGCTGCCTTCCGGCAAACCTTTTGCCGTGGGCTGATACAGATCGACCATGGCGACGCCTTTGGCCTTCGCCACGTCGAGCATGGCGGCGGTGTAGTTTTGCAAATTGGTGTTCGTGTCCTCGACCTTCGGCAGGCTCGGGTTCGCGAGCTTTTGCAG
>NZ_JBIIKX010000140.1:0-5406 GCF_044232965.1 Prosthecobacter sp.
GTCTTTGGCACCATAGGCCAACTCAGCCTGACCAAGGCACGCGAGGGCGAGAGCGAGCAGGGCGGACTTCAATCGAAAGCTGGGCTGAATACGGTGGGCTGGATTTCTCATGGATTTCAAATTCGCGAGGAGGCCTGAAGCCCCTACCGCAGAAGCCCGGTGGATTCAAACCAATTTAAGCCCCCAGTCTCTGCCAACCTTCATGAGCTGCTTTCCAAGGACTTAAGCGGCCTTGAGTGTGGTTCGAAGCCGGGAGGGTCGGGAGGCGTGAACAAGCAAGATGCAAGCGCATGTCAGGCGCATCGCAGATTTGTATGAGGCACCGAGCTGAAATGGGTCACTCGCTGGCGTGAACCATTCTCCCCAGTTCCGCCCACGCCCTCTTCTGGATCTCCAGCGATCCTGAGCATCACCCTGCTTGCCTGTTTTCTTGAATGCGCTTTCCTGCGCACATGTGTGGCCGTCTGAACCAATTCGCCAAGATCCCCGCGCTTACCATCGCCGGGCGAGCTCTGCGCATTGAACGCCGCAAAAAGAAGGAGCGTGAGGACAAACGTGCCGACGTGTCGGTCGTGAACAACATCTGTCCGACCGATTATGCGGACGTGCTGACGATGGAAAGCGGTGAACTTGGCGTTGAACGCATGCGCTTCGGCCTGATCCCGCAATGGGCGAAAGGTGGCAAAGCCGAGGTATGGAAGAAGTTCATGCTCACCTTCAATGCACGCTGTGAAACCGTTTTCGACCTCGCCTCATACCGGTTGCCTGTGCGTCGGCAGCGGTGCCTCATCCCGGTGCGTGGCTGGCACGAGTGGCCCGACCGCACCACGCCCTACTTCATCCATCGCACCGACGATGCACCCGTATTGCTGGCAGGCATCTGGGATGTATGGGAAAGCAGTGATCCAGCAGACGCGGCTGGCGGTGCCTTGGTCACTTCCATGAGCGTCGTCACCACCCCTCCGGGGAGCTACATGGCGAAGTTCCACGACCGCAGCCCGCTGATTCTGGAAGGTGAAAACGCCCGCGCTTGGATGCAACCGGACATGCAGACTGACGACCTTCGTGCCTTCTTCAAACCCTACGAAAGCGAGCGCCTGGAAGCCTATCGGGTCTCCACTGCAGCCAACCAGGCCCGCAACAAAACTGAGGAGGTGCTGCAACCAATCGCACCCCCTGTTCCACAAGCCGGAGATGAGCCGGTTAATGTCGAAGAATTGGATTCCGACTTGAAACTGTTCTAAAGAACACTATACAGGCGGCATGATCAATGCCCGCCAACATCGCGCCCTGAACCTGCTTTGGATTTCCCAGGCTCGCTCTTGGATTCGGCATCAGATCCCATTGCTCGGCAGCATCATCGCCGGCAAGCCCGATACCGCTGATGGTCGCATGGACGGCTGCATCGACATCGACCCCACCACCCTGCGCCTGCCCAAGAACGCCCGAACCTTTGCGCTGAAGGTCCGGGGTGATTCCATGCGCAATGCGGCCATTCTGGAGGGTGACATCGTCATCATGGAATTTCGCGAGGCGAAGCATGGCGACATCGTGGCGGCGCTCATTGATGGCGAAACGACATTGAAACGCTTTGTGGTTCATAATGGCGTTACATATTTGCGCGCCTCAAATCCGAAGTATCCCGACCTGATTCCGGCCCGTGAACTCGTCATCCAGGGCGTGCTGATTGCTCTGCTGCGGCTTTCCAAGAGCTGATGCGCCATGATTCTGCACTTCGATGCGGATGCGTTCTTCGCCTCCGTGGAGCAGGCCGCCGATAAAAAGCTGCGAGGGCGTCCGGTGGCCGTGGGCGGTGAGCGGCGCGGCATCATTGCCTCCGCCAGCTATGAGGCGCGGAAGCTCGGCATCTACACGCCCATGCCCACCGCACGAGCCAAGAAGCTCTGCCCAGGCCTCATCGTGCTGCCCTGCGACTTCGACAAATACGAGCGCTTCTCGCACCTCATGTTTTCGTATGCCTATGATTTCACGCCCATCGTGGAACAGTCGTCCATCGACGAGTGCTATCTCGATCTTCACGGCGCACGGCAGACCAAGGCCAGTGACACCGCCGCCAAGATGCAGCAGGCCATCGCGCAGAGTTTGAAGCTGTCCGTGTCGGTGGGCGTCGGTGCGAACAAGCTCGTGTCGCAGATCGCCAGCAAGCTGCGCAAGCCGCATTGCTTCATCGAAGTGGCACCAGGACATGAGCAAGGCTTTCTCTGGCCGCTGGAAAACAAATGGCTGCCGCAGGTCGGCCCGCAGCTCGCCGCCAAGCTCAACACCGCCGGTTTGCGCATGGTCGAGCACATCGCCCGAACGCCCGTGGATGAACTCTCGTTGCTCGTCGGCTCCGGGGCGGCGGCCCTCCATGACTACGCTCTCGGCAACGACCTCCGTCCCGTGGTCTGCGATGCACCCGCCGCGAAAAGCTACGGCGAGCAGGAAACCTTCGCCCAAGACACCACCGACACCGCCTTCATCATCGCACGGCTTCGTGCCATGGCCGACACGCTCATGCGCCGAGTGCGTGAGGATGGCAAAAGCATCCGCACCGTGACCTTGCGCCTGCGCTACAACGACATGGACGAGGTGACACGCTCCGCCAGTCTCGATGAACCGACCGACCTGGAGCACGACCTGTATCCGCTCCTGCAAGCCATGCTCACCCGTGCCTGGGAGCGCCGTGTCAGCGTGCGCCTCATCGGCCTGCGCTTCACCAAGGTCTATGAGACGGGCTTCTGCAATCTCCTGCCGCTGGAGCAGTCCGACATGAAACGCGAGCGCCTGCACACGCTCTCGCTCATTGTGGATGATCTCCGCCGTGGCAATCGCAGCATCATGCGCGGGCATGATCTCTGGTTGTCGCAGCACAAGCAGGCACCACGGCAAACCTTGCCCAAGCCGCAGCTTGTCACCGATCCAACCGCCACCACCACGAATCGCGTCTTGCGTGAGCGTCCCGGCACCGGCCCGCAGATCATCATCAGCCACGCGGCACGTCTCGCGGTGCCTGCGCTGAATGTGAAAAGCTGTTTCAGCTTCCTCGACTCCACGCTCACCATTCCCGCCATCATCGCAGCGGCAGCGGCGCACGACATGCCCGCCGTGGCGATCACGGATAAAAACCTGCACGCCGCCGTGCCGTTCTTCCAGGCTGCCACCGCCGCCGGAATCCAGCCCATCATTGGCGCGGAGCTGTGCTGCAACAAGAGGCCGCTGCTGGCCTATGTGCAGAACGTGCACGGCTACCAGAACCTCTGCCGTCTGCTCTCCTTCAACAACGATGCTTGCATCACTCCGGCGCAAATGCACGACCATCACGAGGGCTTGATCCTCATGGCTTCCGACAGCAGCGAGGTGGCATTGCCTGAAATCCGTTACCACAAGCCGGAGGACAAAGTGTTCTTCGACATCGTGCAGAGCATGAAGACGCTCACTCTGCTGCATGAGAAGCACGCGAGGAAGCGTCGTGGTGACTTCGCCTTCCACCCACCGGCGGAATGGTGTTATTCAGTCACGGCGATGCAGGCTGCGCGGGACATCGCCTCACAATGTGAGTTCGCTTTTGATTTCAAAACCCTGCGCTTCCCACGCTACACACCCGCCGATGGCAGCACCCCTGCCGCCATGCTTTACCAGCTTGCGCATGCAGGCTTGCGCCAGCGCTACGGTGTGAAAGCACCGCAGCACGAGGCGCAGTTGCGCGAAGAACTCTCCATCATCGCCGAAGTCGGTTACGAGGAATACTTTCTCACCGTCTGGCATTTGCTCCAGGAGTGTGCCCAGCTCGGCATCGGCTGGATTACGAGGGGCAGCGCGGCGGATTCGCTCGTGTGCTACTCCCTCGGCATCAGCAACGTCTGCCCGATCCGCTTTGAACTCTATTTCAAGCGCTTCCTGAACCGTGACCGCATGGCGCTGCAAAAGCTGCCGGACATCGACATCGACTTCGCCCACGACCGCAAAGACGACGTGGTCCGGCTCCTGCTCGAACGCTACGGCCCCGAACACGCCGCCATCGTCGGCGGGTTCAACACCTTCCAGGCACGCTCCGCGTTTGGCGATGTCGCCAAGGTGCTTGGCGTCGCTGAAAACGAAATCCGCCGCCTCACCGAGCACATGCCATGGACGGATGCCCGGCACGCCGCCGATGCCGTGGCGATGTCGCGTGAGTGCGATCATTCCGCCTGGCAGGAGGAGCCGCTGCGCACGGCCTTGCTTATGGCTGGCATGCTCGATGGCTTTCCGCGCTACGCCAAGATGCACCCCTGCGGCGTCGTGCTCTCGCGTGATCCCATTCGAGATCAAACCCCCACCTTCATTAGCGGCAAGGGCTGGCCCACCACGCACTTCGACATGGATGCCGTGGAAGCTGTCGGTCTTATCAAGCTCGACATCCTTGCGCAGGGTGGGTTGGCCGTGCTGCGGGACACTCAGGCCACCTTGAGGTCACAGGGACTTGATGGTCAGACCGAAAGAGCCGCTTTAAGAGGCGGCGGGTCGGGTGGTCCGTTTGGGCAATCCTCCTGCCAGCACCAGTGCGTCACATTGATGCGCTCACCTGCTTCATCAAACCAGGGACCTTCCTGGATCGGGCCATCATTTCCCCAGCTCCAGATGCCCTTTCGGACCAAGGTTCCATCGCTGGTCCAGACCCATTCGTTCTCGGTCGGAAATTCAAACTTGGAGACTTTTTCCCAGGGAGTGTCAAGCATTGCGGTATCAAGCTTGCCGAAGACTGGCGCGATGCAAGAACCAGGACGGGCATTTGGTCTCAATCTCGCCTCCCTTGAAGTAGGCGGCATAGGCGGCACCGAGAGACCGCCGCGTGAGGGCCAGGTTGAGCCTTGGAGCGATCCGGGCGTCTGGCATATGATCGCCACCGGGAATGCACGCGGCGTGCATCACATCGAAAGCCCCGCCATGACCAGCCTCGCATGTATGGCCGATGTGCGCGACATTGACCGCCTTGTGGCGATTGTTTCCGTCATCCGTCCCGGTGCTGCCAATGGCCTCAAGAAAGCGCAGTTCGCGCGTCGTGCGCAGGGCCTCGAACCCGTGGACTACACGCATGACAGCCTCGCCCCCGTGCTGCGTTCCACCTTTGGCGTCGTGGCCTATGAGGAGCACATCCTGCAAATCTGCGAAGCCTTCGCGGGTCTCGCTCCCGGTCGTGGCGATGTCCTGCGCCGTGCTCTGGTCAAACAGGACAGCGCCAAAATCAATGAAGTGAAAGTCGAGTTCATGGCAGCAGCCAAGGAACGCCGTCGTGATGCCCGCAGCATCGCCTATGTCTGGGATCTTGTGGCCGGGTTTCAAGGTTACGCCTTCTGCCGTGCTCACAGCACCGCCTATGCCGTCGAGGCCTATCAGGGAGCCTATGCCAAGCACTACCACCCGGCC
>NZ_JBIIKX010000034.1:0-58996 GCF_044232965.1 Prosthecobacter sp.
GGGTGGCTGCGGGAAGTTCTCCGGCGACTATCCAGAGTTCCTGCTGGCGTTGCTTGGTTTGGCGTTGCTCAAACATGCAGGGTTGTTCTCATCACCCAGGAGGAGAGGTTTTTCAACAGGCTGTTAGGATGAGATGGTTTTGCAACTCGCTGAGCCCGGAGCGGTCGTTTGCGCCCCGGTGGTCGGTGAAGACGCCCTCGACGCCCGCTTTGTGCATCAGGCGCATCTGGTTGATATTGCGCCGAAGATTGCCCACCGGCAGCACCTCGCCGCTGCCCCAGGGATTCGGATACAGCCAGGCCCAGAGATGCGAGGTGATGCGGCTCCATGCCTGAAGATCGTGATAGGTCTCCTGCAGGCCCGCATCGGGATGATTCCAGTCGGCAAAGAAACAGTCTTCGATGGGCGCGAAGGCGATGATCAAGTTCTCCGGAAGTCGGCCACCAGTAGGCAACACCGGCGGCTTCTGCGTCTGGCTGCGGCGATAAGCCAGCGTTTTGACAAACTTCCCGGGATGCTGCTTCTGCAAGAGGCCGCAGAGTTCGATCAGGTAGTCGTAGATCGGTCCGCCGGGGCTTTGATACTTCGCCTCCAGCGCCTTGCACTCTGGGCAGTAGCAAAAGGCGTCTGGATTGTCAGCGGCGTCCACGGTGAGGATGTCGTTGCCGGGAGCGATGGTGAGGTGCTTGAGGATGTTTCGCGTGAGTTCCTGGCGCAGTGCGGGATTGCTGAAGCACAATTGCATGGCGGGCGTGCGCTTGCCGTTGGCGTGCATGGAGAAGAACTCGGGATTCGTCGCGAAGTAATCCATCCGCTCCATCCAGGGAAACGACCGCGAGTAAACCGTGTCCGGCGTGGGCGGGATGTAGGCGAAGGCACTGTGCACAAACTTGTCGTTGCGCAGATAAGGCGCAAAGCCGGTCTCCGACCGGATCCCCCATTTCTCCGACGCCATGTTAAGCCCACGCTGATAGCTGAAGTGATGATCGCCCAGCAGCCCGAACTCGCGAGAGCGGAAGGAGAACCCGCGTTTCCTCTCAAAGGGCTTCAGCATCACCGTCGGCGAGGCTTGAAGCACCGGCTTCTCAAACAGCGAATACCAGCGCCAGCCCAGCGAGGTCTCCAGGAACTCCATCACCGCATGGAGATTACCGTGGACGCCCTTGCCATAGAGAAGAAGATCGCCGCCCTGGCTCCGCGAAACATGTTCCTGTTCCTTGAGCACGGCCCGTGGATCGCCGCCCAGCTTCTCCTTCACCGCAGCGCTGATACCGACATAAAGACAGGGACCGCCGCCAGTCACCTTGTCCGCATCCAGCACAGGGAACTCCGCGCCTGTGATTTGTTTCAGGTAGTCCGCGAGCGTGGTCACCGCATAATCATCCACCGCCGAAACCGCCTCCGGCTTCACAATGCGGAACTGGGTCTTGCCCGCCGTGGACAATGCGATGTCGGCGCTCAGCAGCGCATGAGGGAAAAACAGCGCGATGAGAAGCAAACGACAAAAAAGTGGGCGTCGGGTCTTCACTGAGGTTTGCGGGCCTTGTTCACGGCTTCGATGGATTTTTGCATATTCTCCCGCCACACGCCCTGGAGTTTGTCGGGCTGGGCGCGGTGCAGGGTCTTCAGGGCTTCGTCGAACTGGCCTTTGCGGGTCTGGATGCGGGCGATGCCTTGCAGGGCGGTGAACTCGCTGGCACCGCCGATGTGGGTGCGGCCCTCGACGATGGCATTGTAGGCGGCGAGAGCTGTTTCGTCGTTCTTGAGATTGTTTTCGCGGTTGTGGCCGATGGCTTCCCAAATCGCGTCTCGCGTCCGCGGTTCACTGATCCAATCCAGCGCGGCTGTAAGGTCGCCTTCGGCTTTGTCGCCGGTTTTGGTGATGGAATAGGCGCGGCCTCGTGCATAAAGGCCAGCACCGCGTTTCCAGAACGGCCACTTGGAAAAATCCTCCGCGCCGAATCGGGCGATGATCTCGGGTGCCTTGTAGGTGTTGAGAAGGTGATCCATCTCAGCGGCCTTTTTCACAGCCTCGATGGGGATGCGGAGGATGAGTTCTGCGGCGAGGTCCGGCTTGCGCTGGTGAATGGCAAACTGGGCGGCGAGTTCCAGCGCGTGGGACTTTTGCAGGTCGGTGATCTTGCCCTCGGCGGCGGCGGTGTAGGCAGCGAGGGCCTCCTCGCGCTTGCCGGTGCGGGCGAAGTCGGCGGCAATGCGAATCTTTTCCAGGAAGTCGGCGTCCGGCGGGCCGTGGTCGAACTCGAAGCTGTTGCCATCGTAGAAGGTCGCGAACTTCATCACCTCGTGAAAGCCGTCGGTGCCGGTCGGCGAAAAGGCGGAGTATTCCGCGCCATCTTCGCGAATGCGCTGACGACAGATGTTGATGTGCCAGGGCAGGCTCTTGTCGGGCTTTCGGCCGATAACTTGGTGCAGTGGATCGTTTTCATCCGGCGTGATGGGCAGACGGATCTCGATGGTCCAGTGATCGTCGGCGATGTGCGTCGCGACTTCGGCGTTCGAGTCCCAACTGAACCACTTGTCGTGCGAGGCACCACGATCCAGGTCCACCACGGCACCGCTCGGACTGATGGCGATCTGGTAATACGAACGCGATTCGGTTTCGAGCAGCAACTCGACGGCATCGCCATACCAAATAGCGCCGTCGTCTTCCTTCGTGGTGCCGATGTTGGGTTTCTCGCCACGGCGTTCGTCGCAGCGGATGGCAAAGTAGAGGTCATGGCCGAGCCAGGTGGATTTCACCGTGGTGCCAAAGGTGGGCGGGCGTCCCGTTTGCAGCTCGCGCAAAGTGCAGGTGGCAGAGGGAAGAGCGTTCTTCCACGCTTCGTCATCGAGCTTGCCATCGATGACGATCTTGCTGCGCGCCTCGCCGACCAGCCGCAGGACGGGCACCGGGCCGCGAACTTTGCCGAGCTGCTGGCTTTTGTTGCGCAGCCCTTTGAGGAAGTCGTCGATGAGGGCGATGCGTTTGCCATACACGCTCGCGGCATCGGCTTTTGCCTTCGCTTGGTCGAAAAGGGCGAGCGCTTCGTCGGCTTTGAGTTTGTCCTTTTCCATCTCCTGCCAGTTGGCCTCACAGTATTCAAAGAAGGCGCGTATCTCCTGCTCCGCGGGTCCGTAGAAAAGGCGGCAGTATTCGCGGAACATCGCGTCCACATCGGCGTCTTTGCCGCCCCAATACATCCGCGCGGTGAAATAAATCTGGAAGTGATTGAAGCCGATGCCCGCCGTGCTGGGCTCCTGTGGCACGGTGAGCGAGATGTCTTCGCCGTGAGAGATGCCTTTGGTGGCGTTCGTGCTCTCGCCCATCGCGTGCGGGGTGAAAGCGGGCAGATACCAGCCGCGGTCGATGAAGGGATAGTTCTCGAAGTTGATGATCGGGTTGTGCGTCTTCGCCACCCAGCTCTCACGCAATTGGCGAAACGCCGCCTGCTGCTCCGGCTTGTTGTTCCTCGGCACGCGTGCGCCGACGATGGAGACGACGACATTGGGTTCCAGCTTGTCGATCTTCAGCGGTGGCAGCGAATAGATGCCATAAGCGCAATTGAGCACCTTGCCGTGCGGATGCGTCTTGCCTACTTCCTTCGCCACACGGTTCACGAAGCCCCACACGTAGTCCGATGCGAGGCCGCCCTGGTCGCGCTCCGGCGAGTCCTTGCCCTGGCACTTCGCGCACTGGCAGATGGCGGTGTAGCCGTCCGGCGGCATCACAGAGACCATGCTCATCTTGAAGTGATCGAACTGCGCACGGACGTAGCGAACCGCTTCCTGAAACAGTTCCTCATTTGAGTAACAGAGCTGATTGTTCGCCCCCGGCTCAAAGCGCCGCTTGCCACCATACATCGCGAACCACTCCGGATGCGCCGCGAAGACCTCCGCGTGATTCGTCATCGTGTCGAGCCCGTGGGCGTCCTGGATGCCGTAAGGATCGCGCACACCGAGCCGCATGAACCACATGGCATTGTTTGGCCCATGCACGCCGCCGTGGTAGCTGAAGCGCCGCTGCTCGAAGTCGGGCCGCACCGTCTCGTCGAGCTTCGGCAGCGGGATCGTTTTCAAATCCGGCAGCACTTCGCCGAGTTCACCCGGCAGATACCAGCGCACGCCGAGCTTCATGAGGAAGCCGCACACCGCGTTGAATGAGCCGCGCTCGTCTTGATCCCACATCTGCAAAGGCGCGGCCTTTTCCGCAGCCTGTGCCGTGGGCCGGCCGATGTCACCGGGGAGCGTGAAGCGGCTCTTGTAAATCAGCAGATTGGGCAAGCCCCAGGTCGCCCCCGTGATCTGGTTCCACTCGCCCTGGGCCTTGCCATTCACGATCTCCGCATTGTTCTTCGCCCACGGCTCGATGGGCGTGAACTCGGTGTCTTCACCAATCAGCGCCATCCAGTCCGCACCGGTGGCGATGCGATACGCGCCATGCACCAGCCCCTCCGCCTTCACCGGCGAGTGCGCACTGGCTCCGATGAACACCTTCACCGCCTTGCTGGACGGTTGCGTAACGATGGGCAGCCTTGCTCCGCTGATTTTCAGAATGCCATCCTGCAACTCCTGCGCCGCCAGCCGCACCGTGCGCAAGGGTTTGTCACTGATGACAATCTCCGCCCGCGGCTGGCCGTTCTCGACGAGATACGATTCGGCAAGTGCGCTGCGTGTGACGAAAAGCGCGAGGAGGAGCGTGAGCGCGTGTTTCATAGTGGGTTGAGTCAGGGATGACTCATTTAGTCCTTCTTCACCTGGCCCGCCGCATCCACGGGCTCGTGCAGCACCAGCTTGTCGGCGGGCAATAAGGCAACCAAATCCGGCAGGTCGTAGAATCGCATGGCACCGTGGACGGTGTTGATCTGCTGGTTCCGCGTGCGCATCGTGGAGCAGACATCGGCCCAGGTGCGCAGGGTGCGCTCGAGACGTGTGCTGGCGAAAAGTTGCGGCTCCAAGGCGGCGGCGTGAAGTGCGGGGATGCCGGTTTCGCCGATGCCAGTGAGGTGAACCGCTTGGCCTTGATTCCATTTTTCCGAGGCGAATCGTGCGCAGGCAAGGATGTCCTCAGTCCGCATGCCGACCAACGATTGGCCGAGCAAATAGGCGAGCGTGGCGGACTTCCAGTTTGGCTCCTGAAGTGCTGCTAAACCCGCCGCCCGCTTGCTCCGCTGCATTTCACCCAGGCCGCGCAGGTCCACGGCCAGCACGGTTTCACCGGCGAGGGCGAAGGTTTCGAGAGTTCCGCCCGGCCCGGCTGCCGCTCCTTTTCCATCTTCGTGCAGGTAGAGCCTGAACCCGGTGCTGGCACCGGGTGGATGAAACAAGAGCGCGGGAAGCACGGTGCCTTCGGCGTTGCGCAGGGTCAGCTTCTCGATGCGCACCTGCCCGCGCTGGATTGTATCCCCGGTGATCATCGTGAAGGGCGGCAGTTCCGCGAGCGGACGAATCCGCGCCAGGTCGCGCACTTTCGCGAGCGCGACAGGTCGCGTGCTGGACTGCCAGAAGCGCTGGCGTTCCGCAGTGAGTGGCGCGGCCACCGCCGCGATCAGATCGAAAAAGGAACGCGCTCCGGGCTGGCGCAGCACATCGCCCTCCGGCGTGCAGAGGATTTCCTGCTCCGGCAAAATCTCGAACGCGGGCTCCCGCCACGCATCGTCGCGGCCCGCGAGCCAGCGGCGGAACCACCGCGCGGAAGCCTCGCGCATCTCGATGGCGAGATCGTGTTTTGTGTCCGCCTCGACCAGTTCGACGCGCTCCGAAAGCCCAAGCCTGCCGTAAACGCGCTTGCTCTCACGGAAGACATTCCACGCGCCCTGGATGTCGAAAAAATCCTTCGTCGCCGCCATGATGAGCACCGGCCGTGGCGCGCTCATGAGCACATAGTCGGACTGGTCCAGGCCGGCGGTGATCTGACCAAAGTGATTTTGCTCGAAGTCCTGCGGGCCGATGGTTTCCAGCAGCCGCCGGAAGCCGGTGAGGTAACAGGCAGGCGCAGCCGCGACGATGCGCTCGTCCAGCGCCATCAAATAGCTGGTCATGGTCCCGCCGCCGGAGACGCCAGTGCAGCCGAGGCGGTCACCCCGGATGTCTTGCCGACTCTGGAGGTAGTCGAGAGCGCGGATGCCATCCCAAATCATCGTCCGCGCCAGACTGAGGCCCACCGGAGTCCCGGAGATGCCCATCAGTTGATGTTCGCTCGTCGGACTCTCGAACTCCGCTTTGCCATCCGGCTGCCGGTAATGCCGCCTCTCACCCTGGCCGATGGGATCGAAGCAAAAGACCGCGACACCCGCGTGGACGAGGCTGATGGAGGCCTTCTGATAGACTTCGCCCGCCTTGGCGATCGCTGTGTGCCCGCACGGCATGAGCACCGCCGGATGCGGCCCGGCCCCGGGCGGGAGATAGAGCAAGCCGGAGACCAGGAAGCCCGGCTGGCTTTCAAACAGGACCTTCTCCATCCGATAGGTGCCGAAATCTCGCTGCCCCGTCACTTTGGCATTCAAAGGCGTGCGCTCCGGCAGCCCGCCCAGCGCCGCCAGGAAGCTCGCGCGTTGCCTCTGCTGCCACGCGGCGACATCCGCCGGAGTTTTGATTTTCTCGTAGTCCGTGTCGCGGCGGTCCAGCGCGGCAAAGGCGAGTTTCTTCAACTGCGCCTCCAGCAGCCCGACCGGCGCGACTCCGTCCACCAATGGCGGCAGCACTGTCAAATCATCCGCGCCAGCGCCTGTCGTGTGACCGAGCAGCAGTGCGATGAGAAGCAAACGACGAAATGATGAGAGACAGAAAAATGGGAGTCGGGTCTTCATGTTTTTGTCTTCAATGTTTCTGTCGTGGGACTCAGGGATGCGAAAGTGTGTTTCATGCTTGGTCGGTTAAAGTGATTCCACCCTGTTCAATGAGCGATGATCGCCTGCAAATCTGCCACGGCGGTGTTCAACAGCCGCTCGCCAGCGTCCGCCGCGAGGAAGCTGCACTCGGCGGCTCCGTAGCCGCCTTCCTTCACGGCTTGGGCGGTGGGGATATAGACGACGAATGGCGTTCCTTTGCCGTGATAAGCGAGGCCGAGGATGAAAGTGTTCGCGATGGGTGATCTCGCGGTGAGATCAAGCTGATGCTGAATGAAGGGCTCGCCGGGGATGGCGACGAGGGCGAGATCTCGATTGAAGGCTACGGTGAGCAGACCGACCTCCGTGCTGAGATTGCCGTGGCGATTCGGAATGGTGAGCAGGCTCTCTTTCACCGCGATGGCAGTGGCCGGCTGCGGCTTGAGGTCGCGGACGATCTGCAAGGCGCCTTTGGCCAGCGAGATGCCGGCTTGTCTGGCGATGTTAAAGCGGTTTTCGCCTCGCAGATTGTGCAAGTCATACGGATCGAGATCACCGGAGGCGCCTTGGAGAAACAGGGCCATGCAGTCGGGGCCGAGTTGCTGCTCGATATGATCGACCATCGCTCCCGGGTAGTCGCGCGAGACGGCACCAGCGCCCAAGAGAGTCACCGGATGGCAGGCATACTGCACGGCGAAGGCGCGTGGCTTGCCGCTCATGTCGTCAATGCGGATCACGCCGACGGTGGGGTCAACGGGCTTCGTGGGACGTCGATCCGGATTCTCCCACATGGCGCTGACGATGCCTGCGCGGATGAGCCGCCGATTGTGGGCCATGTAAGCGCTCTCGAACGGTCCTTTGCCTGCGACCATGCGTGCCGGAAAAAGATTCTGCATCGCCTGACCAATGGCGGCGACAACCTTCGCTTCCGTGGCCGCATACCAAGGGTCTGCGGAAAGGCGCGGCCAGTCGATGACCTCGGCAGGCGCCTTGGGGCTGCGTGTCCAGTCTGGAGCAGCGGGTGGTTTGATGATCATGCCCTTTGCCGCAGGCGCGGCATGGGTGTGCGTGGCGCAGAGGATGATGTGGTTGACGCCCCACCTGGCCTTGGCTTCGTCGATGACCTTCTTGGAAGCGAAAACGATGAGATCGACGGAGACGATGACCACGGAGGTCCGCGGCGTCTTCAACACCAGCACCCGCGCAAACAAGGGATCGCGGAGTTGCAGTGGCTGACCCGCGAGATTAACCGCTTGCTCGGCTGTCGGCGTGATTTCGACTTTGGCAGTGCCTGCGAGGAGCGGTGCGGAGTCCTGCGCGAACAAGGTGCTGACAAACGAGGCAAACAGGCAGGCGATAAGCCAAGTCCGCGCTGCGGTTTGCAGAGAGTGGTGTCGGAGCATCTTGAGAGAAGTCAGGGTGTTGCTTCGAGTCGCAGAGCCTCGCGGAACTTCGCCAGCGACTCGGCTTCTTTGCCTTGGGCCGCGTAAAAATGCCCGTAGCTGCGCAGGAGCTTGATCCGCCAGATGGACGGGAGTTGGGTGAGGTTGCCGTAGGGTTTGAGCACTTCGAAAGCGGCATCCAACTTCACCTGATCCGTGTAGAGTCTCGCCAGGCTGATCGTGGCGGTGAGGGGCTGCCAGCCCATGGGGTTCGCAGCGCTGAACTCGATCACTTGTCGATATGCCGCGATGGCCTTGGCCTCGTCGTTGAGGTTGTTGATGAAATTGTCACCCAGCAGCACCGCGATGTCTGGATTGCGCGGTGCCAGCTTCATGGCCGCAAGGAGGTCCGCTTCAGCGCGGTGGCCGTCCTTCGTGAAGGAGTAGGTCTGACCACGGACCTGCAATGCATCGACGGCCTGCCGCGAAGACTCCACAGGCCAGGCCGCAAAGTCCACGGCGCCGAACTTCTCCAGCAACTCCTTCCAGTGCCGTTCCTGAAACATGACGCGCATGCGGATGACCGTGGATTCTTTGTCAGACGCATACTCGTCGTATTGGGCGGCGACCTGAGCGCTCAGCGCATCACCGTGATGAAAATAGAACCGGTGCCGCAACGTGATACTCGCGCCTGCCGCCAGGATGAAGTCACCAGAGTGCGAAGCACAGGCCGCGCAGTTCGCCCCTTTGGAGGGAGCGCAAATCACCGTCTTGTGATCGCCGTAGTCGCCCTTGAAATGATCGGTGCCGAAGCGGTTGGCGGTCATCAGGCCATAAGTCCGCGCATGCCAGTGCGTGGGGAAGCGCAGGTTCGATGGATGATCAAAGATCGCGATGCCGACGGTCTTGCCGCTGGCATCCGGGCCAAAATAATCGGCCCATTCTGCTCGCTTTCCCCAGGCCGCCGCATCTTTGTCACCGCGGCTGTTGAGGATGCCTCCGCTGCCTTTTTCTCCCTTCTCCGATTCCACTTTCATGGTGCCAGCGACCCGCACGAGCAAGCCGCCATCGCGTTTGTCGCCGAACACGACGGCAGCATCGTCTGCGTGCAGTTCCGTGTCGTAGTCCATCAACATTTGGCGATCTGGCAAGGGCATGAATGCCAGCCTCACCTTCTCACGGAGCAGCAGTTTGCCATCGCCGAGCCATTGATTCCAGAGCACCACCTCGCCGGTCTTCCCGGAGGTCATTCTCTCGACCTTCTCCAGCTTCACCTCCGCTGTGTGTCCTGTCCTCTCCTTGCCAGGAGCCCACCAGAAGTTGAATCCATTCACATCGCTGTGCGAAAAGCGTATCGAGCGATGCCAGGGATGATCCGGCTCCTCACCCGGCATGCCGTCCTTCATCGGGTAATGCCGCGTCACGTTCTCGCCATTCGGACCGATCACCGGATACAAAAATGGCCCCGCCCATTCCTTATGCCGCCATTCGGTGAAGAGTTGGTCATCGATCTTCACCTCAATGCGGTCCGGCAGTTCAGCAATCGAGACATCGCCGCCGCCCAACGCGGTCAGAGGAGCGAGCAGGAGGGGGAGAAGGAGAAGAAGTCGATTCATTGAGATTTTGGCGCGGCTCGCGGTGGATGGCGCGATTCAATACTCCACTACTCGACACCCGCCGGCTTCTGTGCCGCGCTGGTGGTGATCTCATCCACTGTGAGGGCGCGGCGGTGGATTTTTAAATCGACGAGTTGCCCGTTGAAGGGGCCGTTCATGCCGGTGCCGAGGCGCAACGGTGCCTCGCTGTCGAGATTCCAGGTGCCAGCATCGAAGCCGGTGCTTTCGGCGACTTGTTTGCCATCGACGTGCAGCGTGAGCCGATTCGCGGTCTTGACGGCGGCGATGTGATGCCAGCCACTCGGCAGCGAGTGATCCCACGAGACCTGCCGGCCATGTCGCGCGGCCCAGACTTTGCCGGAGGGCAGCGTGCCGCAGAAGACCTCGCCCGCGTGCTCGGCCATGGTCCAGGCGCGGCGGTATTTCACATCGGGCGTGTGATCGAGGCGCTGCCAGAGCGTCCATTTGCCATCGCCATCGTAGGCATGGACTTCGGCGAGCGGCAGGGTGCCCGCGATGAGTCGTCCGTTGTGGACCATCATGCCCATGACCTCGAGTTCCTGACCAAGACGACCGATGTCCGTCCACCGTGCCACGTCTTCAAACCGATACACACGACCACTCGGCCACATGGCGACATGCAGCCGACCCTCGTAGCTGGTGAAGGCATAAGTTTGCGTATCAGCGCCGATCTGACCGCAATCCGTCCACGATTTGCCATCGAAGCGATACACGCGCCCGCCGTCGTAACTGGTGGCATAGAGCAGACCATCATACACGGTGAGCGACTCGACCCGCTTCGGCCCCAGTTCGCCCGTCTTGAGGTCGGGACCGATGGCGTCGGGCAGCCGCGTCCACTGGGTGCCGCCCTCGTAGCGGAAGAAGCCCGCCGGTTTGTAGAGCGACGAGGCATAGAGCCGTCCCTGAAACACCACCAGGCCTCCCACAGTCTCCGTGTCCGGCAACTGCCCGCAATCCACCCACTTCGTGCCGCCTTCATAACGAAAAACCCGACCACCGAGCGTGGTGTTCGGTGACTCTGGCAGACTCGAACCTGCCACGCGATACTTGCCTGTGCCTGCATACAACGCGCCTTCAAATGCGGCGAGCGCGGTGACGGAGTTACTGCCATCGAGACTGCCACAATCGCTCCATTTCTCACCGCCATCGTAGCGATACACGTGTCCCATTTCCCCCGCATCCGGCTCGCAAGTGCCTGCATAAAGAGCGCCGTCGTGAGTCGCCATCGAAAAGGCAAACAGCGCCTTCCCGGGCCGCCCGCAGTCACGCCAAGTGCTGGGTTTGTCATCGTCGATGCCGAACTGCAAATGCCGCCAGTTCGCCACGTTCGAAGTCACGCCTGGAGTGCTCTTGAGCGTGAGATGAAACCCGCGCCGCTTCTTTGGGTCGTATTGGCTGATCAAATCACCGGTGACGCGATTCGTCGCATCGGCCCTGGCCCATACAGAAATGGAAAAGTCACCCGAGCCGAGCTTCGGCACCTTGTCCGCCGGGATGACGAGCGGTTGATTCACTCGCGTCCATGTCTGCGCGGCAGGCTCAGCGGCGTGGAGGGCTGGGGAGAGTGCGGTGAGGAGGATGAGCCGGAAGTTCATGAAGGTAGCAGGGGATTGAACAAGAGTTAGGAGGGACGGGGCGGTGGTGAGTTTGCTCGGAGGATTCACCCACTCAGGCCAGCACCTTGCGGATCACATTGCCATGGTCGATCTCCAGTCGCTTGCGGCCGGGAATCTCCAGCGCACGCAGATCGAGGCCGAGCAGATGGCAGGTGGTCGCGTGCAGGTCGGTGATGTAGTGGCCTTCGCCTTGGGCGTGGTATCCGAGTTCGTCGGTTTCGCCATGCACGGTGCCGCCTTTCGTGCCGCCACCGGCGAACCAGATGGTGAAACCGTGCGGATGATGATCGCGCCCGTCCTTGTGGCCGCCGCGCGTCTCCATGCCGGGCGTGCGGCCAAACTCGGTGCAGAAGACGACGAGTGTCTCGTCCAACATGCCGCGCTGCTTCAAATCGCGTAGCAGACCGGCGACGGGCTGATCCACGCTCTCGCACAAGCCCGTGTGGTTCTTCTGCAGCTGCGCGTGGGAATCCCACTTGCCGGTGTTTGACGGATACACCTGCACAAAACGCACACCGCGCTCCACCAGCCGACGTGCGGCCAGGAAACGCTCGCCAGCGTCCTTGGTGGCCGGTTTGTCGATGCCGTAGAGTTTGCGTGTGGCTTCCGACTCCTGTTTCAAATCCAGCGTCTCCGGCACAGCCATCTGCATGCGAAACGCCAGCTCATACGCATGGATGCGCGCGCGCAACGAGGCATCCTCGGGATACTCGACTGCGGTGAGTTGGTTGAGGCGGTTGATGAGCTGGTATTCGCGCACCTGTTCGTTCGCGCTTTGCCGCGAGTCGCGTTTGCCAAAGGGCAGCGGATTGTTTGGATCGAGCGTCAGTGGCACGGCAGCGTGATCAGGGCCGAGGTAGAGCGAATCAATCGAGAGCCGCTTCGTGCTGTCCGTGGGACCGCCGAGCACGACGAACTTCGGCAGGTTCTCATTCAGCGTGCCGAGGCCGTAATGCACCCACGAGCCGATGCACGGCTGCTGTTCATCGAGCCGATGGCGTCCGGTATGCAGTTGGTTTTCTGCGAAGTGATCGTTGTCCGTCGTCCACATGTTCCGCACGAAGGCGATGTCATCGACGCACTTTGACAGATGCGGCCACCAGTCGGTGATCTCCACGCCGCACTGGCCATGTTTACTGAAGCCGACCTGCATCGGGTAGATGCTGGGATAGACATCGCGTTTGTTGATCTCTTGAGCAGCGACGGAGCGGAAGCGCTTGTGATGCTTGTCGGAGTTGAGCGGATTTTCGAGCGGCGTCTTGTCAAACGTCATGCCCGCATACTTCGTGAGCGCCGGTTTCGGATCGAAGGTCTCCACATGACTGTAACCGCCAGAGAGGAAAATCCAGATCACCGACTTTGCTCGCGGCACTAGCGGCGTCAGCGCGGGCGATGCTTTAGCAATGCCATCGCTCATCAGCGTGCCGCCCAGAGCCAGGCCGGTGAAACCCATGCCCGCATCGGCAAGGAAGCGTCTGCGGCTGATCTGGCCGCAGGGGAAGGTGGAAGATGAAAGCGAGCGGTTCATCGCACAGTGACGAAGTCGTTGTGGTTCAATAGCACCCGCACCAGGCTTTCCTTGCTGCCTTGCTTCAAAAAATCACGACACGAGACCAGTTCGACCTCGGTCGGTGTGCGGTTCAAAATGTGCTCGAAGGCAGCAGTGATGAAATCTGAGGTGTCCGTTCCAATCTGTCGAGCAAGCGCCGCGCTGTGATCATGCACCAGCTTGCTGTTCGTCATCACCAGCGCTTGCTGCGGCAGCACGCTGCTTGTGCGGCGGTAGCAGTCCGTCGGCTCGGGCGCGTCAAACATCGCCGCCAACGCGCTGCGACCGCCGACCTCGGGATGGCAACTGAAGTAAAGACTGCGCCGCTTGCTCGTCTCCACTTCGGTGTTCTCAATCTCCTGCCCGCCCATCTTCGGATCGAGCGCACCGGCCAGATGCAGCACGCTGTCGCGCACAACCTCCGCCTCCATGCGTGAGGGATTCATGCGCCAGAGGAATTGATTATCGGGATCGCGTTGAAGGTTTGATTCACTCGCCTCCTCCGCATGACTCGCCCGGCGATATACTGCACTCGTGACGATCAACCGGTGGAGATGCTGCATGCTCCAGCCATTCTCCATCAACTCCGCCGCCAGCCAGTCGAGCAGCGCCGGGTTCACCGGCTCCGCGCCATTGCGGCCAAAATCAAACACGCTCGCCACCAGCGGCTCCTGGAAATGCCGCATCCAGATGTGATTCACCGCCACGCGTGCCGTCAGCGGATGATCTCGTTGCGTGAGCCATTCCGAGAGCGCCTTGCGGCGGCCCGTGCTCTGATTCGGAAAGGTCGTCGTCACTGACGTGTAGCTGTCGGTCGACTTCGGTTTGTCGCGCTCGGCTTCGGCTTTGGTCTGCGCGGTTTTTGCCGCTGCCACGGCCTTGATGGCGGCATCGCGGGTTTTGTCATCAGCACGGCTGAGGTCATGCTCCGCATTGGCCAGCGCAGCCTTGGCGGAGGCCGCCGCGGCATCACGTTCCGTCTTCGCCGCTTTTTGAGCGAGCTTCAGAGCATCCGGCGAGCCGCCAAATTTCGCCTGATCCGCCGCGAATCGCGCGATGGCACTCGCCAGTTCAGCGCGCGCGGCTTCGAGGGCCGTGCGCGTTTTCGGAGAGTCCAGAGCTAGCAACTCATCCTGTGCCTTCGTCACCGCATTCAGGCGCAGGCTCAGGTCGGTCTCCTGAATCTCCGGCCGCAAGCCGGGACGCACCGAACCCTCTGGCAGTCTCACGGGTTGAATCGCAAGCGATCCAAGAAAAGCAGGCACACCCGCAGTGAGCGGAGCCTTGCTCTCCACGCGATTGCGCTCATCGCCGCCGGTGTAGAACCATGTTTTGGCGTCGAGTTGTTTGTCAAAGACGCGCACCGCGCCCAGGCGATTCGGTTTGCGCTGTTTTACATACTCATACTCCTGGAACGGCCCCGGATCGGCCTCGCCCGGCCAGCGATCCTGCCGGATGCCGAGCGGCTCAAAGAACGCGCGGAAGCGGAAATAGTCCTCATGCGAGATGGGATCATACTTGTGGTCGTGGCAGTGCGCGCAGTTGAACGTGAGACCAAGAAACGCCTTGCCGGTGTGCTCGATGGTGTCACGCATCCACTGATTCGGATTCAGCGCATACCAGTTTCGGATCAAGAAGCCCGTCGCCACCGCCGCCTCGTCATCCAGCGGCGCGATCTCATCCGCCGCGAGCATTTCCGCAAGCATCCGGTCGTAGCCCTTGTCCGCATTCAGCGAGTTCACAATCCAGTCCCGCCAGCGCCAGATCTGCGGCGCGCTGTTCCAGACATCGTTTGCCGTGCGGCGGCCATACCAGTCGCTGTAGCGCCACACATCCATCCAATGCCGCGCCCAGCGCTCGCCATGTCGCGGATCATTCAGAAGACGGTCCACCAAGCGCTCATAAGCATCCGGGGTTGTGTCTGCGAGAAAGGCGTGAAGCTCCTCGCGCCTGGGCGGCAGACCAATCAGATCGAGGTAAACCCGCCGCAGCAGCGTGGAGCGCGGCGCTTCAGGCAATGGCGTGAGCTGTTTCGCCTCAAGCGCTTCATTGATGAACGCATCAATCGCATTCCTGCCAGCCGCCTCGGGCAATCCTGGCCGCCGCACACTTTGAAATGCCCAATGCTGCGTCGGATCGGCCTCCGGCACTTCATTGGCCAGTCCTGGCGCTCCGATATTGATCCACTCCCGCAGCATCGCGATCTGCTCCGCCGAAAGCGCCGCCGCCTCCTGCGGCATGCGCTTGTGCTCATCTGTCGCGCTCACACGTTCGATGATGAACTTCGTCGCCGAACCCGATTTGCCGCCCTTTAACAAGAGCTGCACCGTGTCGAGCCGCAGTCCCGCCTTTTGCTTCAGCCCGCCGTGGCATGCATAGCACTTCTGTTTCAGCAGCGGCTTGATCTGCGATGAATAATCCACGGCCTCCGCGCACGGAACGAGCGCGAGAAGTCCGAGGATGAAAATGCCTTGTGGGCGCATGAGGGAACTACGCGAGTTCAGGGGTCAAACTCGCGAAGAGCCGGCTTATGGTTTCCAGTTCTCCGGCAGGCTCAGCGACCACACCTCACTCGACAGCGGCCTCGCATGACCGCCCGCGATCCACAGTTTGTCTTTGAAAACGAAGACCGAATGCTCGTGCCGTGCCTTCCAGCAGGTCTTCGTTTCGAGAAGCTGCCAGTTTTTACCATCCGCGCTGTGCCACACATCGCCGAAGTTGTCTTTGTCCTTCGACCAGCCGCCCAGCACCCACATGCGTCCGCGATACACCGTCGCGCTGAACCAAAGGCGTGGCTCCCACGGCGCTTTCTCCGCCTCGCAGGTCCAGTTCACGCCATCGCTCGACGACCACACGTCGTTCTTCGCGTGGTAGGTCGGCACATAGTTCCCGCCACCGAGAATGTAGATTTTGTCGTCCAGCGTGACGGCTTGGTGATAGGCACGCGGCGACCATGCGGCCTTCGCTGTCTCCTGCTTCCATGTCTTTCCGTCAGCGGAGGACCACACATCATTTTTCAAACTTGTGTCATCGCCAAAGTAGTAGTTCTCCGTGCCGCCGAGCATCCAAATCCGTCCGCGATGCTCCACCAGTCCTGCTGCGAGCCGTGGTGACCATTCGGCGTTCGCAGTCGCCTGCTCCCACTTCACGCCATCATTAGAAGACCACACTTGATTGCTCGCCGAATGCCCCGGCAGCCTGCCTTTATACCAGCCGCCCATGATCCACATCTTGTCGGCAAACGTAATGTTCATCGGCAGGTCGCTGTGCAGCCACGGCGCGTTCTTTTCGATGAGCTTCCACTCCTTGCCATCGCCTAAAGACCACACATCACGCGGCGGCTCCGCGAACGACTGGAACCATCCGCCGCCGATCCAGAGCTGGTCTTTGAAAACCCACTCTGCCTGCGAATCGCGGGCCTGCCATGGCGCTGTGCCTTCCAGCAACCAGTCGGGAGCCGTTGTTTCCTGAGCGTATGCGGATGCCAGCGAAAGGGCGGCGAGGAGGAGCAGTTTCATGGAGCGGTGAGGGTTCATTGGATGCCGAGCTTCAGAAGGCGGATCGCGTTGCCGCGATGGATCTTGTATTGCACGTCGTCGGGCAGATTCATGGCGGCGAGAATGTCGAACTGCGGGATTTCCTGGCCGGGTGCGAGGTAGTCGCTGCCGAAAAGCAGGCGGTCGGCGCGGCGCAGGACGAACTCTCTCGCTGCCGCCGGGTCACGTGTGAGTGCGATGGCGCCGCCAGGCTCGGAGAGATCGCCGTAGAGATTCGGGCAGGCGTCCATGAGGCGGTCAAGCGCTCCACCGGGCGTGATGGGGCGCGGGACTTTCGGATAGCGGCCGAAGTCCTCCTTCGTGGCATCGCCGGAGATGGAGGACCAGAATCCGCAGGCGTGGCCGATGAGCGGGAGTTTGGGGAATGCCTTCAATGCGTTCTCAAGGCGCGGCAGACCGACCGTGTCGATGCCGCGCAGATCGTCGAGATGGAAGAGGATCGGCAGTTCCAGCGAATCGCAGGCCTCATAGAGCTGCATCATCTGCGGGTGATCAAACTGCAGGCCGACCTTGTGCTCGCCGAGACCGCGCGCGCCGGCGTCCTTGTAGCGCTTGAGGATGTCGATCAGGCCTTTGACGCCTGCGACATGACCCTGCCGCGTAGGGAAAGTCTTGATCGCTGTCGGATCGACCGTCACTCGCGGATCGAGGCAGCAAAAGGCGATCAAGCGGTCGGGATGTGCCCGCGCAGCGTCGAGCGCCGCATCATTGGTTTGCAGCGGATGCAGCGTGGGTGCGGACTCGGGCGAGACGAGCGGCTGGATCACCGCTCGCTCGACATCATTTGCGTCCATCCATTCGAGCAGGCCCTTCGCTCCGACGAGGCGCGTGAAATAGAGATGCGTGTGGATGTCGATGTATTTGTGCTTGGGCCGCACAGGCGACGCGGCGGAAGCTCCGAGCGCGGCGAATGCGGAGGTGGCGAGGAAATGGCGGCGGTTCATGCGAGGATGTCCTTCACCACTTTGCCAAACACGTCCGTGAGGCGATAATCGCGCCCGGCGTGGCGGTAGGTGAGTTGTTCGTGGTTGATGCCGAGCAGGTGCAGGATGGTGGCTTGGAGATCGTGAACGTGGACGGGATCATGTGCGACGTTGAAGCCGAAGTCGTCCGTCGCGCCATGCACATGCCCGCGCTTCACGCCACCACCGGCCATCCAGAGGCTGAAGGCGCTCGGATGATGGTCGCGGCCTTCCTTGCCTTTGTTGATGCCGCGCCGCACCTCGCCCATCGGCGTGCGGCCGAACTCGCCCACCCAGACGACCAGCGTGTCGTCGAGCAGACCGCGTTGTTTGAGATCCTTGAGCAACGCGGCGGCGCCTTGATCGGTCATGGCACAGTTGTTGGCCAGTCGGCCGTTCAAATCGCTGTGATGATCCCAAGTGCTGTGAACGAGATGCACGAAACGCACGCCGCGCTCGACCATGCGCCGTGCGAGCAGGCAGTTCGTGCCAAAGGCGCGCGTCTTGTCCGCATCCAGCCCATACAACGCACGCGTGGCGGCGGACTCGTCTTTGAAGTCGAGCAGTTCCGGCGCGGCGCTCTGCATGCGAAAGGCCATTTCATAACTGGCGATGCGCGAGGCGATCTCCGCGTCGCCGGTGTGCTGCTGATGCATCTGGTTCAAATCACGCAGCGCATCGAGCCGCGCACGCTGCGTGGCCATGCTGATGCCAGGAGGTCGGCTGAGATGAAGAACCGGGTCGCCGCTGTTGCGGAAGGTCACGCCGCGATACGTCGAAGGCATGAAGCCGCTGCTCCAGAGCGAACTTCCCGCGCCTTCGAGCCCGTGGCCGTCGTCGGAGGTGAGCACCATGTAACCCGGCATGTTCTGGCTCACGCTGCCGAGGCCGTAGTTCACCCACGAGCCCATGCTGGGGTTGCCAAACAGTGGTGTGCCGCAGTGCAGCAGCAGTTGCGCGGGATCGTGATTGCTCTGCTCGCAGTGCATCGAGCGGATCACGCAGAGGTCGTCCGCCATCGTCGCGGTGTGCGGCAAAAAATCCGAGAACTCGATGCCGCTCTGTCCATGGCGCGTGAACTTGCGCGGGCTGGCCAGCACCGTCTCCAGCACGCCGCCGGTCGCGCTCTTTTTGGCCTGAATCAACGACGCCGGCATCGGCTGCCCGTGCAGCGCGGCCATCTTCGGCTTCGGGTCAAAAAGATCGACATGCGACGGCCCTCCCATCATGAACAGGAAGATCACATTCTTTGCCCGAGGAGCAAAATGCGGCTCGGCGGTGGCTCCGTCTCCCGCCAGCAGATGCCACAGCGCCATCGCCCCGAAACCGTGCGAACCGCGCGCGAGAAAGTCGCGGCGGGAGAAAGGAGCGTTGTTCATGATTTCACTCACGGTTGATGAATTCATCGAGGTTCAACAGCACACTGCACAACGCGATCCACGCGGCATCAGAACTCGGCGGGCTGTCTTGAAGCAATTCGCGGGTGGAAGCGGCGTCCTTGGCAAACAGAGCCCGCTGCTGATCAAGGTAGGCGAGAAGCCTCTTCGACTCCTCGGGCTGAGGCGAGCGTGAAAGCACCAGCGCAAAGGCATGGGCGAGCCGTTGCGCATCATCGCAACGCGATTCCCTCAGCACGCGCGACGCGAGCGCCTGCGCGGCTTCGAGGAAGGCGGGATCGTTGAGCAGATTGAGCGCCTGCAGTGGCGTGTTTGAGCGTTCGCGACGTGTGCAGCTTCGACTCGCGTCAGGCAGGTCAAAGGTGACAAACTGCGCGAAGGGCGAGGTGCGCTGAATGAAGGTGTAGAGGCCACGCCGGTAGCGATCCGCGCCCGTGCTCGGCTCCCACGCATTCTTGTAGCCATCCTTCGACACACTGGCCGGCTGCGGCGGCTTCACGCTCGGGCCGCCGACGGTGCGATTGAGCAGGCCGCTCACGGCGAGAGCTGAATCGCGCACCGCTTCGCCGGACAGCCGCAGACGCTGCTGTCGCGCGACCAGGATGTTCAGCGGATCGCGATTCACGAGCTCCGGTCGTGCAGCGGATGATTGCCGGTAGGTTTGTGACAGCACGATCTGCCGCAGCATCGTCCTCACGCTCCAGCCATGCTTCATGAACTCCACCGACAGCCAGTCGAGCAACTCAGGATGCGAGGGACGGTCGCCACGCACACCGAAGTTCTCCGAAGTGCCCACGATGCCGCGTCCGAACAACTCCTGCCAGAGCCGGTTCACGACGACACGTGCCGTCAGCGGATGTTCTGGTGACACAAGCCAGCGCGCGAGTGCCAGTCGATCCGCGCTGCCTTTCAGCGGCGGCAGTGCGGCTGGCGTGCCGGGCTGCACTTCTTCTCCATTGCGTCGAAACTCGCCGCGCACATGCACATGAGTCTGGCGTGGTGTTGGAAAGGTCATCATGCCGGCCGCGCGCGTCACCGGCGGCAGTTCCTTCGCCAGCGCGTCGAGTTTCGACTTCAGCTCGCCGAGTTTGAGTTCCTTCGACTTGTCCGATAAAGCCGACGGCATCGACTTGAGAAAGTAATCCAGCAAGCGGTCACGCTGATCCTGCGTGCGCTGCGCCAGCGGTGTCTTGATGATGTTGAGTCCTTCGAGCTGCCCTTCACCGAGACTTTGTCCCCATTGCAGTCCCAGCAGCTCCAGCGTGCGATCCCAGGCGAAGTCTTCATTCGGATGCGACTCGGCATGCAGCAGTCGCTTTTCCCAATCCGCCTGCAATTCGGCGAGCGGCTTTGCCAGCGGCGCGAGCAGTTCCGCGCGCTTGCGATCATGCTCCATCTTCGCCGCCTCATACGGCTCGCGTTCGCCGGGCAGCGGCGCGTTGATGTTCACTTCGTCGGCGTTGTTGAAGAAGGCGTAGAGTTGGTAGTATTCACGCTGCAAGATCGCATCAAACTTGTGATCGTGGCACTGTGCGCAGCCTGTCGTCAGCGCCAGCCATGTCGTGCCGAACGTCATCGTGCGGTCGATGGTTTGATTGACGCGATACTCCTCCAGATCCGCGCCGCCCTCGCGATTGCTCAGCGTGTTGCGCAGGAAGCCGGTGCCCATGCGCTGCGAGATCGTCGCGTTTGGCAAAAGGTCGCCCGCGAGCTGCTCGATGGTGAATTGATCGAACGGCATGTCGCGATTGAACGCATCCACCACCCACTGCCGGTAGCGCCATGCAACAGGCCGGATGAAGTCCTGCAAATAGCCGTCGCTGTCCCCATAGTGCGCGAGATCAAGCCACCACCGCGCCCAGCGCTCGCCGAAGTGCTCTGACATCAACAAGCGGTCCACCACCCGCTCGAACGCATCGTCGCGCGCATCATTCACAAACGCATCCACCTCCAGCGGCGATGGCGGCAGTCCCGTGAGATCGAGCGTTACACGCCGGATCAAAGTCGCGCGATCCGCTTCCGGCGATGGCTTCACGCCTTCCTTGGCAAGACGCGAGCGAATCAGTTCATCGATCAAGGAGTGGCGGTTTTTAACCGCCATCGGCGCTTGCAAAGCGCCGCTCCTTGCGAGCGATTCGGCGGGCGGAATGTAGGCCCAATGCGGCTCATACTTCGCCCCCTGCTCGATCCATTGCTTCAAAATGTTCTTCTGCGTCGCTGTGAGGTGCTTGCCGGTTTTCTTCGGCGGCATGGCTTCGTCCGCGTCATCCGTGAGGATGCGCTCGATCAACGCACTCTGCTTCACATCACCTGGAATGATCGCCTTCGCGCCGGACTTCAACTCCACCGTCGCGCCATCCGCCAAGTCCAAGCGCAGACCGGCCTTGCGCTGACCTTTGTCGAAGCCGTGACATTGAAAGCAGTTGTCCGCCAGGATCGGCAGCACGTCGCGATTGTAGCCGATCTCACTTTGCGCCCACGCCTTCCAAACCAACACGCATTGCAGGGCCACAATGATTCGGACGTTCCGTGGTCGTCCCGAATGAATGGCCGGATTCTTCATACGCGGTCAGAACAGCTCACGGATCGCTTTCCCGCCATCCGAGAGCGGGATGGCGACACCATTGGGCTTCTCAAGCCGCTGATTCTCTGAGAAGCCGAGCTTGCGGTAGATCGTCTCGGCGTAGTCGTAAGGCGTGTAGAGCGCGTCGGTGACATCGCCGCCCTCGCGATCGGTCTTGCCAATGACCGCGCCGCCGGGACATCCCGCGCCTGCAAAGGCGATGGACATCGCGCGCGCCCAGTGATCGCGTCCGCCGTTCTTGTTCATGCGCGGCGTGCGGCCCATTTCGGTGACGAAACAGACGAGCGTCTCGGCCAGCAGACCGCGCTCGTGCATGTCCTCGATCAGCGCGCTAAACGAGCGGTCCAAACTCGGCATCATCACCGGATGCGGCAGGCCATAGCGCTCTTGGTTGCTGTTACCCTGCGGTCCGCCGCACGGCCCGTTATTGTAGATGCCTTCGTGATGATCCCAGTTCAGGAAGACACCGTTCGGCTGACCGTAGCCGGCGCGCTTCACATGCTCCGGCGGCTGGATGCACGTGACCGTGACAAAACGCACACCGGACTCGATCAAGCGCCGCCCGAGCAGGTAGCAATTGCCACGATGATCGCGCCCGTAGCGGTCACGTGTTTTGTTCGACTCACGCGAAAGGTCGAACGCGTGCTTCGCCTCGTCGCTGGTCAGCAGATCGAGCGCGTGCTGCGTGTTTCCCTTCATCACCTGTCCCGCCGTCGATTCCGCCACCGCGCCGACATCGAGCGATTCGAGAAGCCTATGCCGCTCCAGCAGCCGATCACGCGCCAGGCCCTTTTGCAGTTCCAGGGAGCGCACTTTCCACTGCGGATCACTCAAGTCCTCGCCGAGGTTTTTGGTGCCCAGCTTCCACGGCGCTCGGCTGGCGGGCAGGAATCCCGTGCTGGTGATCGCATTCGGCATGTTGATGCCCGGACAAAAAATGTAGCCCGGCATCTCCGGACGGTCTGTGCCCATCAGCTCCGTCACCACGCAGCCGATGTCGGGAAAGTCGAAGGGGTTCGTGTTGCGGTAGCCTTTAAAAAATTCCTGGCAGCACTCCTTGTGCCCCGCCGTCGGGGCCGATGTCATCGAGCGCACCACCGCGAGCCGATGCGCCTGCTTTGCTGTCAGCGGCATCAGTTCGGAGAAATGCGTGCCCGGCACGCTCGTCGGGATCGGTTTGAAAGGCGACCGATGATCCAGCAGTGCGTCTGGTTTCGGATCAAACGAGTCCATCTGGCTGATGCCGCCTTCTTCATAAATCACCAGCACCCGCTTCGCCTGTCCCACCACCGCCGCCTTCGATGAATTGCTCGCCCGTGCCTGCATCGCCAGCCACTCCGGCGCACTGAAGCCCAGCACGCCCGCTGACAACGACTTCAGCAAGCGCCGCCGCTCAGGGCTTGCCGCTGTCTGGTCACGTTGTTTGAGCCTCAGATTCATCAGCGAGGACTTACACCACGAATCAGCCGCTTGTTTCAAGGAGGGGCGGTTTTGAACCGCCCATCACGCCAGTGCCTTGGTGACCACGCGCCGCTCCTCCACGCCCGTGAGCCGCTGATTCAGCCCCTGATGCGGAAAGCTCAGCCGCGTGTGATCAATGCCCATCAGATGCAGGATCGTCGCGTGCAGATCGCTGACGTGAACGCGATCCTCCACGGCTTTGAAACCGAGTTCATCCGTCGCGCCGATGGCCTGACCGCCTTTCACACCGGCTCCGGCCATCCACATGGAGAAACCGTGCCAGTCGTGATCGCGACCCGGTTTGCCCACGCCTTCACTCGTCGGCGTGCGGCCAAACTCACCGCCCCACACGAGCAGCGTCTCATCCCACAAGCCCGTGCGTTTCAGATCGGCGATCAACGCGGCGATGGGCTTGTCCGTCTCGCCCGCGTGCAGCGTGTGGTTCGTGATGCAGTCGTTGTGACCATCCCACGTGTCCTCGATGTGACCTCCGCCGGAGTAGAGCTGAATGAAGCGCACGCCCTTCTCGATCAGCTTGCGCGTGATGAGGCACTTGCGGCCAAAATCCGCCGTGCGCTTGTCGTTGAGGCCATACATCTCTCGGGTCGCCGCGTCCTCGCTGTCCACATCTACCACGCTCATCGCTTCCGTCTGCATGCGATACGCCAGCTCATACGACTCGATGCGGGCCATCAGTTCCGTCTCATCGGGATGCAGCTTGAGATGCTCCTCGTTCAGCGACTTCAGCAAATCGAGACTGCGCCGCTGCGTGCGATCGCTCGTGCCTTCCGGTGTCGCCAGATCGAGCAAGGGCGATCCACCACTGCGGAACAACGTGCCCTGATACGCCGCCGGCATGTAACCCGCCGTCCAGTTCGACGCGCTGCCGATCGGCCCGCCGCGCGGGTCCGTCATCACCACAAAGCCCGGCAGATTTTGATTCGTCGTGCCCAGCCCATAGCTCAGCCACGAACCCAGGCACGGCTTGCCGATGAAAATGCTGCCCGTGTTCATCTGCAAACACCCCGACGCATGAGCCGCCGTGTCCGCATGCATCGAGCGGATCACGCACAGATCATCCGCATGACGCGCCGTGTGCGGAAACAAGCTGCTGATTGGTAGCCCACTCTGTCCGTGCTGCTTAAATTCAAACGGCGACGCCATCAGATGCCCCACCGCCCGCCCGTTTGACCCCACCTTCGCATCGCCCGTGTAAGGCTGGCCATGATACTTCTTCAGCGCCGGTTTCGGATCAAACGTGTCCACCTGCGACGGCCCACCGTTCATGAACAGAAACACACAATGCTTCGCCTTTGCAGTGTGATGTGCACGTTTCTCCGTCAGCGGTCCCGCCATCAAATCCGCCAGCGCCAGACCAGCGAAACCTCCAGTGGCACGCATCAGATATTCGCGACGTGTGAGAAAGCGGTTCATGGCTATTCGGGATAAACAAACTCGTTTAGATTCAAAACCACGCGACAGGCCTGCTCCAGTGATTCCACTTGTAAGAACGCCTGCATCTTCGCCATCTCGTTCGCCGTCGGTTCTCGGCACAAGGCCAGGCGCCAGGCGAGATTGATCTGCTTCTCGGAATCATCACCGGCTTCGCGCTTCAAGCGGGCAGCGAAGTGTTTGGCTTGCTGGTTCACGAAATCGCCATTGAATAGGCTGAGAGCTTGGGGGGCGACGGTGGTGACTTGGCGTTTGGGGCAACTGCTGACGGTGTCGGCGAGGTCGAGGGTTTCGAGCATGGGGACCACCAGCCCGCGCTTGATGAAGGCGTAGATGCTGCGGCGTGAGGCTTCGCGCTCGTCGGAGGCCTGCCAGACTTTTTCTTTATCGGTGTTGGCTTCGAGCGCGGCTGCGGGAATGCCCGGCTTCATTGCGGGGCCGAAACGCTTCGGATTGAGCTGGCCGCTGACGGTGAGCATGGAGTCCCGGATGGCCTCGACTTCGAGACGGCGGTAGCGCATGAGCGCATCGGATGATTTGACGGATTGCCACGTGCGGCTGGTGAGAATGAGGCGATGCAGCTTCTTCAACGACCACTTCGCATCGTGCATGAACCAGTGCGCGAGCCAGTCGAGCAACTCGGGATGCGATGGCGCGGTTCCCATGAGGCCGAAGTCGTTGGCGGTGGTGACGAGGCCCTGGCCGAAGTGCTGCTGCCAGACGCGGTTCACGATGACGCGGGCGGTGAGCGGGTTGTTCGTGCTCGCAATCCATTGCGCGAGGCCAAGGCGGCGTTGGGTGGTCTTTTCACCCGATTGGAACTGCGGCTGCTGTTTGACGAGGATGGCAGGCACCGCAGGCTCGACGAGATCGCCGAAGCGTGTGGGCGAGCCGCGCACGAGCACATGCGTCTCGGGTGGTTTCGCAGAGGGCTCGCGCCAGGTATAAACCTCCTTGCCATCGACGGGCACGGTCAGCTCGGTGCGGCCTTTGCGGGGGCGTTCGAGCGGATTGAAGACGGCGACGAGGCTGTAGTAGTCGCGTGTGGCCAGCGGCTCGAACTTGTGATCGTGGCAGCGCGCGCAGCCGATGGTGAGGCCGAGAAATGCCTGCCCGGTGGTGCTGACGATGTCATCGAGCTGGTCGTAGCGATCCGCCGCTGGATCGGCAGGTTCGTCATCCCAGTGGCCGAGCCGCAGGAAGCCAGTGGCGATGTGGGTTTCGAGCGTCTTGTCACGCAACTCATCTCCCGCGAGTTGCTCCATGACGAAGCGGTTGAAGGGTTTGTCTTGGTTGAGCGCTTCGATGACGTAGTCGCGGTAGCGCCAGACGAAGGGCTTCTCGGCATCGCGCTCGTAGCCGTTGCTGTCAGCATAACGCACGACATCAAGCCAGTGTCGTGCCCAGCGTTCGCCGTATTCGGGGCGGGTGAGGAGGTCGTCGATGACGGCCTCATAGGACTGATAGGAGGGATGAGGCTGATGGGTGAAGGCGTCCTGTTCTGCTAACGTCGGTGGCAGGCCGGTGAGATCGAGGTGAATGCGGCGTAGCAGCGCCATCGGAGCGGCTTGCGGTGGTGGCTCGTGTTTTCCGAAGACAAAGGCATCAATGGGATGCTTGGAGGCCGATTCAGGCACTTGGGGCCGCTTTACCGGTTGAAACGACCAATGCTCCGACGGCTTTTTCGGGATCACCTCATCGCTCGGAAACGGCGCGCCGGCTGCGAACCAGTGTTTCAGCATCTCGACCTGCGATTGCGTGAGTCTTGCTCCTTCCGGCGGCATGCGCTCGTCTTCATCGTGCGAGGTTACACGCGAGATCAGCTCCGCGTGGATGCTTTTGTCGATCAAAGCGCCCGCATCGAGCCGCAGATCGCCTTTCTGCTTCACCGAGCCATGGCAGGACACGCAGCGCTCTTTGAGCAGCGGCTTGATGTCCTTCAGGTAGTCGGCTGCGGCCTCCGCACGCGTGGAAAACGCGAGCAGTATGGCAAAAAGGACGGCGGGGCGTTTCATTGACAGGTGAGATCAGTTCATCACCTGTCCTTCAATGTCCAGTTCCACTCTTTCGCTCCATGCTCGGATCATCTTCTTGAACCAAGGCCCCGGCGCTCCGCCCCGGATGGGCGTCTGGTTGCTCTTCGTACAGGGGGGCATGCAGTATGGCGTAGTCGTGAGCCAGGCTTCGTCGGCGTTCACCACATCGTCTGCGAGATGATCGTGTTGCCCTTCACGATGACGGTCGTTGAGGAAGACGACAGGCTCGGTCATGGAGCGGGTGAGCCGGAGGCCTCATGGGTATTGATCTGGCTACGCGAGGTGATGACGCGGTCCACCTCAAAAGTGATGTGGTAAAGCCGCTCTGCCGTGCGCCCGAAGAAGGGCGTGTGGGTGATCACCTCCAGGGTGTAGAGCCCGTCCTTCAATGTGTAGTTGGAAAGGTCCTCCACCGAGATGGAAAGGCTCTGCGGGACATTGGTGGATGCTTCGACCTGATCGGGGTTGTAGTGCCTGCCATAGCGAAGTTCGGTGCCGTTGATGATAGTCCCCGTGGTGCCAAGCACCTGGGCGCCTTTGTAGATCTGCGCATAGGTGCGCGAGTCTGGGTATAGGTGCTGGAGCGAGATCACCACGGACGGAATGCGATCGGTGAACGCCTGCCCGGCGGTGATCTGGGCGATGCTGGCGGTGGCCACGGGCCAGACTTCGATCTTGGGCTGCGCCAGGATGGTGTCCGGCACCTCATCCGCCGCATAGCGGACGATGGTGAAAGACTGCTCGCCGTTTCCTGAACTGATGGCGGGCGAGGAAAGCTGGTGATAGGCGGAATCAAAGGTGTAGGTGCCGTTCTCCAGATTGGACTCATCGATCAAATACTGCGGCTGGTTCAGCGAGGAGTAAGTGACCGTGTCGTAGTTTTTACCCTGAACGGCCAGGTAAACAAAGCGTTCTGCCGTGCTGGAGCTTGCCTCGACGAGACCCTGCACCTGGATGTTGATCGAGAATGGCCGGTCTGCGCGTGTGCGTTTCACAAAGGTGGTGCCCTCGGGATTGCCACGCACATACTCATCCTCAGAGGTGATCCTTATAGTGGCCGAAGGGTTGTAGGAACTGATGATCTTGGTGTCGAGGAGGTAAATGTTGGTGTCCCACGCCGTGCCACGCGCAAAGAGCTCGTAAAGAGAGCCGATTTCATTCACCGGCAGGGGAGAGGTGTAGATGCCGCCTGTTCCTGTGATGGGGGTATCATAAACCTGGCCGGTGGAGAGGTCTGTCTGCCGCACCCAGGTTTCGGGAACCTGCGCGAGCAGCCCGGTGGTGATCAGGCCAAAGAAACAGGTCCTCACGATCATGGCGACTTGGAGGTGTGGCCCGTGCTCGCGGGCGCTGGTTCGAGGACGGTGATCGGTCCGCCCTTGTAGGTGGCGACGAGAAGGCGCGGATCTCCGACCAGGCTCTTTTGCAAGGCGTCGGCCTCCCGCACATTGCCTCGTGAAAGGCTCAAGGAGACCTCCTTGGCTCCGAGCCAGCTCTGATTTCGCTTTAGAAAACTGGGCCAAAAGGTGAAGTCACCTTGTGGCTTGGCAACGATGCGCGGCCTCAGTTGGGCAGGCAGATGCAGAATCGAGCCGACCGGAACGAGGGTGAATTTTTCCCCGTCGGAGATGATGATGGAATTTCTCCAAAGGGAACTCTGGATGGCCGGGGCCTGGTTCTTGAGCGGCTTGGCCTTTTTGCTCAGTTGCGCCTTAAAGCTCGGCGTTGCGGCGGCTTGCTTTCGCAAAGTCTGCTCGTCCGTCACATCATGCGCCTGCTGGGGATGCACCAGGCCCGTGGTCACGATGACTCCTGCGAACAGCAGGTCGAAGCAGGTGCCGGGTGCGGAAATGCGTCCTGGCTTCATGTGTGTTTAGGGGGCCGGGGCTTATTCACGAACGATAGACACCGTGCCTTCAGGAGTTGGATTGTCCGCGAGGATCCAACGGCCCACATCAAAACTCAAAGAGCCTGTCGGCGTCGGCGGATCCTTTTGGTACTCACCCACGATACTGAAGATGCCATTGGGCTTGTGGGCATTGCCATTGCCTTTCCATTCCAAGTGAATGTTGATGGGGGTGTTGGTGGCTTTGAAAGTCACGCTGGGGGAGATGAGAACGGTCTGGAGCGGGGAGGTGTTGTAATCCTGGATGTTGCGGAACTCGATCACCCCCACCCGTTCTGAGGTGTGGCAACCGCTGCCGCCAGACACCGTGGCCTGAAGGTGAAACTGCCCGCCGTTGCCATTCGTGCCGGAGGAGCCTGGGGCGCCCAGTGTGTCTCCCTTGGCCTGGATGCCTGCAAAGATGAATTTGTAGCAACTGGTAAGTTGGTATTCGATGGAGAACGGAATCCTTGTCGCGATGCGTGTGCCCGCGATCACTCCAGGGGCGCTAAGCAGGATGTCCGCCTGGGTTTTGACTGGCGCGAAGGCCGTGAGGAACAGAGTGGCGAAGAAGCATTGTGTTTTCATAGGATTCTCAATTTGGTCTTGCCGTAGGCTGTTGAGGATCATGTATTTAAAATATGAAAAACACAGTAAATATAGTTTCAAACATTTAGGTCGCTTCGGGGGAGGTATGCCTGATCACCCTTTTCGGGTGGTGAAGTGGTGCCTCGCCTGGGAAACAGGAAGGAGGTCTCTCATCAGATAACAACCCTGCATCTCGACACACGAGACGGGAGTTGAAACGAGTTCAGCCGCTCACTCAAACCGCAGCACCAGAAAATCGTTCTCTTCCAGCGGCAAAGAAACTTCCACCTCGCCTGTCGAGAGCGTTTTGAACCCGATTTTTCCACGCACGGCCGATTCGGCGCTCGCGATGGCTTGGGGCACATGCACGCGCAGCATGAGCTGGGGAATCGGTTCGAGAGTGTAGTTGGCCAGCGGGATCAGGATGCCTTTCTCATGGGGCATGTGAACGGCATCGACCAGAGCGTGACTGCAAGTGATCGGCTTGGTGACCTTTGCCGCACGAGTTGGAGCGAGGATCAGCTCGCGCAGGCCCGCGGGGAATTGCCAGGGGTTGTAGCTGCGATCAAGCAAGGCTGCCGCGTGCGTTTCTTCAGCACTGAGAGCCGCCTTTTCATCCACTTTCTTTTGCAGGGCGGCGCGCTGATCCAGCGCGGTTTTGATGTAGCTCAGCGCAGGCAGGAAACCGCTGCAGAACACCTTGCCTTGGCCGCTTGAAGCCCGGACCATCGCGGCACTGCCGTCATCAAAAGTCGCCAGCACCTCGGCTTTTTCACGAGGGATCAGCGTTTGCTTCACACAGAGAACCGACGCCTTGTCACCACTCCAATGCACCGTGTCCTTCACTGCGAGTGTGTTCAGGTAGCGACCGGACGCCTGAAAGGGCTGCAATGACTGTGCCTTGCCTCGTGTGGCAGGGAGGATGCCGTCCAGCATATCCATGGGCCGGTTGAACTCATCACGCGAGGCCGCGTTGGCAGCCAGCCATAGCGTGCCGCCCGCTTTCACCCAATCTCTGAGTTTTTCCGCCGCCGCTCGCGTGAGGTTGGGGCCGGAAAGATAGCAAACTTGATAGCCATCAAGCAGGCCGCGCTCCACCTGACGCTCCGCGACAACATCCATCTGCATTTGCGCGTGAGTGAGCGCCATCCAGGTGTGCATGCGGTCAAAGCCGTGCGCAAAGGTCTCGTCCACTGTCCACGCATCGCTCGATGAGCTGTAAAGCAGCGCCACTTTTGCGGCTGAAGGCATGGCTTGGACGAGGAAGTCCTCCATCGCGCCGATTTCGCGGGTGATCGACGCATTGGCGGTCCATGTGTCCGGTTTTCCCTGCCAGACATGACTGCGCCAATACGGCCCGCCCTCGTGTGTGGCCCAGGTGGGGCCGTAGCTGAAGTTGTTGAAGATTTTCACGCCACGCGCTGCTTCGCTCGTGGCTTTGAGTTTGATGTCCCAGCTCTTGCGGCCCGCGTGTGCCACCAGGTGGTGCGCGATCACCTGCCCGCGCTCACGCGCCGCGCCGCGCATGAGATCGACGTTGAATGACGCGCACTGGTAAGATGACGCGCCGTTCGACCAGTCCTCACCCCAGATCGCGTTTTGATCGGGCGAGTCGAGCAATTCGAAGTAATCCACGCCCTGGATGAAGAAGTTCGCGCCATAGACCGCGCCATCACTGAAGTTGGCCAGCACGGGAAACGTGCTGCCGTAGGCTTCCTCGGCCAGCTTCCGCTGCGCGGCCATGAAATCGCCCAGCGCGCGTGTGCGGAAGCGTTGCGAGTAAAGGTAGAGGGCGGGGTGTTCCTTGCGCTGTCCGCTGGTGACGATCCTCACCTCATCCCAGTCCTTCACGAGCAGGTCTGCCGGCGTTTTGCCGAGTTTCCTCAGCCACATGCGAAACGCTTCCGCATACGACGGCTCCTGGGCGGCGAAATCGAGCGGCTGGCCGGTGGGTTCATCTGTCAACTCGCAAAAAACAATGTCTCGGACGTTCCCGCCCTTCTGGCGAAACAGCCCGGCATCACGCTGAAGATTCGCGCGCATCTTTTCGAGGTCGGGGCTGCAATACGACTGGTTTTTCATCAGCCATGCTCCGCCGATGTGCCGCAAGTGACTGCTGGTGAAGCCAAAGTAGTCCAGCGTCTTTTGCTCGCGTGCCCGCACGCGTTCGTCACGCGGCGTGAAATCGTTGTCCACCATCGCGCTGACGAAAAAGGGGAACTTCGCAGGTTTTTTGCCATGCGTGGGCCAGGGGTGGGCATCCGCCAGCCTTCCTGTGGCTTCCGCGATCTCCCGATCGGTTTTGAGCAGCGCCACATTCTCCGGCGTGAGCAGGTTCGGCGGCGCGTAGATGGCGATGGATCCGGGTTTGTTGTCGATCTCAAACCGACGGACAACCGCCTGGTCCTCCGGCGCGGTGGCGAACTCGATGGTGGCGCGCAAACGCTCCGCGTAGTCGGTGTAGCCGTGCCTTGCGGTGATGTTCAGCATCGCGCCGCTGTCTTGGTAGATCGTGGGGGTGAGATTGCACCATGGCGTGCTCTCGCCGGCCGCGAGCATGTCGGTTTTCTTCACCTGGATCGCCTCCACCGCTCCCGCCTTGCCCAGCGACCAGTGGGCATACCAGTCCGCGTGGTAGTGGTCGGCAAAGATGTGAATGTAGGCGGGCTTTTCGTAGCCCTCGCCGAGCTTCACACGCACGAAGGTCTGCGCCCCATAGTTTAGATGATTCGGCACCTGCTTGTCATCCATCGTCAGCAGCAGGCAGTCCACCATCCGGGTGACGGCGGAGCAGTTCTGGTTCTCATGCTTGCCAAGCCGAAGCGTGATCTCTCCCTCGGGCAGGATGGCTTCAAATGACTTCCACGTCTGTTCGTAACGAGTGCCACGCCCTTCGACTTCCGAGTCAAACAATGCCTCTCCGAGCACGCGATCTCCGCTCAGCACGGTGACGTGAAACGGCCCTCTATACTCTGGATGGGTCGAATGCCGCACCCAGATGTGGTGGCGTCCCGCGTCCTTGATGTTCACGGTCGCCGTGGCCACTCCGTCGGCTTTTCCACCCGCGCCGCCAAGAACCGCGAGGCCTGACGCCTGCTTTGCCGCAGGTCCATCGACCTTTGTCCAACCATCGGCTGATATGAAGTTCTCCGCCTCAATGAAAACCTCGCCAGCCATGACGCTGGCGGCGGACAGGCAGAGGATGGCGGTCTTGATGGCACGCATAAGAGCAGTCGCTCTGAATCATTTGGCCATCGGATCCAGGAGGCGGTTGGGTTTGGACCACAGGATGCGGGCCACAAAAGTCGCGCCCTCGGCACCGCGTTTGGCGGAGTCCTTCATGAACATGCCTTCGGAGACCGTCACCCAGGACTCGCTCGCGTTGATGGCGTTCGCGCCAAAGTTGCCCATCTCCGCGCCACGCTCGGGCACGACGATCTTTTCGGTGCTGCGAATGATGTGCAGCTTCTCCGTGTCCAACCGCGCCATGAAGAGCGGCGCACGATGGCGGACGATGTGGTCGTTGTTGGCTCCACGACGGGTGTAAACGAGAAACAAGCCGTCGCTATGCATCAGCCAATGCTGCTGCGTGTTGTAGCTGCCGAGTTCCGCGCTGTCGTCGAAGGTCCAGGGCTTTGGCTCGGCAAATTGCAGTCCGTCGTCACTCACACTGACATAGCCACGAACATCATTGCGCAGCGTGAGGTAGTAGCGTCCGCCAAACGCGGCCAGCGATGGCTCATAAAGCCCGCGGGCGACATCCAGCCGCAGCTCGCTGCCGTTTCTGACAAACGTGAGCTTGTCGCCGTCGAAGCGGCACTCGGCCACGGTGGTGCTGAAGCGATCCTTCGCGCTTTTGCCGATGTAGAGCGGCACGAGCAAGGTGCCGTCGGGCTTGACGAGCCATTGTGCGCAGGCGTTGCGGGCGAAATTGAACTCCTCCTCCGCTGGCAACTCCAGAATCCGCCACGGCGTCCACTTCGAGGTCTTGGGGTCGTAAACCGCATACACCGTCTGGTGCGCGCGCTTCACGTCCTCGAGTTGTTTGCCCTGCGGGCTATAGCGGACGCGTGCGCCGATGGCGATGAGCTTGCCGGTCTTTTCGTGCCAGCCGGGCGTCACATCGGCCACGCTGAGCGTCACGCCATCCGGCTGTTTCTGCCAGTCCAACTCCGGTGTCAGCAGCGGACCGGTCCAGGCTCCGTCCACGCCCTGGCGCGTCATGAAATGCAGGCCGGAGTAGTAGTCGGAGACTTTTAGATGCCTCTGGATCGTCATCATCACGCCGCCGGGCATGGCGGCGGCGCGTGGATGGAACCAGAGGAACTGGCCGTCATCGTGTTTCATCACCGTTTCTAGCTTCACGGTGAACTCGACGGGCTCGGCAGCCTGCAAATGAGGCACCGCAAAAATTAGGAGAACGCAGAGAATAGCCTTCATGAGGTCAGATTTCACTGATCTTCGGCACGACGAACGGCGCACGATACTCGCGGGTGAGCAGCGCATTCGCGGCGGCGTTGTCGAGGAAGGATTCTTTGTCGCCATCGACGCGGAGATGCTGGCCGAGCGTGAGTTGGGTTTTGTCGAGATCGACGCCGGCCTCGGCGAGGTAGTGCTTCGTGCGCTCGAGCGTATCCTGCACGTCTTCGTGGACCTTGATGTCGCCGAGAACTTTCGAGATGGCGTTCACGGAGGTTGTTTGGCCGAGGCGATACGAAATGTTGGCGATGTGACAGAGGGCGGTGCTTTGGTGGCCTTCTTCGATGTCGGCGGTGAGGTCGGTGTGTTTGCGACTGCGCACGGCACGGAGGAAGTTGGCGAAGTGGTTCTCGGATTTGCCCCCTTCGAAGGCGCGGACGAGATTGCCTTTCGGATCGAAGAGGCTCGTGTCGGCGATGATGCCTTCGCTGCCGTAGAAGAACCACATGGATTTGATCGTGGGATGAAACGGCGCGGTTTTGAGGCCGCGGGTTTCGGAGACGATGGTCTTGTCGCCAAAGTCGAAGATGCCGACCTGCGAGTTCGGTGTCTCGGCGACGTCGGTGTAGCCGAGTCGGCCGCCGTAGCTGAGCACGCTGCGGCCCAAACCGGTCACACCGAGGCCCCAGCGGCAGATGTCGAGCGAGTGGACGTTGTTGTTGCCGATCTCGCCGTTGCCGGTGTCCCAGAACCAATGCCAGTCGTAGTGGAACTTCGGACGCGTGAGCTTCGTCATCGGCGCAGGGCCGGCCCAGAGGTCGTAATCGCATCTCGGCGGCATCACGCACTCCGCCGGGCCGCCGATGCTGCCGCGTCCGCTGTAGATGATGCTCTTCGCGAGCTTCACCTCGCCCAGTTTGCCCTCGCGCATGAACTTCACCGCCTCCGCCAAAGCACCGCGCGAGCGATTCTGCGTGCCCGTCTGCGCGATGCGCCCAAGCTTCCGCGCCACCTGCACAATGCGGCGGCCTTCCTCGACATTTTGGCTCACGGGTTTCTCGACATACACGTCCTTGCCCGCCTGCATCGCCCAGATCGCCGCCAGCGCATGCCAGTGGTTCGGCGTGGCGATGAAAACGACATCCACCGCCTTGTCTTCGAGCACCTTCCGCAAGTCCTGCACCTTCTTCGGCATCGGCCGCTTCAACTCGACGAGCAGCGCACCCACCTCATCCGCCCGATCGAGATCCGGATCACAAACATACGCCACATCGCAGTCCGCGAGCCTCGCGAGTTCCCGCGCATGCGCCTTCCCGCGAATTCCGCAGCCAATGATCGCCGCTGTGAGTTTTTCATTGGGGCTAGTCGAAACCGGATCAGCGGAGAAAAGCTGGGAGGGAAGAGCGACGGCGGCAGTGGCCATCAAGGAATCTTCAAAGAAGCGGCGGCGTGTGGATGTGAGCATGGTGGTTAGTGGGAGAGATTCAGTTCGGCCATGTAAATCGCCGTGATCGTTTTGCCTGCCTCGTCCTTCTCGTGGCTCGAATACCAGGAGATGAGGCCCTTGGTGGGCGAAAGCTCGATGAAGCCGGGGTAGGAGTTGTCGCCGCCGCTGGGGAGTTCGGCGAATTCGTGGAGTTGTTCGCCAACCAGCCAGCAGAGGGAGGTTTTGGCACCTTTTTCCTTCGTGGTGTGGCGGCCACCGACGAGGACATGCTTGCCCCACTTCGCGACAAGCGGGCCACCGACGGCACGGTCGAGCGACTTGCGATCCCATTCGATAAAAGGTGGCTTGGAGCGAATGAGAAACGCTTCCTTGCCACCACCATGGCGACCGATGGCGAGGAGGCTGCCGTCGTTTTCGAATAGGAAGGCGGTTTCATCGCCTGCGGTCTCGGTGAAGTAGGCACGCTTCTTCCAGACTAGGCCGTCATCGCTTTCGAGCATGAGGGACTGCACTTTTTCGCCCTCGCCTTTTGCAGTGATGTCGAAACCGGGCTTCCGCCGGCCGCAGAGGTAGGCCTTGCCGCCAAGAGTGGCCGCGCGCCAGATGTAGTGGCCGAAGGTGCCCTCCAGCATGGCGGGCTCGCTCCAGGTGGTGCCATCGGCTGATGACACTGCGAAGCCGAGCATCTTGTTCATGTCATACTCTTTCGGCTCGATCTTGCCGGGGCCGCTCCACCAGGTGCCGGTATAGACGAAGAGCTGCTCGTTGAAGACGAGGAAGTGCGGATCACGCGTGTCGCGGTCCTTCACGCTGAAGCGATGCACCTGCTGCCACGTCGCGCCTTCATCGGCGCTGCGCAGGATGATTGTCGAGGCTGTGTTGAAGACCATGTGGCCGTCCGGACAACTGCGGAAGCATAGATAAAGCTGGCCCTTGAAGCGAACGAGGTCGGTGAAGGCATTGTGCTCGCCGTTGTGGAAAACGCGTCGGATGTTCGTGACCGTCACGGCAGGCGGCAGCGCTGCCAATGAGGGCTGGAGGCTGAGGATGGACGAAACAAAGGCAAGAAGAACGAGGCGATACATGGTGGTCATGGATACGGCAGGCCAGCTCGTCGCTTGCGGACTATCTCCAGACAGCATTGGGCGTGGAAGGCCGTTATCACGCCACGCATGTTCTTATCCCGCCTCCTGTTATGTTTCGTTGTCTTCCAAGTCTCCGCTGTCATGGCGCAGGAGATGATCTTGGAGTCCAAGCGGCTTCATCTGGGCAGGCCCGGTCAGTTTGAGTGGGATTTCTTCAAGGAGCGTCCGGTAGATGCGGAAAGGCTGGAGATGCGCTTTCAGGCGAAAGCCAACACAGGCGAGCACACGCTGCGAATCTGGCAGCGTGATGTGAAGCTGGGCTGGCCGGTGCTGCTCAATGGCCGCAAACTCGGTACGCTCACGGCTTCGGAAACGGCGCTGGAGTGTGTGCTGGCGGTTCCCGCCGGCGCGTTGCGCGAGGGTGAGAACGTGCTGCTGATCGAAGCGCCCGCGCAGCTCGATGACATTGAAGTCGGGCCAGTGATTCTCACCGCGTTGCCCGTGTCGGCGGTGATCGGCGGCGCCAGCATCGAGGTGACGGTGACGGATGCGGCGAATGACGGGCCTCTGCCCTCGCGCATCACGCTGACGCGGCCAGATGGCACGCTGCAACCGCTGATTGCAGCGCCGGTGGGCGAGGTGGCCGCGCGTGTGGGTGTGGTTTACACGAAGCATGGCCGCGCCACGCTGTCTGTGCCGCCGGGAGATTATCTGCTGCATGCGGGACGTGGTTTTGAGTGGGGAGTTGAAAAGCTGGCGGTCTCGTTGAGAGCGGGTGAGACGAAGCCGGTGGCGCTGAAGCTTGGGCGCGAGGTGGACACGGGCGGCTGGATTGCGGCGGACAGCCACATCCACACGCTGACGCACAGCGGTCATGGCGATGCCAGGATTGAAGAGCGCATGCTGACCATTGCGGGCGAGGGGATCGAACTGGCGGTGGCCACGGATCACAACCATCACACCGATTACGCGCCCGTGGCCGCCAGCATGGGCGTGGCGGAGCGTTTCACGCCGGTCATCGGCAACGAGGTGACGACCAAGCACGGCCACTTCAATGCCTTTCCGATTCAGCCTGGAGTGAAGCTCGTGGATCACAACGAGCAGGACTGGTCCAAGCTGCTGCCCGCCATCCGCGCCACGCCAGGGGTGCGGGTGATCACGCTGAATCATCCGCGTGATCTGCACAGCGGCTTCGTGCCGCTCGGCGGGGTGCAGTTCAATCCGAAGACCGGTCGGCATCGACACGCGGAAGCGCTGGACATTACCGCGATGGAGGTCATCACCTCGGCGGCGATGCAGTCGGACATTCATCTGCTGTATCGGGATTGGTTCGCGCTGCTGAACCGGGGGCATCGCATCGCGGCGGTGGGTTCGAGCGACACGCATGATGTGAACCGCTTCATCCTGGGTCAGGGGAGAACCTATGTGGCCGCGAAGGACGCCGATCCCGCGCGGCTCGATCTCGACGAGGTCTGGCGCAGCTACCAGGAAGGCCGCCTGCTCGTCAGCCTCGGCCTGATGACGACGCTCAAAGTCGATGACCGCTTCACCGTGGGCGACCTTGCCACCGGCCTGGGAGAGCAGGTCAAAGTCGAGGCCGTGATCAGCGGCCCCGCCTGGGTGAAGGCGGACCGCATTGAGCTTTTCGCCAATGGCAGGCTCATTCGTGAACAGGCGTTGAAGGATGATCATCGTGCCGGTGAAAAGGCGCGCGTCACATGGGAACTGCCTAAACCCGCGCATGATGTGCATCTGGTCGCCATCGCCACGGGTCCGGGTGTCACCGAGCCGTTCTGGGAAATTCCGCGTCCTTATCAAGCCACCAGCAAGACTTTAACATCTCGCGTCATTGGCTCCACGAATCCCATCTGGATCGATGCCGATGACGACGGGAAATTCCAGTCTGCTTTCGCCATTGCCCAGGCGCTGGTGGAAAAGCTAGGTGGCGATCAGGCCAGACTGCGCGAGGCCTTGAAGAAGCACGATGAAGCCGTCGTTATCCAAGTGGAGTCACTGCTTCCCAACTCAACCGCCCAACCATGAAAATCCTCCTCATCAGCCTCGCTTTCGCTTCTCTGTCACTCGCGGCGGAACAAGCACCGCTCCGTGCCGGAGCCGCAGCGGTGGACATCACGCCGACGCAGTTTCCGATGAACATGCCGGGCGGATTCAGCGCCAACATGGCCGAGAAGGCGCATGATCCGTTTCATTCACGGGCGCTGGTGCTCGACGATGGCCATACGACGCTGGCGATGGTCGTGGTGGACAATCTCGGAGCTGGTCCCGATGTGCTGAACGAGGCCAAGGCGCTCGTCGCCGCGAAGACGGGCATGTCGGTGGACAAGATGCTCATTTCATCGACCCACACGCACAGCGGCCCGTCGCTGAACACACGCAGCGAGGCTGCGGCGAAGTATTACAAGCAGTTCGTCGAAGGAGTGGCCGGGTCCATCATTCAAGCCCATGCGGCGCTCAAACCGGCCGCAGTTGGCGCGGCGGCACATCCGCTGCCAGACGAGGTCTTCAACCGCCGCTGGTATCTGAAGCCGGGCAAGATGCCGCTGAATCCGTTTGGCCGCATGGACACGGTGAAGATGAATCCCGGCACCAGCCCGGATGTGCTCGACCGTCCGGCGGGTCCGACCGATCCTGACATCACGATTCTATCCGTGCAGGATGCGAAGCGGAAACAGATCGCGGTCTTTGCCAACTACTCGCTGCATTACGTCGGCGGTGCTCCGGGAGGGCAGATGTCCGCCGATTACTTCGGCGAGTTCGCCCGCCTCATGCCCTCACGCGTGCGTGGCGATGAGAACTTCGTCGCCATGATGTCGAACGGCACTTCGGGCGACATCAACAACATCCCCTTTGGCAGCACGCGGCCACCACGCGAGCCGTTTGAGCAGATTCGCCTCGTGGCGGCGAAGGCGGCAGACACGGCGTGGCTGGCGCATCGGAAGATCGACAAGCATCGCGGTGATGCGCGGCTCGGCATGATCCAGCGCGAGATCACGCTGAAGTATCGTCGTCCTTCGGCGCAAGATCTCGCAGAAGCGAAGGCGGTGCTCGCCGTGAAGGACAAAGACGCCATCGAGAAGCTGCCACGTCTCGCGCAAAACTACGCGCACAGCGTCGTAAGCGCGGCAGAGCGGCCTGAGGAGACGCTCACGGTAAAGATCCAGGCCATTCGCGTGGGCGACTTCGCGGTGTGCGGCATTCCGTTTGAGACTTTTGTCGAGATCGGCCTCGATCTGAAAAAGCGCAGCCCGTTTCCGCAGACGATGGTCATCGGCCTCGCCAATGGCCGCCACGGCTACCTGCCGACGCTGGAGCAGCACAAGCTCGGCGGTTATGAGACTTGGCTTGGCACGAACTCGGTGCAGGAGGACACGAGTGTGATTCTGACGAACAACCTGCTGGAGATGCTGGCGGAGCTGAAGAAGGCCGAATGATGTGCGTCACTCCTTTGCCCGCGAGTCGATGCAGATCGTCACCGGGCCGTCGTTGACGAGGGCCACCTTCATGTCCGCGCCGAAGATGCCACGGGCCACGGGTTTGCCCATCTCGGCTTCCAGCAGGGCGAGAAACTGCTCGTAGAGCGGGATGGCCGTCTCGGGCCGTGCGGCGCGGATGAAGCTGGGCCGATTGCCCTTTTTGGTGCTCGCATGCAGCGTGAACTGGCTCACCACGAGCAGATCGCCGCCGCTGTCCTTCACCGAGAGGTTCATCTTGCCCTCGGCATCGGCAAAGATACGCATCTGCGTCACCTTGGACACCAGCCAGGCGAGGTCATCGGCGGTGTCGTCATGCTCAATGCCCGCGAGAATGAGCAGCCCGGCGCCGATCTGGCCGGTGATGGCGTCATCGACAGTGACAGAGGCGGAAGAGACGCGTTGAAGCACGAGGCGCATGAAAACTGGGAGGTTGAAGAGTTACCGCAGCAGCATCGCGCCTTTTTCCGCATCGAATCCCTTCTCCCACTTCGCTACGACAAGCGTGGCGACGGTATTGCCGACGAGATTGGTTAGAGCGCGCGCTTCGGACATGAAGCGGTCGATGCCGATGAGCATTGCCAGTCCGGCGACGGGGATGCCGGTGTCGATGGTGCTCAAGGTGGCCACCAGCGTGATGAAGCCCGCGCCCGTGACGCCCGCCGCGCCTTTGGAGGTCAGCAGCAGCACACCGAGCAGCATGAGCTGCTGCCCGAGCGTCAGCGGCGTGTTCGTGGCCTGCGCGACGAACAAAGCGGCGAGCGTGAGGTAAATGCAGGTGCCGTCGAGATTGAAGGAGTAGCCGGAGGGAATGACCACGCCGACCACGGACTTGTCACAACCGGCGTTTTCGAGTTTTTTCATGAGCTGCGGCAGCGCCGTCTCGGAGGAGGAGGTTCCGAGCACCAACAGCAGCTCGTCTTTGATGAACACGAGCACATTCCACAGGCTGAAGCCGCAAAAACGGCAGATCAGGCCCAGCACCACGAACACAAACAGCCCGCAGGTCACATAGACACAGCCGAGCACCTTCGCCAGCTTCACCAACGTGCCCGGTCCCTCCGAGCCGACCGTGTAGGCCATGGCACCGAAAGCCGCGATGGGCGCCACTTTGGTGATCATTGCCACCAGCTTGAAAAACACCTCTCCGACTGCGTGCAGCAGCTCCAGCACGATCTGGCCGCGCTCCTGCATCTGGCACATCGCCACGGCGACGAGAATCGCAAGAAACAGGGTCGGCAGCACCGATTCGTCCGTGAACGCGCCCACGAAGGTCTTGGGCACGATGTTCATCACAAACGTGACGGTGCTCGTGTCATGCGCCTTGTCGGCGAATTCGCTGATCTTCGCGGTTTCTTTGGCCGAAGCCTCGACGGGCATGCCCGCGCCTGGTTGGGCGATATTGGCCACCAGCAGGCCGATGATGAGCGCCAGCGTGGTCAGCACCTCAAAATAGACCAGCGCCTTCCAGCCGACGCGGCCCACGCGCTTCAGGTCGCCCATGCTGGCGATGCCCGCGACCACGGTGCAGAAAATGATCGGCGCGATGAGCATCTTGATCGCCTTGATGAAGATCGCCGCCAGCGGCTGCATCTTCGTGCCCGTTTCGGGATAAAACAGCCCCAGCAGCACCCCCAAAACGATCCCGATCAGCACCTGCACATAAAGAATTTTCAGCCACTTCATGGGCGCGGATGCTGGCAGGTCTGCGGCAAAAGCCAAGAGGCTTTCTTGCACCCTCCGCCGGGCGTGCTAGGCTCGCGGCCCTCCAAACCACCAATCCGCACGCATCATGGGCAAAACTCTCTTCGAAAAAGTCTGGGAATCGCACGTCGTCGGCACCCTTGCCAACGGCCAGACGCAGCTCCTCATCGACACGCATCTCGTCCATGAGGTCACCAGCCCGCAGGCATTCGGCATGCTGCGTGATTTGAACCTGAAAGTGGCCTACCCGCACCGCACCTTCGCCACGGTCGATCACATCGTGCCGACTGACAGCCAGGTCTCGCCATTTTCCGATCCGCTCGCCGAGGCGATGATCCAGGAACTCAACAAGAACGCCAAGGAGTTCGGCATCACCTATTTCAGCCTCGCCAGCGGCAAGCAGGGCATCGTTCACGTCGTCGGTCCTGAGCAGGGCATCACCCAGCCCGGCACCACCATCGCCTGCGGCGATTCGCACACCGCCACGCATGGCGCTTTCGGGGCCATCGCCCTCGGCATCGGCACCACGCAGGTGCGCGACATCCTCGCCACGCAGACGATGGCACTCGGCAAGATGAAGGTCCGCCGCATCAACGTGGACGGCCAGCTTCGTCCTGGTGTTTATGCCAAGGATGTGATCCTCCACATCATCCGCCTGCTCGGCGCGAACGGCGGCATCGGCTACGCCTACGAATACGGCGGCAGCCTCTTCGACGCCATGTCGATGGAAGAGCGCATGACTGTCTGCAACATGAGCATCGAAGGCGGTGCACGCTGCGGTTACGTCAATCCCGACGAAAAGACCTTCGAATACCTCAAAGGCCGCCCGTATTCGCCGCAGGGAGACCAATGGCTCGACACCGTCGAAAAATGGCGCGGCGTCGCCTCCGACGCGGACTGCGTTTATGACGACGTGGTGAACATCAAGGCCGAAGACGTGCCGCCCACCGTCACTTGGGGCACCAGCCCGGACCAGGCCATCGCCGTCACCGAAAACGTGCCCACGCCTGAAAGCGCCACCACCGAGCCTGCGCGTATCTCCATCCAGGACGCGCTCGATTACATGAAGCTGCCCGCCGGTCAGCCGATCAAGGGCACCAAGATCGACGTGGCCTTCATCGGCTCCTGCACCAACGGCCGCCTCAGCGACTTCCGCGAAGTGGCGAAGTACATCAAGGGCCGCAAAGTCGCCGCCGGTGTCAAAGCCATCGCCGTTCCCGGCTCGCAAATCGTCGATGTCCTCGCCCGTCAGGAAGGTCTCGACAAGGTCTTCAGCGAAGCCGGCTTCGAATGGCGCGGTGCAGGCTGTTCCATGTGCCTCGCGATGAATCCCGACAAGCTCATCGGCGATCAGCTCTGCGCTTCCTCCTCGAACCGCAACTTCAAAGGCCGCCAAGGCAGCCCCACGGGCCGTACCGTCCTCATGAGCCCCATCATGGTCGCCGCCGCCGCCCTCACCGGCAGCATCGCCGACGCCCGCGAGGTGTTTACGATTGCGGGTTAACGAAAGCCCATGTCTGCCTTTGGCAAAGCTCTGCGTCGTCTATTGTCCGGCTCAGCGGATGCCAATATTGATTTTGATGATCTCTGCCGGGTGCTCACTCACCTGGGCTTTGCATCGCGCATCAAAGGCAGCCATCACATCTTTCACCGCGACGGCATCCCGGAGATCATCAATCTTCAGCCACGCGGCAGCCTTGCCAAACCGTATCAGGTGAAGCAAGTTCGCGACATCCTCACCCGACATCACCTGGTTCCCGAAGATGAAGAGTAAATACGAAATCATTCTCTATTGGAGCGAAGCCGACGAGGCGTTCGTGGCTGAGGTGCCCGAACTGCCCGGCTGCATGGCCGATGGCAGCACCTACGAGGAGGCGCTGACCAACGCACGTGTTGTGATCGACGAATGGATCGAAACCGCCCGTTCACTCGGACGTGAGGTGCCGGAGCCGAAAGGCCGCCTCATGTTTGCCTGAGCGATGAGAATGCGATGAATCCAAAGCCACAGATGAGGCGGATAACATCCGTTCCGTGAAAACCGTGGCTCTCCTTCTGGCACTAGTCATCCTCTCGCTGCTGGCGTTCAACGCCTGGATGATGTCGCCCACGAAGCTGCAATGGCAGTTGCAGCTCGTCACGACGGAGTTCGGCCACTGGCTTGCGCTGTTGGCGCTCGTTTTGATTTATCCGGCGGCGCAGACCTCACGTTGGTTCGCGTTGCCATTCCTGCTGCTCGCCTGCGTCTTCCTCATTCCGGCCCTCCAGGCATCCCGCATCGCCAAGACGCAAGGTTTGCCCTTCTCTTGGCTGCGTCTGTGGCTGCCGATTCACACCCGCAAGTTTGAAGTCCACAACGAACGCCGCACCTACTGGCAGCAAGGCGAGGAATCGCTCGACATCGTGATCTATCGCCCGGTCGGAGCGGACAAGACGCTGCCTTGTCTGCTCATCGCGCACACCGGTGGTTGGGACAGCGGCGATCCCGGCGAATTCATCGGCGCGAACACCGAACTCGCTTCTCACGGCTACATTCTCTGCTCCTACGGCTATCGTCTCGCGCCCAAACATCCGTGGCCAGCTCAAGCTGACGACACGCGACGTGCTTTTGCGTGGATTCGCGAATACGCCGCCGAACTCGGCATCGACACGAGTCGAATCGTCCTCATGGGACGTTCCGCTGGTGCGCAAATCGCTGCCGCTTGCGCTTATGGCCTGCCTGAACTCGGCGCTTGTGGCTGTATTTCGGTGTATGGCACGCCCAACATGCATCTCGCCCGCGAATGGTCCGTGCCGGACGATCTGCTCAAGTCACTCACGCTGGTCCGCCAATACATGGGCGGCGATCCGCATGAAGTCCCTGAGGCTTACCGCAGCGCTTCCGCCACGACGTTTCTCGATCAGCACAGCCTCCCCACGCTGCTCATCCACGGCACGCTCGATTCTCTTGTCGGTATCGGTCACAGCCGCCGCTTCACCGAATTGCGTTCGGGACGTGAGGATCATCACTTCCTCGAACTTCCCTGGGGCACACACGGCACGGATTACTTCCCCTCCACGCCCGGTGGCCAGCTTTCCATGGCGGCCATTCTGCGCTTCCTGGAACGATTCGTTCGTGGCACTCCGTAATCGGAGACCATGAATCGACTTCTCAGCCTCGTCTTCCTCGCCTTCACGGCTTTCGTTTCTGCTGGTGACCTCCAGCTCACGCTCCCGCCTGTCGTCTATGCCACGCCGGATGTGCAGATGAGCATCTACCACGACAACATCGTGCTCACCGAGAAGCCGCAGGACTATCGCTTCGAGTTCGAGTGCAAGCTCGGCGCCAACGAAGCGCGCCGCTGGACCGTGAAGCCCACGGATAGCGATGTCGGCGATCACCCGCTCGCCATCACCGTCAAAGACGCCAGCGGCAAGGTGTTGGAGCAGGGCAAGACAACGCTGCACATCTCCCCTCGCAAAGCGGGTGCCGACAAAACCCTGCGCCTCCTCATCGTTGGCGACAGCCTCACGCACGCCACCGTTTACTCCAACGAGATCGCCAATCTGCTCTCACGTCCCGGCAATCCGAAGTGGACCATGCTTGGCACGCACAAACCGGCCAGTGCTTTGCCCACCGTCGCGCATGAAGGCTACGGCGGCTGGGCCTGGGCCACCTTCCTCACCAAGTTCACCCCCGAAACTCCCGGCGTCACTGCCGGACCGCTCGCCCGCAAAGCCACCAGCCCCTTCATCTTTCCTGCCGCCGATGGCAAAACCGGTGTCTTCGATTTGAACCGCTATTTTGCAGAGCATTGCGACAACCAGCCGCCCGATGTCGTCACCTTCCTCCTCGGCATCAACGACTGCTTCGGTGCTGATCCCACCAAGCCCGACGCCATCATCAACAGTGTCCTCGACAACGCCGACAAACTCCTCGCCGCCTTCCACAAAGCCGCGCCCAAGGCCATCCTCGCCGTCGGCCTCACCACACCGCCCAACGCCCGCCAGGAAGGTTTCACTGCCAACTACAAGGACAAATACCCGCGCTGGGGCTGGAAGCGCATCCAGCACCGCCTCGTCCAGCTCATGCTCAAGCGCCTCTCCAACCGCGAGCAAGAGGGCATCCACCTCGTCCCCACCGAACTCAACCTCGACCCCGTCGATGGCTACCCCAACAACAACGGCGTCCATCCCAACCCCGTCGGCTACGCCCAGATCGGCGCGGGCTTTTACTCGTGGATGAAGGCAAGGTTTTGATGCGGCCCTGTCTGCATTCGTGCATCGGTGCCTTCAAAATGGGGCCGTTTTGGTAATCGCCTGATGTGGCCGAAGCGGCTATGCCTCGGGCCATGGACTTGCTCTGGGACATTCATCAACAGGGGCAGATTTCTTCTGCCAATCAAACCGCCGACAGGGCGGAGAACAAGGCGGACGCCACCGTCGCCGAGATCGCGCGTTTGCAGCGCCGCATCGAGCGGCTGGCGCTGTGCTGCCAGGGGCTTTGGGAGCTGCTGCGGGAGAAGCACGGCCTCACCGAGGACGAGCTGCAATCACGCATCCTCGAAATCGACCTGCGCGATGGCACCACCGACGGGAAAATCCGCACGCAGATCGTGGATTGTCCGAGCTGTGGCTCGAAGACGAATACCAAACGCGCGCTTTGCGTGATCTGCGGTGCGCCGCTTCCACTGAAGCACACGTTTGAAGTGTGAGAGTTCCTTAACGCTCCTCCACCCAGCCCGGCGCGGGATAGCTGCCGAGCGTTTTGACCTGCGCGGCGTGCTGTTCCAGGGCGGTGACGGCCTGCTGGATGGCGGGATCGGAGTGGTGGCCGCTGATTTCGAGGAAGAAGCGGGCTTGGGTGCCGCAGGGCGTGGGGCGGTTCTCGATCTGGCGGACGTTGATGTTCCGCATGGCGAAAATTTGCAGCACCTCCATCAACGCGCCGACGCGATCCTTGGAATGGATCATGAGCATCGTGTTGTCGTTGCCAGAAGGCGGGCCGGAGCGGCGTCCGAGGATGATGAAGCGCGTTTGAGTGGCGTATTCACGCGGCGAGGTGGCGATGACGCGCAGCCCATGCAACTCGGCGCTCAACGGCGTGCCCAGGGCGGCGATGGCGGGATTCTGGGCGGCGAGCGTGGCGGCGGCGCTGGAACTGGCCGCCTCGACGATTTTTGCGCCGGGAAAACTCTGCATGAGCCAGGGACGGCAGTGAGCGAGCATCTGCGCACGGCCATGGATCTCGGTGATGGTGCCGTTCGGCCCCTGCGCCATGACGGCGGCGTCGGCCTTCCACAAAATCTCGGCGTAGATCTGCAAGGTGCTGTCCGCGAGATGATCGAGCGTGTGATGCACCGCGCCTTCGGTGGAGTGCTCGATGGGCAGCACGCCGTAGTCGGCGGTTTGCGCGGCCACACGGCCAAACACGCCCTCGGTGGTGACTTCGGCGAGGTATTCGACGCAGTGGCCGAACTTGTTCACCGCCGCCTGATGCGTCCATGAACCGGTGGGGCCGAGGTAGGCAATTTTGAGGCTGTCTTCCAAGGCAAGAGCGGCGCTCATGATCTCACGATAGATGGCGCGGATGGCGCGCTCGGTGAGGCGGCCGTTTTGAGCTCGATTGATCTCAGCCAGCTTGCGCAGCAGCTTGTCCTCGCGGCCCGGCACATAGATGTCGAGGTCGTCCTTGCGCTTGATCTCGCCGACGGCATGCACCAGCTCGGCGCGCTCGTTCAGCAGGCGAAGAAGCTGTTGATCGATGCTGTCGATCTTTTGGCGGACTTCATCGAGGGACATGGGCCGCAGGAGGGAAGGGGGTTAGGATTCCTCGGCAGCCGGTTCTTCAGCCGCAGCCACCGGGGCCAGGGAAAGCTGATGTTCCTGCGGTTGGTCGGCAGCGGTCGGGCCTTCTTCCGCCGTGGGCAGCTTCACGCGGCGCAGTTCGGAGGCGTTCGGCATGTCGTCAAGGCTGCGCACGCCGAAGTGATCGAGGAAGGCCTCGGTGGTGCCGTAGAGCAGCGGGCGGCCGGGAAGATCGGCGCGGCCTTCGATTTTCATCAAACCGCGGTCGATGAGCTGCTGCACCATCGCATCCACCGAAACACCGCGCACGGCTTCAATGCCTGCTTTCGTGATCGGCTGGCGATAAGCGACGATGGCGAGTGTTTCGAGCGCGGGCTGGCTGAGGCGCTGCACCTTCTTGCCAGGGTAAAGCGCGCGGCACCATTCGGCATACTGGCCACGGGCGGCGATGCGCCAGCCGTTGGCACGCTCGACGAGGGTGAAGGAGTGCTTCTCGGCCTCGTAGCGGGCGATCAACTCGTCCAGGATCGCGCGCACTTGCTCCTCGGTCGTGGCCGCCAGCGGTGCCACCCACTCAGGAACCGGAACGTCCTCGCTCGCCGACTCCACGATGTCCTTGGCGGTGTCTTTGACGGCGGCGCACATCTGCGGCACGCCCAGGGGCTCCTGGGTGGCAAAAAGAAGGGCTTCAACAATCGAGATCAGTTCCATGACGCGGGCGGGCAACCTCAAGCGAGCCAGAAGGGCGAGTCAAGCCGGGGAACGCACTTCACCGGCCCGGCGGCGTCGCATTCCCCCGCCGCTGTTCTTGACACCCCCGCACCGTCCACGCTCTGATGGAGCGCATGGCCCTGCGTCTGGACACCGCCGTCATCCGTGGCGAAATCGACAACACCACCCATGGAAACGTGCGGGGGAAAATCTGGCTCGTCGGCCGGGATGAACCGGTCCTTCTCGACCTGCGGGGTGATGCCTGGCGCGATGTCGCTGGCAGCCGGATCACCTTCACCAATCCCATGCCGGAACCGCAGGCTGCTGCCGCCGCGTTGCACCCGAAGCAGAAAGGCCACGTCGGGGACATCACCGCCTCGCAGAAGGTGAAGGTGTTCACGGAGGGTGACGCTCTGGAGGGCCTGCTCGATGAGGACGACGAAACAGAGGCCGCGTCAGAGTGGCGGAACTCGCTGTACCTGGAGTGGTTCTCCGAGGAAAACGGGCGCGTGTTCATCGAGAGCACCGACTTTGAGATCAGCGTCGCCGAATGGCTTTGGGAGATGGACGCGGCCACCGAGGAGGCGCAGAAGATGACCAACCTGCACACCATGCGCGGCTGGCTGGCGGGCATCATTCAGCGCCCCGAGCCGGAAGAGGAGGAAGGGGACGACTTTGATGACAGCGAGGAGTCCTGGGAGGCATCCCTCAAGCAGTCCGACCGCCTGAGCGACGCGCACATGGAGGCGCTGGAAAAATACGGCATGGACGGTCTGGATGATGACCGTGTGTCCTTCGTGATGGGCTGGGATCACATGCTCGGCGGCGGCGATGGTGAAAGCGTTGCTGCGGACGATGGCGAGGCGTGGAAAGGCGAACCTGCCGCGAGCGATCCCCAAGTGTTTGACGAGGAGGTCTTCGACCAGTGGCTTGAAGAAGAGGAGTCCAAGGCGCAACATCCGCTGCAAAAGCGGGCGCATGATCTCGTCATCCGCGTGATGACCGAGATCGACGAAGAGCGGGGAGAAAACGCCGAGGCCAGCGATGGGGACACGGCGTTGGATCGCTTCATCCGTAACACGATGAACATCAGCGGCAAGCTGGCCGGGGCGCTCGTCATGCGCGGCTTTGCCGGTTCCAGCAACAAAGGCTACACGCTCGCCATCCTGCGCCGCTGCCTGAACTGGGCCAACGAGGCTCTTTCCGCCCTCAATGAGCTGGCGGAATCGCCTGCTTGGCAGGACCGGCAGGATTTGCTCGCCGAATTCCGCGCTGAGTTGTTTGCCCTGCGCGATGGGATGACGGATCTGCGCAGGGAGCTGCGGGGGAAGTAGCCCGGTTGCGGCGCAACAGGACTACTTTCTCAGCGACTTCCACGGCTCTTCCTCGCTGTGATCCACGAGGCCGGGCTCATCCGCCTTCGCGGGCGAAAGGATCGCCAGGAAGACGAGCATTTCATCGCCCACGTTCCAGGTGCCGTGGATTTCGCCCATCGGGATGAAGGCCATGTCGCCCGGGCCGAGGATTTTCTTCTGCTGGCCGACCCACTGCTCCGCCTTGCCGGAGATGATGTAGATCATCTCCTCCCGTGTCGGGTGCGAGTGAAAGGGATGGCTGCGGCCCGGCTCCATGTTGGCGCGCACCATCATGAGGTGCTCGTTGTTCACGATGTCGTTGCGGCACAGCCACTCTTCGAGCGTCCACGGGGACTGGTAATCGACTTTTTCAGCAGCGGTGACGAAACGGCGGTTGGAGATGGCGTCAGACATGGTGTGCGATGCTAGCGTGATGAAATCGGGACGGCAAGCCGGGGGATGCACCTGTGGCTATCCGATTTGCCACCAAAGTGGTCCGCACAGTCCTCTGTGCGGGCGTGGTAGTCTTCTGGAAGACTTTGCGGGTAAACCTCCGCATGGGAAGATGTTTTCTGGAAGATCGGAACTTTGAACTGATCGCGGAGCGCCGCACAGGGGACTGTGCGGACCACTTTAATAGTTAAACAAATCCTTCACCACCCACGGGCGCTCAATCTCCTTGCCCTGCTGCTTCATGAGCAGGGTCAGGGCGTCGGCCATGCGCTGTTTCATGTGCTTGGTCAGGCGGCGGCCTTTGCGGGCGCGTTGCACGGCCTTGTGGGTCATCGGTTCGGTGCTGGCGGTCACCAAGGCATGATTGGTCACCTCATGCTCGGTCATGATCCCGTCCAGAGGCTGCACGCCCATGTTGCGCTCGATTTCGTCTTGTCCCATGATCACCCTCTCATTCCGCAAACCGTCATCCGCAATCTGAATTCGAGCCATGTGCGCCACGCTCCATCTCGTGAGTTATTCAAAGGCGAACAAGCGGTGAGGTAATGTTTCCATATGGCTTATCCGGGTCCATCAGTTCCTTCCGTGATGCGCCGGGCGATGGCCCCGGCCCTGGAGGCGTTCGTGGACCTGATCTACCCGCGATTGTGCTGTGGGTGCCATGTGCCGCTGGGGCAGGGGGCCCCGCGCGACGGTGAGAGAGCGTGGTTTTGCCAAGTTTGCGCGGAGGAACTGCCGCTGGTGGCACCGCCTTACTGCCGGGTGTGTGGGGAGATGTATGACGGGGCGTTCACACATGAGTTCCGCTGCATGAACTGCAGCGGGCGCAAGCTGGAGTTCGAGTTTGCCGTGGCGGCCTGCCGAGCAGAGGGCGCGGTGCGGGAGCTGGTGCATCAGTTCAAGTATGACCGCCGCCTGCAACTGCGCGGCGCTTTGGCCGCGCTGATGCTGCGGACGCTGGAGGAGCCGCGTCTGGCAGGGGAAAATCTCGCCGAATGGCTGCTGGTGCCGGTGCCGCTGCATCGCAGCCGGGAGCTGGACCGGGAGTTCAACCAAAGCTGGGAGCTCTGCCAGCGGCTGGCGCAGTGGACGGGCATCCCGGCGGCGAACGCCCTGGCCCGCATCCGCGAGACGGACACGCAGGCCAGCCTGGACCGCGATGAGCGGCTGCGAAACCTGCGTGGGGCGTTTGCACTTCGGAAACCACGGCCCTGGCAGGCCCAAATCTCGCTCCAGGGCCGCCGCATCCTGCTGGTGGACGATGTTTTCACCACGGGCGCGACGACGAGCGAGTGCGCCCGGGTGCTGCGGCGGGAGGGTGGGGCAGAAAAAGTGGTGGTCATCACCGCAGCACGCGGCTAGGATCGGCCCCGCGTCCGGCTCTGGCCGGGCCTGACAGTGCGAATGCCGGGCGGATTCGATCCGCCGCGACACCTCCTGCGACATGCCACTCGGGGAGACGCTCCATCAGGTCCGCCTTCGCAGGACGTCCACACCGACTGACCTACCATGGGATTTTTCAAAAAACGCACCGTTGACGCACTGGGTGAAAAGAAACGCGACATGCCGGAAGGCCTCTGGACGAAGTGCCCCTCATGCAATGAGAGCCTGTTCGAGGACGCGCTGAGCAAGAACCTCCGCGTCTGCACCAGTTGCGGCTACCACTTCACCATCGCCTCCGGCGAGCGCATCGCCAGCATGGTCGATGAGGGCAGCTTCGTCGAGATGGACCAGGGACTCGACTCCGTGAACGCCCTCGGCTTCAAAGGCTATCTAGACAAGGTGAAGGCCTACCAGCAGAAAACCGGCCTGACCGAGGCGGTGCTCACCGGGCGGGCCACCATCGAAGGCGTCCCGGTGCTGCTCGCCATCATGGATTTCCGCTTCCTTGGTGCCAGCATGGGCAGCGTGGTGGGTGAAAAAATCACCCGCGCCATCGAGGCCGCCACCGCCGAGCGCAAGCCGGTCCTCGTGTTCTCCGCCTCCGGCGGCGCCCGCATGCACGAGGGCATTTTGAGTCTGATGCAGATGGCCAAGACGAGCGGAGCGCTCGCCCGGCACGCCGAGGCGCGCCTGCCTTACATCTCCATCCTCACACATCCGACCACCGGCGGTGTTACCGCCAGCTTCGCCACGCTGGGGGACATCATCATCGCCGAGCCGAAGTGTATGATCGGCTTCGCCGGCCCGCGTGTGGTGAAGGAAACCACCCATGCCGACCTCCCTCCGGGTTTCCAGACCGCCGAGTTCATGATGCAGCACGGTTTGGTGGACATGATCGTGGACCGCAAGGACATGCGCACCACGCTTGCCCGGCTGCTGCGTTACATGACGGCGGCCAAGGCGGCCTAGCCTCGGCGGTGGATGTGATTTCCCCCTGAAAATGGCTGCAAAAGCCGCCTTTCCGCGTTTGCACTCGTAACGAAAGGGCGCATTCTCTGCGCCCCCCATCATGAGTGCCACATTGCCTTACCGCGCCAACGCGGATTTCCTCGAGTCCAAGTACGTGGACTGGAAAAAAGACCCTGGTTCTGTCGAACCGCTTTGGTCGTCGTTTTTTGAAGGTTTTGAGCTGGGCATGGCCCGCCTCGCCACCAAGGCGGAGGCCGCCGGTGCGCCGCTTTCCGAGAAGACGCTGAACTTCCGCATGCGCGTCACCAACGCTCTGCACAACTTCCGCGCCATCGGCCACACCGCCGCGCACCTCGATCCGCTGGACCCGGAAGGCCCGGAAATCCCGGCGCTCACCCCGGCGGGCCTCGGCTTCACGGCGGATGAGTTGGAGGAGGAGGTGCAGACGCACATGTTCCGCAACGGGCAGCCGATGAAGCTCAAGACGATGCTCGCTGAGCTGCGCCGCATCTACTGCGGGAAGGCGGGTTTTGAGTTCATGCACATCCACCACCCGGAAGTGCGCGCCTGGTTGCTGGACCGCGTGGAGGGCCGTGATCTTGAGGCCAAGTCTTCGGCGAAGGATCAGATCGACGCACTGCGCTGGCTGCTGGAGGCGGAGTCCTTTGAGCGCTTCCTGCACCGCCGCTTCGTCGGCCAGAAGCGTTTCTCGGTGGAAGGCGGCGAGTCGATGCTCGTGGCGCTGGAAACGATCCTGGAAGGCATGCCTGCGCAGGGCGGCAAGGAAATCGTGCTGGGCATGGCGCATCGCGGCCGTCTGAGCGTGCTGGCGAATTTCCTGCGCAAGCCGCTGGAATTCCTGTTTTACGAATTCAGCGAGAATTATGTGCCGAACATGGTTTCCGGTGACGGCGACGTGAAGTACCACCTCGGTTTTGAAACTGTGCGGCAGACCAGCGCTGGCGACTCCGTCGGTGTGATGCTCGCGCCGAATCCGAGCCATCTGGAGGCCGTCGATCCCGTCGTCGAAGGCATGGCGCGTGCCCGACAGCGCGCCCTGGGCGACACGAAGGACCGCAAAAAAGTCATTCCAGTGCTCATTCACGGTGACGCGGCCTTTGCCGGCCAGGGCCTCGTGGCCGAGGTGCTAAATCTCTCCCAGCTTCCCGGTTACCAAACCGGCGGCACGATTCACATCATCGTGAACAACCAGATCGGCTTCACCACGATGCCGGAGGACGCGCGCAGTTCCGATTACTGCACGGACGTGGCGAAAATGATCGAGGCACCGGTGTTCCATGTGAACGGCGACTGCCCGATGGAGGTGATGGCCGCCACGAAGCTGGCGCTCGATTTTCGACAGACCTTTGCCCGCGATGTCATCATCGACATCGTGTGCTACCGCCGCCATGGCCACAACGAAACGGACGAACCGGGCTTCACGCAACCGAACATGGCCCGTGCCATCGCCTCGCATCCCTCCACCGCGACGCTGTTCCGCCTGGACCTCGCCAGCCAAGGTGTGCTCGACGAGGCAGGGGCCGCTGCTTTGCAGCGCGAGCTCGAAGACGAGCTTGAGCAGGGCATCACCACCCTCGCTGAGAAAGACAAGACCGCTGATGGCGGCAATCCTTTCGAAGGCAGCATGGCGATGCCACAGCCGGCTTATGATTACAACCCGGTGAAGACCGGAGTGGAGATGAAGAACCTGAAGAAGGTGGGTGAGCGCCTCCTCGAAGTGCCGGAGGGTTTCAATCTGCACCCCACGATCTCGAAACGCTTCCTCGCGGCCCGCAAGAAGGCCCTGGAGGCTGGCGAAGGCATCGACTGGGCCTACGCTGAGTCGCTGGCGTTTGGAACACTCCTCACGGAAGGCCATGGTGTGCGTCTCAGCGGCCAGGACGTGCGTCGCGGCACCTTCAGCCAGCGCCACAGCGTGTTTTATGATTCACAAACACGCGAGCGTCACATTCCACTGAACAACCTGCAAGCCGAGCAGGGTCGCTACTGTGTTTACAACAGCCTACTTTCCGAAGCCGCCGTGCTGGGCTTCGACTACGGCTACTCGCTGCTTGCCAGCAACCTGCTCGTCTGCTGGGAGGCGCAGTTTGGCGACTTTGTGAACGGTGCGCAGGTCATCATCGACCAATTCATCGCCAGCGCGGAGAGCAAGTGGCAGCGTCCGAGTCATGTGACGCTGCTTTTGCCGCACGGTTATGAAGGACAGGGCCCTGAGCACTCCAGCGCCCGGTTGGAACGTTTCCTGCAGCTCTGCGCCGGAGGCAACATGCAGGTCTGCAACTTCTCCACCCCCGCGCAGTATTTCCACGCGCTGCGCCGCCAGCTCAAGCGCAGCACGCGCAAGCCGCTCATCGTCATGACGCCGAAGAGCCTGCTGCGTCATCCGAAGTGCGTCTCCAAGCTCAGCGAGATGGCCGAGGGCACCACCTTCAGGGAAGTGCTCGATGACGACCAGCTCACCGTCTCGCCCGATCGCATCACGCGTCTCATTTTGTGCAGCGGCAAGGTGTACTACGACTTGCTGGAGTTCCGTGCCGAGAACAAGATCAAGAACGCCGCCATCATCCGCATCGAGCAGTTGTACCCGCTGAACTACGACATGCTGAAGGAGATCGTGGCGAAGTACCCGCGCGCGCAGAAGAAGTGGATCTGGTGCCAGGAGGAGCCGCGCAACATGGGTGCATTCTATTACATCCGCCCGCGCCTGGAGGAGCTGTCCAACCACAAGCTCCGCTACGCCGGTCGTGAGCGCAGCTCCAGCCCCGCCGCCGGATCCAAGGCCATCCACACGCTGGAGCAGGAGCATCTGGTCGAGAGCGCCTTCAATTCCTGATCCCACCTACCGCAAGCTTTCCCCAAAACACCCCGTCATGCCCGCAGACATCAAAATCCCCGCACTCGGCGAATCCGTCGCCGGAGGTCAGATCGCCAAATGGCACTTCAATGAAGGCGACTTCGTGAAGGTCGGCGACATCCTGCTCACCCTCGAAACTGACAAGGTCGCCGCAGAAGTGACCGCCGAGGTTAGTGGTGCCCTGCACATCGGCAAGCAACCGGGTGATGACGTGGAAGTTGGAGCCGTTGTGGGCCAGATTGACGAAAGCGCCGCCGCCCCTGCTGCCAAGGCACCCGAACAGCCGAAGCCCGCTCCTGCGGCCGCTCCGGCTCCAGAGCCGAAGCCGAGCAATATCACGGAATTCAAAGTCGTGCCGAAGCCTGAGCCGGCTCCTGCGCCCGTCACGAAAGCTCCTGCCGCACCTGAAGGCCGCGTGACGCGCAAAAAGATGAGCCCGCTGCGCAAAAAGATCGCCGACCAGCTCGTCAGCGCCCAGCGCACCGCCGCCATCCTGACCACCTTCAATGAGTGTGACATGAGCAACGTCATGGCGCTGCGTTCCAAGCTCCAGGATGCTTTTGTGGCCAAAAACGGCGTGAAGCTCGGCTTCATGAGCTTCTTCATCAAAGCCGTCGTCGAGGCGCTCAAGGCCGTGCCGCAGATCAATGTGCGCGTCGAGGGCGAGGAGATCGTGCAGCAGCACTATTATGACATCGGTGTCGCTGTGGGCACGGAGCGTGGCTTGATCGTGCCCGTGCTGCGTGACGCGGACCAGAAGTCCTTCGCCGAACTCGAAAAAGACCTCCTCGGTTATGCCGCGAAGGCGAAGGAAGGCAAAATCCAAGTCAGCGACCTCACCGGCGGTGTTTTCACCATTTCCAACGGCGGTGTGTATGGCTCGCTGCTCAGCACCCCAATCATCAATCCGCCGCAGAGCGCGATTCTCGGCATGCACAGCATCCAGCAGCGCCCGGTGGCCGTGGACAAGCAGGTTGTCATCCGTCCGATGATGAATCTCGCCCTCAGCTATGATCATCGTGTGGTGGATGGCAAGGAAGCGGTGACGTTCCTCATTCGCGTGAAGGACTGCATCGAAAATCCGGCCAGAATGCTCGTGGGAGCATGATCTGATGATTTGAATCAGAATTTGGCTGAACAAAGCGATTGTGGTGCGTTCTCATTCACGCACTGAAACACATTGTCATGACACAGGAACTTCCCGGCACGACTCTTCCACCCGACGCACCCGCGCCGAAAGGCTGGGGCGTGTGGATGCGGAACAAGTTCCTGGCAGGGCTGGCACTGGCGCTGCCGCTGATCATCACCTTTTGGATTCTTTACTCGATCTACGACATCCTGCACGGCTGGAGCAAGCCGGTGCTGGCTCAGATCGTGAACTTGGTGAACGAACTGTCCGAGCAGCCGCTGCTGGACATCAACGACCCGAAGCTGGAGAGCCTCACCAACTTCATTGGCTTCCTGTTTTCGCTGCTGATCATCCTGGGGCTCGGTTTCATGGCCACGAATGTGATCGGCGTGCATGTAGTCACCGCCATCGACAAGCTGCTGCTGCGTATTCCGCTGGTGGCGGTGATCTACCGGCCGCTCAAGCAGGTGATCGACGCCTTCCGCAGCCTGGGTGGCACGAAGCAGAACTTCAAACGGGTCGTTTACGTTGATTACCCGGTGACGGGCATGCGTATGATCGGCTTTGCCACCGGGCAGTACTGCGATCAAAAAAGCGGCAAGGCGATGACCTGCGTGCTGCTGCCCACCGCGCCCAGCCCGATGACCGGCTTTCTGCTCGTCGTTGATTCTGAAAAAGTCTGCGATGCGCCGATCAGCATTGAGGATGCCATGAAAATGATCATCTCCGGCGGACTGGTCGTGCCCTCCGGTGCCGTGCCGTTGAATCAAAAACCCGTTGCCCCGCCGCTGCCGGAATCTCTTCCCATTCCCGAACCGGAGTTCGAGCTGCCCGCCGGACTGCCGCGTGCCGAGGATTTCGACGCGGGGGACACCGAGATCCTGGCGGAGTCGCTGAACATCAAGAGCAGCAAACGCTGGTTGCGCGGCCTGCCGTGGAAAAAACGCTGAACTCACAGTGAACATCGACTGGCACACCTGGCAGCCTGACATCCGGGCGACGCTGATGTTCATCATCGACGAGGCGAAGCGCGAGGTGCTGCTCATCCGCAAAAAGCGCGGCCTCGGCGCGGGTAAAATCAACGGTCCCGGCGGCAAGATGGACCCTGGTGAAACCTCCGTGCAGTGCGCGGTGCGCGAGACGCAGGAGGAACTGGGCGTCACCGCCCTGAATCCGGTGCATCATGGCGAGCTGTGGTTTCAGTTTGTCGATGGTCTGCGCATGCATGTGGATGTGTTTGTCGCCACGCTGCATGAGGGCGAGGCCGTGGAGACGCCCGAGGCCGTGCCGCTGTGGACCTCGCTAGACTCGCTGCCTTTTCATGAGATGTGGGCTGACGACATCCACTGGCTCGCGCAAACCTTGATTGAGCGTCGTCATTTTACCGGGCGCTTCGTTTTTGATAACGACACGATGCTCTCCCAATCTGTTGAGTGGAAAGGACTTTAATTTAGTTCTTGAGCGATCGTAAGGCGGTGGATGTCTGAATAAAGATTCATTTATGTGAATTGTAGGCAAACTGGCCTATCTGTAGGAAGACAAGGCGGCTATTTAACCTCACTGATGCCATGATTAAATTCTTTATCACCCTAGTCTTGGCATTTTGGGTTCCTGTGGCATTTAGCCATGACGTGGCGAGGTCAAGCCTTATCACGCTGAACGCGCCCGTGGGGACGTTGGAATTCGCCTCCATTCATGAGGCGGGGCATGTGGTCTGCGCCAAAAGTGTGGGGATGATCGTGACGCGCGCATTGGTCTTCCAGCGCTCCAAGTCCGGAGTCGGCGTCTATTGGAAGGGGACCACCTCTCTGCGGGGTGGTGACAGGGGCAGGGGCATGGCCATTGCCAAGCTGGGCGGCAATTTTGCAGAACTCTTTCTGGCGGATAAAACCAACGCGGTCGTGGTTCCCACTTTTCTGGATGTCGTGGGCAACAGAAACGTGATCAGTCAGTCTGATGTCGTCACCCAGGCGGATTTGGGTGCCGACAGCCTCCTGACCGCGCAGCACAAAACTTACCGTGCGCTGGCTGGCAATGTGGCTTTGCTAAGCAGAGTTTATCAGCAACTTCGATCCGGTCACGCTTACCCGTGAGCGGAGATGAGCGCAGGTTTGGTCGAGAGGGGCTACTTGTCGATAAATCTCTGCGACTCTGGGTGGCTGATGAGCCACGATCTCGCGCCAAGGGGATCCCGTTCTTTCCAAGCCAGCCAAACTTGTGTCAAAGTGTCCTGCATGTGCTGGCGGTCTTGAATTTTCAATGCTGCGATGGTGGCCTGAACTGGAAACGTAGGCTCCAGGGCAACCGCCAGCTTCTCCAAACCGATGTCCTTGACCGGTCCTAATTTTTGCGCGGTCAGCCAGGCGGAGATCTGAGCAGCACGCCCGGCGAACTTTCCGGCGGGCAGCAGCAGCGGGTGGCGATCGCCCGGGCCATCGTGACGGAGCCGAGCACGCTGTTTGCCGATGAACCGACGGGCAATCTCGACTCCGTGACAACGCGGGACATCATCGAGATCCTCACCCGGCTGAATGTGGATCGCGGCATCACGGTGCTGATGTTCACGCATGACGAAAACGTGGCTGCGTGTGCGAAGCGGCGCGTGGTGATCAAAGACGGCCTCGTCGAATCCGATTCCACCTCGCCATGATCTGGAACGCCTTTGCCATCGCCGTGCGGGAGATCGGCCGCAACCTCACGCGGGCCTTTTTGACCGTGCTGGGCATCTTCATCGGTGTGGCGTCGATCATCACCATGGTCACGCTGGGCGAAGGATCCACGCTGGCGGTGAAGGCACAAATTTCCAGCCTAGGAAGCAATCTGCTCACGCTGCGACCTGGAGCGGGTTTTGGCCAACGCGGCTCATCGGCGGGCGTGCCGAGTTTCACGGAGAGAGACGCGGAAACGCTCGGCGAGCAGATCGCGAGCATCGCGGCCATCGCGCCGGTCATCAAGGTGCCGTTCAACTTCAACACGCAGATCAACGTGATCGCCTTCGCTTTCTCCGCGATTGTCAGCGTGCTGTTTGGCTACACGCCGGCACGCAGGGCGGCCAAACTGAATCCGATTGATGCGCTGCGGCATGAGTAGGCCGTTGCTGGGGTGAAGACCCCATTGAGGCACGAACATGCCGAAGCCTAGGCGGTGTCTTCGCAAATAAAACGCCTTTCTGGCAAGGTGCTGGAATGGGCGGGAGTTGAGAAGGAGCCATGTTCAACAAACTGACCCGGAGTCTGCAAACCGCCCTGCGTGACAGGGCTT
>NZ_JBIIKX010000100.1:0-18060 GCF_044232965.1 Prosthecobacter sp.
CCCAAGTCTTCCTCCGCACCAAGGCCAAGCCCGATGGCGGTGCCATCACCACCGACTCCGCGCCCGTCGTCCAGGGGACAAAAGAACTCGCGGTCATCGGTTCACCCGAAGTCGCGTGGGCGCAGGTATGCATCCGCGCTTCACAAGCTCCCGACACCGTGCTGGAAGCCGTCAGTTTGCGCGAGGCAGGGGCAAAATGAAGTGAAGCTAACCCGCAACCGTTTCCATCATCCAACCAGTCTTCTCTCTCATGAAACTCCGTGCTGCCCTCCTACCTTTCATTCTTCAGCTCGCCAGCCTCTCAGCACCGCTCATCGCCGCAGACAGCCCACCACAAGGCTGGAACCCGGACACGACTTTCCCGCCGCTCTCGCCGGCGGACGCCATCAAGACCATCGAGGTGCCCAGGGGCTATCATCTCGAATGCGTGGCGAGCGAGCCAATGGTCGAGGAGCCGGTGTCCTTTGCCTTTGATCCGAATGGGGCGCTTTATGTCTGCGAATGGCGCAGTTACATGCAGGACGAGTTTGCCACGGATCAAATGAAGACCGTCAGCCGCGTGGTGAAGCTCGTGGACACGGATGGCGATGGCATCATGGACAAGCGCACCGTCTTCATTGATAACGCCCTGCTGCCTCGCACGGTGCTGCCGATGGGTGATCGCGTGATCGTGAGCTTCACCGGCGATGGCTCTTACTGGTCCTACTTTGACGACGACAAAGATGGTGTCTCCGACCGCAAGGAACTCATCTTCAAAACCGGGCCGGACAACGGCAACATCGAGCATCAGCGCACGGGCATTCTTTGGAATCTCGACAACGTCATCGCCACCAACGACCTGCGTTTTCGCCTGCGCGACGACGGCCAGTTGGAGCCGATCAACTATCCCGACGGCCGCTTCAGCCAATGGGGGCTCGCCCGCGATGACGATGGCATCCTCTACGGCACCCGCGCCGGTGGGGCGAATCCCGCGCAGGGCTTTCAGCTCCCCGCCGGCTATCCCGTGCTGCGAGTGAGGGAGCACGGTGTTGACTACGGCAGACCTTATTCCATCTGCAAAGTGTGGGACGACTCCTCCGGCGGTTACGACTTCGAGAAGCAGCACATCCTCACCAGCTTCTCCGCCTGCTGCGGCCAGACCATCCTGCGCAGTCCGCTCATGCCCGAGTTCCACGGCTACATGACCACTTGCGAGCCTGTGGGCCGCTTCATTCGCCTCAGCCGCTTCGAGCGGAAGAACGGCATCGCCGTCGCACACAACGCCTATCCACAGAGCGAGTTCATCCGCAGCACCGACGCCTATTTCCGTCCCGTGTGGACAGAAAGCGGCCCCGACGGCTGCCTCTACATCGCCGACATGTATCGCGGCATCATTCAGGAAAAAGAATGGTTCCCCACCGAGGTCAGTGCCGAGATGAAAGCCCGCTACGTCGAAGGTTATCGCAAGGACAAGCTCGTGGACTGGGTGGAGCGCTATCATCGCGTCAAAAAATGGGGCATGACCAAAGTGGTGCGCCATGGTCGCATTTACCGCCTCGTGCCCGATGGTAAAAAGCCAGGCCCGCAGCCGCGAATGCTGGATGAAACGCCGGAGCAACTCACTGCGCACCTCGCCCATCCGAACGGCTGGTGGCGCGACACCGCGCAGATGCTCCTCGTCAACAAACGCGACTCCAGCATCGCACCCACGCTCATCACCATCGCACGCCAGCACAGCGACACGAATGCCCGCATCCACGCGATGTGGACCCTTGATGGCCTCAAGTCGCTGCCGAAGGACGTGCTGCTCGCCAACCTCAAACACCCGCAACCACGCGTCCGCCGAGCCGCCGTGCAGATCAGCGAGAGCTTTTTCGCCAAACACGATGCCGACATCACCGCCGCGCTCGCCGCTTTGATCAGCGATCCCGATCCGCAAGTGCTCGCGCAGGTCTATCTGGCCCATCGCAGCATCAAGGCATCCATTCCCGCTGGTCTCAGTGCGCAAGCTAGCACACAGCCGCTTCTCGCGGCGATCATCGAGAAGGAAAAAACCACCGCTTCACTCGCCGAACTGGGCACTTCCGCCAAACAAGGCCAGCAAATCTATCAGACGCTCTGCACCGCCTGCCACGGTCCCGATGGCCTCGGCGTGAAGCAAGGGGACAAACTCCTCGCGCCCGCCATCGCGCAATCACCCTGGTTCAAAAACAACGGCGACATCCCCACCCTCGCCCGCATCCTCCTCCACGGCCAAACCGGCCCCATCGAAGGCATCAACTACGGCGAAGGCGTCATGCTCCCGTTGGCGCAAGTCTATAACGACGAGCAAATCGCCAGCGTGCTGAATTTCGTCGGCGAACGCTGGCACCAATGGAAAAAGCCTGTTGTTCCTGCCGCCATTAAAACCATCCGCAGCGAAACCGCCGACCGAAAAACGCCATGGACGGCCGAGGAACTGCGGGAGCGGGTGAAAAAGCAGTGACGCGCAACAGTCGGAAGCAGCCTTTGACGCCATGAACCGCCGCCATCTCCTCACCAGCGCCGCAGGCACTCTCGCCTCGGTGTGGCTTCCTGCTTCAGCAGCCGACGCGAAAAAGAAGACGGTCTGGGGCATGGCCGAGCTTTGGCAGTGGCTCTATGAGAAGCAGCAAACGAGCGGGCATGATTCTGCGGACTGCCTGCAAGCGCATCTCGATCACGGCATCCGTCATGTCATGTGGGCGCTAGGCCGCAGCACGCTGGATTACCAGAGTGCGTTGCCCACTTCGACGATGTATGTGGGCGATACACGACCGGAGACAAAGGTCATCGGCGATTCATTCCGTCACGAATGCTCTTTGCGTGCCGCTTTGTCCTTCGCCGAGAAAAACAACATGGTCATCTACGGCCGACTCGGCATGAACCGTCACTATGGCGACGCACTGGGCGGCGGTTTGCGCTCCAAATACATCGCCGGGCATCCCGAGTGGATGGAGCGGCATCGCGGTGGTCAGGTGGATGGCACCAAGGTCAGCTTTGCCATTCCCGAATATCGCGCCGAACGCATCGCCGTGCTGCTGGAGGTCGCGCAAATCGGTGCACATGGTCTTTGCCTCGACTTCTGCCGCCAGCCGCCTATCGCCCGCTATCATCCGAAAATCCTCGATCCGTGGCTGAAGGCTGGCCGTGATGATCCACGGCTGATGCGTGTCGGCTCACCCGAGTTCCTCGCGTGGGCGCAGCATCGCGCTGGCTTCGTGAACCTCTTCATGCGTGACCTCCGCGCCCAGCTCCGCGAGTTGGAGAAAACCACGAAGCGCAAAGTGCCGGTGATGGTCCGTATTCCCGAGGCCACGCTCGACCTGAACTTGATGGAAGGTTTGGACCTACGCACCTGGCACAAAGAGGGCTGGGTGGATGAGATCGCCCTCGACCCATTGTGGATTTGGGATTTCGACTACCCCGACACCACCCGGCCCTATGTCGAGCTGGCCCGCGCCCACGGTGCCAAGATTCATGGCGGAGCCAACACCGTCACCGGGAAAGGCGTCATCGCCAACGCACGCGGCTTTCTCGAAAGGATCGCCCGAAACTATGATGAAGGCGTGGATGGCATCGCCCTCTTCCAGACAGACGCGGCTTTTCTCGATCCTGCGCTCAAAGCCTTGCTCGGCCCCTTGTTTCCACAGCTCGCCGATGCCGCCGCCGTCTCCGAACAGCTCGCCACGGCACGAAAAAAACAGCCGAAGATGAGCGAAGGCGAACGCCACTTCGGCCTCGACAATCACAGCCTGCTTCCACAACTCGGCAGAGCGCCCCGCCTCAGTCTCGATACCCTTTAAATCCACCATGCGCATTCTCCTGTTCCTTCTCACCTGCGTGAGCCTGCTCTCAGCAGCTCCGCTCAAAACCGCGCAACTCCTTGCCGCTGGCAAAAAAACCATCCGCATCGTCTGCATCGGCGACAGCATCACCGGCGTCTATTACCACAGCGGCGGACTGCGCGCGTATCCCGAGATGCTGCAAATCGCTCTGCAAAAAATCCATCCGCAGGCCCAGGTCACCGTGCGCAATGCCGGCATCAGCGGCGACACCACCACCGGCGCTCTCAAGCGCCTGGAGCGCGACGTCCTCGCTCACAAGCCGCATCTCGTCACCATCATGTTCGGCATGAACGACCTCGTGCGCACACCCATTGCCGATTTCCAAAACAACCTCCGCGAAATCATCCGCCGCTGCCGTGCCATCGACGCCGAGGTCATCCTCTGCACGCAAAACTCCATCGTCGAGTCCCCCCAGCGCCCCGGAGCCAAACTCGCCGAATTCACGCAGGCCATCCGCGACATCGCCAAAGCCGAATCACTCCCCGTCGCCGATTGCTTCGCCGCTTTTGAGGCCGTGCATAGCAAAGACGCCCTCGAATGGAATCTGCTCCTCAGCGATCCCATCCACCCCAACATGGCTGGTCACAAACTCTTCGCCGAAACCATCGCGCAGACCATCACCGGCCAGAAAACATCGCTCGCAGACATCGGCCCGCCTTTGCCCGCCCTGCGTCATACGCTCGCTCTTCTCAAAGCCGGCAAGCCCGTCAAAGTGCTCGCCATGCCGCCCTATGACACGCTCATCGCTCCCGCGATTCAGCAGCTCTATCCCAAAGCCGTCGTCAACGTCACCCAATGGCCCACGGAAGGCCAGACACTTGCCCAACTCGAAGAATACGCCAAAAAAGTCCGCACGATGGCGCAGGATCTCGTGCTCATCGCCGTGCCGGGTTCACTTCCTGTGCAAAAGCCCGAAGCCTTCCACAAAAGCTACTCATGGATCATGAACTGGTCCCTCAGCTTCGGCCCGCAGCAGTGGGACGTCATCGTCGCACTACCCTCCGCTGCCAAAACTAAGCTCTCCACCGAAGAACAACAGCACGAAGCTCTCGCCCGTCGTTTGATCGATGCTCAAGACCTCCATATGCTCGCTGGCGATGCCTCCGCATTAACCACACTGCTCACTCAACACATCAATCCCAAAACTGATTCCTTATGAGAAAATCCAAAGTTCTCGCCAAGCTCCGCGCTGGCAAAGTCGCCCGCATCTGCTGCTGTGGTTCACCCATCGCCTTCTTCCCGGCCATGGCCGCCCATTTTCACTACGACGGCATTTGGCTCGACGGCGAGCACCGCGCGTGGGAAGACCGTGAAATCGAAACCATGCTCGGTCGTCATCACGCTGCCGACATCGACTGCATGTGGCGTCCGCCCACCAAAGAAAAAAACGGCCTCTACCGCCTTCTCGAAGACGGCGCGGCCGGTTTGATGATTCCGCATGTCGGCAGCGCCGATGAAGCCCGCGCTCTCGTCAGTGCGATCAAATTCCCGCCACTCGGCGACCGCGGCTTCTGCGGTGGTGGACGCGATGCCGACTACTGGATCGGCAAACCCGCTGATTACACGGACCAAGCCAATCGCGAGACCTTCCTCACCGTCCAAATCGAAACACCCGCCGCACTCGCCAACGTCGATGCAATCGCCTCCGTTCCCGGCGTGGACATCCTCTTCATCGGCCCCGGAGACATGTCCCTGCGCCTCGGCTGCACCCCCGGCGTCAATGATCCCGGCATGATGGACGTGCAGAAGCAAATCGCCGCCGCCTGCAAAAAGTACGGCAAAGCCTGGGGCCGCCCCGTCGGCTCTGCCGCCGATGCGAAGACCCTCATCGACCTCGGTGCCCAATTCATTGTCCACGGCAGCGAATTCGGCGCCGTCCACGCCCACTTCACCGCCTGCGCCGCTGACTTCGACTCCATTCTCGGCGAAGTCGCCGGTGTGCCTGTGATTCCTGAAGGCAAAACGTACTGAAGCGCTCATGAAATCCCTGCTTCCCATTCTCTTCGCCCTCGGCTCTACGCTCTTTGCCGCCGCTCAGCCCGCAGCCTGGATGGAGCCCTTCCCGCCGCATAGGATTGCCGGGAATCTCTACTACGTCGGCTCCAAAGACCTCGCGTCCTATCTCATCGCCACGCCGGAGGGACATATCCTCATCAACAGCAGCTTCGAGGAGTCCGTGCCGCTCATTCGCACCAGCATCGAAAAGCTCGGCTTCAAATTCACCGACGTGAAGATCCTGCTCATCAGCCACGCACACTCGGATCATTGCGCAGGCAGCGCGGAGATCATCAAACAGACGAAAGCGCAATACTTCGTCATGGAGGAAGATGCCGATGCGGTGGAAAGCGGCGGTGCGAAGAAGTCACGGCTCAAGGCCGACTACACGCAGTTCACACCCGCCAAAGTGGACCGCCGACTCAAAGACGGCGACGAAGTGAAGCTCGGCGGCAGCACGCTCATCGCAAATCTCACGCCCGGCCACACTCGCGGCTGCACAACGTGGACGATGAAGGTCGATGGCCTCAACGCCGTGATCATAGGCAGCCCGAATGTAAACCCCGGCTACATCCTCGTCGGCAACAAAGACTACCCCGGTATCGCTACCGACTACGAGCGCACCTTCCGCTTCCTCAAAGCGCAGCCCGTCGATCTCTTCCTCGGAGCCCACGGCGGCTACTACGACATGAATGCCAAGCACACGCGATTCCTCGTCGCTGGAGGAACCAATCACTTCATCGACCCCGAAGGCTACCACCGCTACGTCGAGGATCGCGAGAAAGCCTTCCTCACTGAATTCGCGAAGCAGCAGGCCAAATGACCACCGCAGATATTCTCCCCCGCCTTCAAAGCGCCGGATTGATCGCTGGTGAGGTGCGCGTGGCACCGCTCACGGGCGGTGTGTCGAGCGACATCGTGCTCATCGAGTCCGAGAGCGCCCCGATCGTTGTCAAAACGGCCTTGGAGAAGCTTCGCGTCAAAGACGACTGGTTCGCCGATGTCTCGCGCAATCGCGTGGAGCAGGACTTCTTCGACTACGCCGCACCCATCATACCAGCGCATGTGCCGCGCATCCTTGGCCGCGGCGACGGTTGGTTCGCCATGGAATACCTCGGTGAGATACCAAACTGGAAAGCCAAGCTCATCACTGGCGAAGCCGATGAAAGCACCGCGAGGCTCGCTGGCCACGTTTTGGGCCGCCTGCACGCCGCCTCGTGGCTGGATGATGCCGCCCGCGCACGATTCAACACACTGCCGAACTTCCACGCGCTGCGCATCGAGCCTTACCTGCTCAAAACAGCCGAGCGTGTCCCCGAAGTCGCGTCCATTCTCCGAGCTGAAGCCACACGACTCGCCGAAACACAACTCGCCCTCGTCCACGGCGACTACAGCCCGAAAAACCTCCTCGTCAGCCCGCAGCGACTCATCGTGCTCGATGCCGAATGCGCCTGGTTCGGCGATCCCGCCTTCGACACGGCTTTCATGCTCACGCATCTGCATCTGAAGGCCCTGCTGCATCCGCACGCCAGCGCACTCGTGCCCGCGTTTTGGTCCGCCTACTCCCACGCCTGCGGCCACGACCACAAAGAGCGCACCGTGAAGCTCCTCCTCTGCCTCCTGCTCGCCCGCGTGCATGGGAACTCGCCCGTCGAATACCTCAGCGAAGTTCAGAAAGCCCAAGTCACCCGCTTCGTTCTCGCACACCTGCCCCATCCGCCTTCGCTTGCAGCATTGACTGCCTCCTGGACATGAAAATCACCTCGCTCGACGCCCTTCAAATCTACGACAGCCGTGGCAATCCCACCGTCGAGGTCATCGCGACGCTCGAAGACGGCTCCACGGGTCACGGTCTCGTGCCTTCCGGTGCGTCCACAGGCCATCATGAGGCCTTGGAGCTTCGCGATGGCGACCAGAGCCGTTTTCGCGGCAAATCGGTCTTCAAAGCCGTTTCGCATGTAAAAGGCGAAATCGCCCGCGAAGTCGTCGGACGCGATGTTTTCGATCAAAGTGGCCTCGATGCCGCCTTGATCGCTCTCGACGGCACACCCGGCAAATCGCGTCTCGGTGCCAATGCCATCCTCGGCACTTCCATGGCCGTCGCACAGGCGGCGGCGAATGCGAAACGCATTCCGCTCTTTGAATCCCTCGGCGGGGGCGAGGGAACACTCCTGCCGCTTCCTGAGATCCAAATCTTCGGCGGCGGCAAACACGCGCAGGGCCGCATCGACATCCAGGACTTCATGATCATGGCCCTCACGGCCAAATCGTATGATGAAACGCTCGAAGTCACCTCGAACGTCTTTCACGCCGCCGCCGACATCATGCGTCAGCGCGGCACGCTCGCGGGTGTAGCCGACGAAGGCGGTTACTGGCCCATGTTTGATCGCAACGAGGATGTCTTCGATGCATTGCTCGCCGCCATCGAACTCGCGGGTTACACGCCGGGGCGCGAAGTTGGCATCTCGCTCGACATCGCCGCCACCGATCTCTTCCACGACGGCCATTACACGCTCGGCCTCGAAAAGCGCCGCTTCACCACCGAGGAGTTCGCCGCGCTCATGATCGAATGGGTGGACAAGTATCCCATCGTCTCCATTGAGGATCCCATGGCCGAGGACGATTGGGAAGGCTGGAAGATCGTTCGCAACGCCATCGGTCATCGCTGCCAGCTCATCGGCGACGATCACTTCACCACGAACATCACCCGCATCGAGCGCGGTATCGCTGCAAACACCGCCAACGCCGTGCTCATCAAGCTCAACCAGATCGGCACCGTCACCGAAACCCTTGCCGCCATCCGCCGCACCCAGGCCGCTGGCTGGCTGCCCGTCGTCTCCGCCCGCTCTGGCGAGACGGAAGACGCCTTCATCGCTCACCTCGCCGTCGCCACCAACGCCGGCCAGCTCAAAGTCGGCTCTTTCAGCCGCAGCGAGCGCATGGCGAAGTGGAACGAGGTTCTGCGCATCCAACGACAGCTTGGCAGCCGCGCCCGCTTCATCGGCGCGAGCATCTTTTCTAGCGCAGGCATCCAGCTCACATGAAAGCGCGCCCCCAGATCGGCCTCGGCTGCGTCACCTTCGGACGTGAGATCGACGAAGCGGCATCCTTCGCGCTGCTCGATCACGCTTGGGAGCGCGGCGTGCGGCATTTCGACACCGCAGCGGCTTATGGCGGTGGCGCATCGGAGACGATCCTCGGCAAGTGGTTGGCTTCGCGAAAACCCGAAGGCATCACCGTCGCCACGAAGATTTTCGCGCAGTGCGAGCACATCGACATCGCCCCCAGCCTGAAACGGCTCGGTGTGGAGCAACTTGATCTGCTCTATCTTCATCAATGGCATGAAACCGCGATTCAAGCCGGTCCCGCACTCGATGAACTCGTCCGAACCGGCTTGGTAAGGCAGCTCGGTGCCAGCAACTTCACCTTGGAGCAACTCCAGGCCACCGGGTCGCGCTTCAGCGTGGTGCAAAACAACCACAATCTCGCCGTGAGTGAGGTGAGTGACGAGTTCCGTGACTACTGCACTGCGAATGGCATCGCCATTTTCACCTACAGCCCGCTTGGAGCCGGATTCCTCACCGGAAAGCATCGGAACGGAGTGCAGGCCGGCTCACGCTTTGAAATCATCCCAGGGCATCAAAATGTGTATTTCCACGACTCGGCGTTTCAGCGACTAGCCAAGCTCGAAGCCGTGGCCACACGCACGGGCCATCCACAGGCTCACCTCGCTCTTGCGTGGGCCTTGCACCAGCCGGGCATCGACACCGTGCTTATCGGCGGACGCTCGCCCGAGCATCTCGATCAGGCCTTTGCCGCGATGGCTTTCAATGATCCCGCCCTCTTTGCCGAACTCACTTCATGAATACGATCAACAACACCGAACTCCTGGCCGAATATGAAAACGACGGCGTCGTGCGCGTCCCTCAGTTCCTTAGCGCCGATGAAGTCGCCGCTGTGCGTGCCGAACTCGACCGCTACATCCGCGATGACCTCGCCGTGCAGCCTGTGGATGCCCGCACCTTCGAAAAGGATGAGAAGACTGTGCGCAATCTCTGGCGCTTGGAGAAATACAACACCTTCTTCCGCCAGCTTGGTGAGCGAACTGACATCCTCGCCTTCATTGCCCCGTTCGTGCATGGCGAGCCTTTGCTCGTGGGAGTCGAGACCTTCAACAAACCCGCGCGCATCGGCTCAGGTGTGCCATACCATCAAGACAACGCCTACTTCTGCCAGACCCCGCCGGACATGCTCACCGTCTGGATCGCCATTGATGCTGTCACCGAGGCAAACGGTCCCGTTTTCTTCGTCAAAGGCTCGCACAAAGAGGGTATGCAACCCACCAAACCCAGCGGCGTGCGCGGCAACAGCATCGGCATGGTGGACCCATCCACCGTGCCGCTCAGCGAGCAATTCTGCGGCCTCCTCGCTCCCGGCGATGCCACCATCCATCAGTGCGAAACGATCCATCACTCCGCACCCAACACGACTGACTTCTCCCGTCTTGGCCTGTTGCTCGTTTATCGCGGCAGCCACACGCAGACTGATCCAAAGCTCAAAGAAGCCTACGCAGCGGCTGTCGCCGCCACACCGCCCGCATGAGCCCTCATCGCGATCCTTTTGATGAAGTCCACAACTTCATCGGCGCACTCTTCACCACAGAAGGCAAGGGTGCCTGGACCTTCGTTGCATTGCCCAAACGCATCTCGCCTCCCGTCACCAGTTCCTGGGGCATGACGCCGGTCATCGCCACCGTCGATGGTAAAACATGGAAGACGACGATCTGGAAGGTCTCGAAAAGGAAAAAGACCTTCCTTCCGGTGCCGAAGAAGATTCGCGGCAGCAAAGGCGATGGCGACAAGGTCGCCGTGGAACTGCGTATGGATCGAGAACGCATCCTAGGCCCCATCCACCCGCTCGAATGAAACCTCATCTCTGCTTTCTCCTCATCGCTGCGGCGCGAATTCATGCCGCAGACATCCACGTCGGCAAGGACGCTCCCACCATCCATGCTGCCATCAAGGCTGCGCAGCCTGGCGACACGATCCATCTCGAACCGAAGGTCTATCGTGACTATGCCGGCTTCTACGACAAGAAATGCGAGCCCGGGAAACCCGTATCGCTCGACGGTCACGGTGCGACACTTGAAGGTTCCGACCCGCTTGATCATGCGAAGTGGAAGGAAGTTTCTCCCGATCTCTTTGCGGCAGACAATCTGCTGCCGGGCATAAGCGACGCCCTCATTGGTCGCTGGTTCTTTCTCTTCGATGGCAAGATGCAGCTCATGGGCCGCACGTCCAAAGGCCGTAGCGCTCGGCTAAAAAAGCCTGAAGACCTTCAGCCCGGCGAATGGACCTTCGTCAAAGACCCCTCACGCGAGAAACCGCCATCAAAGCAGATCTACGGTGCCTTCTTCATCAAACTCTCTCCCGGTCAGAAGCTCGCCGAGGCGAACATCTTCGCGCCAGTGCGCAGTGCGGGCGTGCAGTTCAGTGGCGACAATGCGCACATCGTGATCAAGAACCTCACCGCCACGCATCCCTACAACGACGGCTTCAACATTCACGGCGACTGCCGCGACTGCGTGTTTGAAAACATCCGCGCCATTGAATGCGGCGACGATGGCATCAGCGCTCATGAATCGGCGCAGTATCGCGTGGATGGCTTTGTCAGCATCGGCAACAGCACCGGCATCTGTGACACAGGCACGGCACAAACAAGCTACCGGAACATATTCATTGCCCGCAACGTTGGCTTCGATCTCTACTTCCTTGATGAAGGCCGCTACTCGATCACAAACGCCCTAGTCCTTTCCTCCGCGCAGAACCCACTCACCATCACCGGACGCGCAATCGGCGACTGTCGCATGAGCATGGACAACGTTCATCTTCGCCGCCTCGGGGAGCCGCGAGTCGGCAGCGTCGCGTTGCGGGCCGTGCTTGATGCGAAGAACTGCACTTTTGATAATCTCGACTTCAAAGTCACAGACTCGGCCACCTGGAATAACTGCCTCATCAACAGCAAAGCCATGCCCGAAGGCAGCGCGGCAACCGGTGCTGACGTGCAAGCATTGCTCAAACTCATGCCGCCAGATTACAAACCATGAAACATCTCGTGTTCGCCTTTATAGCCCTCCTTTCACCGCTGCTGGCGCAGGAAAAGTATCCGCCGATGCACCGCCTGACGTGGGAGGAGTATGCAGGCACGCTGGCGCATTGGCGGAAGGTTTATCCGAAGGTCGCTGTGCTCGAATCGCGTGGCATGAGCGGGCAGAACATGCCGGTGTATTTGCTGAAGATCACTGATCCAACGGTGAAGAGCACGGACAAGCAGGTCTGTCTCGTTACCACACTGCACAGCGGCCCGGAGCGCACGGGCACGACTGGCGCGATGGCGTTTGCGGAGTGGTGCCTTAGCGATGATCCGCTGGCGGTGGAGACGCGGAAGCGGCAGATCGTGCTCGTCATGCCATGCGTAAATCCACTGGCGATGTTTTACACGGATCGCTTTCGCAATGAGCACGGCGTCGATCCTTACACGGGCTCAGCTCGCATCGGGAAGCTGTGGGATGTGAAGTCGCTCACGCTGACGAAGCCGGAGGACGCGCCCGAACTCGCGGCGGTGCTGTCGGTGATCGACGAATACCAGCCGGAGGTGCATACGGACCTGCACGGCACCGGTTTGCAGGAGTATGCGCCGGACCAGCTCGGCTCGCGGCGCATGTATCATGGCCAAATCATGACGGAGGTGACGGGAGGGGCGTATTCGAACTACGCGTTGCGGCCGTGGGACTGGCGCGTGACCGAGGCGATGATTTCTGCGGGTAAAGAAGCCGGCTTTCCATCGGATCGCTTCGAGGCAGATGCTCAGCGTACGTTTTGGGGGCCGGAGCTCGCACCGCTGGGCCGCAAGCTATGGCACGGCATGCCGATGTTTTATTCCGCGCACTACGGCTACGCGAAATATCACACGATGGTCATCACGCAGGAGGTGGCGTGGGAGCAGAGCCTCGTGGCGCGGATGAAGGGCCTCATGAAGATCGGCAACGAGATCTGGCTGGATGAAAAAACACCCGGTTATCCCGTGAACCGCATGAGGCACTTCGTCGGGCATTATGTGACCGCGTATGGCCGGAATGCGACGGAACGTCGCGCGAGCCGCGTGGAGCTGTGGAATCAGCAGAGCGACTTTGCGCTCGGTTTCCTCTACCCGCAGACCGTGGGCCGCGAGAGCCTCGTGGTGGCCACGACGGCTGCGGCGAAGAAAAAGATCGTCGAGAAGGAGTTTCCCGAAGCGGTGAAAAAGTTCATCGAAGCCGGTCCTGAACTCAAAGTGGCGATGGAGTCACCCAACGAGCAACTGCTCGCCGCGACGACGGACGCGAAGATCACGCGAGGCATCGGCTTTCGCATGCGATTGCCCTATCGAGCACCCACCAAGCTTGATGTGCAGCTTAATGGCCACACTTTGAAATCCAATGCCGCCGATGGCTATGAGAGCTGGTTCGCCGATGGCTTCACGCAGGTGCAGGTGAACGTGCCACCGCAGAAACTCGCGGACGGCGGACTCTACTTCATCACTTGCGCCTACGAGCCGGATGAACAACGTCCGAACGGCTGGATGCCACCTGCCGAGGTGCGCAAGCTTTACGCCACTGACAAGGCCGATGCCACGCCCGCGACTTTCGTCGATGTGGCATATGGTCCACACTTCCGCCAGACGATGGATGTGTGGCTGGCGAAGTCGGAGAAGCCCTCGCCGGTGGTGTTTTACATCCACGGCGGCGGCTGGGGCGCGCAGGACAAGACTGACATTCATCAGCACCTCGACGTGCGCGCGTTTCTCGATGCCGGCATCTCCGTGGCGTCGATCAACTACCGCTTCCTCGTCGATGCGAACGCCGCAAAGGTCACACCACCGCTGCAATGGCCGCTGATGGATGCTGCGCGGGCGTTGCAGCATCTGCGCTCGAAATCGGCCGAGTGGAACCTCGACAAAACACGCATCGCCGCGAGCGGCGTGAGTGCCGGCGGCTGCTCCAGTCTCTGGCTGGCGATGCACGATGATTTGGCGGATGCGAAGAGTGCGGATCCCATCGCCCGCGAGTCCACACGGGTGCTTTTCACCGTCACGAAGGCTCCGCAGCCCTCGCTCGATCCGAAACAGCTCGTCGAATGGATCCCCAACAGCGAATACGGCGGCCACGCCTTCGGCTACATCGGTAAAACGCGAAAAGAGACCTTCGCGCCCTTCCTCGCCAATCGCGACAAGCACCTCGAAGACCTCCGCCGCTACTCGCCGATGTCCCACGCGAGCGCGGATGATCCTTTCGCGGTCATCTTGACGACCAAGGAGGACAAACCACCCGTCAAAGGCGAGCCGCAGAAAGATCCGACGCACAGCGCGGTGCTCGGTTTGATGCTCCAAGACACGCTGCAGCCTCTCGGCGTGAACTGCGAGGTGCATCATCCGATGGACGGCCAACCAGCGACCACTCTTCAAGAACTTTTGATTCAACACCTGAAACCCAGCCAACCATGACACGACGCATCCTCTTCACCGCCCTGCTGTTTTCCAGCACCTTTGCCGGCGCCGCTGATCCCATCCAAATCGGCAGTCGTCGTGAGCTGTTTGTGGATCGTTTCCTGATCGACAAGCTCAACGGGACGAGCCTGCGACTGCACACACCACGCGATGAAGGCATCGCCCTCAAGTTCGACAAGCCTTGGGAAGGTCTCTTTAGCGGCTATGCCACCATCGTGACGCTCGAGGATGGGCGACTGCGCGCCTACTACCGAGGCAAGGCCGTGGCGAACAAGGATGGCAGCGAGGAGGAACTCACCTGCTGCGCCGAGTCCACCGATGGGCGCACTTGGTCCAAGCCAGAGCTGGGCCTCTTTGAAGTCATGGGCTCAAAGCAAAACAATGTGGTGCTCATGAAGGTCAACACGGCGACACACAACTTCAGCCCGTTCCGCGATGAACGTCCCGGTGTGCCTGCGGGTGAACGTTTCAAAGCCTTCGGCGGCACCATGGAAGGCGGTGGCCTGACGGCGTGGAAATCACCCGACGGCTATCGCTGGCAGAAGATGACTGCTGATCCGGTCATCAGCAAAGCGATGGTGCCCTACAAATACATGTTCGACTCGCAGAACGTGCCCTTCTGGTCGGCGGCAGAGGGCAAATATGTGGCCTACTACCGTGTGTTTGAGAAAGGCATCCGTCGCATCGTGCGCAGCGAGAGCACGGACTTTCTGAAGTGGTCGGCACCCGTGCTGTTGGAGTATCGCAATCCTGAGATGGAAGCGCCCATCGAGCACCTCTACACCAACCAGACGCATCCTTACTTCCGCGCCCCGCATCTCTACGTGGCAATCGCCGCGCGCTTCATGCCCGGACGTCGCGTGCTCAGCGATGAGCAGGCCAAGGCCATCCAGGTAAATCCAGGTTACTTCAAAGACACCTCCGACGCCATCTTCATGACCACGCGCCCGGTCGAAGGCGCTGAGCATGTCGGTTTTTATGACCGCACCTTCCTCGAAGGTTTTATCCGCGGCGGCATCGGCGCGCAGAACTGGGTGTCACGCACGAACTACCCTGCGCTCAATGTGGTGTCCACAGGGCCGAATGAGATGTCTGTGTTTGTGAATCAAGACTACGCTCAACCGACTGCGCACATGCGCCGTTACTCGCTGCGCACAGACGGCTTTGCCTCGTTGCATTGCAGTTACGCCGGTGGTCATGCCATCACGAAGCCGCTGGTGTTCGCTGGTCGTGAGCTGTCGCTGAACTTCTCCACCTCCGCCGCCGGTGGCGTGAAAGTCGGGTTTGAGGATGCCGCTGGCAAAGCCATCTCCGGCTTCTCGGTCGAGGATTGTGTCACTCAGATCGGCAATGAACTGGATCGCAAAGTCACCTGGAAGTCCGGCACCGATGTCAGTTCGCTCGCTGGCAAGCCCGTGCGTTTGCGCTTTTCCATGAAGGACGCGGACATCTTCTCGTTCCTGTTCATCAAATAAACCTGTGCGCACCTCAATACCATGAGTCTCCGATACAACCTCAGACCATCCATCGCTGCTGCCACGGGCTTGTTGCTTTTGACCGCCAGCCAGATGTCCGCCGCAGACACGCCGCTCGACATCGGCTCGCGCCGTGAACTGTTTGTGGATGACGCGCTGGTGGAGGAACTCACTGGCAAGGCCGAGCTGCGACTGCATCAACCCGTTCCTCAGGAGATCGCCATCACGCATGACTCCCCATGGGAGGGAAGTGCCTCGGGGTATCACAGCATCTTCAAGGACGGGGATCGCTACCGCATGTACTACCGCGGCTGGAACCTCACCGTGGAGGGTGGCAAACTCAAAAGCGACGGGCACCCGATGTTCTACTGCTATGCCGAGAGCAAAGATGGCATTCACTGGATCAAGCCGGATCTGGGGCTCCATGAGTTCAGGGGTTCCAAGGCCAACAACATTGTGATGGTTGGCGGACCTGCCGGAAGCATGACCCTCGATATGGAGAATGCGGCGTTCTTCAGGGACGACAACCTGCAGGCTGCGCCCGATGCCCGCTACAAGGCGCTGGCGCACTCCAGAAAACCGAACGGGCTCGCCGCGTTTAAGTCCGCCGACGGTCTGCATTGGTCCTTGATGAGCGATGCGCCGGTCATCACGGCGGGTGCCTTTGATTCGCAGAACATCGCCTTCTGGGATTCCGTGCGCGGAGAGTATCGCGCTTACTGGCGCTACTTCACCGGCGGTGAGACCACGGAGAAGAACTGGAAACCAAGTGGTCATCGTGACATTCGCATGGCGACGTCGAAGGACTTCATTCATTGGGAAAACCAGCAGAACCTGAGCTACGCGGATTCACCCGCCGAGGAACTCTACACTAATGCAGTAACGCCTTACCATCGCGCCCCTCATCTGCTGATCGGCTTCCCCACACGCTACATCGAACGCGGCTGGTCGGGCTCCATGCGGGAGCTGCCGGAGCGCGGGCATCGCGAACTGCGCTCGAAGTTCGCCGATCGTTACGGCACAGCCCTCACCGAGGGCTTGTTCATGGCGAGCCGCGACGGGGTGCGGTTCAAGCGCTGGAATGAAGCATTTCTGCGGCCCGGCATCGAGCGGCCTGGCACCTGGTTCTATGGCAGCCATTACCTGGGCTGGCAGATCGTGGAAACAAAGTCGCAGATGGAGGGAGCGCCCGATGAGCTGTCCTTCTATGCCACTGAGAGCTACTGGACCGGGGCGAGCAAGAGCGGCGCGCTGCGTCGTCACACGCTGCGGTTGGACGGCTTCGTCTCTGTGCAGGCCCCGATGAGCGGCGGGGAGTTGATCACCAAGCCGCTGACCTTCAAGGGAGCCAGGCTCACGCTGAACTTTGCGACCTCCGCCGTTGGCGGTGTGCGGGTGGAAATCCAGGATGTGAATGGCAAGGCGCTGCCGGGATTTGCCCTCAATGAATGCGACCCGCTGTTCGGCGACACTTTAGAGCGGTCTGTGACGTGGAAGAACGGTGCCGATGTCACTGCGCTCGCCGAAAGGCCTGTGCGTCTTCGTTTCGCGCTCCAGGACGCAGATGTCTATTCGTTCCAGTTCACCAAGTGAACCATCCATGAAGATCTCCTGCTCTCACTTCGCCATCATCGGTGCATCATTGTTGCTCCTCGCAAACGCTGCTGAGGTGAAGCCGAAAGAGTCCATCTCTGGGATCTGGCTGATGGGACAGTCGCTATGTGATGGCTCAGAGTCGCTGCCAGTGGTCTCGACTGAAGACAGCGGCTGGGGCAATGTGATGTTTCAGCGTGGCGTGCGGACGTGGTTGCCGAAGGACAACTCGGCGACGCCGGAGAAGCGGCCTGAAGCGTTGTTTCAACTCGTGCCGTTGCGGGCGACGGTGAATGGTGGGCTCGGTGAGACGGTGGCAAATGGGATGGCGGATCATTTCAAAGCAGCGCTTGTTGGTTTCGACAAGGCTGGGGAGACGAAGAACGGGCAGCGGTTTCTCGTGGCGTGTGCCGGACAGGGCGGGCGACAAATTCAGGAACTGTCGAGCGCGAATTTGTCGGTGGATGAGCGCACACCGGAGTCGCGGAGGCATGGCGGCGGGTATTACAAGACGAGTTTGGATGATGCACGGCGTGCGGTGGAGCAGGCGAAAGCAGCGGGCGCGAAGTTTGAAATGAAGGCGCTCTACTGGATGCAAGGCGAGGGCA
>NZ_JBIIKX010000035.1:0-58677 GCF_044232965.1 Prosthecobacter sp.
CGTCACCGGCTTGTCAGAGTATTCAATCGGCAGGTTCACCATTCCGGTGATTCTTGCAGACTCGTCAACTCCCTGCCTTGAAGGGCTCTCCGGTTCTTTGCTACTGTTCTATTGCATGATCCGGGTTGAAGACATGCCCGCAGATAGTTTTGAAGGGAGATTCGCCGGTATGCTTCCACCCAAACCCGCCGATGAGAAAACACGGCAAATGGGAAAAATGTTGCTTGAGGCGATGGGCGTGAAGGTGACACCTTTGAAGGGGCGGTGATGCGCGGTGGTGGGCATTGGGCGCGTTGGCAGTGCCCGTCAGTGGCTTGCGCGGCACTGACGTTGAATTGGGTATATTGCATGCGCTGACACGCTGACAAATCCCCTCATTCCTTGACCTAGGCGGCCAAAATCAGCTTTCCATCCTGAGTTTCAGTGATCTCGCCTTGGGAAAGGAGATATCTCAGGGCTTCATCACGATCCCTGGCAGTCATTCGGTGAAAATGCCTCTGCAATTGACGCCGGAGAAGCGGTCCGTGCTCGCGTAAGCAGTCCAAAATGCCCCATGGAAGCTCAAGGTCAGTGAAGTCAGGAGTGTCAGGAGGCCCTTCAACCCAAGATTCCTCCATCAACTTCTCAAGCGCATGGCAATGCTCTTGCAGCATCCATGTCGTGAGGATGGCGGCTTTGTAGATCAATTCTTCGCGGACATGTCGGGGTTCCTTGTCCGAGGGGCAGGGGGTGGGACCTTGGTGGGCTTGTGCCTGTGTCAGATGCCAGTCGTGGAGCAGAAGATGGTACATCCTGGGCAGCAGGCCTGGCGTCCAGTCAAGCCATGGATGCAGTGGGTCTGGCACGAACTGCATTGCCTCAAGAACCTGCTTCGAGAACGTCTCCGCAATGCCATGGTATTCCAGCGTCATTTCCCTGGCAGGCGCGCCAAGGCGGAGAGTGAACATTAATTTGAGCCGATGCTGCCACGCCGTCACCTCGGGAACATCGTTGTTCGGAAATCTCCGGGGAGTGCCATTCATGCGGTGGATCAGCAATGGCGGCGGATTGTCCAGACCCCGGTTCTGCGGGTTGAAAAACGCCCTCTTCAACGAGGCTGATTGTGTTTGCCACAAACAAAGCAGGCTAGCCTTGAGTGCAGGACTGCGGGGGCAGGGCTTCAAGTGCCTGCCCTGCCAGCTCAGCCTCAGCAGCAAGGACAGATGACGCTGCATGTCCGGCTTCAGACGGGGCCATTCCTCAATCGGATCGCCCGCACCTTGGATCAAGGTCGCAGCCCGGTCCGGAGAACGCATGATCATGTCCTTCAGCAGATGCACATCAACCGTTGCACTCATCTGCTCCACCGGTTGTACATCGACGGCCTGCTCATCTGCGAGGCTTGGTGCTGTGCCCGTCGGGAGGGCTGGTCTTCGCGTTCGTGACGCGGGCTTTTGACCAGACTTTTGTGCCACTCCAGGCATGGTGCGCAGCCTGCTCGCGTACTCGATCCAACCGCGTCCTATGCAGGACAATCCGTCGCCAGAGCCCATTTGGTCAGAAATGGCCACGAAATTGAACCCGGGCGATTTGAAGGCGGTGCCGTCGTCCATCATGGTGGATTGCCCTGCTGCCGCGGCTAGATGAGCCAGGCCACAGGCGGCAACCGTCTCAGGTGCGAGTCCAAAGACCTCTTCGCTCTTGGCGGTCAGTGCCCGAAGTACAGGAGGCAGGCAATCGAGGATGTCATCGTAACTATGCCAGAAATCAAAGCCGAAGGGAGGTATGGGGGGAGTCATTGGGGGAGTGTCAGGGTGGTGGGTGAAGACGAGGCAAGGGAGTCTGTTGGGTTCGCGTCGCGTGAGACCAGGCCATAGCGGTGATGTGTGTCCTGCTGGACGCGGCCGCGTTGCATGAGCAGTTCAAGACCGGGCATCAATTCGGACTTGCGCTGGTTGTTCGAGGCGCGCTGAATGTCCCGGAACGTCAGCGGGCCTCTGCGGCTCAACACGCTAAGGATGACGGCACCTTGTACACGAAGGCGTGCTTCCTGCGCCTTCTCCCTTGCCTGCTTCAGCGCACGCTGTTGCGATTTGAGGGCGTGCAGCGCCAATCTGGCAGCACACATGTCGTAATGAAAAGGATGCTCTTCGCTCGCAAATTGTATCAGCACCCAAAGCAGGCGCTCGAACAGATCATGAAATTGTACCAAGTAGGAGCGGTCATGTACATCGGCCTGGTCGATACGGTCCAGGATCTTGCCCCTTAGTTCGCGATAGCTGTTCACCTCGGACCGAGGCAGGGCTATCCGGCACTGGTTCTTGAGCGTACCGTGGCAGCGCAGGTCCAGCAGCTTGTGCAGTATCAAAACGTACTCATCCCGGGCTCTTGGAACTTGCTGGATGGACGTCTGTCCGGCCTGGAGACCTGTACAGCTCCAAAGCAGGCACTGCCGCAGCACGTCGTTCCAGGAACTTTCGGCCCGTGACACAATGCTTCCGATCCGCTCGAGATCGGTGCTGCCCCACAGGCTTGTACGAGCGGTGGCAAAAGTGCCATGTCCTTGATGGGGATGCAGCGGAGGGAACCGCATGTCCTGACCGTGCAGCAAGGCCGACAGGCGCACAGCCTGCTCTTCCTGCTTGGATGAGAACAAGTCCACACGACCGAACATGCCTCCTACCGGCATGTACAGGAACGCCTCCCGGTGCAATGACTCCTGAAGAAGTACGGGCACTTGGTTGATCTCAAGCCGCTCCGCGAACAGGGAAGGCAGATGGTTGATCCCGGGAGTGCCTGCTGCCCAGGGGGTATCGGTACAATCATTGCCCCATGACTCCCCCAAGCCGTAGTAGTTGAAGTTTTCCAAAGGAATGTCCTTCATTGCGAGGAGTTTCTCCTGAAACTCTGTCAGTTCATGGGCACGCATCTCCATCGAGTAGTGGAACTCTGGGCTATGAATTTTGTCCAAGCTGGCAGGAGCAACACCAAAGACGTGATGGTCGATGACAAGACGGTTGTGTCCGGCGGCCCGCTCACGAATCATTTGTACACGTGCGCGCAACGGTTGTACAAGGCTGGCTGGAAACGCGTGTGTTGTACTGCCTCCGTCATCCAACTGCAGTACACTCAACCCGGGTCTCACGAGTTCCCCATCCGGAGTGACGAATCCTGCATGCGGACCTGCGATGTTGCCCAGCATGGCGGCGATGGCCAGCGTCACGTCGTACGGATGAAGCCGGAGGTCGCCCGCAATACTGTCCAGGACCGGGCCGCAGGTCGGCGGTCGTTTCTGCGCAGGTGGTTGGCTTTGTGTTCCCGCTTGTACAACGGGAACAGACTTAACAGCAGTATGGGTGGTGGAGGACTCGGATGACATAATCTCATTCGGATGAGAGAGTTCGAAGCAATGCACACATGCGTGTGATTTTGGTTCGCAAAGTTCGGAGCAATCGAAACGCTGACAATAAACGCTCCGGGTCCGCTGACGCGCTGTCAACAACACGCTGTCATTTTTGGTCATGAGGAATGATGGGCGCATCTCCAAGACTGCATTTCGCAGATAACGCAGATTTTGGCATGGGGCATGTCGTGACTTGATCATCCATTTAAAGCATGACAACGCCCTGCGAGGGGCGCCCGGGCCCTTGTGACTTCAGGTCCTTGATCACCAATATGTCCGGGTGATCCTGTGCAATCTTTTGAATTTCAGCCTCTTGGAAATGATGGCGGCGGCGCATGTCGCGCAAGGAACAGCTTTGTTCAGGTTTGCGTCGTAATACATCCACAAGAACTTCGAATCGTTCATCACGCTTCTTTTCACGTCGTGCAGTCAGAAGCAGAAGCTGCTGCGTGGCGAACCAGTCCATGAGCTGGATGGCTTCACGAGCAGTATCGATGGAAACGATTGCATTGGGTTGCCCATGCTGTTTAGCCGCAAGGAGAACCAACATGATGCGCCAGGTTTGTTCGACCCACCGCGCAGCGAAGATGTCCACGTCTGCCAGGTCACCCCCAGGAGTCCTACGCTCGAGCAAGCATGTGTTAAAGTTCGCCATTAGTTCCACGACCTCTGGCAGACAAGAAAACACATAGGGCGTGGGCTGGAAGTAAGAGGCGCTTGCTAACCAGGTGACAAGTTCTTGCCACGCATGCACGGCGGATTGGTTGATAGGAATATCCGTCCTTATTTCCTGATGTATAGAACTGACTTCAAAGAAAAAGGTGCGTGCCAGCAGGCCGCTTTCACTCATGCCGTCTACAGAGAGAAGTTGATCCAGTAGCTCGGGCTGGACTAGCCATAGCAGACTAAGGCATGGATTGTGCAGCACCGTGTCGGGGCGCTGGATGCGGCTGAGCTTGTAATAATCCCCAGTCCACAGCGCGACGAAAACATCCTCATCTGTTTTGGCATTGTAGCGCCCCATCAGGGCATTGATGCAGCCACGTGCTTCCGCACTTGCGGACGCGAGGGTTTCCCTGTGGCTGAGACTTACCAACTGCACAATCTTTTCACGCGTAGCCTCTCCAAAAACCAGGCAAGGCTCCTGGAGTCCGCGCTCCAACTCTACGAGTTGCTTCTCAATATCCGTGAGTTCCTGCAGGCTAGCTTCGGACGTTTGAGGGTGTTTTGACGCCTGCTTATGCAGGGTGTCCTGCCTCTGCTTAAGCATGCGGATCTTCGCTTTGAGACCGGGCAGTACATTCTCACGCCAATTCGTCACGAGACTCTTCTCGTAATCCAGAAAGGGTTGTGCGACCCGGTTGAAGACAACGCTTTTGCCGGTGCCGCTTCGCGCAGCTCCCAGTACAAACAAGTTTCCTCTCACGCGATGTCTTCCGTTATGAAGTTCGACCCCTGAGCCCAATGCCATGGACAATGTGCCAAGCATGCATGCTCCCGGCAGCGCTTCTCCCACGCCGTCAACGCGGCAAATTTCGCGCAGATAGTTCTGCGCAACCGGCGGCAAGCACTTAACCGGAAAGGGCTTCTCCTCATTCCCCTCAATGCCAAAATCTGCGAAATCTGCGTTATTGCCGTTGTTTGAAGAGGTCGTGTTCATATGAAAAGAAAGCGGTAGGGTTCATGTGATCCCGGAAGGCGGGAGGTCAGATCGTTAAGATCGTTGGCTGGCGTGCCATCCGGGCGCGTGATGCCGGCGAACGATGCGCGGCTTACCTTGCAGCCAGCCTTTTTGAGCTGAGGAAGCCATTTGATGAGACCATCCAATCCCGAGGAATCGTTATGCGGATAAATGCGCACATGCTTGCCGCGAAACAGTTGCAGCGCCCTCGGGTCGATACCGTGACGACCCGCATTGGCCCCCAGCATGGCGACGGGAAGAACATTGCGGAAGCCGAAACGGAGGAGGAAGTGATACGCAGCAAGCAGATCCGGCCCGCCTTCCAGCAACATGACTGATGTGATGAACGGGTGCTGTTGCAAAAGCGCAGATCCCACTGGCCAGGCCTTCTTCGATCCCCGGATGGTGTGGGCCTTTCGCTCTGAAAGGGAGCCAAACGCCGGATACCAGGCACCGGACAAGGTACGCCCCTCCGCGACACAACCTGCGGAATCGGTCAGCAGCCAGGAAGGTTCTGTGCAAACTTTCGCCCGGCGAAGAATGCCGAGGCTGACAGTCATCTGCAACGCTCCGACATCAATCTGACGAAGCGACGCGATCACTTCCAAATCTGTGGGAGTCGGGTCCCAGACTTGTGGAAGTGCGAGGCCCTGTTCGGACTCAGTGTACTTCTCGTCCTGTACGGCGATCCGCCGACCTTCCGCATTCTTCATGAAAAAGCCATAAGCTTCCTTTTCACTGCTCTTCCGCCATGCAGCCACGAAGTGGACGACATCGTAATTGTAGCCGCAGACGAAACAGTGGATGCGGGTCATGTTGCGATAGATGCTGCACGACTTCTTTTGATCGTTGTGCCTGTGGCGGTGATGCCAGGGACAACGTACATCACCGTCGTTTGCGCGAATGGAGTCCTTGGGGACTCCGAGAAGCCGCATCAATTGCGGCAGGGGCAGGGCACTCCGTGCCCTTTCGTATTGGGTGTTCATATGGTGCTTTTGGTTGCACCGCACCCCTTCCATGTTAGCTTCTGATGCCTTCCAAAGCACAGAGAGTCGCAACCCGAAAGGGGGGGCGGCTCTTTTGCTATACTTTGGATTCGGCTTCGAAACGTGCGATCTCCTCGGGGGAGAAGCGAACGCTTCTGCCGATATGATGAGCGGAAAGCTTGCCGCTTTTGCGCCAGCGTCTGATTGTTATTGGGTCAACCTGCCAGCGCTTTGCGAGCTGCTTTGGGGTAAGAAGGGGATCGAACTTGGGGTCGTCATGTTTCATGGCGACGCCTAATATTCACATGGATGCCGTCATGACCACAGTGGATGCCTGTTTGAGACAAGAGATTGGTAAGGAGTAGCATAGCATGGCAACTCCTAACCCTCGGCGGATGACAGGCGGCCTGTGGAGATTCAAGCGTTACTCATTTACCGCTTCGTTCGAAATGGTGTCCTCAAAGCCCCCGCGTGTTAAAGCGTGGCCAGACCCGCAATCTTCAACTGTTCAGACCAAAAGGTCTTGTTCCGGTCCCTCAATTTCTTCTCCTCCTTCATCTTCATTGTTGCTGTCATCGTCTTTTTCTTATCCATCGGAATATTCTTCATCTTGAGAGATGGGTGCAACTCAACTAGACGGTCTTTCAGCTCTGACCGAGTGGGCGCTCGCTGCAATTCATTTGCCAGTGCGAGTAAAACGTCGACTGCTCTTGTTGCCAGCGGCACTTTTTGGCTTCCTGATTTCTGATCCAACAGTTTAATCATTTTTAAACGAGGTTCTGGTTCGAAAGGACCTTGCAACTGCTTAACAGTTCGTGACATGATTTTTAGAAATTCTTTCCCTTCCAAATCCCAGTTGATACGGCGTGCCCACTTGCGATTGGCCTTCCTCTGAATGGCACGAATAGACAACTGTAGTTCATAAACAAACACTGCACAGGTCCGCATTGTGAAAATACAATCGACCCTTTTTTGGGTGGATATTTGATAACCAAATTCATTTTCATAGTCCTGCGGATCCATGGCAAGACCTAATGCGCCTCCGTTGGCTATTAGGTATCTAAGTTTGCCAGACGGGACGATGAACGCCATGTCCAGCGATTGTGCCAGCCGGCTGAATGATCTGCCTGCTTTTATCCGACAATAGATTGCGTCCAGTTCCGGCGCTCGGTGGGCCGTGTAGCATTTTGGGACGGTTTCTTCATAGATGCCCTTGGAGCTCTTGGCGGTGGGTGAGAAATACAGCACTCTTGGCAGCCCCGTCGGTACACCTGGTCGATTGTATAGCCATTTCATGGGTTTGTGTTGGGGATGAGTGTGTCAGTCGCTTTTTTCTCGCGCGGTTGCGACCGAATCCTCTAGTGCTTGCGGTCTCTTCAATAGTGTTCCAAGCCTCGCAGTGATTCGTTGCTTCTTGTCCGTGTAATAGGCGGCAGTGGTGCTGATTTGCGCGTGCCTGAGAACGCTCTGCGCGGCGAAGATGCCCTGGCTGCTGGCCAAGATCGCACCGAGCTCCTTGCGGAGTTCGTGAAGCGGCTTGCGCGCGGTGATGCCCTGTTTGCGAAGCCATGCGTATAAGGTCTCAAAATGTGGCTCGCAGCGGTAGTTCACACGGCTGGTCTCGTGCTTGGGCTTGCGGGTGGATTCGATGACGAACGCCCCGCTGGCTTGTGCATTCCAACCCCGGAGCAAAGCCAGCAGTTCGGCATCAAGGTCAATCTCTCCGGAACTGTCCTCACTTTTGGGCTGGAAGTATTCGGTGCGCTCAATGCGGACGACGCCCTTGCCAAAATCAACCTGCGCCCATGTGAGCAGGTCGATCTCACGTTTTCGCAGCCCACAGAGGAGGCCGAGGTAAAAAATTTTGAGCGGTTCACCTGCCAGTTCAGCCTGGGCAGCCTCGATCAGGTCAACGGCGTTGATTTTGCTCTGGTAGGTGGTGTTGCCCTTTTTGGGAAGTTCCACTCCGGCAAAAGGTAGCGGATCCGGCAGAACAAGTTCAGCTATCGCAAATTTCCGTGCCTTTGGCGAAAAGAGCGATCGTGCGCATCGGATCAAAGAGGCGGCAGAGTTTTCTGCTCGCCTGCGGGCGTCCGGGGCACTGCCCGCCCTTCCGATGTACTCCAACTTCCAGCGTTGGACTGCGGCGGCGGATAACACTGAGAGGGGGAGGGTATCAACCTTGGCGATCCAAGCGGCACGTCCCCCAGCACGATAGTCGAATCGGGAGAGGAACACAGGCCGACGTTTCCGGTCGCACTTGGGTTGCCCCTGAGAGTCGAGAGCGGGTTGGTCACCGATACCTTTGATCTCAGCGGCGATTTGCCGCAGGCATTGCGCATAGGTCGTAAATGTCGCAGGTCGGAATTCAGCAGTGGACTTTACCGCCTCAAGCCATGCGCCAAGAGGGGCCGCCTTCTTAATTTTCACCGACTCGGGTTTGTGCTTGGCAATCGCGGCATCCCATCCCAGCGCCACAATGTCCCCGAAGATTCTTGCTGATTTGGCGGCGGCGGCATTTTTGTTGGCGGTGCGGAGCGGGAAAGACTCCCGACGTCCGCTGACCTGAATCTTGCAGGAAAAGTAGGTGCTCCGTGGGTCGGTAACGAGCTTGCCAGCCTGGAGCCAGTATCGTGTGTCACCCTTGCCGATCGCTTTTGTCGGAGTGTCGGACTCGGACATTAATCGGACACTTTTTGGGTTCATCCCTGATGTCGAATGTTTGCTCATGTTCGCGCCAGATGGTGCTGTAATCCTTGATCTATAAGGCTTCAAGGCGATTATGAGCGAACATGGGCAAACTTGCTGAGACACGGAATGATGAAACTACGGATCAGAAGGTTTCAGGTTCGAATCCTGACGGGTGCGCCACTCAACCAAGCTTGTTGAGTTTTCTTTGCAGGCAGCATTAAGCAGGGCATGAACTGCCATCTGATCTTTTTGGAAAGATGCGAGATCTACCCGAGCACAGACCCCTAGATGGAACATCGTTAGCTCTCGAGCGTGTTATGAACTTTGAGGCGGAAAAGCACTGCACACCTGAACAAGGCACATGAACAAGCTGCGGATGCCCCAAGAGCCAATTTCCCCAGCAATGTTGGCGATGAGGAATGAGCCTTTTGCGTTTTCTATCTCTGCCTGATGAGAAAGGATGCGCCGCAGCGCGATCATCTAGCACCTTCGTTCAATTTCGCCGCTGTCCGGGCCGGTGGATGATCGACTGTGATCTCGAGTCCTCCGCCTCTTATTGCTCTGCTTGATGACGAAGCCCAGATGCTGACCGCCCTCGGGCGTTTGCTGCGCAGCCAGGGCTTTGCCGTCGCCGCCTTTCAAACCGGGGAGGCCCTGCTCGCCGCTGAAGAGGGAAACGAGTTTCACTGCATCATCATGGACCTCCACATGCCGGGGCTTGATGGCTTTGACATGCTCAAAGCGCTCAGCACACGGCCCGTGCATCCACCTGTGATCATCATCACCGGCCACGACGAGGCGGGGAACTGCGAGCGCGTCAAGGCCCTGGGTGCCTGCGCCTATCTGCTCAAGCCCGTGCCTGCGGCCCCGCTGCTGGGAGCCATCCTGCGCAGCCGGACGGAGACATTCGCAGGCTCTCCTCCGGCCGTGTTGAACGATGGTTCAATTTCCGACCTCTTGGTTTCAGTCTAATGACACCCACCCCGCTGCCATCATGAACACGAATTCCATCCTGCGATCCGCCCGCGCTCATCCGATCTGGCGCGAGGTCTTTTGTCTTGCGCTCCTGGTGGGGCTGGGTTTTGCCGTGGATGTTCAGAAGACGGGCAAACCTTCCGCTCCCACCTCGCGCACGCCCCTTCCGGCCGGGAGCAAGGGGGAGGTGGCTGTTGAAGATGAGTGGACCGCCCGCATCACCCCTTTGTTAGAGGAGGACGATATGGAACTCCGCCACCTGCGCCTGGCGGAACTGGGCCGCGAGATGGGCCTCAGTGATCCGCAACGCGGCTGGCAGCTTCATCTCGAAATCTTCGACTTCCTGCCGGATAAACAAGTTTTTGGCATGTCCTTGCTCCGCGCCTGGGGCCGAAAAGGCCCGCAGGGGGCTCTTGCGGCCTGTCAGAACATTCCCGAAGGGGAAAGCCGTGCCTCGGCTTATGCGGAGGCTCTCGAAGGCTGGACGAGGGAAGCGCCCAAGTCCGCCGGAGATTGGGCCGTTCAAAATCTCTTCGGCTCCTACCGCAGGGCTGCCATTGCCCGGATCGGCAAGGTATGGGCTCGTACGGAGCCTCTCGTGGCGGCGAAGTGGGCGTTGGGGCATTCCAATGAGTCTGATAAAATTTTCGCCCTCACGGAAGTCATCGAAACCTGGGCGGGAAATCACGCCCGTGACGCCGCCGAATGGGCCGTCAAGCTGCCGAAAGGAAACCTGCGTGATCTTAGTCTCTCTGAGGCTGTCTTGAAATGGGCGGATGATGCTCACCGTCCAGCCGCTGAGTGGCTGATGAGCCATCCTGAAAACATCTGGCTGCTACCGCGTGCGGTGGCGAGGTGGGGACGGCAAGATCCAGTCGCCGCTGCTGCTTGGCTGAAGCAGGTCCAGGACGAATCACTCGTCCGGGAAGCCAAACTGGCCATCGTCAGTGAATGGGCTGGCTACAACCCGAAAGCCGCGCTGGACTGGGCACAGGCAAACCTGACCGGCGATGAGCGTGAAACCGCCCTGGGACAAGTGATGGAAATCTGGGGCTCGGATTACCCGCTGGAGGCACTGGCCTGGACCCGAAAGATCAAGGCTGAGAATGAGCGTAGCATCATGCTGGAGAGCCTCTTCGAGACTTGGTGCCGGACGGACTTGGACAACGCCAAGCTGTGGGTGAAACAGCAGCCGGCCGGTCTGGAAAAAGACCTGGGTACCGAGCAAGTGGCCAGCATGCTGGCCGCCAGCGACCCGCCCGCCGCCCTGGACATGCTCCTTTCCCTGCAAAACAAGGCACGCCTCCAGCAGAGTCTGACGCAGCACTTTCAGGATTGGAAGGAACGTGAGGCCACGGCGGCGTAGCGCTGGCTCAAGCAGCATCCGGCGGCCGTCGAGCTGATCAAACCCTGAAGTCGTGCGAGGCTGCCTCCTGTGTTTAATCGGGGGGGATCAAACGAGGCATCCGTGCAAGTGAACGCGCCGGTGAAACTGCCCGAGGGTCCGAATGGCATCTGCAATCCAGTCTCTTGCCTCAACAGCCTTGCCTCCGGCGTCATCCCCGGCTTGGATAAGCCATGTCCTGGATGACCTTTCCCGCCCTTGAGGCGCTGCCCGGTTTTGCGCACCGTTTCACGCTGCGGCATGCGGAGATCGATGTGGACGCGGAGCGTTCGGTGGTGGTGGAGCGGTTGTGGGCCTGGCATCGGGAGCAGGTGGAGGAGATGGGCTTCCAAGGCTCAGCCTTGTGCATTGCCGAGCAAGTGCATGGCTGCGAGGTGGCGGTGGTGAATGTCCCGCAAAGCGAGCTGGCGGTTGGCGCCGACGGTATCGTTTCCAACACTCCTGGCCTCGTGATCGGCATCTATGTGGCGGACTGCTGCGCGGTGTATCTGGCGGATGCGCGCACCGGGGCGTTTGGCGTGGTGCATTCGGGCAAAAAAGGCTCCGAACTCGGCATCACGGCGCGGGCCATTGCCTTGATGCAGCAGCACTACGGCACGAATCCGGCTGACCTAGTCGTCCAACTCAGCCCGTGCATCCGGCCTCCGGCCTACGAGATCGACTTCGCGGCGCAGATCCGGCAGCAGGCGCTCGATTCAGGCGTGCCCGCCGGGCGGGTGCATGACCCAGGCGTTTGCACGTCTTCGGATTTGCGCCGGTTTTATTCCTACCGCATGGAAAAGGGCCGCACTGGGCGCATGCTCGCGCTGCTGGGCCGTCAAACTGATCCGCGATGACTTTTCATTCTCCTGCCAAAATCAATCTCTGGCTGCGTGTCCTGGGCAAACGTCCGGACGGCTTCCATGAGGTGCAGACCCGCCTGTGCCGACTGGCGCTGGGCGACCTCGTCGAAGTCGAGCATCGCGGCGCGGGCACGGACGTGCGCCTGACCTGTTCGGAGCCGAGTGTGCCGCTGGATGAGTCGAACCTCGCCATGAAAGCTCTCCGTGCCTTCGAAAGCCGCACTGGCAAACAATCCTCCTGGCGCATCCATTTGGAGAAGAAAATCCCCGCCGGGGCAGGTCTCGGCGGCGGCAGTGGCAACGCGGCCACCGTGCTGAAGGCCTGCAACGAACTCACCGGAAATCCGCTTTCGCTGGCACAATTGATCGAGCTGGGGGCGCAGATCGGTTCGGATGTGCCGTGCTTTCTTCTCGACACTCCGGCGGCGGATGGCGCTGGACGCGGCGAGCAGGTGACTCCGGCGGAGTTTCCCTGGCAACTGCCGCTGGTGCTGATCAAGCCGCCGTTTCCCATTCCCACGCCTTGGGCTTACAAACGTTGGGCGGGCTCGAAAGAAATTCCCGGCGTGCTTTACACGCCACAGCTCTGCCCCTGGGGAGCGATGGTGAACGACCTGGAACGCCCGGTGTTTGAAAAGTACCTGCTGCTGCCCACGCTTAAAAGCTGGCTGCTGGAGCATGGCCAGGTCCGGGCCGCGCTGATGTCCGGCTCTGGCAGCACGATGTTTGCCGTGACCGAGACACCGGCACAGGCTGCTGAGATGGCCGAAATGGCCCGCGAATGGTGCGGGGAGACCGCCTGGGTGCAGACCACCACGACCGCCGGTTGATCCGTCAAAAAAAATTGGGGCCGGACGGCTCCCGATTCCGTCCGGCCCCTGGTTTGATCAACCTCAACTTAATCCTGCGGTGAGGCAGGGTTTCAGTTAACAACCAATCACTCTCAAGACCCAGTCTATGGAGGGCGGTTAAGAGCCCCGCACGAACTGTTCATGCCTGTTAGTGCGCATCGTTGGACGAACGTTGAAAAATGTTGAGAAATACTTCATCCCTCCGTTTGTCCTGGCTGAATTCCATGTCTGATCTCCCTGCTCTCACCTCTGAAGAACAAGCCGTTTACGAATGGCAGATGTGGGTGCCCGGCATGGGGGAGGCAGGACAGCGCAAGCTCAAGGCCACGTCGGTGCTCATCTCACGCGTGGGCGGTCTGGGGGGGCTGGTGGCGCTTGAACTGGCTGCTGCGGGCGTCGGCAGGCTTATCCTGGCGCATGGCGGGGAGTTGCAGCCCTCAGATCTGAACCGTCAGCTTCTGCAAACCCACGATCACATCGGCAAGCCGCGCATCGAATCCATCGTGCGCCGCCTGCGGGAGCTGAATCCGCGCTGCGACATCGTCGGCGTGCCGGAAAACGTCAGCGAGGCCAATGCGGATGCCTTGGTGGCGCAGGCGGATCTGGTGGTGGATGCAGCGCCCATGTTTCAGGAGCGGCTGGCGCTGAACGCGGCCGCCTTCCGTGCCCGCAAGCCGATGATCGAGTGCGCCATGCACACGCTGGAGGCTAGCGTGACGACCTTTGTGCCCGGCAAGACCGGCTGCCTCGCCTGTTATGTGCCCGAGGTGCCGCCGACCTGGAAGAGACAGTTCCCGGTCTTCGGCGCGGTGTCTGGCACAGCCGCCTGTGTGGGAGCGATGGAGGTGATCAAACTGATCACTGGCCTCGGCACGACCTTGCAGGGCGAGATGCTTTCGATGAATCTCGCGACAATGCAGTTCCGCAAGGTGCGTCTGCCTCGTCGCGATGACTGCGCCGTTTGCGGCTGACTTATTTCGCGACGTAGTCGAGGACGCAGACCTTGTCGAGCTGCGGCTTGAGCTTGGAAACGAACTCCTGATGTGCGGCGTGTGGCAGATAAGCATCGAGCCCGGCCTTGTCGGCAAAGGTCACGAAGAAGCAATGCGTGAAACCGTCATTCAGGCCTTCAGGGCTGACATTCGTGCCCCACTCAAAGGCTTTGACGGTGTCGATCTTCTTGGCCAACTCGATGAAGGCCTGCTCCAAGCCTTGCACCTGTTCCGTCGTGGCACTGTCCTTGAACTTGAAGAACACAACGTGGCGGTAAGGGGCGTCGGCGGCGAGGGTGGCGGTAGTCATGGTGAAAACGAGGGCGAGAACGGCGAGCAGGGTGGATTTCATAGGGGCGAGGATGGCAAGCGTGATGGGATGCGTCAATGGTCGGGAAGGGAGGCTACGCGTGTTACTTACCGCGCACCTCATTGACGAACTCCTCCATCAAATCCATCGCCTTCGCGATGAGTTCGGGCGCGGTCGCGTAACAGCAACGGACAAAGCCTTCGCCGGCGCTGCTGAAGGCGCTGCCGGGGACGACGGCCACGCTTTTCTTCTCCAAGAGTTGAATGGCGAAGTCTTTGCTGGTCAGGCCGGTGCTGCGGATGTCCGGGAAGACGTAGAACGCGCCGCCGGGGTTGAAGCAGTGCAGGCCCATGCCGTTGAGGCGGCTGACGATGAGGTTGCGGCGCTGCTCATAGCTCTGGCGCATATCCTCGTAGGCGGTTTCACCCATTTTCAAAGCCTCAATGCCGGCTACTTGGCTCATGATCGGGGCACAGAGCATGCAGTATTGATGAATCTTCATCATCGCCTCGCGCAGTGGCGCTGGAGCGCAGGCGTAGCCGAGACGCCAGCCGGTCATGGCAAAGGCCTTGCTGAAGCCATGCAGCAGCACGGTACGCTCACGCATGCCTGGGTATTCGACGATGCTTTTGTGTTTGCGTCCGTCGTACAGCAGTTCGCTGTAAATCTCATCGGTGAAGACCAGGAGATCGTGCTTCACGGCCAGCGCAGCGATCTTTGCCAGTTCCTCCTCCGGCATGATGCCACCCGTCGGATTCGTGGGGAAGTTCATCGCGATGACCTTCGTCTTCGGCGTGATTGCCGCTTCCACATCGGCGGCCATGAGCGCGAATTCGTTCTCTTCACGGGTCTGCACCACGACGGGCACGCCGTAGGCCATCTTGATGCTGGGCGAGTAGCTCACATAGCACGGCTCATGATAGATGACTTCATCTCCCGGATTCAGCACCGCACGGAAGGCGATGTCGAGCGCTTCGGATACACCGACGGTGACGAGGATCTCCGTCTTCGGATCGTAAGTGGTGCGGAAGTGCTTGGTGACGTACTCGCTGATCAAGATGCGCAGCGATTCGAGGCCAAGGTTAGAGGTGTAGCTCGTCTGGCCTTTTTCAAGCGAGCGGATCACCGCCTCACGAATCGGCCATGGGGTCGGTTTATCGGGTTCACCAACACCGAGCGATATGACATCGCTGCGGCCGATGACCAGTTCAAAGAAATCGCGGATGCCGGAGCGCGGCAGGTCGCGAATGATGTGCGAAATTTTGTTGTCGTATTCCATGACCTCGGGTTCCTCTCCACTCACGGACTCACCGGCAGGCGCTCCTCGTCGCCGCCATCATTCGACAGGAACCCGTTTTCTTTGTACGCCTTCAATTGAAAGCGCGTGGCCGTGGACAGCACGCCACCGAGGGTGCTGAGCTTTTCGGCCACAAAGGTCGCCACATCGAGCAGGTCCTTGCCCTCCACGATCACCGCGAGGTCATAACCGCCGCTCATCAGGTAGCAGTCGCGCACCTGATCGAATTTTGAGATGCGACGGGCCAGACGGTCAAAGCCGCCATCGCGTTCTGGAGAGATGCGCACTTCGATCAAGGCCGTCACCCGCCGGTCCCCTGCCTTCAGACGATCCACCACCGCGCTGTAACCCAAAATCGTGCCATCGGCCTCCGCTGCCGCGATCTGCGCGACGACGTCGGCTTCCGAGATACCCATGGCGAGGGCGATCTCCTTGGGAGTGCGGTTGGAGTTGTTGCGAAGCAGTTCGATGAGCGGGTCCATGATAAGGGCCGCGATTGTAACGCGAGAGCGTGGTTTGAACAGCGGAAACCCGAAGGAACCTTGCACTTTGAGCTGGGAGCGATGAAACATCGCCGGTATGCGCCAAACCGCAGTCCAGATCATCGAAAAACTCACCCAAGCAGGCCACACCGCTCTGCTGGCGGGCGGTTGCGTGCGGGACATGCTGCTGGGGCGCGAACCGAAGGACTACGACGTCGCCACCAGCGCCACGCCGGAGCAGGTCATCAAGCTCTTTCCCGGCGCCCAAACGGTGGGCGCGCATTTCGGCGTCGTCATCGTGCGTCTGAACCATGAGCATGTCGAAGTCGCCACCTTCCGCAGCGATGGCAGTTACAGCGATGGCCGCAGGCCGGACAGCGTGGCCTACTCCACGCCGGAACTCGACGCTCAACGCCGCGACTTCACCATCAACGGCCTGTTCTTCGATCCACTGACGGATCGTGTCATCGACCACGTCGGCGGTCAGGTCGATCTACGCATGGGCCTGCTGCGCGCCATTGGCGTGGCAAAAGATCGTTTCGAAGAAGACCATCTGCGCATGCTTCGCGCCGTGCGATTCGCCACGGTGCTCGGTTTTGACATCGAGCATGCCACTTGGGAATCGATCTGTGGCTTGGCCGAAAAGATCAAGAGCGTCAGCATCGAGCGCATCCGCGAGGAGTTCGTCAAAACCATGCTCAGCCCGAACCGCGTGCGCGGTTTCGACCTGCTGGTGAACAGCGGCCTCATGGCGCAGTTCCTGCCGGAAATCCTCGCGCTGCAAGGCTGCGAGCAGCCTCCTCAGTTCCATCCCGAGGGGGATGTCTTCATTCACACCCGTCTCATGCTCAGCCTGCTGCCCGCCGAGGCCTCGCTGCCTTTGGTCATGAGCGTGCTGCTGCATGACATCGCCAAACCCGCCACGCAGACCCGCGACGCGGACACCGGTCGCATTCGTTTCAACGGCCACGACAAACTCGGCGCCGAGATGACCGGCGATATCCTGCGCCGCCTGAAATTCCCCAATGACGTCATTGAGCCCGCTGTGGTAGCCGTGGAGAACCACATGGCCTTCATGAACGTGCAAAAGATGCGCACCGCGACACTGCGCCGCTTCATGGCGCGTCCGTCGTTTGAAGACGAACTGGCCCTGCACCGCGTCGATTGCCTCGGCTCCAACGGCTTCACGGACAACTACGACTTCCTCGTCGCTAAGAAGCAGGAGTTTGCAAGCGAGCCGCTGCTGCCCCCGCGCATCCTCGCCGGGGCCGATCTTATCGCCCTCGGCTGGCATTCCGGCAAAGCCATGGGCCGTCTTCTGACCACGATCCAAACCCTGCAGCTCGAAGGCACCCTCAAATCCAAAGAAGACGCCCTTGCCTGGGTTTCCCAGCACGCGCCCGTGCCGGATGTGTTTGAGAGCGCGGAGGAATGATTGGAATGAGGAAGCCATGCGTACCGACAACGTGCGCCAGGCCGTGCCGCAAACGCATCCATCGCAGCGGCGTCGAATCATAGCCGAGGCGCGGGCTGGCTGGGAGTGCTAGTTCCGGCGCGCATGCTGCGTTATTCCCACATGCATCCTGTTGAGCAGCAACTCCTCCTCAAACGCCGTGAATTCCTTGCCACCAGCGCCAATGGTATCGGTGCGCTGGCCTTGGGTGCCTTGTTGACGGAGGAAGGACTCATCTCGCGGGCCTCGGCGATGGATTCGAGGGGAGTGATTGACCCGTTGACGCCGAAGGCGGGGCATTTTCCGGCCAAGGCGAAGAACTGCATCTTCATCTTCTTCGAGGGCGGGCCGAGCCAGGTGGATCTGTTCGATCCCAAGCCGAAGCTCAACGAATTGAACGGCCAGGCTCTGCCAGAGAGCCTGACGAAGAATGTGCGCTTTGCCTTCATCCGCAAAGAAACCGCGAAGCTGATGGGCAGTCCGCGCAAGTTCGCCAAGCACGGCCAGTGCGGCATGGATTTCAGCGATCTGCTGCCGCACATGGCGAAGCATGCCGACGACTGGCTCATGATCCGCAGCCTGCACACGGATCAGTTCAATCATCATCCCGGCCAGCTCGTGTTGCATTGCGGTCGTGCTCAGTTTGGTCTGCCGACAATCGGTTCGTGGCTGAATTACGGCCTCGGCAGCATGTCGCGCAATCTGCCGGGATATGTCGTGCTCAGCGCCGGTCGCGGCACCAGCGGCGGCGCTTCACTGTGGCAAAGCGGCTTCCTGCCGAGCACTTACGCGGGTGTGTTGTTCCGCAATCAAGGCGAGCCGGTGCTCAATTTGAAAAATCCTCCCGGCATCCCGATGAATCTTCAGCGCAAGGGGCTCGACACGCTCATGGAGCTGAATCAAAGCCGCTACGAGCATCTGCGCGATCCTGAGATCGCCAGCCGCATCGCCGCGTATGAGCTGGCTTTCCGCATGCAGTCCTCCGCGCCGGAATTGATCGACCTGAAGGACGAAAGTCCGCAGACGCTTGAAATGTACGGTGTGAATCGCAAAGATCCGCCGATCAAGGCTTCGCGCGGCGGCGGTCCGGGGCAGTATCAAGCCTTCGCCAAGAACTGTCTGCTGGCGCGGCGTCTCGTCGAGCGCGGCGTGCGTTTTGTCAGCCTCATGCATGCAAGCTGGGATCATCACAGCGACCTCAACAACGAACTCAGCTACAACGCCGGCATGGCCGACCAGCCCATCGCCGCGCTGCTGAAGGATTTGAAGCAACGCGGCATGCTGGAGGACACGATGGTCATCTGGGGCAGTGAATTTGGCCGTACGCCGCTTGGTGAGAATCGTGGCGGCAATCCGAACGCCACCGGGCGTGATCACCATCCTTTCGCCTTCACCATGCTTGCCGCCGGTGGTGGCATCAAAGGCGGTCAGATCTATGGCGAGACCGACGAAATCGGCTGGAGCATCGTGCGCGATCCCGTGGACCTGCACGACTTCCACGCCACGCTCTTGAATCAGTTCGGCTTCGATCACCTGCGCCTCACGCATCGCTTCCAAGGCCGTGATTTCCGGCTCACGGATGTGGCCGGACGCGTGATCAAGGAATGGATTTGAGGCGCTGTTGTAGAAGAACGCGTGAGCGTTCCTCCGAACGTTGGAAGGCTCACGCCTTCTTCTACGGACTCACCCGAGCGTGAACCCCGGCAGCTTCACGATCTTGCCACCCGCCAGCGCGGATTGATGGGCGCACAGGCCCACGCAGGTCCAGTTGGCAGACTGCGCGGCATTCGGGAAAGGCTGGCGCTTTTCAGCGAGGGCGTTGGCGAATTCATTCGCGAGATGCGGATGACTGCCGCCGTGGCCGCTGCCTTGCGTGAAGCTGAGGTGCGTCTTCTTGCCGAGATCATAGACGCCCTTCGTGGTGAAGCGGCGGATCGGTGCTGGCAGACGCTTGGCAAAGTCGGGAGCCTTCACGAACTTCGGAATCTTGTGCTCCGGCAGTTTGGCGCGGTGCATCACGAGCGGCTCATGCTCCACGAGCGGCCATTCGATGGAGACCTTGTCGCCATACACGTCGATACTTTCGCGATACTGGCGGGCGGTGTCGAACAGGCTGCGGATGATGCGGGCGTTCACATCGGTGCCCTTGAACTTGATGTGCGCCGTTTCGACGGCAAACGGCGAGCCGTAGCACTTCTGCAATTCATTGCGCACGGTGCCGGAGCCGAAGCAGCTCACATATTCGGCGGGTTTGCCGATCAATCCGGCCACCGGGCCGACGCAGTGCGTGGCATACCACATCGGCGGCAGACCGGGCCAGTAGTTCGGCCAGCCGTCCATGTCCTGCTGATGCGAGGCCTGCACAAACTGCAGCTTGCCCAGCTTGCCCTGATCGAGCTGCTCCTTCATGAACAGGTACTCGCGAGCATAGACGACGGTCTCCATCATCATGTACTTGAGGCCGGTCTTTTTGACGAGGTCGCAGATCTTTTTGCAGTCCTCGATGCTGGTGGCCATCGGCACCGTGCAGGCGACGTGCTTGCCCGCTTTCAGTGCGGCGATACTCATCCAGCCGTGATCGGGAATGGGCGAGTTGATGTGGACGGCGTCGATGGTCGGGTCCTTGAGCATCTCCTTGAAGTCCGTGTAGCGCACGTTCACGCCGAAGGCGTCGCCGATGGCGTTGAGCTTCTTCGGATCGCGCTGGCAGATGGCGTGGCAGTTCGTGAGCGGATGACGCTGCCAGATGGGGATGAATTCCGCCCCGAATCCGAGGCCGACGACGGCGATGTTGAGCTTTTTGTCAGGCATGATGTTGGTTGGTGAAGTGGTGCGAGTTTATAGGCGGGACCGGCGGCGGAAGGGAAGGACAAAGTTTGGGCCTGATCGGACGGTGGTTGAGATGTCAAGGAATGGTCAAGAGGGTCAAGCGTCGTAGTTACCAGCGGCTCGATCCTGTACCATGCTTGACGGCGCAGCCTTGACCAAGCTTGACCGTTGACAGCGTGAAGGCCAAGCTCGCAGCTTGATGCTGACCGCCGACTTCGACTACCACCTGCCGCCTGAACTCATCGCCAGTGAACCGCTGGTGGATCGTTCGGCGTCGCGGATGATGGTGCTGCATCGCGGGTCGGGGCAGATTGAGCACCGGATGTTTCGGGACATCGGCCAGTTCATCTCCGCCGCAGCCGGAGACCGGCTCGTGTTGAACGACACGCGGGTCGTTCCGGCCCGTTACTTCACGAATCACGGCCACGAGGTGCTGCGGCTGGAGCCGCTGACTCCCACCCGCTGGCGCTGCATGGTGCGGCCGGGGAAAAAGTTCCGCATCGGCCACTCGGTGCCGATTGGCGAGGCCACGGGCACCGTGGTCGAGATTCTGGAGGAGAACGGCGACCGCATCATCGAGTTCGACCGCGTGGTGGATGAGTCCAAGCACGGCCACCTGGCCCTGCCGCACTACATGGGCCGCGAAGACCAGCCTGCGGACCGCGAACGCTATCAAACCGTGTTTGCGCGGCAGGAAGGCTCCATCGCCGCGCCCACGGCGGGCCTGCACTTCACGCCGGAGGTGCTGCAAACACTGCCGCACTGCTTTGTGACGCTGCACGTCGGCGTCGGCACCTTTCAACCGGTGAAGGTGGAAAACATCGCCGACCACAAGATGCACTCCGAGGTCTATGAAGTCTCGGAAGCCACAGCCCTGGCGGTTCAAAGCGCCAGACGCGTCATCCCCATCGGCACCACCGCCATGCGCACCTTGGAGACGGTTGCCCGCGATCACGGTCGCGTCATCGCCACCCGCGGCAGCACGGACATCTTCATCCATCCCGGCTTCGAGTTCAAAGTCGCCGGTGGTTTGCTCACGAACTTCCACCTGCCGAAATCCACGCTCATCATGCTGGTCAGCGCCTTCGCGGGGAAAGATCTGACGATGCAGGCCTACGCCGAGGCCATTCACGAACGCTACCGCTTCTTCAGCTATGGGGACTGCATGCTGATCGTGTGAATTCGCTCCTCACAGCACATTCACCGCCGCGCCGCCATCCACCACGATGCCCTGGCCGGTGATGTAGCTGCCGGCTTCGCTGGCGAGCATGAGGGCCGGGCCGGCGAGTTCGCGGGGTGCGGCCCAGCGTTTCACGGCGGTGCGGTCGGCGAAGTATTGCTTCTCCTCGTCGTTGAGCAGCTTGCCGGGCATGTCGGTGAGGAAGGGGCCGGGGCAGAGGCAGTTCACGGTGATGCCATAAGGGCCGAGATCGAGCGCACTGGCACGAGCGAGGCCGATGAGCGCGGCCTTGCAGGCGCAATACACGTTCCGCTTCAAACGTCCACCGACGCCGAGCACGCTGGAGATGTGGATGATGCGACCCCACTTCCGCGCCTTCATGCCGGGCACCACGGCGCGGGTCAGGCTCATCACAGCGGTGAGATCCACCTCGACGTTGCGATCCCAGACCTCGTCGGTGATTTCATCAATGGCCTGCGGGTTGTTGATGCCGGCGTTGTTGACCAGGATGTCGATCTTGCCGAGGCGCTTTTCAGCTTCGACGGCCAGCGCTTTGACCGCGGCACGGTCGGCCATGTCCGCCACCATCCACTCCACTTTGACGCTCAACCCCGCGCCGATTTCAGCGGCGGCGGCTTTGAGCTCGTCCGCGTTGCGGCTGGAAATGAAGACATCGGCACCTGCTTCGGCGAAGCCGCGGGCCATCGCCTTGCCGAGACCTTTGCTGCCGCCAGTGACGAGTGCTGCTTTGCCGGAGAGATTGAAGAGGGGTGAGGACATGCGCGGGGTTTAGCATGGCCGCGCGGCGTGTGCGACAGCAAAGTAGCCATCTTGCTCCGCAAGATGAGCTGAGTGCAGCCGCTGACACACGGCGGCCTCGAAATTCAGCAGAGGGACGTGCCGATGCAAGCCGCAGGCTCGTCTCGCGGAGCGAGACGGCTACCTTGCTTCGCCAAAACCCAGCTCCTCCGCCAGCCTCAAACACTCCGCGACGGGCCGTAGGCCTTGCGAGGGCGTGGGATGCGTGAGGCAGGCGGCGGCGGTGCACACGGCGAGCTTCAATCGCTCGGGCACCGGCCAGTTCTCATGCGTGCCATGCAGGTAACCCGCCGCAAATGCATCGCCCGCGCCGGTGGCTCCGGCGATGAAGCCTTTCGGCAGCCGCAACGAGGGCTGATGATGCACGTCCCCGTTTTTCTCCGCCACCACGGCCCCGGCTTCGAAGTGGATGATGACCTCGCGCCGCACCCCCTTCGCGAGCAGCGCCCGCGCGGCCTCCTGGATGGCGTCAAGGCCGGGCAGGGTGCTCTTGAGGTCGCGTTCGAGGACTTTCCCGGCCTCGATCTCGTTCACGATGAGATAATCGGTGAAGGGCAGGGAGGCCTCGGTGATCTGGCGGAACTGCGCGTGATCCGCGCTTACCAAATCGACGCTGGTGAGCAGTCCGGCCTGCTGCGCGGCCTCCAGCACGCGGCTGGCGATGCTGCGCCCATCCTCGAGCAGGCGGTCCATCTCACTGAGCAGCATCAGGTAGCCGAGGTGGAAGATCTTGGCCTGCGTGCGGCTGAAGTCGAAGTGCGCCTCCCCCAGCACGGCATTGGTGCCGAGTTGATGAAAAAACGTGCGCCGTCCGGTGCTGGTGACGGTCATGGCGTCCGTGTAGCTCGTGGGCGCGGCGTCGGTCTGGTGCAGTTGTGTCGTGTCGATGCCTGCGTCACGGCAGTCGCGCAGCATCCAGTCGCCATTTGCGTCCTTGCCCACCAGCCCCGCCGCCTCCAGCGGATAGCCGACGCGCATCGCGGCCAGGTCCTTGAGCACGTTGTAAGGACCGCCGCCATTGGAGGAGGTCTCGCTGCGGATGAAGGTAAGCATGTCCTGCTCCGGCCAGGCGTCGATGAGCTTGACGTGGTCGATGATGAAATTGCCGCCGGCGATAATTCCTGTGCGTGGGGTCATGAGATCAGGGCTTAATGCGTTCGTAGTGGCCGACGGCTTCGTCGATGAGGGTGCCGTCGGCCTGGGTTTGCTTGAGGTTGTAGTCGATGCGGTCCGGTGACACCAACCGACGGATGCCGTTGATCTGGGTGCCGGGCTTGGGATGTGAGCTCTCGGCTTTCTGGGACCACACCTGCCCGGAGGCGTCCCAGGTGGCCGTGAAATGGGTGGGGAGCGCTGTCGGAGATGATGCACGCTCAATGTAGTGCCCCTTGGCGGCATCGTAGGTGGTGAGGCTGGTCGTCGTGCGGGCGGGGAGGGTGAGCTTTTGACCGTTTCGCTCCTCGGTGGACTCTGGCATGACGAATTCCCGCCAGAGGCCGTTGCCGTCGTTTTTCCAGAAGCAGCGGACGATGCTTTTGGAGGCAGCCCCCTTCATCGGCCCGGAGTCCCAGAAGACGCGCCATTCGCCTATGAAGGGGGCTAGCGCGCGCATGGCATCACTGGGTTTCACTTCACCAGCGAGTGCGGTGTAGTCAGCGGCGACGATGTCAGGAAACTCGAAGGTCTCCTCCAGTTTAAATCGTTTGGCGATGCTGAGATGCTGCTCCCACTGTTCATCGCGCTGGTGATGGATGAGATACTGGCGGTCGTCCCCGCATTCGATGGTGATGCTGAGGGAATCCGCGCCGATATCCAAGGCGGTGATTTTACCGCGAAACGGCGACAGGTCGCGCAGTTCGAGGAGCGTGCGCTCCTTCTTATGCAAGCTGGGGGTGATGGTGTTGGTCGTTGTGATGCTCATGCTTTGCGTCCCCATTCCGGCCGGGGAGCTGTTTTGGGTGGTGGTCACCATTTGTACCGAGCCAGGGTTTGACGTGATTGGAGTGGCCCTCGGGTGGGACGCCACCATGCGCTGGTAGCTGCCGCGGGTGGTGGAAAGCACCACGCCGGAGGCATCGAGGGCAGTGGTTTTCCAGTCGATCCGGTCATCGTTGGTGAAGGTGGCCGTGTTGAGGCGGGTGACGCCCGGATCGGGAGAGGGCAGGCGGGTGGTGAAGGTGCGGGTGGCCGCGTCGTAGGTGCTCTCCGTGGCGGGCTGGTCCCGGTCCCGAGGAGGGGTGGCAAGGTAGCGACCGGTGGCCGGATCAGCCGTCACGATGGCCACGTCGATGAGCGGTGGGTCGGCACTGCTGTTGTCGAATAGGATCTCGCGCCAGAAGCCCTGGCCGTCCGCTTTCCACACACAGTTCAGGGAGATGAAGCAGCCGGTATCGCCCTCCAGCGTGCCACGCCATTCGCCGATGTATTGGCTCAGGACGGGATCGCGCTGGGTCGTTTCCGAGGTTGATGGTGCAGGCTTCAAACAGGCGGGGAATTCATAGCTCGTGCCGGGTTGCAGCGCCGCGACGAGCTGCCGGGCCTGGTCGCGCCCCTTGCCGCCCTCCTGGCGGAAATGCAGTCTGCGGCCGTCGGCGCAGAGCAGAAACAGGGAGACGCGGTTTTCTTCAATGCGCAGGTCATCCACGAGCGCCCGGAAGGGCGGCTGTTTTTCGAGATCGAGCAGTCGTGCCAGCTTGAAAGACTTCGATTCATCCGTCGGCAGGTTGAAGCGCTGAGGAAAGGAGTACACACAGCCGACCTGGAGCTGCCGGAAGGCCTTCCGGGCTAGTGCGGACAGGCTTCCCGACTGCATCAGGGTGTGCACCGCCCCGCCACTGGAAACCGTGATCTTCAGGCTGTCGCTCGTCTCGGTCTTGGCGGTGACCGTGCCTTCGTAGGGCGTCTGAGGCACGCCAAACGGCAGCGTCTGAGCGGCGGCGGGTATGGTGAGGAGCAGGGCGAGGGCGGGGCACTTCATGGATGGGCAAGGCGCGGTGCATAACGCTCGCTGGAGCGCGTGAGCTTCACGGGAGCGTCATAAAATGTGAGAGATGGCACGCCTGTGCCAACGCAGGGGAATGAAATGAAGAAAGCTTTAGGTCGGTGTTGGCAGCGGCTGCGCTTCTCTTGTGCCGATGAGCGCGGTGGGCTGGCACAGCGCTGAGATGTTTGCTGGATGAGTTCTATTGAACAGTATTCAGTTTGAGGCATGAGTGGGGGATTCCATGCCTGTCTCAACCTCCAGTTCTGCCCCTGCTCCGCTCGTGGACTGGCTGTTCCTCGATCTGAACAGCTTTTTTGCCAGTGTGGAGCAGCAGATGCGGCCGGAACTGCGGGGAAAGCCGGTGGCGGTGGTGCCGGTGGACACGGACGCGACCTGCGCGATTGCGGCGAGCCAGGAGGCCAAGAAGTTTGGCATCAAGACGGGCACGAACATCGGCGAGGCGCGCCGCCGCTGCCCGGAGCTGATCACGGTGATGGCGGGCCACGATGTGTATGTGGAGTTTCACCATCAGGTCATCACGGAGGTGGAGCGGCATTTTCCGGTGCATGTGATCTGCTCGATCGACGAGATGGCCTGCAAGCTGGACGAGCCGCGTCGCCCGCTGCCAGCGGCGGTGGATCTGGCGCAGCGCATCAAACGCGGTCTGCGGGAGCGTGTGGGAGAGTGCATCACCTGCTCGGTGGGTCTGGCTCCAAACCGTTTCCTGGCCAAAGTGGCTTCGGACATGCAGAAACCGGACGGTCTGGTGGCACTGCTGGCGGAGGAACTGCCGGGAAGGTTGCTGGAGCTGGAGTTGCGCGACTTGTGCGGCATCGGTCGGCGCATGGAGCCCAGGCTGCATGCCTGCGGCATCCGCACGATGCAGGATCTGTGGGAGGCGGAGCGCGAGACTCTGCACCGGGCCTGGGGCGGGGTGGGCGGGGATCGGTTCTGGCATGCGCTGCATGGCGGGCCTTCGGAGGATGATCCGCCGGCGCAGCATCGCACCCTGGGGCACAGTCATGTGCTGGCCCCGGAACTGCGCACGCCACCGGAGGCGGGCATCGTGGCGCGGCGCCTTCTGCTGAAGGCGGCCAGCCGCCTGCGCCGCATGGAGTACCGGGCCACGTACTTGCACCTGAGCGTGCGGACGGAGGACGGTCCGCGCTGCGAGGCGCAGGCGAAGTTTGAGCCAGCGTGCGACAGCATCGTGCTGGCGCGTGTGCTGGCGGAGCTGTGGCAGCGGGTGATGCAGCAGGCCCGCTGGCAGCGGGTGAAAAAGGTGTCGGTGACGCTGATGGGGCTAGAGGCGGAATCGCGGCCGCAGCAGCTTGATCTGTTCACATCTGGAACTGAGGAGGCTTCACGTGAACGGCGTGAGCATCTCAGCCGCGTGTTGGACGAGATCAATCAGAAGCGGGGCCGCGATTCGGTGGTGATCGGCTTCACGCCGGACACCGTGCGCACATTTTCAGGCACGAAGATTGCCTTCACGCGGATCCCTGACCGCGAGGAGTTTCAGGAGTAGATGTGGCCGGGTGTTGCGGCCCGTTTTTGATCAGAGCCGCCGACGGCGGATGATGGTCGCGCCGAGTGCGGCGGAGAGAACGAGCAGGGCGGAGCCGGGCTCCGGCACGGGTGCGCAGGCACAGGCCTCCACCGAGATGAGGTAGTAAGGATTGCTGTTGCGGGCGGTTGCCAGCCCCTTGCCATTGTCGAGGTCCGCGCCCAAGGCGAAGCCCTTGACCTGCGCGGAAGGGCCGATCAAGGCGTCGAGATCCAACTTCCAAGTATCAACCTGGAAGAACGGGTTGTAGCTGGCATCGAGCGGGTTGCTCGAGGTGAGCAGGGTCATGGCGTTGGCGTCCAGCATGGCCTGGGCGTCGAAGGTGCCGAGCAGGGTGGCACCGGTGCCATAGATGGAGAGCATCGGGGCGACACGGCCTGGGTCGAAGCCGCCGGTGAGCGAGTTCACGCCGAAATTGCCGAGGCTTACGCTGAGGCCGTCGCTCAATACGAGCTGGTCGAATTGAATGAACAGGCCAGTGGATTGGGTGGGGGCGGCGCCGGTGTACAAACCGATTCCCGTATGGCCCGTGTCAGGAGAGAGCACGCCGATGCCGCCGGGGAAGGCATTGTCCACGTTCAGATTGGTGCCTGCGATGGTGGCTGCTTGAAAAGGGTCCGGGCTGCTGGTGGGGTCGATGCGATACATCCCCGCGATGCCGTAGGTCAGACCGGGAGGTTGTCCCAGAGGGCGGTAATAGGGGTAGGGGTTCGACACCAGGGTTGTGACCGCCTGGCTCTGGGCTGCGAAAGCCAGCAGGAGGAAAGCGGCGAGGGGGAGGCAACCACGGCGGCCTTTGGAGGCGGGAGTTCCGAGGAGCTCAGAAGCGGATCGCGCAGGGGGTGATGTCGTTTTCACAACTCAACCATGCGACAATTCTGAAAAATGAGCAAAGTCGAGTGTGTCAGTTGTTTGTCTGGAAGATGTTTTCAAAATGCAAGCATGGCGGGTTCCTCGGGGTGAGGTTTCACGACATGGTGCTCACAGATTCAGGCTCTCAGATCCGCCTTCAGGCGGATTCAAGCCAGGATGGGGGCAAGACCGTGATGGCCCCGCGTCTGTGGCGCATCATCAGAACCGCCAGGTCACCGACACGCGCAGCATGCGGGGCTCAATGGGGTGGATGTGTCGGTCCTCGACGGGGGCGGCCTCGGTGGCGAGCTGGCTGGAGTAGAAGTACTCGATGTCGTTGTCGCTGCGGTTGAGCAGGTTCAGGCAGTCCACGGCGATCTCCCAGTTCTTGCGACGATAACCCACGCGTGCGTTCACCTGGAAGGATTCCAGCGCTTGAATGTCCTGGGTCTCGTTCAACGGGCGGCGGCCGAAGTAGCGTCCTCGCAGGGAGCCGAAGAAACCCTCCGCTTTGCCGAGCGTGATGCCAGCATTGATCGTGTAGGGGATCGAGCCGGGGATGTCCTGGCTGGGAGGATTTTCCGTGCGCAGATGCGCGTCCGTCCAGGTGCCCTCAAAGTCCACCATAGCCCAGTCGGTGGGCCGCCAGTAGCTGGCCAGTTCCACGCCGTAACGCTGCGATCCCGGCCCCGGTTCGGTGTTCCCGGCATCGCCGACGTAAATCAGCTCCGAATCGCTGCGCAGCAGCCAGAAGGAGAGTGTGTTCACCAGTTTGGAGATGGATTCGTTGCGGATGCCGAACTCTGCACCGTAGGTGCGCACCAGCGGGTCAACACGGTTCGCTCCACCACCTGTGGCGGGATCGGTCACGATGTTCACGCCACGGGCGTCGTTGCTGTGAAAGCCGAGCCCTCCATTCAGATAAAATTCCGTGTCCGCCCACGGGCCGAAGATCACGCTGAGCTTCGGGCTGACGATGCCCTTCGAGAGCGTGCCCGCGTTTTCCGGCAGCGTGCTTTGCTGCACGTCGGAGTGGATCAAATCTCCGCGGACGCCGGGAATGACGCGCAGCCAGTCCAGCGGTTTGAACTCGAACTCCGAGAACAGGCCGTAGCTGGACTGAAAGATGTCATCCTTGCGCACCACGTTGAAGCGGTCGCGGCTCGTGGTGTTGTAGAGGCCGATGCCATTGATCCATTCGCCGCGCAGTTGCACGCCGAGTGTGAAGCGTTGCTCATGGCCCAGCGCGTCAAAGCGCCAGTCGCGGGCAAGCTCGCCGCCGAAGAACCAGCGCTGGTCCTGCTGCTCGAACTGGTCCCCCAGCAGATCCCCACGGGCCAGGCTGTTTTGGAAGTAGGTGAAGTTGGAGAACAGGTCGAGGTCGTAGTAGCCGGCGTAGGCGCTCGTGCGCGTGGTGGTGCGGCCTTCCTCATGCGTCCAGTCGAAGGCCAGGCTGTAGCGGCGTGAGTGGCCGCCGTTGGTGGCATCCATGAAGCCAAAGCGGGTGGTGGTGCCGTCGTCGATGGCGCGTTGCGGCACCTGGTCGGTGGACATCCAGTCGCCCTGGTAGCCCATGGCGGTGATGTTGATCTTGTCCGTGCCGTCCTCCCAATGCCAGCGCAGCAGGCCGTTCCAGCGTGTGGCGTCGGAGTTCAAGGCCCACGGGCCGTTGTAGAACTGATGCTCCAGCGCCATCGTCAACTTTCCTTCTCCCGCCTGGATCGTGTCTGCGATCAGTGTGCGGGAGAATTCATACTCGCCCCAGGTCGAGGTAAGAATGCCCTGCGGTAGTTCATCCACCAGCTTGAAGCGCGCCGCGCCCGAGGAGCTCAGATCGCCATGCTGCGCATAATAATTGCCCTTCCAGTACTCCAACTCGCCCACCAGTTCAGGGATGATGAAATTGATGTCGGCATAGCCCTGGCCGTGCGCGTGATTGCGGAAGTTCACCGGCATGCCGTCGAGGTAGATGAGAAAATCCGTGCCGTGGTCGAGGTTCGCCCCGCGCACGAAGAACTGGTTCGCCTTCCCGTCCCCGCTGTGCTGCGTGATGATGACGCCGGGGATGCTCTCCAGCATCTCTCCACGGCGGGAGAAAGGCCGTTCCAGCAGCTCCTTGGTGCTCGTCTGTCCCTTGGACGCCGAGGTCGCGGTACCGATCAGGCTCTCCGCCTTGCCTTCAATGACGATCTCTCCCAGCTCGGTGGGCTGTGGCTCGGCGGGAGCCTGCGCGTGCAGAAAAATCGGCAGCAATACGACGGCGGAGACGGGGAGCAGACGGGGCAGGGGCATTCGGGAGGAGTGGTTGTCGCCTTTTGGGACGACAGGACTGCGGAGACCCCACAAATTGCCCGCTGTGAAAACCTGCGGAGCCCGAAAGGCTCAAGGAACTTCATTCCACCACTCCACAAGCATCTGCCGGGCGCGGTGTACGCGGCCCTCCACGCCGCGCACCGAGCAGCCCAGGACTTCCGCGCATTCTTTTTGGTTCAATCCCTCCATCGCGACGAGAATCAACGCTGCTCGCAGCTTTTCAGGCAGCATGGCCAGTCCACGGTCGAGTTTCTCCATCTCACCACGCAACTCCGCGCTTGTGCCTGGGCAAGGCTTCGGGCAGGCGGGAGGCTCCGCGATTTCGTCCAAGAGGGTTGTCTGGTCACGCTGACGAATGACGCGGCTCTTGGACCGGTCACGGCACAAATTCAGCGCGATCTGATACAGCCATGTGGAAAGTCGCGAGCGCCCCTCAAACTCTGGCAGCGCCTGCCAGGCCCGCACAAACGCGTCCTGACACACCTCGCGCGCGTCTTCGGTGCAGCGCAGCCAGCGGCAGCAAAAGGCGAACACCCGCTGCTCATGACGCCGCACGATCCATTCGAACGCCGCCATGTCTCCGGCCTGCGCGGCGCGGATTTTCAGGGCTTCCAGGTCGTTCTCGGACGCGGTGGCATCCGGCGGCACAGTCAGCAGGAGGTCAAGGCTGGCGGGCAAGGCTGTCATGGGTCCATTCCACCAGTTTTTCAGCCTGTGCCGGCCTCAGGTAGCGTTTCATCGCAAAGAAATGATCCAGCGTCAGGCGCTGTAGATCGCCCTGGCTTTTGTTGAGCCGTTCCAAGGCTGATTTGAGCCGCGCATCGTTCACATTGGTCGCGCCGATGGTCGTGGCGAGTTCCGCTCCTGCGGTGCGGATGTCGTTTTTGAGACGCGTGCGCTCCACCTCGAACTCCGCCTCAATGGGCTCCAGTTTCGCATGCTGCTCGGGTGTGATGTCGAGATGCTCGTGCATCCAGGTGTGGAAATCTTGTTCCTCATGGTTGTGCGCATGACTTTCACCATGCCGATGCAGCGCCCAGTCGGTGACAAGCCACGCCGCCACGCCAGCCAGCACGCAGGAAAGCAACACCGAGAGCAGCATCCATTGGAGTCGTGAGGACATCATGGCGTTCCTTCTTGAAACAACGACATCACCGGCGGCCTGGAGTGGGTCTTGTCACGAGACGCCTGGGACCATCCTACCAGGCACGCCGCTCCCAGGCCTGAGGCTGTGGTCGCAATCAACAGCCACCTCACAAACGAACGCCAGCGTCGGGCACGGACGTCGTCCACCCGCACCCGCGCCATGATCGCGCTCTCCAACGGCGCGGGGGCCGTCGGTGGCGTGGCGGACGCGGCGTGCCTGAGCACACGGCTGAGGTCGGCGTGATTCATCGGCGGACGATGAAGCCGTTCATCGAAATGTCCCGCTGTTTTTTGATCTTTGGCCTGCCTCGCCTACGTTGGCATTCATCATGCCCACCAAACAGACCCGCATCCTTCTGGCCGATGATCACGGTGTTGTTCGCAACGGTTTCCGCATGATCCTCGCCGCGCAGTGGGACATGGAAGTCGTCGGCGAGGCCTCAAACGGCCGCGAGGCGGTCGAGATGGCGGAAAAACTCACGCCTGATGTCGTGGTGATGGACGTGACGATGCCGGAGCTCAACGGCATCGAGGCCGCGCGGCAGATCACGAAGCTGCTGCCCAAGACCCGCATCCTGGCTCTCTCGATGCAGAAAGACGGCGTGTATGTGCGTGAGATGCTTCGTGCTGGCGCGAAGGGGTACCTGCTCAAAGACTGCGATGAAAAAGAGCTGCTGGCCGCCGTGCGTGGCGTGGCCGTGGGCAAAGGCTGGCTCAGCCCCGAGGTGAGCGACGCGGTGCTCGATGATTACCGCAAACACGTCACGAATCCCATCGACCTGCTCTCCCCACGCGAGCGCGAGGTGTTGCAGATGATCGCCGAGAGCAAGACCAACAAGGAGATCGCCACAGCCCTCGGTTTGAGTGTGTACACCGTCGAGGCGCATCGCGGACGCATCATGGAAAAGCTCAATCTGCACTCCATCGGCGAGCTGGTGCGCTTCGCGATCCGCAATGGTCTCATCGATTGATCCGTCATGCGTTTCACCGTCTTTCGCATCACCGAGAGCAACCTGCTGCGCGTGCTGGCGCTGGGGTTCGTGCTGGTGATGACGCTGCTCGGCGCGGCAGGGCTGATCGCGGTGCGGCAGAGCCAGCGCATCCGCCAGAGTGTGGCGGCGCTGGCGCGTGATCAGCTTCTCATCGCACGGCTCGTGCATGACGTGCAGATGGAGGAAAATGCAATGACCGAGGTGCTGCATCAAATCGCACAACTTCAGCCCCGGCAGCCGGATCATGCGGCGTTGCTCCGAGACCTGGATGAGAGCGACCGCCAGCTCGCCCGCCTGTCTGTGGAGGCGCGGGCGGCGGCGGGGGAGGCGCTGTGGCGTGATCTGGAGGCCAGCGTCAAAGCCTTCACGCGTGAGGCGCATCGCGTGCTGGAGACGAACGCGTCCGTGCCGCGTGAAAATCTGGAGTCACTCTTCGAACATCACGACCACGTCGTCGCACTCGTGAACAAGCTCATCCAGGCCAGTTCCGGCCGGCTCGCGGCGGCGGAGCGCGAGATCGAGCGGCAATCGCAGGAACTCGGCGATGACGCGGCGCTGCTGCTCGGCGCCAGCTTCATCCTGGCGGCCATTTGCGCCCTGCTGACGGTCGGGTTCACGCGCAAAAGCCTCAAGCGCATCCGCTGGCAGTCCGACGAGCTCAACCGCGTCTCCTGGCACATGCTGCAAACGCAGGAGGAGGCCGCGCGGCGCTTCTCGCATGAGCTGCATGATGAACTCGGCCAGTCACTCGCCGCCGTGAGGTCGAATTTAACCAAAGGTGCCACACGCGATCTTGATGCGCTTCGCACGGACTGCCTGCATCTCGTCGATGAATCCATCGCCAATGTGCGCGAGCTTTCCCAACTGCTGCGCCCGGTCATTCTCGATGATTTCGGCCTCGAAGCCGGCCTGCGCTGGCTGGCGGAAAAATTTGCCCAACGCACCCGGATCAAGGTGGACTGTGACTCGACCTGCCCCGGCCGGTTCGCGGACGAAACGGAGACGCATCTCTTCCGCATCGCCCAGGAGGCGCTGACCAACATCGCACGTCATGCCGAGGCATCTCGCGTGACCATCCAGCTCGCTCTCGAAGACAGGCACATCCGTCTCAGCATCGTTGATGACGGCAAAGGCCTGCCTGCCGAGGAAACCGAATCTCCCCCGAGCCTCGGCATGGTCGGCATGCGGGCGAGAGCACGACAGTGCGGTGGTGAATTGAATGTGTCAGCCGCGCAGCCTCATGGCGTGCGCATTGAGGCCGTGGTGCCGGTCAAAACCGAAGCGGCCACTTCGACGTGAGCCAGACGCTGACGGTGTGATTGTTCTCCCACACCGCGCCGCCCCGGCGCTGAACGGTTTGCTCCATGAAGCCGATCTCAAGCTTGGTGGTGTCGTTCAACTGACGCCCGATGCCGATGAAAGCGCGGTTTTGGTCGAGGTAGTTCATCGAGACGTTGGTGCCGAAGTTGAAGAAGACTTCATCCCAGAGAGCGAGGTACCATTTTTTGTCATCGCTGAGCGGGATGGTGGTGCGCAGCATGTAGCGGATGCGGTTTTCATAGCGCCAGTTGGTCACGTCGCCGGTGAGGGCACTGACCTCGCCGATGCGGCGTTGTTCGAGGCGGAAACGATGAACCCAGTCGAGGCCGAGCGCCTTGTGGGTGATGGCGGCCTGCTCCCAGAAACGATGCTCGGGGAAGTCCTGCGGGACGCGGATGTCGCCATAGGGATAGGTTTCGACCCAGGCATAACCGGCAGAGAGAGTCAGATGGGGGCTGATGGTGTAGTTGAGGCCGGGGCGCAGCAGGAGCTGCTGCCAGTGCTCGCCATAGTCGGAGCGGCGGAACTGGGATTCGAGATGCAGGCCCCATTTGGTGCCGAAGAGCGGATGATCGCCGACGTAGTTGAGCCAGAGGTTGCTGTTGGACTCGGTGTGATCGGCAGCGGAAGCGACGCGAACGAGAGCGATGAGGCAAAGCAGGGCGTTTTTCATTGGTCGAAAGCGTGTTGGCGGAGGCTCATGATCAAAGCCAGGTGATTCGGCCTGTGTGAAGGTCATACACGGCACCCACAATTCTGACAGCTCCCGCACGCACCGCTTTGGCGAGCGCAGCGTCATTTCGGGTGAGTTGGCCCATGACCAGTTTCACATTGGCGGTGACCGCCCGGGCGATACGCGATTCACGCGAGCCGTGGGTGCCCGCCTCCTGAACGGCGGGGCGGATGTCTTCGACCAGCAGCTCGATGTGCCCACCCGCTGGCTGATGCGAATCCATCACATCAACGGCCGCAGTGACAGCGCCGCAGCTTTCGTGACCGAGAACGACGATGAGCGGCGTCTTCAGGTGCTCCACCGCATATTCGATGCTGCCTAGAGTGGCGTCATCGGCCACATGGCCGGCCTCACGGACGACAAACAAATCACCGAGGCCCTGATCAAAGACGATTTCCGGCGGCACGCGTGAATCAGCGCATGCAAGCACGGTGGCGATGGGATGCTGCCCTTGCGCGAGCTGATGGACACGCTTCCCGCCCTGGTCGGGATGCTTTTGCATGTGGCTGGCAAAGCGTTGGTTCCCTTGCTTCAGGTTGGAGAGCACCTGCGTGGCATTTGGCATGACCGGTGCCTGGGGTGCCGTGGCAGGCCGCTGCGGAAGACTGCAACTGGTGACAATGAGGAGGAAGACGAGAACTGGGATGGAAAGCTGCATCCCAAAGTTTATGAGGTCACATCTTTAACCTGTAAACAAAGATTCTTGCCAATGCCCCCCTCTCACGAATGCGCCGCTCCTTCGAGCGAGCGTTTGTCGAGCGTCTTGAGCGCCTGCATCTGCTTGATGGTGCGCTCCATGCCTTCGTTGGAGCCGTCGAAGAACATGACGTTGCCTTTGCCGTGCTCGGCGACGTATTTCATGCCGTCGAGCCACATGGTGAAGAGCATGAAGCCGGGAGGAACGTCGCCTGCCTGCATGGTTTTGCCAGCATTGGCGAGACCTTCGGCGACTTGCTCGCGGAAGCGGGCGTTGCCGGCACCTTTGAGTTCGGAGGCTTCTTTTTCGGCCTCGGCTTTGACGCGGATGGCACGGGCTTCGGCCTCGGCGGCGCGGGTTTTGATGAGGTATTGGGCCTGGGCTTCGTTTTCGGCGGCGGCCTTCATGTTGTTGCTGCTGACGACCTGCGACATGGAGCGCATGATGGCTTCGTCAAAGGAGATGTCGTTGATCTGGAGGTCGAGAAGGTGGAAGCCCCAGCTATTGAGCGCTTCTTCGAGGTGATCCTTCACGGCACCGATGATTTCGGAGCGAAGCACGAGAATTTCGGCCTGCTTTTTGTTCGCCACATAGGAGCGGATGCTGCCCTCCACGCTGCGGACGAGGGTCTGCATGAAGCTCTTTTCGTCGATGAAGCGGAAGGCGATCTTCTTGATGGTCTCTTCACCGGCGTCCTGGGCGGAGTACACGATGAGCGATTTGAAGTTCACATAGGCTTGGTCGAGCGAAATGGCTTCGAATTCGAGTTCGATGGACTGGTTCTGCGTGGAGATGCTTTTATAGACACCCTCAAGCAACGGCAGCTTGAAGTTGAGGCCCGGCAGCATGAGGCGCTGGTATTTGCCGAAGCGGGTGACGACTCCCACATGCCCCTGTTTGATGACAGAGGCGCTGAGGAGGATGAGAACGATGAGGATGACGGCGGCGGGGATCATGGGACTTGATTATGTTGGATGTTTTTTGGAAAGGCGATGTCTGGAGATGAAATCAGGCGGGAAATTCGGAGGAGTGGTGCTCAAGGATGAACCAGCCGGTCTTTTCCTTTTTGCAGACGAAGGAGTAGCGGGCGGGCACGCTGATGAGTTCCTTCTTGCGCTTGAAGGTGAAGACGTATTTGCCGGACTGGATGTGGATTTCCTTGTACTGGCGCACCTCGCCGGTCTCGAATTTCACATGCACGTCTTCCAGTTCAAAGAGATGCTCGAAGTAGCCTTTGATCTTGTGGTGGCCTTCACGCAGCTCCTTGGCGAAGGTGCCCCAGAGCAGGCCGTTCATGTCGTAGCAGCCGACGACGGCAGGCAGGCTGTGATTGTTGACGCCAAAAGCCCAGTCGTTGATGAACTCGGTCAGGTTCTTCTTGTCGGCGGCATTGTGGCTGATGGTGCTGAAGCGCAGGCCGCCGATCTGCTTGTCCTTGTGAACGAGCATGGTGTCCGTGCTGCGCGGATCGACGTCCTCGCCAAATTTATGAGCGAACTTTTTCAGAATCTCGATCAACGGTATGTGGTCGTGGCGGAAGATAACGAAGTTGATGAACAGGTGCACCACGAGCACAATGATCAATGCTTCCATGATACCCACGACGTAGGTCAGGATGCCGCAAAACAATGCCAGTAGCAGCGCATACGGACCGTGGGACGCGACATGCACCAATCCTGCGATCATCCGCCAACCAGTAAAAACCATCAGCACCGCGAGCGCGAAATACGGCAGGTGAGCCAGCCAGTGCGGTTCGATCAAGAAAACCAAGAGCACTAACGCGGTGAACAGGTTGGAGACCTTGGTGACGGCACCTGCCAGGGCATTGGTGGCGGAGGCCTGAAGTCCGTCGAGGTTCGTCATGCCGCCGAAGAAGCTGGAACCGAGATTGGCGAGCCAGATCGTGAAAAGACTGTTGTTGGAGTTTGCCGGGCGTCCGAGTGGATCAAGTTTTTCGATCGCAGCATTGCTCAGCACCTGCTCGATCACATCGATCAAGCAAAGCATAAACGCATAGGCGATGATCTCGACCAGCATCTTGGGAGGCAGAACATTGAAATCTGGAATCGGCATCGCCAGCTTGATGGGTGAAAGCTCAATGTGGAGCATCGGCACCTCCATGTAGATGCCGCAGACGACGCCCAAGACGATCACTGCGACATACGGAACGGCAGGAAGCTTGGCCTTGTACTTCCCGAACAGATGCAGGAAGAGAATGAGAGTGGCGAGCGAGAGCCCCATCATTTTGATCCGCTCCATGCTCATCCACTCGTGACCCTCGCCCAGAATGCCGTAGGTGTAAGGCAGGAACTTGAGCGCCGTCTTGAGTCCGATACCCGCGAGCAGGCCTTCGACCAAATAGACCGGAATCACCTTCATGACGAAGCGCTGAAGATTGAACTTCCATGCGACCGCCTGCATGATCGAGGTGCAGAAAATGAGGAAGGGCATGTTTTCCATGCCGAATTTGTGGACGCAAAATGCCAGCACGGGTGCCAGGCCCGCTGCGACGCCTGGCGTGCCGACGTAGTTGCCCGGCTTGAACAGGAAGGTGACGAAGCCGATCACGCAGGCGAAAACCACGGTGAGCAAGCCAGTCTGAATCGGATACTCCGACATGAGGCAGATGCCGACCGTGAGCGGCACAGCGACCAGACCAGTGACCGTTCCAGCCAGCGCATCGCGACGCAGATTTTCGAGCGTGAAGATGGCTGGCTTCTTCGCCTTCTCCGCGATGAGGAGATCACTCGCGAGCGGCTTCTTCCGCTTCGGCGGGTGCGGATGATAATCAACCACCGAGGCTGTAGTCGGATGAACGAGGGCGGGTTCGGCGGTGTGAGACATTGATGATACTAACCCGATCCACGCCTCGAAACGCCATCCCCTCCGCAGGGTAAATTCAGCCCCGGACAGGGGGAGTTGCTTTCAGAATCTCCCGTGCCCGCTCGATGGCGGCTTTGAGGCTTGGGCAGATGTTCTCCCCGCCGATGTGCTGATGGAAATCGGCCTGGGTCATGAGTTTGGCAGGCTGCGACCGCATGCCGCAGAGGATGAGGTGGCGGCCTGAGGCCACGAGGCGTTCAGCCAGGTGCTCCAGCGCGTGCAGGCCGGTGGCGTCGATGGCGGTCATGTTGCGCAGGCGCAGCAGGACCACCGCTGGGAGTGTGTCGAACTCTTCTTCGATGACGCTGAGTTTGTCCGTGGCACCGAAGAGAAACGGGCCATGAATGCGGTAGGCGGCCACGCCTTCGGGCAGCGGGTTCATTTGCAGGCTGTGGGAGAAGCCGGCCTCGACGTACTCCGGCGTGACGCGGGCGACGGTGGTGGAGCCGGTGACCTTCACAATGTAAAGCAGCGCCGCCATGACCATGCCTGCCTCCACTGCCACAGTGAGGTCCGCCAGCACCGTGAGGCTGAAGGTGATGAACCACACGGCGATGTCGGCCTTGCTGAGCTTGAGGATGTCCGGGATCTCGGCCCACTCGCCCATGTTGTAGGCCACCATCATCAAAATGGCGGCCAGCACGGTCAGCGGGATGTGTTTTGCCAGCGGTGCGGCGACGAGCAGGATGAGCAGCAGCGTGAGCGCGTGAATCATGCCTGCCACGGGGGTCTGTGCGCCGGAGCGGATGTTTGTGGCTGTGCGGGCGATGGCTCCCGTCGCTGGCAGGCCGCCAAACAGCGGCGACATCACGTTTGCCACGCCCTGCGCGAAGAGTTCGACGTTCGGCTTGTGCTTGTCGCCCGACATCCGATCCGCGACGACGGCGGAGAGCAGCGATTCGATGGCTCCGAGCATCGCCACAGTGAGCGCGGGCGAGAGCAGCGGCAGAATGAGATCAAAGCGGAAAGTCGGGATGGCAAACTGAGGCAACCCGGCGGGAATGCCGCCAAAGCGGGTCTCGATGGTCTCCAGCGGCAGATGAAAGCCCCATGCGATGGCTGTGCCGAGCAGCAGCACGACGATGGAGCCGGGCACGCGCTTGATCCACTTCATGAACACGATGAGCACACCGAGAGACAGGCACGAAACCGCCGTGGCTGCGGGCGAAAGCGTGCCCCAGTGCTCAAAAATCGCCTCCATGCGCCCGAGGAACTCGCCGGGTACCTTGTCGATTTGAAGACCAAAGAAGTCCTTGATCTGCGTGCTGGCGATCAACACCGCGATGCCGTTCGTGAAGCCGATCACCACCGGCCGCGGGATGTATTTGATCGCCGTGCCGAGTCCTGTGAGGCCCAGGATCATGAGCAACACGCCCGCGATCAGCGTGCACATGTAAAGGCCGTCAATGCCGTGCTTTGCCACGATTCCGGCCACCACCACGACAAAAGCCCCCGTCGGTCCGCCGATCTGCGTGCGCGATCCTCCGAGCGCTGAGATCAGGAACCCGGCGATGACTGCCGTGTAAATGCCCGCCTGCGGCAGCACGCCTGAGGAGATGGCAAACGCCATCGCCAGAGGCAGGCTGACAAGGCCGACGGTAAGTCCGGCGATGAGGTCCGCGATGAATTTCCTCAGGCTGTAGTCCCGCAGGCTCAAGATGGACTTGGGCATGAAGGATTCAGAGCGGGAGGATTTCATGGCTAGGCGATGGCTTTGATTTTGCGTTTTCGCGGCTGCGGCTTGGGCGCAGACTCCTCTGCGGCAGGCGGAGGCGCTTCTTGAGGCTTCGGATCTTCGGGAAGAATGAAAATGCTGCAATTGCCGCAGACCTGCAGGGCCATATCATCCCGGCGCAGATCGGAGAGCTGGCCGCTGGGCAGTGAAAGATGGCAGCCGCCACAGGTGCCGTTGCGCACCTTGGCCGCGCCACGCCTGCCTTTGGACACACGGAGGTCGTAGTGATGAAGAATGGCGGTGGGCAGTCGCTCGCGAACGCCTTCAGCCTCCAGGGTGAGTTTCTTGAACTCCGACGACTTGGCATCCAGGCGGCGTTTGGTGGCGTCCAGCTCGGTGAGCTGGACGAGATCTTCGATGAGTGTGGCGATTTGTTTCATGGTGGGTTGGCGTTTGGAGCGTGCTGCGGGTTGTGGGAGTGTGGCGGGTGGAGATTCGGTCATGGGACGGTGGAAGACTTCCACCCAGGAGAAGCAGGACTTCATGCGATGGCAAAATTGCCGCCGCCCATCAGGGAGGAACTGCTGTGATCATCCGGCTGGCTGGCAGCAACCCGGGCGTGGTCTGGAGCCGGGTGTTTTTTCACCCACAGCTTCAGTTTCTCGTTGAAGGCGGTTTTCACGCAGGCGTAGCAGTCGGGAATCTCCGTGCTGTCGCCGCAGTAGGTGACCACGCGTGTGGCCATTGGCATCCGCATGAGCTGCTGCTGCACATGCGTCGTGTAGTCGGTGTAAAGTCGTGGCTCCAGCTCCACGTCGTAGTCGATCCTCAGCGAAGGCAGGATGTTCTCCTCGAACGGATTGAAGAGATAAAAGGCGTCGAAGTCGCGGAAGCTCACGTCCTGGATGTTGCCATGCACGATGTTCACACGCGAGACATCGTGCTTTCTCACCACGTCCTGAGCGATCCGCGCCAGCTTCCCCCGCTGCTCCACGCCGGTGAACTGACCTTTCGTCGCCGTGGCGCCGATGATGCAGAATTTTCCGGGGCCGCAGCCGATGTCCAGCACGCGTGTGCCAGGCTCCACCACGAGAAGCTGCGCGGCGGTGCGGCAGACGTGAACCGGACTCCAGTGGCAGATGGACAGCCTGCCGATGGCCTCGGGATAGACCTGATCAAAGTCCTGGTCCTTGTGTGAATGCAGAAACTCGCTGTCGGACTGGATGCGGGGGGATGAAGTGCGTTGGAAGGAGGATTTAAGCATGGCAGTCTCTGACAATGCATTTCAGGGGCCAGGTGGCCTTGCTGACGCTCCAGCCCTTGTGGCTCAAGGCTTCCAGCCGCATGCCTGTTTGGGGATGATTTTCGAGAAACAGGCATTTGTGCAGAATATGCACTTGAGGTCTTAGCCAAGTGCAGGCTTTGTTCGCGGCACATGGAACTCTCCAACATCCACATCCTCGTCCTGGATCGCGATGCGGCCTCCGCTCGCGTCATTCGTGATGTTTTAGCCAAAGTCGGCTACAAGGTCTCCGTGGCCTCGCACGAAAGCGACGCGCTGAACCTGGCCGCCGGCGAGTTGTTCAACGTCGTGGTCAAATCCTTCGACGCTCAACGCATCGACGCGGTCGCACTGATGGAAAAGGTGCGTGGCATCACCCCGGACACTCAGTTCATCTTCCTCAGCGACAAAGGCACCATCCACACCGCCGTGGAGGCCATGCGCAAAGGGGCTTTTGATTACATCTCGAAACCCATCTCACCGGCGCTGCTCCTCGAGTCGGTGCGCAAGGCGCTGGATCATCAGTCGCTCGTGGCCGAGGACCAGCAGATCAAACAGCGCCTGCGCCGCCGCTCTGATCCTGACATCTTTGCGGGCAGCAGCGCTGCGATGAGAGAGATCAACCGTCTCATCCGGCAGATCGCACCCACCGATGTCACCGTGCTCATCGAGGGAGAAAGCGGCACAGGCAAGGAGGTCGTCGCGCGTGCCATTCATGAAAAGAGCCGCCGCAAAGCGCAGCCCTTCATCGCTGTGAACTGCGCCGCGTTGCCTGAGAACTTGATCGAGGCGGAGCTCTTCGGCCATGTGCGCGGTGCCTTCACCGGAGCCGTCGGCGACCGTAAAGGCCGCTTCCAACTCGCCCAGGGCGGCACGCTCTTCCTGGATGAAATCGGCGACCTCTCACGCAAAGGCCAGGGCGACCTCCTACGCGTGCTGGAAGACGGAACCTACCGCCCGGTGGGCAGTCAAAAAGTCGAGCGTGCCACCGCCCGCATCATTGCCGCCACGAACAAAGATCTGGAAGCCGAGGCCGTTACCGGCGGCTTGTTTCGTGAGGACCTGTTTTACCGTCTCAACATCGTCTCCATCTGCATGCCGCCGCTGCGCGAGCGGGCGGAGGACATCGCGTCGTTGGTGAAAACCTTCACGGACCATTTCTGCACCAAGCACCGTCGGCGACCGAAGAAATTCAAAGCCGAGGTGGTGAGCCTGTTTCAGACCTTGCGCTGGCCGGGCAATGTCCGGCAGTTGCGTAATCTCGTTGAGCGTCTCGTGGTCACCGTGCCTCATGCCGCCATCGGCCTGGACGATCTGTCGCCCTCCATGCACCAGGGCAAACGCGAGCCGCACGCCATCGCCATTCAGCCCGGCATGACGCTCGCCCAGGTCGAGGCCGAGCTCATCCGCCAGACGCTGCTCAAGGTCACCTCCAACCGCGAAGAAGCCGCCAAAACCCTCGGCATCAGCCGCCGTGCCCTGCAATACAAGATCCAGCGCTACAAACTCGACAAGCTGCCAAAGCAAGTCGGCCGCTCAAAACCTTGAGACCCATGAACAAGGCCGGTCAAGCAGGCAAAGAGCAGGTTCAAGGGGAGGCTTACTTCGCTGTCGTGGGCAGCGATTTGCCCCTCCTCGGCGTGCCGTCTTTGGCGGGCTTGTACCATTCCTCGTGGGTCTCGTCGATATCGACGTGGCCACCGGTTTTTTCGTGGTTTTCACGCCAGCCGTGCAGGGCTTCAAAGGCGGCGTGGTCGATGAAATCGACGGCGAGGTCGATGTCCACGTTGTGGCCGGGAGGAATGGAGGAAAGCTCGCCGTTCAGCCTCGGCACGGAGGCAAAGGTGAGCGTGCCGCCGATCTTCACATGCCATTTGCCCTCGCGCTGCTCCATCTGCACGTCCGTGTTCGAGAGACGGCGCAGCAGGAAGAAGACGCTGAGGCCCAGGCCGATGCCGACACCGGCGAGGAGATTCACACACGTCACGCCGAGCACGGTGACCCAGTAGATGAGGATTTCGTTATGCTTCGTTAGCTCTTTGATGTGGTGCAGGTTCACCAAATTGATACCCACATGCACCAGCAGGCCCGCCAGCACCGCCAGCGGGATGCTTTCGATCAAACCACCGAGAAACAGCGCGAAGAGCAGAATCCACACGCCATGAAAAATGGCCGACCAGCGGCTGGCACCGCCCGCGATGATGTTGGCGGACGAACGCACGATCACACCGGTGATCGGCAAGCCGCCGAGCAGGCCGGAGACGAGATTTCCCGCGCCTTGAGCGCGCAGTTCTTTGTCGAGATTGGAGCGCACGCCGCTGTGCAGCTTGTCCGTGGCCACCGCGCAAAGCAGGGACTCGATGCTGGCGATGATCGCCACCGTGAGCACGGCGGTGATAAACGGCCCCCAATGCGCAGGCGGGGCGAGTTTCGTTAGCTCAAACGTCTCCGGCATGTCCACACGCTTCACGTCCATTTTCATCACGATGGAAACGACCGTGCCTATCACCACCGCCACGAGCGGCCCAGGGATGGCTTTGAGCGCAGGTGCCTTCAGCTTTTTCCACACGATGAGAATGGCGATGGTGAGGAAGCCGAGGATAGCCGCCTGCGTGTTCACGAGCCCGAGCTGCTTCGGAATGCCGAGCAGGTTCACCACGGGCGAGCTTTGAGGCGATCCGCCGAGCACGACGTGGATCTGTGCCAGCGCGATTGAGATGCCAATGCCCGCCAACATGCCGTGAACCACGGACGGCGCGATGATCAGCGCCCCACGCGCCACCTTGAACCAGCCGAGCAGCAACTGCACCACGCCCGCGCAGGCCGTGATGAGGCACATCGTTTCCCAGCCAAACTGCTGTACCAGCCCAGCCACCACCACCGTCAAACCCGCCGCCGGTCCCGAGACCTGGAGCGGCGACCCCGCCAGCAAGCCCGTGACAATCCCACCCACCACCGCGCCGATAAGCCCGGCGATGATCGGAGCCCCCGAGGCAAACGCAATCCCCAACGAAAGCGGCACGGCGACGAGAAAGACAACTAGAGAGGCGGGGAGGTCGCGACGGAGGTTCATGAAAGATGGGTTGGTTTAGATTGGTGCAATTACCTTCTCAAAGACATAGAAGATGCAAATGAGATCTACATCTATCCCTTCGGCAGGCTATTCTGACTGCCATCTTGGTGGATGGGAGTCACACATTTCGCAGGGATGTGAACCACTTACTTCGTCCCCGGCTTCGCTTTAAACACATCCTTCGACTCCCCAGCGATCACCGCCAGCGCCGGATGCCGCATGGCCCGCTCCAAGGTGATGAGGTAGCAGGAAAAGCCGCAGCGCACCGGACGACCGACTGGCTTCAGGCCGTAGCGATCCACCGCTTCATCCAAAACAGAAGCCGCGATGGGAGCGATGCCCATGCCGTCCGATGCTGCCGTTTTCATCAGCGCGGCATCATCAAACTCCGCCACGATGTGCGGACGGATGCTGTGAGAGTCGAACCAGCGATCTAGCTCGTGCCGCCAGGCTGTGCGGCTGGCGGGAAGGAGGACAGGGGCGTCTTTGAGTGACGCGGGGAAGTTCGTGCTCAGCTTTTTGGCTAGGGTCGGCACGGCACAGAAAACGACGGGAGATTCGCCGAGCAGGTGATTGAAGGCCTTTACCGGCATCGAAGAAGGCGCGGCCTCGTCGGACAAAACGACATCAAGCCTGCCTGCCGCCAGCGAGCCAAGCAATTCCTGCGCGTGACCTTCCGCGCAGGAGAGCTGCAAATTGGGAAAGGCCTTGATCGCCGGACGGATGAGCCGCCAGGCGACGAGTTTCGGCAGTGAATCGGTGATGCCGATGTTCAGGCGCAGATTCCGGGCGCTTCCCTGTCCGTGCAGCGACCTCACCATCTCCGTGCCGAGGGAAAAAATCTCCGCCGCGCATTCCATCACGAGTCGCCCCTGCACGGTAAGCTTCAATCCACGCCCCGTGCGGTCAAAAAGCTGCTCGCTGAGACTGGTCTCCAGTGCTTTGATCTGGGCGCTGATCGTTGGTTGAGAGAGGTTTAGCCGAGACGCTGCGGCGCGGAGGCTCCCAGCACGAGCGACTTCCCAAAATAGGCGCAAGTGGTGGTAATTGAGGTGAGGCTCATTCATGAGATATTCTCGAATCAATGCTTTGAAACATCGAAATCGTCAAAGTATCATTCTGCGTCACAATCCGCACCTCCCAATGCCCCCTATAAACACATTGCCATCTACCAGCCTGCTTGCCCAGCTCGCTGCCATCACTGGCAGCGAATATGACCATGAGCGGGCTCGTGTGGCGGTGCAGAATGCCACAAGGGTTGAAGCCGACCCTTTGGCTCAGCTCGTCGCGGCGGCTGCTGAGGTCTATATGCATGTTTCCCCGGTGCGGCTGCCGCTGGCGGAGGTGGTGTGGCGGGCGCATCACGACATGCCGGTGGTGATCTGGTCAGACAAAGATCAGCGCTGGGTGGTGGTGACCTTTGCGGGCTGGTTCCGCGTGCGCATCGCGGACGGGGATCATCCCACACATCGTCTCACCTTGAGGAGGAGCGAGCTGCTGCGCCTGCTGGGGCTGCAAAGCATGAATGATGTGGTCGAGGCTGGCATCGTGCATCCTGAGCGTCCGGCGCACGAGATGAGCGTGCATGCGGCTGTGGAGCAGGAGGCTCATACGCATGGCTCTGATCATGGCAACAATCACAGCCACACGCCACATGTCAGTCCCCAGCGGCGTTTCTTCCGTCTGCTGAAGGCCGAGCGTGGCGACATCGTCACTCTGCTGATCTTCTCTGTGTTTGCCGGTTTGCTTTATCTGGCTGCACCGCTGGCAGTGGATGCCGTGGTGAGTAACCTAGCCTTCGGCGGGCAATCTCGGCCGTATGTGCAGGCCATCGTGATCCTGGCTTTTGCGCTTTTTGGTGCCTTGGGGCTTCAAGCGATTGTCAGCGGCTTTCAATATTACATATCTGATATCATCCAGCGCCGCATCTTTGTCCGCACGGCGGCGGACCTCGCCTACCGGCTGCCGCGTGTGAAAGCGGAGGCGCTCGATGATGTGCATGCGCCGGAGTTGGTGAACCGCTTCCTTGATGTCGTCACGGCGCAGAAGAGCACCTCGCTGCTGCTGCTGGATGGCATCAATCTCGTCTTCGGCAGCCTTATCGGCATGCTGCTGCTTGCCCTTTATCATCCGGTGCTGCTGCTCTTTGTCGCCGTGCTGCTCGTGCTCATCGTTATTTTCACCTGGCTGCTTGGCAAAGGCGCGGTGGATACCTCCATCGCCGAATCACGCATGAAATACGATGTGGTGAACTGGTTTGAGGAGATCGCTGCCTTTCCCTTCCTTTTCAAAGGCCCCGGCGGCTACAATCTGGCCTACGACCGTGCCAACCAGCTCGCCACCGAGTATTTGAACCGCCGCTCCGGCCACTTCCGCATCGTCATGCGGCAGATTGTAGGCCTGCTAGTACTCAGCGTGATCGCCAGCGCCGCGCTGCTGGTGCTCGGCGGCTGGCTCGTTGTGAGCCAGCAGATCACACTCGGCCAGCTTGTGGCCTCGGAACTCATCATGGGCACCATCGTGGCCTCCATGGCAAAGATGGGCAAAAAACTCGAAGCCTGGTATGACGCCATGGCCGCCATGGACAAGCTCGGCCACATCTTCGACCTCGAAATCGAGCGTGAGGACGGCGAGCAGCCCACCACACGCGAGAGCGGCGCGGCGGTGAGTGCTTGCGAGATCTCGTTCGGCTACCACGAGCCGCTTTTCGCCAAAAAGAACTTCACCGTGACGTCAGGCAGCCGCGTCGCCATCATCGGGCCGCATGGCTCGGGAGCCAGTTCGCTTCTGGACATCCTTTTCGGCCTCCGCCAGCCCACGGAAGGGCACATCAGCATCGACGGCCTCGATTTGCGCAGTTGGTATCTGGAGGCGCTGCGTGAAAGCGTGATGCTGCTGCGCCGCAATGAAATCGTCGATGGCACCGTCATCGAAAACCTGCGTCTGGGCCGTGTCGATGTCGGTCTCGATGAAATTCGCGCTGTGCTGGAGCGCGTGGGCTTGCTCGACGTGCTGCTTCATCGTTCTGAAGGGCTGAATCTGCGTCTGAAGGTTGGCGGCGCTCCGCTCAGCGGCAATCAGCGCACACGCCTCATCCTCGCACGCGCCCTAGTGCAGCGTCCGCGGCTTCTGCTCATCGACGAACTCTTCGACAGCCTCGACGACGAATCCTTCAAGCTGCTCGAAACCGCCATCCTCGATCCTTCGCTCCCCTGGACCGTCATTCTCGCCACGCGTGATCATGACGTCACGAAGCGCTGCGATCAGATCATCGAGCTAGCGCCTTGTCATTTGAACGACGGCACCGCCTCGCACTCAGAAACACAACGCTTGCAATCCCGCTCATGAGCCACGCCTCCACTTACTCTGTGCCATCGCTGCCCGCGCTGAGCCTCGCTGGCAGCGCGAAATTCACGCGGATCTTCAGCCGCCTACTGGTGGTGGCCTTCATCGCCTTTGTCATCGGCATCATGTGGCTGCCATGGCGGCAGTTTGTCTCAGGTGCGGGCCGCGTGATCGCCTTCAATCCTCTTGACCGCCGCATCAATATTGAAGCGCAAGTCGCGGGGCGCGTGAAGCACCTGCACGTCAATGAGGGCCAGCGTGTGAAGAAGGGCGAGCTCATCGTCGAGATCCAGGACAACGACCCGAATCTCCTCAATAACCTCAAAGCACAGCGCGAGGCCATCGAAAGCCGTCGCGACTTCGCCAATGGACGCGTCGAGTCGCTCACCGCGCAGATCACACAGCAGGAACTCGCCAAAGCACAGGCCATCGACGGAGCGGAGCAGCGAGTCGCCGGTGCCAAGATCGCCGCCGAGACCTCGCAGTTGAATTACAACCGCACGAAGGACCTCTTTGAGAAGAAACTCGAGTCTCAGCGCAACTTTGAACTCGCCACACTCTCGCGGGACTCGACCATCGCCGAGCTGAAATCATCCGAGGCCGCCCTGAAGCGCACCAGCAATGACTTCGATGCCACCATCGCCTCTACCCACGCCTCCAAAGGCACCGCCCTGAGCGAGGTGGCCACCGCTGAGCGCGACCTCTCGGTTATCGACGTGCAGATCAATCAAAACCTCCGGCAAGTCGTCGAGTCGCCTCGCGATGGCATCGTCCTCGCTGTCGAGGCCACCGATGGCACCTACCTGCGGCCCGGCTCGCTCATCTGCGTCATCATTCCTGAAACCGACAGCCGCTTTGTCGAAATCATGGTCGATGGAAATGACATGCCTCTCATCCATCCGCGTAAAGACGGCGAGTCCGGCAGCCCCGTTCGTATCGCCTTTGAAGGCTGGCCCGCCGTGCAGATGATCGGCTGGCCGCAGCTCGCCATCGGCACCTTTGGTGGCGAAGTCGTCTTCGTCGATGCCACCGATGACGGCACCGGCAAATTCCGCATTGTCGTTGGCCCCCGCGACGACATCGTCGATCGCGGCGATGGCAACGGCCCCGTTACCGTCGGCTGGCCTGACAAAGACCGCTGGCTGCGCCAAGGAGCCCGTGCCAACGCCTGGGTCATGCTCAACGAAGTCCCGCTCTGGTTTGAAATCTGGCGTCAGATCAACGGCTTCCCACCCGTGGTGAGCGACAAGGAAGGCAAACTCGATCCCACGAAGAAATAATGAACTCGGCAAGCTCTGGCACTCAAACCACTCGGCAGCGCCCTGGAGTGCTCAAGCCCTCTGGAGCTTTTCGCGCGACTAGCGACGTTCGAAAGCGCCGGAGGGCCGGCGCACTCCAAAACGCTATCGCGATCGCCACGCGTCTGATCATTTTCCAATTTTCATTTTTCAGTTCTCATTCTTCAATTCTGGAAGCCGCCGAAATGCCCAAGCCACTTCTGCTTCAAGAAGTGCTGGCTTCAGTGCAGACGCAGTATCCGCCTTACCTCGCCGCGTTGATCGAGCAGGACATCGCGAACGGGCGTGTTCGGCAGGCTCAGGGCGCTTTCGACCTCAATCTGAACTCCGGCGGCACGATGAATCTGGCCGGTTACTACGATGGCAAAACCGGTTACGCCATGCTGGAGCAGCCGCTGCCATTCTGGGGCGGCAGCGTGTATGGCGGCTACCGCTTGAGCAGCGGCTTCCTGCCGAACTACAACAAAGAGCGCACCGGCGTCGATGGCGAGGGCGTGCTCGGCTTTCGCATCCCGCTGTTACGAGATGGCACCATCGACCGCCGCCGCGCCAGCCTCTGGCAGGCGCAAATCGACCAAGAACTCGCCGATCCCATCATCCTGAGGCAATACCTCGACTTCACTCGATCCGCCACGCTCAGCTACTACACTTGGCTCGCTGCCGGGCAGCGCCTCAGCATCACTGAAGAGCTGCTTCGCATCGCCAAAGACCGCGATAGCGCCATCGCTGAGCAAGTGAAGAAGGGTGCGAGCGCCCCCATCGTGCAGATCGACAACCAGCGCCTCGTCGTCAGCCGCGAAATCGCCACCGTGCAGGCCCTGCGGCGCTTTCAGGCCTCCGCCATCGAGCTTTCGCTCTTCTTCCGCACCCGGGAAAAAGCCGAGCCTATCATCGCCGAGCGAAATCGCGTGCCCAAAGCCTTCCCGCCGCATCCGCGCCTCGATGAAAGCCAGCTCACCGCCGACATCGCCAAAGCGGCTGTTTTTCGTCCCGAGATCCGCCGCATCGAACTCCTCGTCGAGAAGGTCGAAATCGACCGCAAGCTTGCGAAAAACAACCTGCTGCCGAATCTCGACATGGGCATCGAAGCAGGTCAATTCCTCGGCGGAAACCGACCACGAGACATTGAGCAAAACGAGGTTGAAGCCAAAATCGAGTTCAAACTGCCGCTGCAGCGTCGCGACGCCAAAGGCCGCATCGACGTCGCCGACGCACTCATCGAACGCCTCAACAATGACAAGCGTTTCGCCCGCGACCGCATCGCCGCTGACGTGCGTGACAGCTATAGCGCCCTCCTCGCTGCCTACGACGCCCTCAAGATGACACGTCGAAATGTCGAACTCGCCCGCCAGCTCGAAGCCGCCGAAAACGAGCGCCTCAAACAAGGCGCAACGGATTTGCTCGCCCTCCAGATCCGCGAGCAGGCCACCTTCGACGGACAGGTTCTCGAAGTTGAAGCCCAGGCCGATTACTTCCGAGCCCAGGCCAACTACCGCGCCGCCATCGCCGCTGATGCTCCCATAAACCTGACAAGGCGATAACAGGAATACTTTATGATTAGTATGAAGCCGGTCCTTGCCGTTACTTTTTACGACACGAAACCTTATGATCAGAAAGCCTTTCTGGATGCTGCGGTCGGTGAGCAAGGCATCAAGGGGCATTTTTACGACTTTCGCCTGAGTGCAGAAACTGCGGCTTCGGCGGCGGGATGCGAGGCGGTTTGCGTGTTTGTGAATGATCGCGTGGACGCGGCCTGCGTCGAGGTGCTCGCGGGGCTGGGTGTGCGGCTCATCGCGCTGCGCTGCGCGGGGTTTAACAACGTCGATCTCGCCGCGGCGAAGGCGCATGGCATCGCCGTGGTGCGTGTGCCGGCCTATTCGCCGCATGCGGTGGCGGAGCACACGGTGGCGCTGCTGCTCACGCTGAACCGGCAGATCCACCGTGCCTACAACCGCGTGCGTGACCTCAATTTCTCGCTGCACGGACTGGTGGGTTTTGATGTGTTTGGCAAGACCGTCGGCATCATCGGCACGGGGAAGATCGGCCAGGTGGCCGCCGAGGTCTTTTGCGGCTTTGGCGTGCGTCTGCTGGGCTATGATCCGTTTCCAAAACCGGAGTGGGCCGCCTCCTGCGGGCTTCAGTATGTGTCCCTCGATGAACTGCTGGCGGCGAGTGACATCGTGAGCCTGCATCTGCCGCTCACGCCTCAGTCCAAGTATCTCATCAACGAGCAAACCGTGTCCCGCATGAAGCGTGGAGCCATTTTGATCAATACGAGCCGTGGCAAGCTCATCGACACCACTGCCGTGATTGATGCCCTGAAGACCGGGCACCTCGGTGGCGTGGCGCTTGATGTGTATGAGGAGGAGGAAGGCATCTTCTTTGAGGATCACTCCGGTCGTCCGCTGCAGGACGATGAACTCTCGCGCCTGCTGACCTTTCCGAACGTGCTGATCACTTCTCACCAGGCCTTTCTGACGCATGAGGCGCTGGCGCAGATCGCCAGCACCACGCTCGACAATCTTCAGCGCTTGCGGAATGGCGAGACGTGGAAGGAAGGCAGCCTGCTGTAAGAGTGCGATCTCTCAAAGTCGCTGAGTGAAGCAATGCGTGCCACACCGGGCATGCATTCGACCAAATGAACGGTCGAGGGCAGTCTCCGACACCATCTTCATCGGTGCATGACGCCAATGTGTGCCAATCATCTGCGAGACTTTACATAGATCTTAGCCTCCAAACGAGGATGCTGCAGCAAGAGGTCAATCAAAGCTGCAAAACCCAGACCAGTTCAGTCGTCTCAGATGTCACTGGTTGATTTCTCCGGGATTTCTTGAGGGATGGAAACACCTGCGGGGTAGCACCTGATGAGCGCGACTAACCGCCGCTCTCATCAAAACCAACCAACCTAAAACACACACCCAACCATGAAACCTACCCTGCTTGCGATCCTCGCCGTGACTACCCTTGTCTCGTGCAACGCGCCTTCCGTGCCCAGCCTCACGCACACCTACAATGGCAAGCCCGTGCTCACTCGTGCCAGCCATCCCTCCGGTGGCAGGATGACCGAGGTGGACGGCGTTTACCTTGGCCGCCGCTACTATCATCCGCCAGGAGCCAAGACGGGACTCGCCTGGATTGACGTATATGGTCAGCGCTGATCCATGCGGCTGCCTGCTTTCACCCCAAAACCAACCCTGCACCTGCCATGAAGCCCAATGATCCCGATCCACTCGATGATCTGCTCGCCCAGTGGCAGGCACCGCAGGCCGAGACGCCGCCAGAATTCCGTCGCGAGGTCTGGCGGCGCATTTCCGCCGCTGAATCCGAACCCGGTTGGATCGAAAAACTCGCCTGGTGGCTCCTCCGGCCAAAGCGCGAGGTTCTCATCGTCGCCGCAGCCGTCGTCATGGCCGTTCTGTGGGGCCTCACGCATCCACCGGAGCCAGAGTTCACGCCGCATGACGCCTACGTCATGTCCGTGAGTCCCTTTGATCCGCATCACCTCAATGGTCGCTACCCATGACACCCGCCGGACGCATCGCTGCTTTTGTTTTTCTGACCGTCGCTGCCGCCGGAGCCGCTCTCTGGGCCACGCGGGAGAGTCTGCGCCCTCGCGAGAGCCCGCAGGAGGTCGGCCTCCGCTGGCTGAAGACCGCGTATCACCTTGATGATGCCACCTTTGAAAAAGTCAGCGCCCTGCACCGCGACTACTTCCGCCAGTGCGACAAGATGTGCCGCCAGATCAACGAGGCCGACCGGCCCCTGCTCTGGCGTGCCCGGCATCGCAGCAACCGCCAGCCCGGCGAGTTCGACGCGCAGTTCACCCACGATCAAATCGTCTGCGGCGAATGCGAAAAGGCCGCCACCGAGCACCTGCGGCAGGTCGCCGCCCTCATGCCGGGCGAGACCGGCCAGCGCTTCCTCGACGACATCCTGCCCGTGATGCAGCAGCAGCGCCGCGTGCATGACGAGAACCTCTCCTCCAACATCCGCCGATGAGCAGCCCCGCTCGTGACGAGCTCGATGCCGAACTCATGCGCACCCTGGCCGAGGGCGATGACCTCGCGTTGAACTGCCTGATGGATGCCTGGAGCCAGCCGCTCATCAGCTACCTCATGCGCCTTACCGGCAGCCACGCCACCTCGTGTGATCTGGCGCAGGAAAGCTTCGTCCGCGTTCACCGACACCGCTTGGAGTATCGTACCTCACAAAAGTTCTCCACCTGGCTCTTTGCCATCGCCACGAATCTCGCCCGCAACCATGCCCGCTGGCGCTCCCGCCATCCCGAGATCCTCACCGAGCCTGAGAACCTCCGCGAGCTGCCCGTCGCAATCACCAGCGCCTCACCCGATGAGCAGGCCGCTGCCAACGAACGTCTCGCCGCTTTGCAAAAAGCAATCGGCGAGCTGCCGCATGACATGCGCGAGGTCCTCATCCTCTCCACCTGGCACGGTCTCAGCCACGCCGAGATCGCCGGCGTGCAGGACACCACGGAAAAAGCCGTCGAAGTGCGCCTCTACCGCGCCCGCAAGCTGCTACGTGAGATGCTCGGCGAACATCTGGCCTCATAGCATCGAAGGCGTGGGGAAGAGTCTTGAGTGCCGTGATTTGCGAATAGCATGCTTATCGCCATCTTCAGCCAGCCATTCATGACCGAACTCCTCCTCATCCTCCTCCTGCTCATTCTGAACGGCATCTTTGCCATGGCGGAGATCGCCATCGTGTCGGCGAAGAAGGCGCGGATGATGGAGCGGGCGGAAAAGGGCAGTGGCGGAGCCAAGCTGGCGCTGAAGCTGGCGGAGAATCCGGAGCGCTTTCTGAGTACGGTGCAAATCGGCATCACGCTGGTGGGCGTGCTGGCGGGGGCGTTTGGTGGGGCGAGTCTGGCGGGCTATGTGACGCCGTGGCTGAAGGGGGTGCCTTTGCTGGCCGGGCATGAGGAGCAGATCGCGTTTGGGCTGGTGGTGGCTTTTATCACCTACTTGTCGCTGATCATTGGCGAACTGGTTCCGAAGAGTCTGGCGCTGCGGAATGCGGAAGGCATCGCCTGTGTGATGGCGGGGCCGATGGACTGGCTTTCACGGGTGGGGAGTCCGCTGGTGTGGGGGCTGGAGCTGAGCACGCGGGCGTTGATGCGTTTCTTTGGCAAATCAGAAGCGCCGAGCGGCCCGACGACGGCGGAGGTGGAGGTGCTGCTGCGTGAGGGACTCATCACCGGCAATGTGCGCCATGAGGAGAGCGAGCTGGTGGAGGGCGTCTTTGACCTGCGGGAGCTGAAGGCGGAGGAAATCATGCGCCCGAAGCCGAAGGTGATTTTTCTGCATGTGGACGACACGGCGGCGAGCGCGGCGGAAGAGCTGGGCGATGGCGTGCGGCAGGTGGTGTTTCCAGTTTATGGAGAAACCCGCGATCATGTGGAGGGGATGGTGTCCCTCCGGGCCTTGTTTCTCTCCGTGGCTGCCGGGAAGACGCAAAAGGTGGGCGAACTGATGCGCGAGCCGGTTTTCGTCTCCGACAATCAGCCGGCGCTGACGCTGCTGGAGGAACTGCGCAAGGCCTCGCACCACGCTGCGATGGTGACGGACGAGTTTGGCATCGTGCGAGGCATGGTGACGATCGAAGATCTTGCGGAGGAAGTGGTGGGCGACCTCAAATCCAACCGCCCTGACGCTTCCCATTGTCCGCAAGTGCGTGAGAACGGTCCGCAAAGCTGGCTGGCCGATGGCATGGCCGAGATCGACACCGTGAACGCCACGGTTCCTGGATTTGAGGCGGTGACAAACGCCGAGGCCGACGCCTTCCAAACCCTCGCCGGCTTCATCATGCAGCACCTCGAGCGCCTGCCGCATGAAGGCGAAAAATTCACCGTCGGCGGTTTCGAGATCGAAATCATCGACATGGACCGACAGCGCATCGACAAGGTTGGAGTGAGGCTTCTGCCAGCCGCTCCAGCCTCGTAAACCATCTATTGGGCGGCCGTTTGCCGCATCGTGATGGCGATGAACGCGACGTAGGCCAGTAGCAGCGCAAAACCCCGCCAGCGGCCAAGATGTCCGGCGCGGCCTGGCAGGATCAAAAGAGTGCTGATGAGGCCGAAGGCGAGGCTGGGCAGGATTTCAGGCAATTGTACCGCATACGGCTGGATCATCGCCGCCACCGCCGCGATGAAGAGCACGCTGAAAATGTTGCTGCCAAGGATGTTGCCGACTCCCACATCGTGATGACCCCGGGCACGGGCGATGAGGGTGTTGGCGAGCTCCGACGTGCTCGTCGCCGCCGCGACGACCACGGCCCCGACGATGAAGGGCGACCAGCCGAGCGCCTGTGCGATGCCTTTGCCGCCATGCACCACGAATTGCGCCGCCACGATGAGCAGGCCGAGGCCGAACAGCGTGGTGAGTATGGTTCTGGCCGGTGAGACGGTATCCGCGGCTTCCGGCGTGGCGGCGGCATGACGACGCGCATGGCGGGTGACGATGATCAGCCAGCCGAAGAAGCCCGGAAGTATGAACGCGGCATCAAAGAGCGAGAACCAGCCATCCATGAGCAGCGCATAAACCGCGCCGGGCACCAGCAGGCTGATGAACCAGTCCCGCCGCACGCCATCATCCTCCGCCTTCATGCCCGAGAGGGCCAGCACGAGGGCGAGCACCAGCGCCACGTTCACCACGTTGCTGCCGAGGACATCGCCAAGGGAAATCTCCGGCACGCCCTCCAACGCCGCGTGGATGGCGACGATCAGTTCCGGCGACGAGGTGCCAAACGCGGCCACAGTGACGCCGATGACCGCGGAGGGCCAGCGCAGCCACCGAGCGAGGCCCACGCCGCCGCACACGAAGCAGTCTCCGCCAAACCAGGCGAGAACGACGCCTGCAAGCAGCATCCCAAGAGAAGTGTACATGAACAAAAGGATGGCAGGAGGCTAACGCACTACTAGGACGCTGCATGGCGCATGGCGCACGACCTTCTCGGTCACGCTGCCGAGAAGAGCATGCTTCAGGCCGGAATGTCCGTGGGTGGGCATGAGGATGGCATCGACTTTGGCTTCGTCCGCAGTCTGGCAGATCACCTCCGCCGGGCGACCGTCTTGGACGAGGGTGCAAATGGTCGCGCCCTTGCCAAACGCCTCGGTCACCAGCTTTGCCAGGCTCTTCTCCGCCTCCGCTTTCATTTGGGCGTGCAGGTCGCTCGTCTGCACGCGGAGCCCCTGATACGCGGGCTCGGTCACATGCAGCAGGAGGACTTCGACGCCGGTTTTGCGATGCATCGCGGCAGCGGCATGGACGGCGGTGGAGGCGCATTCGGAAAAGTCCGTCGGCACCAGGACTTTCCGCCAGAGGTCAGGAGTGGATGGGGCATTCATGGCATCTCATGGATGCGCGAGCCGCGGGCACGCGGCAAGCCTGTGTCGTTCATTTGAATGTCACGGCATGCAGCCATTCTTGCGCCTCATTCGCCTATTCCTGCGCTTCTTGAGTCGAAAGCCAAGCACCGGTGTATGATCCTTGGGTGGGGCGCTTGCTGATCCTTCAACCCGAATGATTAACACCATGAAAACAGCCAAAAAAACCAGCCCTGCACCCAAGGCCGCGTCGAAGACTGTCGCCGCGACGGGTGCCATGTCAGTGAAGAAAAAAACCACCTCCGCCAAGCCTGTGCGCAAACGGTCGGCAGCGGTCGCAACGCCAACGCCGATACTGGCCACCGAGGTGGAAATCGCCACGCTTGCCTACTTCATCTATGAAAGCGAAGGCTGCCCTGCCGGGCGTGAGCTGGATCACTGGCTGGAGGCGGAGGCTCAACTGCCGGGCCGGTGAAGATCATTTCCCAAACATTGAGATGCAGCCCTTTCATGAGCACTAACCCTGACCTTCCCATGCACCAGCCAAAGTCATCCCGCTTTAGCCACATCCTGTCTCCGGTGGATTTCTCCAAACCTTGCCTGCACGGCCTTGCTGCGGCCGTGAGCCTCGCCAGACGCAGCGGGGCCAAGCTCACCCTGCTGCATGTGGTCAAACATTTGCCGCATGGCTCGCATGTGGTGCTGGATGCCGCTGGCCTCCGGCAGGACTGGCTGCGGGACGCACGTGAAAAGCTCGCGGAGTTTGTGGCGGCCCATGTGCCGGAGGATGTGCCAGCGGAGCGTGTGGTGAGAGAGGGCAAGGCCTTCGATGTCATTGTGCGGGAGGCCGGAAAGCGGGGCTGTGATCTCATCGTGACGGCCACGCACGGCTACACCGGGCTGGCACATGTGCTCATCGGCAGCACGGCGGAGCGCGTCGTGCAGCACGCGGCCTGCCCTGTGCTGGTGGTGCGCGGACGCGGTGAAACCCATGCCGCCGAGCTGGCTCCGCGCTGGATTCTGGTGCCCACGGATTTCTCGGAGAACTCCCGCAAGGCCTTCCCGCTGGCCTCGGCACTGGCCGCCGATTTCGGCGCGAAAATCATCCTCGCGCATGTGAAGCCCGGCATCCAGATGACGGGCGAGATCCCGCTGAACTTCACGCAGCAGCAAATTGATGCCATCCATGCGCAGGCGGAGACGCGGCTGCGGAAGTTCCGCTCCGAGCACTTCGGCGAGGAACTGGACACCACGACGCTGGTGCTCGAAGGCGATGCCCATCAGTGCCTGGTGAAAGCCATCACTTCAGACGACCCCGGCCTCATCGTCATCGCCACGCACGGTCACACCGGCTGGGAACATGCGCTCATCGGCAGCACGGCGGAGCGTGTGGTGCGTCACGCGCCCTGTCCGGTGCTCGTGGTGCGCTGAGCAGGACTCTTTTTCAATCAACCACCCATCCAAAAACCACCATGCAAACCATGCTCGCCACCGTGTTTCACGGCGTTAATGACATCCGCGTCGATTCCGTGCCCAGGCCGTCCGCCGGCCCGGGCGAGGCGGTTTTGCGAATCACCGCCACCACTATCTGCGGAACGGATCTCCACATCGTGCGCGGCGAGTATCCGGTGAAACCGGGGCTGATCATCGGCCATGAGCCGGTGGGCGTCATCGAAGAACTCGGCGCAGGCGTCACGGGCTACAACATCGGCGACCGAGTGCTCGTCGGGGCCATCACGCCTTGCGGACAATGCCGTGCCTGTCTTTCCGGCCAGCACTCGCAGTGCGGCCACGGCTCAGGTTGTCAGGCGATGGGCGGATGGCGTTTTGGGAACACGATCAACGGTGCACAGGCGGAGTATCTGCTGGTGCCGTATGCGCAGGCGAATCTGGCAAAGATTCCTGATGAGGTGACCGACGAACAGGTGGTCATGCTCGCTGACATTGCCTCCACCGGCTTCGGTGGCGCGGAGAGCGGCGGCATCAAGATCGGGGACACCGTGGTGGTCTTTGCGCAAGGCCCCATCGGGCTGTGCGCCACGGTGGGTGCGAAACTGATGGGAGCCACGCTAATCATCGGAGTCGATGGTGATGAAAACCGTCTGGCCATGGCCCGCAAGATGGGAGCCGATGTCACCCTCAACTATCATGAGTGCAATGTCGTCGAGGAGGTGCTGAAGCTCACCGGCGGCGGCGTGGATGTGGCCATCGAAGCTCTCGGCACCCAGGAAACCTTTGAATCCTGCCTGCGCTGTCTGCGTCCGGGCGGCACGCTGTCCAGCCTCGGCGTCTATTCAGGCAAGCTCCAAATACCGTATGAAGCCTATGCCGCAGGGCTGGGAGATCACCGCATCATCACCACGCTTTGCCCCGGTGGGAAGGAGCGCATGCGCCGCCTCATCAACGTGGTCCAGTCGGGCCGTTTTGATCCCACGATGCTCGTGACGCACCGCTTCTCGCTGGCGGACATCAAGCAAGGTTACGAGGTCTTCGGCAATCGCGCGGAAGGCGTGCTCAAAGTGCTGATCACGCCCTGATGCTCTGCTTTTCCATCCGATACAAACACATCACCATGAACACGCTTCAAACCATCCTCGTTCCCGTGGATTTCTCTACCGGCTCACGCTCGGCACTCGAACAAGCCTCACGTCTCGCCGGGCTCAATGGAGCCAGCCTTCACGTCATGCATGTGGTGGACACTGCCGCCGTGTCCTCACAGGCGGACAACCGCAACACGAGCTTTGAGCGTCAGGCCGCCATTGCCTCCGAGGGAGCACGGGATGCGCTCGTGCGCTGGCTGGCACAGGCTGGAGCACCTGCTGGCTGCCAGAGTACCATTGTCGTGGGCGTGCCGCTGCATGAGATCCTGGAACACGTCAAAACGCAGAACCCCGATTTGGTCGTGGCCGGGATCACGGGCGCGGGAGAATCCAAAGCGGGTGCCGGATCACTGGCCCACCGCCTGGCCCGCCAAGTTCCAGGCAAGGTCCTGCTGGTCCGA
>NZ_JBIIKX010000101.1:0-17984 GCF_044232965.1 Prosthecobacter sp.
CCGCAGATCTACGCAAACGGCATCCGCAATCCCTGGGGCCTCAGTTTTGACGCCAAAGGCCATCTCTGGTGCGCCGATGTCGGCCAGGACATCTGGGAGGAGATCAACTGGATCACCAACGGCGGTAACTACGGCTGGCAGTTCCGTGAAGGCCCCGCCGCCTTCCCGCTCAACACCGACACCCCACCCGCCGACGCCAAATTCATCGAGCCCATCCATTCCTACAACCACGCCGAAGGCCTCAGCATCACCGGCGGCATCGTTTACACCGGTAAAGCGCAGCCTGAACTCCAGGGTGCTTATGTCTATGGCGACTTCGTGCTCGGCAAAATCTGGGCGCTCAAAACCGACGACGCCGGCAAAACGCTCTCCAACGACCTCCTCTACACCAGCCCGCAAACAGCAGCCGACAATCCCAAGAAAAAACCCACCGTCCTGGTCAAACCCACCGCTTTCTGCGCCAACGCCGCCGAAGAGATGCTCGTGCTCGACTGGAACGGGGCCATCTACAAGTTGGGCAAGTAGCGTCGCTCGCGATCAAGCGGCTTCGCCGTCAAAGAATCAAGAACGTCCTGAAGGCCCGTCTTGACCACCACTTGACTCCCTTGACCATTTCTTGACCTCCCTGTCTCTGCCGAAAGTCCGCGCCTCCCGCGTGCGTAATTCTGGGCATCATCCCCCTATGATGTCCAAAACCACCCTCTCGCTGACTTGCGCGGCCTTTGCCTCAGTATCCCTTCATGCCCAGGATGCTGGCGAAAAAATCACCTATCAGGACCACATCCGGCCCCTGCTGGAGAACAAATGCTTCTCCTGCCACAGCCCTGACAAGAAGAAGGGCGATCTCGATCTCACCAGCTTCGGCGCCCTCATGACCGGCGGCGGCGGCGGTGCCGTCGTGGACGCTGGCAATGCCGACAGCAGCCGTCTCTGGACCACCTGCGCGAAGAAGGAAGAACCCTTCATGCCACCTGAGGGCGCTCCTTTGAGCACCAAGGATCTCGATTTGCTCGCCGCCTGGATCAAAGGCGGTATTCTCGACTCCAAGTCCTCCATCGCCAAAAAATCCTCCAAACCGAAGATCGATATGGCCGTCGCCGTCACGGGTGGCAAACCGGAAGGCCCCATCGCCAAGCCGGAACACGTTTTGCTTGAGCCCGTCGTCGTCACGCCGCGCACCACCGCCATCACCGCGATGGCCTACAGCCCGTGGACCTCGCTTTTCGCGCTCGCCGCGCCCAAACAGATCCTGCTCTACGACACGGACACCCGCCAGCTCGTCGGTATCTTCCCTTACACCGAGGGCTACGCCCGCAGCCTGCAATTCAGCCGCAACGGCTCCCTCCTCGTCATGGGCGGCGGTCGTGCGGGCAAAAACGGCCACGCCATCGTCTGGGACGTGAAAACCGGCAAACGCATCACCGAGGTCGGCAAGGAGTTCGACCAGATCATGTCCGCCGACATCAGCCCCGATCACAAGCACATCGTCATCGGCAGCCCCTCGAAGAAGGTCAAAGTTTATAGCACCGGCACCGGCGAGGAAGAATACGTCATCAGCAAGCACACCGAGTGGATTCTGAGCACCAAGTTCAGCCCCGACGGCGTCCTGCTGGCCACCAGCGACCGCAACGGCAACGTCATGGTCTGGGAAGCTGAAAACGGCGGTGAGTTCTACATCCTCGGCCAGCACAAGGCCGCCTGCAACGATGTCGCCTGGCGCGCCGATGCCAACATCCTCGCCTCCTGCTCCTCCGACGGCACCATCAGCACCTGGGAGATGAATGAGGGCAAACAGGTCAAGAACTGGGCCGCCCACGGTGGCGGCGTGCAGTCCGTCTCCTTCAATCCCGATGGAAAGCTGGTCTCCTGCGGCAACGACGGCCTCGTCCGCACCTGGGACATCAACGGCAACAAAATTGGTGAGGCCCCCGGCCAGAGCGACATCGTCACCAAGGTCGTCGCCGGTTATGACAACAAATCCGCCATCTCCGCTAACTGGCGTGGTGAGATCATCCAGTGGGATCTTGCCGCCAAGCTCACCGAGATCGCACGCTACTCCAGCAATCCTTCCCTGATCGCCCAGCGCATCGTGCAGGCCGAACAGCGCATGGCCGAGTTGAACGGCAATCTGCCCGCCCTCCAGGAAGCCATCAAAAAGGCCGACGCAGACGCCAAAGCCCGTGATGAGGCGCTTGCCAAAGTCCGCGCCGAAGTCGCCGCCACCGAAGCCCGTAGCAAGAACCTGCCCGGTGAGATCGCCAACGACGAAAAAGCCCTCGTCGCCCTCAAAGCTGCCCGCACCAAGGCCGATCAAGACAAGGCCGCCCGAAATGCCGCGATCAAAGCTTACGGCGAAAAAGCCGCCAAGATCGCCGCACAGGAAAAAGAACTCGCTCCTGCCGCCGCCGAGGCCGCCAAACTGCCCGCAGCCGACAAAGCCGTCGCTGATGCAACGGCCGCGCTCGAAGCCGCGAAGAAAGATCCTGCCCAACAGCCCAAGCTGAAGGAACTCGAGGCCAAACTCGCCGCCGTGAAGGCCGAGCAGCAAAAAATCGCGCCAAACAAGGCCAAGGCCGATCAACTCACCGCCGCCATCGCGAAAGCCAAGGCTGAACTCGGCGCCGCACCTGCTCCAGTTGCCGATCTCGACAAACTGATCGCCGAAACCAACGCCAAGATCAAAGCCACCACCGAAGGCGTCGCCGCGAAGAAAGCCGAGCTGCCCAAACTGCCCGCCCTCGTCAAAGCCGGCCCGGATCGCATCAAAAACGCCGAGGCTGGAGCCGTAGCAGGCAAAACGGCACTCGCCGCCGCGCAAACCGCCGCCAAGTCCGCCAGCGATGAAATTGGCATCCTGCAAAAAGTGCCCACCGCGCTGAAGGCCGCCCAATTCAACACTGGCGTGCTCGTGGAGAAGGAAAAGCTCGCCAAGCTCGAAACTGACTTCACCGATTTCAGCGAGGCTAAAAAAGACGCTGAAGCAGCCAAAGTCTCCGCCGCAGCTCGTATCGAGGAATCGAAGAAGGCCATCGCCGAATCCATCGCCGCCCAGCCAGCTCTTGAGGCCGCTTTGAAGAAAGCGCAGGGCGAGGCCGCCGCTCTCGAAGCCACTACCAAGCCCACCCGCGACGCCGATGCCGCCGCAGCCGCCAAGGTGGCCGAGCAGAAGACCATCATCACCACCAAGGAGGCCGAACTCGCCGCCGCCGCCAAAGCCAAGGCCGAAGCCATCGCCGCAGCCAAAAAATCCGCCGAGGACATCGCCAAAGTCATTGAGGCCAAGAAAAAGAGTCTGGCCGAAGCCTCGGGCAAGCTCGACGCCCCGCAGAAAGCCGTGACCGCGAAGCAAACGGCTCTCACCCAGAAAGACGCCGCCCTCGCCGCAGCCAAAAAAGCCGTCGCCGATGCCACTGCGGACGCCGCAGCCAAAACAACCGCGTTCAAGACTGCTGAAGCGACCGTCACATCCGCAACGGCCGCCATTCAAGCCGCAGAGAAAGCCCTCAATGAAACCCGCGCCAAGCTGAAACCCGCCCAGGATGCCGCAGCCGCCGCCAAGAAGGAACTCGCCGCCAAAGCCGGAGATGCAGCCCTCACCGCGAAGGTGGTCGCTGCTGACAAAGCCGTCGCTGACATCACCACCGCGCAGGGCAACGCCCAAAAGGACTTGGACGCCAAAAAAGCCGCCAAAGCGACTGTCGCGCAGGCCTTTGACGCCGCCAAGAACGCCAATGGTGCCGCCTCCGCCGCTGTGACTAAAACCACCGCCGCCGCCAAGCAGGCCGAGCAGCAGCAAGCCGCCGCCAAGAACGAACTCGCCGCGGCCGAGAAGATCGCCGCCCCTCTTCGTGGTGCGCGTGACGGCATCGCCAAAGAAATCGAAGCCCAGTCCAAAGCCCTCGCCGAGAAACAGGCCGCGCCTGCCGCCATCGAGAAAGATTACGCCGCCAAGATCGCCCCGATCAACGCCGCCATCGCCGCCGCCAAAACGGCGCTCCCTCCGCTCGAACAAGCCTACGCCGCCGCCCACGCCAAACTCGATGCCGAGCAGAAAGTCCTCGATGCCAAAAAAGCCGAAGTCGCGAAAGCCAACACCGACTTTGAAGGCGCGAAGAAGAAGAAGACCGACGCCGAGGCCACCATCGCCGCCGCCACCAAGGAAATCCCCGAGAAGGACAAGATCATCGCCGAGGCCACCGCCGAACTCGCCAAGCTCCAGCCGCAGCTCGATCCGATGCGCACCAAGGTGAAACAGATGAACGACCAGTATCTGACGATGCTGCCGAAATAGCCCGCGCCTTCCTCGAATTCATCTCAAACCACGAATGGGGGCCGCACGGCCCCCATTTTTTGTCTCCAGCCTTCACCTTGCCCCCGTGGCATTCCGCGACATCATTCGCGCCCCAATTACCGCCGTGAAACCCTACTACATCACCACCGCCATCGACTACACCAACGCAGCGCCGCACATCGGCCATGCTTATGAAAAGGTGCTGGCGGATGTCATGGCGCGATTTCAGCGCTTGAACGGGCGCGAGGTGTATTTCCTTACCGGAGTCGATCAACACGGCCAGAAGGTGCAGAAGAGCGCGGAGAAGGCCGGGCAATCGCCCCAGGACTTCGTCGATGGCATCACGCAGCACTTCACCGCGCTGTGGGACAAGCTGAACGTGCGTTACGACGGCTGGGCCGCCACCACGGACATCAAACACAAGCGCGTGGTGCAGGCCATGCTGCAAAAGCTGCACGACTGCGGCCAGCTCTATAAAAAGAGCTACGCCGGCTTCTACTCCGTGCGGCAGGAACAGTTCCTCACCGACAAAGAACGCGGCTCCGACGGCCAGTACGGCGAGGAATGGGGCGAAGTCGTCGAGTTGCAGGAGGAGAACTGGTATTTCCGCCTCAGCGATCATGTGGAATGGCTCAAGAACCACATCCGCGGGAACCCCGATTTCATCTTCCCTCCGCATCGCGCGAATGACGTGCTCAACTCACTCGAAGGAGCCGCACAGGACTTGTGCATCAGCCGTCCCATCGAACGCTTGAGCTGGGGCATTCCGCTGCCCTTCGATGAAAAATTCGTGAACTACGTCTGGTTCGACGCGCTGGTGAACTATGTCAGCTTCGCCGGTTATCTGGCCGATGAAGTCGGAAACACCGGCCTGCCAGAGTTTGAAAAAATCTGGCCCGCCGACGCGCATGTGATCGGCAAGGACATCCTCGTGCCCGCGCATGCGGTTTATTGGCCGATCATGCTGCACGCGCTCGGTTTCCCGGATGATCAGATCCCCAAACTCATCGTTCATGGCTGGTGGAACGTGAAAGGGGCCAAGATGAGCAAGAGCCTCGGCAACGTGATCGATCCAAACGTGCTCTCAGACACCTTCACGCCCGACGGCCTGCGTTATTACCTCATGCGCGACATCGCCACCGGCTATGACGCCGATTTCAGCGATGAACGCATCATCATGTCCTACAACAAAGAGCTGGCCGGTGGTCTGGGCAATCTGCTCAATCGCTCGATCAACATGGCGCAGAAATATCGCAACGGCGTGCTCACGCCTGGCGATTACGATGACGAAATCAACCAAGCCCTGCGCCAGACCGTGGAGGAAGCCCTGCCGCTTTATCTCGAAAAGATGAACGGCTGGGACATCCACGAAGGCATCGCCGCCGCGTGGAAGATCGTCACGCACGCGAACGCGTTCGTGGACAGCACGAAGCCCTTCTCACTCGCCAAAGACCCGGCACAGGCCACACGGCTCGACAGCGTGCTCTACCACCTCGCCGAGGCGCTCACGCATGTCACCGTGCTGCTCAATCCGATCATGCCGACCGCGATGGTCACAGCGCGTGCGCAAATCGGCTGGGAACTGCCGGAAAATTTCAAATTGAGCGATTTGAAGTGGGGATTGCTCCCAAACGGCCACCAACTCGGCGCGCCCGTACCGTTGTTCCCGCGTTTGGAGATCGTCGAAGCTCCTTAATCAGCCTTCAAACTCCGTGTAGTGCCTGCGCCTTGGCGGCTCGGTGACAGCGGCCTTTTGCTTCCAAAGCATGGCAGCCTGAAAATCCTTTTCGCAGCCGACGCCGTCCTGGTAGCACTTGGATAGGCGCTTCATCGCCTCCAGCACACCGGACTCGGCGGCAGCCTTGACCGCGATGAAGCCGTCTTTGGTTTCACGAATGGTCTTGCCGTGGTCCAGCAGCACCATGGCGGCCAGATGCCTGGCAGGAGGATGCTTTTCTGCCACGCGTGAGAGCAGGTCATAAACATCCTGCCAGCGCGAGGCATCGCTCTCCGCTTTCCGCCAGAGCAGTTGCGCGGCCAGAAAAACCTCCAGCGGATGCTTGGACCGCGTCATGAATGAGAGAACCAGCGTGTCGGCTTTCTCAAGGTCTTGCGCGACACCACGGCCCTCAAACAAAGCCTCGGCATAATAAAACCGCGCGTCTCGCCGACGCCCGACCTCGAAGGCTTTTTGATACAACGCCGCACCACGCGCCTCATCCCTGGGGACACCATAACCGGCCATAAGCAGATGCCCTTCCAGCAGCATCGCGGAGACGGAGCCGGTTTCCGCCAGTTGCCACACCTGGGCGGCCCATGTGGCATCCTGCCAACGTCCTTGTCTGAAAAACTCACGCGCCATGCGGTCGCACAGCTTGTCGGCAAAGGGCCGCCAGAACGCCTCCTGCGGAAAGGCCTCCGCCGCGCCCAAAACAAGCGAGAGCGCAGGCTTGAAGTCCTGCGTCTCTTCGATGCCGTGCATCATTTCGAACATCTCAAGCCTCAGTTCCTCCACCTGCTCCACACGGCTGAGCGCCGGCTTCAGTGTGCGCAGCGACGGTCCGGTCAAAAACAGATCGCCCGCAGGCAGCATCTCTTTGAGGGCAATCTCATCCTGTGCGCTGACCACACGCCAGCCCTTCTCCTCATGCGCCACCTCGCAGGTAAGCAGCCCGCGCCCGCGCGCGATGCGCATCCCGCGTTGCAGCTCGAATTGAAACGGCTGCGTGACCTCGATGCGCTCGAAACTGCGCAGACTGGCCTTGCCTTCACCCTCCACGCTGATGTGACGAAGCGGCCACAGCGCGCGCAGTTGCTCCTCGACGCCCAACAGCGTCTCAACCGGCGGCTTTTCATGTTCGAAATACCGTTCTGTGTTCTCCGAAACGTGATCAAGCAGTGTCGTCACAGAAGCATCGTTCCACGAGCGGACAAACGCCGCCACACGCTCCAGCGCATCGTGCTTCACGGCCATTTTGGCGGCGGCGCGGCGGTCTCCGGCCTCGCGGGCTTTTTCATACGCGGCGAGAGCGCGCTCCAGGTTCTTGCTCACGCCATGCCCCTGCTCAAACCGTTCCCCCAGCGGCATCCAGGCGGCGGATTCACCGAGTCGTGCGGCGAAGTCGAGCTGCTGGAACGATTCAGGTCCGTAACGCGCCATGTTCAGTGGGTTCTCAACCGCCTCGGCGAGATCAGCCAAGGCGGCGCGGTCTCCGCTGTCGGCGGCCTGTCGCAGAAGAAACACCGCCTCCTCGCTGAACTCTCCAGATGCAAGCAGGGCGAGCGCCAGTTCATGCATGGCCCGCGCATTCCCCTCCTCCGCCAGCGGCATCGCCAGGTGGGCCGAGATCATGGGAAGGCTGGCGAGGCGCAGGCCCATGACGGCTTGCAGCACCTTGTCTGACGCAACATCACGCATGCCAGGCTCCGGCGAGTCGAGGACCATCTCTGTCTCCTGCGCCCCGGAATCGAGATGATGCTGCCAGTAGAAAATGGCCGCGATCATCACACCGCAAATCATGAGACTGGCAAACATGAGCGGTGAAGCACCCTCGGTCTCCGCCTTCGCAACATTCGGCTGGGTTTCGTGGCCGACCTTGGATGCCACAGGCGTGACGGGTGGCTCGGCGGCCACGGTGAACAAGGGAGGAAGATCGATCAACACCTCGCCCAGGCGCTCTCCCGTCCGGGGTCTCACCGTGGTGGGTTGCAGCAGGTAGTCACGCCGACTCGCGCGTGCGGCCACCTGCTGCCACTCCGTGGGAGCCAGGATTTCCACCGCTTCCTCAGCAGTCACTGGCTCAACTGGAGGGATCGGTGCGTCTGCAGGCTCCGGTTCAGCAGCCGGTGCTGGTTCAGCAACCGGTGCAGGCTCGGCCGCAGGCTCCGGCAGGGCGACAGGCTCGTCCCAAGCAGGTAATTCCGGCAGCAGTGTTCCCTCTGTGGCGAGATCAAAGGTGATCGACTCATCTCCGATGCCGAATTGAAATGGCGTTTCGACCTCGAGTTCCGATGCCGAGACACCATTCACCGTGAATCGTGCCTCCGGCACGGCCCGGCTGATGAGGAACCGTCGTTCCCCGATCCTGCGCAGCACACAATGACGTGACCGAACCGCCACTCCATCCAGAACAATCTCACACTCCGGCGCGCTGCCCAGCGCGATGGAAGAATCCATCGCACACGCCAGCTCGTGCAGGCCGGCAGCGGAGCGCAATATCAAAACCGTGGGGGGCATCAGCGCGGAGTATGATCAGCATACCCAAACTCGTCGAGTCCCCATTCCGACAAAGAATCTCGGACTTCCTTACTTTCCCGCGCCCAGCTCTTTGTAGTAGCGCTTCACGAGATCGCGGAACTCGGCGGGGACAGGATCGCGGTCCACCGGCGCGAGATTTTTGCCAGCGTCCTTCTTCGAGAGCTCTTCCACGACGCGATCACGCAGTTCGATGAGCGGCTGCGTGATGCGCGTGTTCAAAACCGCGACCTGCGGGGCTTCGTTACTCCGCTTGAGGTTGATTCGCAGTTCACGCGCACGGTCGAGCACCTTGGCGGCTTCGTTGCGGAGTTCGGGGTTGTTGAGAAGCTCCTCCACATTGCGCAGGCGGTCGCTCCAGCGGTCGTAGCCATCGCCGGTGAAGACGTTGGTGTCGGGCTGCTCTTTGGAATCGTCGAAGAAGAGGGATTCGGAGAGCGCACCGCCTTGGATTTGAGGACGAGAACGGTCATTGTCAGAATCGCGGTCGCTGGTGGGGCCGCCCGCGATCTGGTTGTTATCGTTGCGGTTGTTATCGGAACGCTGGCGGATGCCGCCACGTTGATTGGGATTGTTGGCATCGGCGGTCTGCGGCTGTCCCTCACCGCGACCTTGGCCTGCTTGCTGACCTTTGCCTTGCCCTTCCCCCGGTTGTTTGCCTTCACCGGACTTTTGACCGTTGGGGGAATTGGCATCGGCCTGTTGGCCTTCGCCCTTGCCTTGTTCGCCGGGTTTTTGACCTTGCTGGCCTTCACCGGGCTGCTGACCGCCTTCGGCCATCTTCGGGTCCTGGCCTTCGCCTTGACCCTGACCTTTTTCGCCCGGCTTTTGGCCGTCCTTGGCTTCCCCCTGGCCTTTTTCACCAGGCTGCTGACCTTCTTGGCCTTCGCCGGGTTTTTGACCATTTTGGCCTTCACCGGGCTTTTGGCCAGCTTCTGCCATTTTGGGGTCTTGCGGTTTCCCCTCACCCCGACCCTCTCCCCGTTGTGGATCAGACTGTTTTCCTTCCCCTGGGCGGGGAGAGGGAGATTCGGCTTTGGAGTCGGGCGCAGGCTCACTCCCTCTCCCCGTCTGGGATTTGGAAGCGTCAGCGGTCTCCTTCGGGGAGAGGGCTGGGGTGAGGGGCTGTTCACCCGCCTTGTTGTCAGCAGCTTTAGCTTCTTGACCTTTCTGCCCGTCCTCCTGCTCCTGCGCTTCCTTGATCAGCTTATCGAGTTCGTTCTTCGCGACGCGCAAGGCCTCGCTCTCACTGCCTAGCACGCTCTCGGCAGCCTTCTCGACGCCCTTTTGCAGTTCCTCGACGGCGTTGGCGGCTTTGCGCTCGGCGTCCTTGGCTTCGGCGGCGCTGCCGTAGCGGAGTTGATCGCGGGTTTCCTGAAGGTTCTGCTCCAAACCGCTGGTCTGGGCTTTGCGGACGGCGTCGTAGAGGTTCTTGTGGAGGAGCGGCTCGCTCTGCTCGGACTGCTCGCTGAGCTGGCGCATGTTGTTGAGCAGTTTTTCGACGTTCTCCTGCTGCTCGGTGACCTGCCGGGCCTGCGACTGATTTTGCAGGCTCTGGGCGATGTCGCTGTCGGCGGGCTTCTGGTTTTCGAGGGCTTCGCTGATTTTCTTCTGCGCTTCGGCGGCTTGTTGGGCCTGCTGGCGGAGTTGCTTCATCTCATCGGCGAATTTCTTGCTCGTCTTCTGGCGGAAGTCCTCCTGCATCTTCTCCAATTCGCGCTGCGCGCGCGTGGCGGAGTTGGCGGCGTCGGTGAGTTGCTCTTCCTTGAGTTTTTCGGCGGCTTCGTTGACCTGCTCGCGGGTTTTTTCAAGCTGCTCCTTGGCCTCGGCCATGTTTTGAGCGTTCTCGGGTTTGTCCATGCGCTCTTTGAGGTCGTCGAGATCGCTGAGGAGCTGTTCCTGCTCGGCCTGGAGGCGTTTGAGCTGGTTTTCGAGTTCTTGTTTTTCTTCCTCGGTCTTGGCCTTGGCGAGCTGGTTTTGCAGTTCCTTCATTTTCTCGGCCAGCGCTTCCTGGCGACGGGCGAGTTCCTTCAATCGGTTTAAAACTTGCAGGTTTTCTTGCTGCTCGGCGGTTTGCTCCTCGGTGGCCGCTTTTTCTTCTTCGTAACGCTGATCCTGCTGCTTCAGCTCAAGATCCATGATCTGGTTCTTGTTGGCCTGCTGAGCTTCACCGGGCTGTGGCGGGCTGTTTTGGCGCATGACCTGATGTTCGCGGCTTTGCGCACGGTGCAGCCATTCGAGCGCGGTCTGCTCAAACGTAAGCGCTTGATTGAGCGGCGAGCGTTTTTTCTCGGCGGAGGCCTGTTGAAGCGGCGGCTGGGCGTCTTTGAGGGCTTTCCAGGCTTCGGTGAGCGCCTGTTTGATCTCAGCGTCCTCGGCTTCTTCCATGCCTTCTTTGACCTGCTCAAGCGCAATGCTGACGGACTCATGCACGACGTCGATGTCAGGCGTGGCAGCTTCGATGACGCGACCGGCATTGGTGTCGCGGATGATCTTCCAGGTGGCGTTGACGATTTGCTTCACGAGATCGACTAGCTTGTCGCTTTTGGCCTTCGGTTGGCCCGGTTCGCTCGGTGGAGCCTCCATCTCGCGGAAGATGTCTTCAAAGTGGCGCACGTCGGCGAAGAACATGTCGCTCATGCTGCGACGCACCTCGCCTTTGGGTCCGGTGTCCTCGGCCCAGAGGTAGTAGCTGACGAGCTGGCGCGGCTGGGCGTTTTCTTTTTCGAGTGTGAGATCGGCGCGCACGTCCTGCTTCTTCTGCGGCGCGGTGACAGGATGCTTGAAGAGGATTTCTTTGCTGTTGCCATTGATGCTGAAAACCGCGCCGGATTTCGTGACGCCGAGGTCATCCGAGATTTTGGCCTCAACAGGCAACTCCTGGAGGCTGGAGACTTGCAGGTCGCGTTTCGGGAAGACGACTTCAATCTTCGCGAGCTGATTGGATTGGACAGTGACGGTGAACCACGGCGGGTTTTTGTTCGCGCGCTCGGCCTCGTCCACGAGATGGAGGCGATATTTCTGCGTTTTCTCGGCTGGCATCGTGGCTTCGAGCAGTGTGGGATCGGTGGCGCTGGGCTTGAGTTCAATGATGGTCTTGTCCTCGCCAAACAGCTCGGCGGCGGTGAGATGCGGGGAGAAGGGATCGGCCTTGGTGAGCGGTTTGTTGACTTTGATCTTCCAAGTGATCTTCGAGCCTTCGAGCGCGGTGACTTTCTGCGTGTTCTTCGTCTCTTTGGCCGGAAGCTTCGTGTATTCGGGGGGCGTGACGATCACGTCGCTGCGAACGAGCGCGGGAAAGTCGAAGACGGTGATGGTATGCTGCTGTGATTTCTGATTGGCGAACTCGACGTGGTATTTCGTGTCGCGCTCCACTTTGGCGATGAGACCGCCGAAGACCTGCTCATCGACGGTGAGGCGCATCGGAAGGCGGTCGCGGATTTTGCCATCGGCCTCGCTGACGACCAGCATGGCGTCGGCGGGCACGGGACCGTCGAAGCGGGCTTCGATGATGAGGCGGGAGTTGCGCTCGACCTCGGCGTCGCCGGGCGTGAGGATGGCTGTGAACTCCGTGGCTTTGGGCGCGGCTTCGGATTTCTGATTCGCGATTTTTGACTTTGGATCAGGCGTGTTGAGGCGCAGGGCGATGTCAGTGGCGAGAAACGCGACAACCGCCACCCAAGCTGCTGCGAGAGCGCGGGTGTAAGGCTTGTTGGCGACGGTGATGGGCCAGTTCTGCGTGGCGGCACGAGCGAGAGCGTGATCAATGAGGCGCTCGTGGAGGAAACCTGCGGGTTCGTCGGCGTCCGGCTCATGCTCGATGGCCGTGAGGAGCAGCGAGTCGAGCGAGGGATGCTTTTGCTCGATGACACGGGCGATTTCGCGGTCGCTCCAGATGTTGCGGCGGCCTTTGAGCCAGGCAACGAGCGCGAGCGCGATGAGTCCGAGCATGGACCAGCGATCCAAGCGCTTCGGGATGGTGTGACCATTCAGCGTGGCCAGCAGGAAGGCTCCGCGCACGAGAATGCCGAGCGCGAAGACAACGGCCAGATGGCGGAGGAGTCGCGCGCGACGCAGGGCCTCGCGAACTTCAGCAATGCGGGCGTCGAGGATGGTGCGTGCGATCATGATGGTGGTAGGAATGTTATCGGACTGTCAGCGGCCTCGCCATTTGTCCATGGTTTCAAAGATTGAAGATGCTTTGGCCCAAAAAGCTTCACCATGACGCATGGCGAGAAATGCAAACCCAGTGGCCACAACAAGAACGATCCACCAAGCGCCAGGCCCCTCTCGAACAATGGCATTGATCAAGAACAGAAAAGAAAGAACACCTCCAAAGACAAAGCCGCACCCGAAGTGCAGGCGTTTATCATGTGAGGTTTGGCGCATGGCGGTGGGATTAACGGTGGCAGCAGCAGGTTTCGTGCGAGCGGGGCGACAGCAAAGTGGTCCGCACAGGACTACGAACAAACGACAGCAATTAAAGCTCGAAATGGGGCTGGAACGCCCATTTTACAGGCTTCCGGAGCACAAACACCTTCCGCAATTGACACTGCGGGAGGTGTTATGCATGACAAAAGCACGACAAATCCGGCTCTCCCCTCTAAGTGCAGAGGCAAACCTTTCGCTGTGGTCAAACAGGGCTCGGCAGCCGTGCCCATCTATAGGGGCGATGTTCGTGGCTCCCAACGGTTCACGGTGGCGTTCTATCGGGATGGCAGAAGGGTGCGGCGGACTTTTGGAAGCCTGAATGCAGCCAGGGAGGAAGCGCGGCTTCTGGCTCTCAACATCCAGCGGGGCATGAGTTCGGACAATGATCTCCGCCCGCAAGACCGCGAGGCGTTCCGAGTTGTGTGCGCCATGCTTGAACCCTTTGGGCTGCCTCTGGTTACCGCAGTGGAGGAGTATGTGCAGTGCCGTCGCAAGCTGGGTGAAACATCCTTGATTACTTCGGTCGATGAGCACGTCCGCAGGTCCAAAGGATTCACAACAGGGGTGTTGATATCAAGGGTGATCGAGGAATTTCTTGCTGCTAAAAAGCAGGACCGCATGAGCACGCATTACCTGAAATCACTGCAGAGTATCCTCAAACAATTTGGTCAGGCTTTGCCGGGTGAAATCGCCAGGGTGACCACGCAGCAAATTGATGCCTGGCTGCGTGCGGGAGATTACTCAGCCGTGACGCGCAACAACCGGCTCAAACGGGTTAAACTGCTGTTTGGTTACGCTCGGCAAAGCGGCTACTTGCCGAAGCGTGAGCCGACGGCAGCCGAGGAACTCAAGCATCGCAAGCAGGGGGACACTGATGTTGGCATCTTTAAGCCTGAGGAGTTAGAGTTGTTGATGAGAGCGGCTCCGGCTGCACTCATTCCGGTGCTTGCTATTGGTGCTTTTGCGGGGCTGCGCGCAGCGGAAATTGCCCGCCTAGATTGGAGTGCGGTGGACTTGGGGCGCAGGATCATTGAATTGCGAGCCGGGCAGGCCAAGACAGCATCGCGGCGCATCGTGCCCATCAGCGACAATCTCGCGGCGTGGTTGTCTCCCTTGGAGCGACAGGGGTTGGTAGTGCCGGAGAAGGTCGTGTTCGTGAAAATCACTAAACTTGCCAAAAGCTTGGGGCTGGAGTGGCCGCACAATGCCCTACGTCACTCCTACATCAGTTATCGGATCGCCGTGGTGCAGAGCGCTGCCCAAGTCGCGCTGGAGGCGGGAAACTCTCCGACAATTATCTTCAAGCATTACCGAGAACTGGTGACCAAGGAGGCTGCTGCCCAGTGGTTCGGCATCATGCCTAAAACCTGCACATCCACGCTTTGACATGCGAATCCCTGTATGAACCCAACACTCAATGCTCCATCACCCCTGCTGAAAAAGAAGCCCTTGGCTGCCCTCTTGGGAGTCAGTTCACGAACCATCGACAACTGGGTGGCGCAGCGAATTATTCCTTACCTCGCCACCAGTCCCCGAATGCATCTCTTTGATGTGGATGCGGTGCGTGCCGCGTTGCATGCACGATTCGGGGTGGAGGCTCGCGAGCCTTAGTCACCCGCGACTTCGTTGCGCAACGAGATGCAACGTTAATCGCGTCTTACGATGGGTGGAGGGTTGGATTTGGGCGGGCGAGTCGATGAGTTGTAGTAGCGCCACCACCGCATAGCCACGCGGCGTGGCCCGCTCCTGCTCCCAGTTTTCCAGGGTGCGTTTGCTGATGCCGAGGAACTCTGCCGCATCCCGCTGGCTGAACGCCTTGCGTTCACGCCACTCTTGGAGAGCACGGGCGAATTTTCTTGGAGTCACCCCTTTGGGCAGTTTCATGGGCATGCAGCAGGACTACGCAGAAAGCGGAGTGCCGTCAAGATTGCGCAGGCACCTCAAGGCACCTCCCAAACCCTGCGACCTACTCAAACCCCACGGCATCATTTGGTGATGCAAACGGATGGATTCCCGAAGTCACGGTGACGAGGCCTCCATTCATGGACCTCCCAGATCTCTTTCCCGCCAACCCCATGCAATTGCGCACGATTCGTCATTACAACTTCAGCGAGGTGTCCTCCGCTATGCAGAAGGCCATCCGCCGTGGTGATGCTGCGTTGGCGGGTTACTGGGCCTTGGAACTGTGGCAGAGCGGGTTTGGGAAGTATGTGTGGAAGCGTCTGCTCACCATCAGCGCGGAGGACTGCTGGGGCATCCTCACGCAGGAGGTGAAGGCGCTGCATGATTCCTATCTTGTGATCAATGACGGCATCCCGCCCAAGCAGGCCAAGGGCCGCATCTTCATTAGCAAGGCGGTTATCTTGCTGTGTTTGTCCAAGAAAAGCCGCGATCCCGATCATCTGCAAAACTACGTTTATGATCAGACGGCGGGTCTTGATCCTGACACGCTGGCGCTGGAGTTGCGCAACAGCGGTGATTACATTGCCATCCCTGAATATGCGTATGACTGCCACACGCGCGAGGGCAAGAAGCGCGGCAAGACTAAGGCGGACTTCTTCAAGGCAGAACAGGCGGCATTGGAGCCGTTGCAGCCGGGATTGTTTGATCACTTGATTGAAGGCTGACGTGATGGTCGCAACAACACGCGCTGATGGTCGCAACAAGTGCATGTCGGGGGTTGGAATATACTCATACCTTGCGGTGCCTCTGAGCCTGTAAAACGCCTCTTACGCGGTAACAACGGATGCTGGTTATGTGGATGCAGGTGAGCCGGTATTTTTGAGTCCGATAAATGGTGATCAAAACGGTGCGACACACATGGTCACGGTGACGAGGCCCTCAGGATGCCCACATGGGCACTCCAAGCCATGAACACCACTACTACCGCCTCGTCCCCCATCACCAAACCCATGCTCGCCGACAAATGCGAGCGTCTTCATGCCCTCAGCTTCCCGCTGCTGGCCACTCCCAAACTCGACGGCATCCGCTGCCTCAAGATCAATGGCCGCGCCCTGACGCGCAGCTTCAAGCCGGTGTCCAACCGCTTCATTCGCGAGTGGATCGAAGCCAACCTGCCTGACGGGTTGGATGGCGAGTTGATCGTTAAAGGCACCACCTTCAATGAAACCGCCGGGCATGTGGGCCGCGAGAGCGGCGAGCCGGACTTCACCTTCGCCGTCTTCGACTATGTGAGTGACGGGCTGGACGTGCCCTATGCCTGCCGGATGCAGGAACTCGCGCGCCTGCCGGATTACGAGCGCGTCGATAAAGTGCTGCCGGAGGAGATGCATTCGCTTGATGACCTCATGGCCTATGAGGAGCGCTGCGTGGCTGAGGGCTACGAAGGCGTGATGATTCGCACGCCGGGTTCCCCTTACAAGTGTGGCCGCTCCACGGAGCGCGAGGGCTACCTGCTCAAGATCAAACGCTTCGAGGACGCGGAGGCGGTGGTGCTCGACACCTACGAGGGCATGAGCAATCAGAACGCCGCTGAGAAGGACGCGTTTGGTCGCACCAAGCGCAGCATGGCGCAGTCCGGCATGGTCGGGCGCGGTGAACTCGGCGGCTTTGTCGTCAAGCAGTTGGAAACGGGCATCGAGTTCCGCGTGGGCTACAACCACGTCGTCGGTGGTGTGGACCGCGTCACCCTGTGGCAGCAGCGCGATGCGCTCATTGGTAGGATGGTGAAGTTCATGCACCAGCCCAGCGGCGCGAAGGAAGCGCCCAGGTTCCCGAAGTTCATCGGGTTCCGCGAGCCGTGGGACCTCTCATAAGAGGCTCGCAAAATGGTGATCAAAACGGTGCGACACACGCGGCCACGGTGACGAGGCCAAGGGGAAGTCCGCATGGACTTCAATCACCCGCACCCATTCCATCCTCATGAAAACCGCCGATCCTAAAGCCGCCCTGATCCAGTGGGGCATTGAACTGGAAACGCGCCTGCCTGCCACCAGCCAAGTGGCGGTGGGCAGTTACCACGCCGGGTATCCCGTCACCACTGGTCGCACCACGACCGGTGCCCGCAGCAACGCCCCCGCCTTTCATGCTGACACATGGAAGGCAGAGCGCGATGGCTCCATCCGCTGCGACGCTGGGCAGATACCCTGCGAATTTGTGTCACCCATCCTCCATGGTGAGCAGGGCGTGGAGCACCTGATCGGATTCGTTGAATGGCTCAATGCTCTTGGTGCCACGGTGGACCGCTCCTGCGGCTGCCACATCACCGTGGGCATTGAGTCGATCATCGGCACATCCGACACGAAAGCGGTGAGCGAGTTCATCCGCAAGCTTGCCCACATCGCTCGCTGGCACGCCCGTAGCCTCTACGGCCAGACGGGAACGGACCGCCACCTCAACCACTACAGCCATCCGCTCTATGAGCAGACCGCCGAGCACATGCGCAAGATCGTCACCTGCGAGCAGGAGCGGGTCAAAGCCGAGTGCGCCGAGCAATGCGGACGCGGAATGGTGAACTTTAGAAAAGCGTTCAAGCGTGACCGCGATGGCCGGTTCATCGGCGTGGTGGAGTTCCGCGTCTTTGCCGGCACGCTGAACATCGAGAAGATCATGCATCACCTTGCCAGCGTGCTTGGGCTCTGTCGCCGCGCCTGCGAGGTCCGCTGTCTCGGCGGGTTCGGCAAGAACAAGATCCAAGCCAAGCGCACCGCAACGGCATCTGACGGCCTGCGCTTCCTCTGGGACTACCTCGGATGGACCGGCAGTGCGCGGCCCGTCGCCCTCGGGCTCTTCGGCAAGCTGCACTCGGAGTTCCGCCACTACCGCAAGCACGCGCAGCGGCTCTGCCAGCAGTTCGATGAACGCTACCCCGACGCCAACCTTTAAGCCTTTGCCCACTATATACGCAGTCTGCGGATAAGCGGGCCAAACCAAGAACAACGAACCTGAACCCAACTGAAACTGATATGTGTGTGATCCTGATATGTCCTCAAAATGTGCGCCCGAAGTCCGAGGTGCTGTATGCCTGTCATGAAGCCAACCCGCATG
>NZ_JBIIKX010000102.1:0-17827 GCF_044232965.1 Prosthecobacter sp.
GCCGGATGCGGCGCACGGTGGCGGCGATGCGTTTGTCCGTGCACACGAAGGCCGCGGTGCTGGTGCGATCGATGACGCCGTGCGGTGTAATGATCACGGGCGAAGCAGGTGCGGGGCTGCCGGACATCAATCGCTGGAGCAACTCGGCTGCGGCGTATCCCATGCCGCGCAGATTGCTGTCCACGGAAGTAAGCGGCACCGGTGAGAGATTCACATCAGGCTGATGATTGTCGCATCCGATGATGGCGACATCCTCCGGCACTCGCAGACCTGCATCGAGCGCGAGTCGGATGATTTGGGCTCCACAGCGATCATCCTCAGCCATGATGGCGCAGGGCTTGGGCAGAGCGTGCAGCTTTTTGGCTAGACGCAGTTCCCATTCCTTTTCGCTGATGCCTTTTCGCGATGTTTCGTGAGGGAAATCAAGCCTGGTCACCTCGCAGTCCGCGTCACCCATGGTGCGGAGAAAACCGTCGCGCACGGCGTTGCTGTCGGCAGCACTGAAACGGCGGTAAAAGGCAAAATGCGGACGCCCAAGTGTGAGCAGGTGCCGCGCACCGGTTTCGCCCAAAGCGGCGTAATCGGGAATCACGAGCGGATAGCGCACCTCGTCCCGAATCCGCAAAATTTGCACCACTGGACAACGAAAACGCGCGAGCCTCCGCGCCGTGTCGTCGTGCTCGATGGTGGCGATGATACCATCGGGCCGCACGCCTTCGGGGAAGCGCCCCGAGCGGCGCATCATCGCATTCAGCGCCCAACGCTGCTCGCGGGCAAAATCCACCACGCCTTCGAGCAGATGCTCGATGTAAGGATCGGTGATGAAAAGGATGCTCGGCACGTGCAGCATCATACCTCATTCATCATGGATCGCACGGCAAATGCTCACAGCCGTGCCGCGATGGCCGCCGCCAGCGCATCCGCAGCGGGCGGATGGAAACGGAAGAACAGCTCCGGCTCCACGAGTTCCAGTTCCATCATGGAAAGCTCGCCCGACTCATCCCGCACCGCATCCACGCGAGCATAGAGTGGCGACTGCGGACAAGCGGCGACTGCCGCCTCCGCAAAGGCAATCTCCTCCGCTGTCGGAGTGTGAGGATGCACCGTGCCGCCGTGATCATCCTGCACGCGGAAGTCGCCTGGCTTGGCGATCTTCCGCACCGCATGAGTGCAGCGACCACCGATCACCATCAGCGAAAGCTCCCCATGCGTCAGCACGCTGGCGAGGAACGGCTGGACCATCATCGACTCCACACGCAGCAGTTCCTGGAGCACCGATTCATGCGCCTCCAGGTTCGACGCGTTCAGCCGATAGGTATGCCTCGCTGCGCCCGAGACGGCCGGCTTCAGAATCGCCTCGTTCCATCCGCAGTCAGCGAACACCTCACGGAGTGACGTCGTTTCTCCGCGCTCGATGAACCGCGTTATCGGCACGTTCACCCCACGTTCTGCGAGGTCGCGCAGGTAGTGCTTGTCCAGATTCCAGCGCACCAGTTTCGGTGCATTGAAGAGCAGCATCCCGCCTTCGACACGATCCATCCAGGCTGAAAAATCTGCGAACCGTTCAAAGTAATCCCACGTGGAGCGAAACACCGCCGCACGAGCGCCACTCCAGTCTAAATCAGGATTCGACCACGCTACCCGCGCAGTGCGCAGCCCACGCGCCTCCAGTCCTGCCATCAAGAGCCTTTCCTCGCCGAGCAACTGCGCCTGATACCAGCGCGACTCGTCAGGTGTCTCGTAGCGTTCGTCGGTGAGGATGATGATATCGTGGTCTTCCATGAGCAATCTCAGTCTGCTTGCTGATGGTTCACAGGCAATCCTGCATTTAGACCTCTTCGCGCAGCTGAGAGGCAATAACCCGCACGCATACTTCAGCGCGTATTTACCTCCGTGATGCGCGAAGTTGCTGCATGAGCGCATCGCACGACTTACGGGGTCCGCTACGTTCTGTTTCTCATGCTTCGCTTCAAAACATCTTTCTTCCTCGCCGCCGTGCTGATGCTCGTCGCCTCTGCTTTGGCTGCCGAAGCAGTTGAGCAGGATGGCAAGTTTGTGGAGGTCGCCCAGCGTTTCCAAACTGGCTTCGGGCTGTCTGTGAAGCTCGCCAAGGTCGATGATCCGGTATTTGCCAAGAACCAAGTCGTGACCGTGCTGAAGCCAGAGCAACTCGACCATGCGCTACAGATCCTCACCTGGGTGGAAGCTGAGTTGAAGCGCTACCCGGCTGGATTCATCCAGAAGCACGGTTCCAAAAATCTCGTCTTGGCGAACGCCTACATCTCCAAGTCCGCCAAAGGCCCGGCGGTGACCTACTCGCCGACCTTCATTGCCGACAGAGGCAGTGATTCGATCCTTGTGACTGTGCCCACGACGATGACTCCTTCGGTCGAAGTCCTTGGTCGTGGTTACATCCACCGCACGCTTTTCAACGACTTGCTTGCGGACGTAACGTCTCCCGACTCACCGCTCACCCACGCCAAATGGAAAACACTGGAGTCCGATGACTCGAAGCTCGAAACCGAGAGCGCCAAACGACTCACCAAGACAAGCAACGCACGGGAGGGCCTCTACCAAGTGCTGTGGGATGCCTGGGAGTTCAACGAACTGCTCACGCTCGCCAAAACCGACGCCAAGCTGAAGCAGCGCATCGACCTCGTGAAGGCCTGGATGACGTCGCTCGACCCGCAGTTTAATGAAGCCTTCTGGTCCGTGCTTGCCACCATTCCCGAGCATCAGCGAACCATTTGTCTCAATGATCTGACCGGCACGCAAAGCAATGCCAAGATCAAGGCCGACCCCGAGATCCAAAGCGACATCAGCAAGCTGGAGAAGCAATGGGGCTTCAAAGTGTTGTGGGAGCCAGGTTCCCCCGCACCGCCCATGCCGGTGAAAGTGCGGCTCGAATACTCCTACTTCACCGACAAGAAGCTGAATGAGTTCAGAACGTTCATGCGCATGTGCCGCGAGCAGTTGGAGATCTATCCCGAGCAGATCACCAAGCGACTCAACGTCAAAAACCTCTACATGCTCGACACCTTCAATTTCCGAGGCGCAGGTGTCGCTGGACAAGGCATGAGCTGGCTGCCCCAGGTCTCGTTCGCTTATGGCCTCCGCACCTTTGATTCAGCGGTTGTTAAATCCATGGACTTCCTCCGCCGCACCATTCACCACGAAGTGCTGCACCTCATGGACCGAGCGTTTTCCAAAGAAGGCGGCCTGATCCACGGCTCCAATTGGGACAACCTCAACCAGGAAGGGTTTCGCTACAAAATCGGCAGCCTCGGTGCTCTGAACAGCCCCAGTCAATTGCGCTTTTATAGAGACAACACCCAGTGGCAGGGCTTTGCCGAACCCTACGGCATGAATATCGCCACCGATGACCGCGCCACGCTTTATGCCCGGCTCATGACCGCCCACGCCGCTGATGAAGGACGCGGTGATCAGCCCTTCCTCGAAAAACTCAAAACCGACAAAATCCTCAAAGCCAAAGCGGAACGCCTCATCGAGTTTTTCCGGCTCCTCAAACGCGATCTGGCCATTTCAGAGACGAGTCCGCTGTATTCGCAACTTGAAGCTGCGTGCTCTCCGCAATAGGATAAGTAGTGCTCCGAAGCACACGACATGACAACACCCATTTCTCGCCGCCGGTTTATCGCGAACACTATCGTCGTTGCAAGCGTGCCCTTCGCAGCTTCCGCCGCTGACGGCGATAATCTTGACATCAATGCTAGGAAATTGCTTTTGAGGGGGGCTCGAGTTGACCCTGGACGTGGCGCGGGGACGGGGTGTTACTGTGAGTGACGCCTCCATGCGCCGGGAGTTGTTTGCCCTCCATCTACCCAACCCCGATCGGGTGGAGGCTGATTACGCAGTTCTCGCGGAGCTATCACGCGGGCTCAGTGGTGGGGACATCCTGAACGTATGCGTAAACGCGATTCATGCAGGGAGTGTGGATACGAATCCGGAGCGGTGGATGGTTACGCAGGAGATGCTGGAGCGGGAGATTGCGAAGGTGAAGAAGGCGAAGGTCGAGCACTCGGGGGAGAAGGGTAAGAGCCGGAGGAAGATTGGATTTATACAGGATTGAAGTAGGTGGGATCAGGAGCAGAGGACGGCCAGCGGCGAGAGGAGCAAGGCGGCAAGTAAGGTGAAGGAGGGTTTTATCATGATGAGAATGCAACGGTCACCGCTGACGCATCAGCTCGCTGGTGATGATGAGGTGAATCAGCTCACGGAGTGCGTAGCCTTTCGTTTTCCAGTCCGCTTGCAGACGGCGGAGGGCGGGTTGGTCGGTGAAGCCGAGCGGGCGGCCGAGGGCGTAGGTGAGGAGGCGGTGGGCGAGGTTTTGCGCGAGGAGGTCGGGATGCTTGGTGAGGTAGGCGCGGATGTCGGCGGGACTGTTGACGGGCTGGCCGCGATACTCGCCGGTGGTGTCGATGGCTGCGCCGTTCGGGTAAGCGCTGCGGAAGTGGCCGATGGGATCGTAGGCTTCGAGGGCGAAGCCGAGCGGATCAATCTTCGCGTGGCAATCAGCGCAGGCCTGCACGCTGCGATGTTTTTCCAACTGCTGGCGGATGGTGGTGGCTCCGCGGATGTCGGGCTCGATGGGTGGTACATCCGGCGGTGGCGGGCTGGGCGGTGTGCCGAAGAGTTTCTCCAGCAACCACACACCGCGCTTCACCGGGGAGGTCTCGACGCCGTTGGCGGTGATGGTGAGGATGCTGGCTTGGCCGAGCAAGCCACGTCGTGGTGAATCGGGAGGCAGGCTGATGCGTTGCAAGTGGTCGCCGCTGACGTTGGGCAGTTCATAGAGCCGTGCGAGTCCGGCATTGAGATACGTGAAGTCGGCATCGACGAGCGCGGTGACGGGTTTGTTGCTGCGGATGAGTTCAGCAATGAAGCGCCAGGTTTCTTCCTTCATCGCGGGCTCCAATCGGTCGATGTGATAGGCGGGAAAGGTTTCCTTGGAGGGCGGCATGGTGCCGATCTTGTTCAAGCCGAGCCACTGCTCTGTGAAGAGGCGCAGGAAACGATCACCGCGCGGCGAATCGAGGAGGCGGTCGGTTTCGGTGATGATGGCTTTGGCATCGAGCGGACCTTTGGCCGCAAGCGAACGCAGTCTGTCATCAGGCGGACCAGCGGTGAGAAAGTAGGAGAGGCGGGTCGCGAGTTGCATCGGCGTGATGGTCTTCGCGTCTGATTCCGGTTCGGTGAGAAACAAAAACTCCGAGGAACAAAGCAGCGCTTTAAACACAGGCCGCGCGGCGTCGGCGTAGCGCGTTTTGCCATCGAGACGCTTTTGCACGGCGCTCACATACGGGGCGATGTCATCACCCTTCACCTCACGACGAAAGAGTCGGCTGGCGAGAGCTTGCAGTTCGGTTTGCAGGCGCTCGGGTTCGATTTGTTTTTCGTCGGGCGCGATCTTCGCGAACAGCAGCGTGCGGGCGGGATGCGGTTTGTCATCGCGCATGGGGCCGGTGACTTGCCAGTAATGAACGCGGACCTCGGGGCCTTGGTAGAGGTGTCGGTAGAGCTTGTCGCGCTCCGCACGCAGGGCGAGATTTTCCCAGACGTGCTTGTCGATCTTAGGCACGCTGGGGTCGTATTTGTAGAGTTTGGTGGAGACGAATTGGCCGCGTGTGCCCTTTGGGGGACCGTCGATCCAGGAGATGTAAGGCACGGTGCCGCGATCCAGCCAAATGCGGGCGCGGACGGTGATGTAGCGATCATCTGGCAACTCGGTGGCGTGGATGATGTTCGGCGGGATGAGCCGCCAGCCATTGCCTTTCATGCCTTCGCCTTGTCGGCCGATGCCGAGTTGCATCGGCTGCGACTCGTCATAGTAGGACTTCATGTCTTTGTAATACGGTCTCAGGCCTCCGAGCATGAGATCCTTGCCATACGGGTGATGACGGTTCGCGGCGGTGGCTTCGACCTCGACTTCATACCAACCGGAATGCGGCACGCCGGTATCGCCCAGGCGGCTGAGGAAGAGCTTGCTATCGAAGATCAGTTCCTGATTTCGCAGGCCGTGACTCATATGAATGTAGGCGGGACCTTTCGCTTTCTCTGCACTGATGACACCCAGCCCGAAGGCATCGTTGAGGTCGCGCATTTTGTCCGCGCTATCCTTCCACTGCTTGGCCTCGGGTTTGCCCTTCACGTCAGCGAGATCGTAAACGTGATCCAGCACCGCGTCGGCTGCCTTCAGATACTGCTCCAAATGATGCCGCGAAGTGCGCAACGCGGAGCCGATGTTGCGAAAGCCTTCCAACTCCTCATCGCCCGGAAAGCTGGTGGTGGGATCGAAGTCGCCATCGAACCCAAAGAGGTCCTGCATGGTATGCAAATACTCCGCGCGGCTCAGTCGACGATGCACCACCTGCCCGCCTCGATCTTGAGCGCTGGTCTGTGCTTGAATGAGCTGCCCCTCGATCCAGGCGAGCAGAGCCCGTCGCTCTTCATCGGTGGGTTGCTTCTTTTTCGCAGGTGGCATCTCGCCGAGCTGAAGCTGATGCAGCACCTCCTGCCAGCGCTCTGCGATGGCGATGTCCGTGCCTACTTTCAAAGGCAGATCATCAAGCCGACGATCACCCTTTTGCACGTCACCATCATGGCAATCGACGCAATAACGCGACAGGAAGGCGTCGGGCTTAAGAGCTGCGGTGTCTGCGGCGTGGAGAGCGGAGCAGAAGAGGAAGAGTAGGCAGAAGAATGGGGGCAGGAGAATCTGAGACATTCTTCTGCCCCCATTCTCCTGCCTAAAATCTGGATGAACTTGCTTCATACTACATCAGCAATTGATTGAGGTTCCCGCTGCTCGATCCGAACTGGTCGCGCTCGATGCCCATTTGCTGGAGCAGCGTGACGAAGAGATTGCAGAGCGGCGTTTGTTGGCGGCCATTCTTTGGGAAGAAGAGATGATGACCGTGCTTGAAGCCCCCGCCAGCTAGCACCACGGGCAGGTTCGTGTTCGCGTGGGCGCTGGCATTGCCCATGCCGCTGCCGAAGACCACGGCGGTATTGTCCAGCAACGAGCTGCCACCGATGTCTTTCATGGCGGCGAGCCGCTCCAGGAAGTGATCCAGCTCCGCCATCAGCGCAGACTCGATTATGTGCAATTGCCTCAGCTTGTCCGGGTCCTGACCGGAGTGTGAGAGATCGTGATAGCCGCGATTGATGCCTGGGATGTTCGTCACTGGCAAGGCACCGCCAATGTTCAGCGTGATGATGCGCGTGGCATCCGCTTGCAGTGCCAGGGCCGCGACATCGAAGTTTGCCCGAACGCGGTCCATGCAGCCTTCGCTCTTCCAATCGGGTTTTTGGCCTTCCGTCACAGGCAACGGTTTGTCGAGCCACGCCATGTTCGAGGCGTTCGCACTCTCGAAGTCCCGCATCGCCCCCATGAACTCATCCATCTTCTCGCGATCCCATCGATCCAGATGCGGAGCCACCCGCTTCGCATCCTGTGCGATGAGCGAGAGCACGGATTCATTCTCGGACAACTCCCCACGCCGCGCCGCTGCTGCTGACTTGCGCTGAGGTTTGAAGAGCATGTCAAACGCCACGCCCGGGTCCTCCAACTTCGGCACCGCGATGCCCGAGCGCGTCCATGAGATCGCATCACCGCTGCCCACGCCGAGGCATAGCGACGGAAAACGCGTCAGCCCACCGAGATGCGCCTCCGCCATCTGATCAAGCGTCACACACCCGTCCGCAAACCCCGCCGCCTGCTCGCGACGCACGCCGCTGAGAAAAGCATGCACGCCATAGTGACCTCCCTGAACGCCGGGATGCTCCAGTTGCGAGAACACCGTCATCTTCTTCCGCCAGCGCTCCAGAGGTTTCAGCAAGGGGGTCAGCTCCAACTCAGGCCCATGAGTCACCGGGAAAAATGACTCAGGCCGCACCCCAAAATCCAGCCCGATGCAAACCAGTCGCCGTGGAGACTTCGATGCCTCCGCGCCATGCAGCGCGAGGTTCGAGAACCACGGAAAGGACAGCGCCGTGCCGCTGAGAGTTTGGAGAAAGTGTCTTCGGTTCATGATGGGGGTTTTCATTTTGCGGATGCTCCTTGGGTTTTGGTAATCTTCGCCTCGCCGCTTTGTTGAACGGCTTCGGTGCTTGCAGGGATCGAGAGGTCACGGAGATCGAGGGCTTCGATGGTTCCGGCTTGATGATCGAGGATATGCTCTAATCCTTCGGCAACGACATCGGTGATCTGGAGACGTTGAATCTGCGGCTTTGAAGTGAGGTAACCGACACCCTCAGGCCAGCCACGGCGGCCTTTGCCGGGAGGTGTCACGATGCCAGCCCGCGCATCCATGAAGGCCTCCAGCGCGGAGCGATCCATGGAGGTGCCGATCAAGGAACCGGCGGGCGCGGTGGCTTGCGGTCTTTGCACGACGACATCGCGCACTTCCAGCAACGCGATGCGGCCATCGGCGCGGATGAGTGGCGTGTGGCCGATTTCCTTGCGCGGATCATAGACGTTCAAGCCATCGATGCGCAGCCGATCAATCTTCGCATCTGGCTGGATCCACACGAGCGGACGGTCGTCGATGGGCGCATGGCTGCTGATGTTCTTGAGTGTCACCTGCTCCATCTTGCCTGCGAGCCAGAAGAGGAAGGCCGGGACGTAGTCATAGGCGCGTTGACCAGCGGGACGCAGGTCGATGTTCTCAAACTCCAGCCTCCCGATGTTGCCGCCTTCACGCAGATAGGGCGTGATCCAGACACCGAAGTCACGGTAAGTGCCCTTCACATTGCGGATGGAAACGCGGTCAAGACGCGAGGCGCGCGAGAGGATGCGGATGACCTGAGCGCAGTCGTCGGCCTGCACGCCATCAATGTCCACATCGCTCACGGGACCAATGCCAGCGGCACTGCCAAAGCGTTTCATGGATGCGGGATCACGACCAAACTTTCCCTCGCTGTCCCAATCGCCAAGCAAGTCATCAATGTTCAACGCAATCATGTCATCCCAAGCGCGCCCCTGAACATTGCGAATGCTCAGGAACTCGCCCGGACCCTGCACATGAATGCCGTCCTGATTCGACTGCTTCGGGATGTGGTCGAGATTGATGTAGATGTTCTCAAAGACCACACGCCGCCAATTCGTGAGATACACGGCGAAGGTGCGCGAGTTCGTGATCGAGACATCGCGAAACAGCACCTGCTCCACGCCATGCAAAGCGAACGCGGTGGTCCAGCCGTGTTCCTTCGTCGTGTGTTCCTGATGCTCCGCGTTGCCATTGTAGGTGCCGCCGAGGAACGACAGATTCCGATCCGCGCGGCCTTCAGCTTGCGGCGTCGCATTGGCGATGAGCGGACGATTGGAGTTGTCCGCGAGATAGAAACCGCAGGCACGATTCATGCACTCGATGGTCGTGTTGGAGTGGACCTTGAGCCCCGTGACGAGAATCGGCCCATCCACGATGAGCTTCAGCGTGCCAAGCTTCGGAGCCCGATCAAGGATGCCCTGAATGAGCGAGGTGTCATCCGTGCCGCCGCCTTTGGTGACATCACTATCGAGCTTCGCACCCGCCTCGCTGGCGATGACGATGCGGGAATCTGAGGATGGTGCGGCATTCAGTGCGGCCAGCGGTGCGAGTAGCAAAGCTTTGATGAGGGTGAGTGTGTGTTTCATGCTATTGGGTTACTGTTGCTCGGATTACTTCATCGTCTTCGCCATCGCATCCACCTCGCTCATCTTGAAGCGAACGCTGACGATGGAGCAGCCGACATCTTCCTTTCGGTAGTTCGCATAGGTCGTGGCGACTATGGTGCCGTCGGGGAGCAAGTGCAGGCCGGGGTAAAAGCCGTCTTTGAAGGTCTTCAGTAGACTCACGCGATACTGACCGTGTTTGCCTTGCTTGATGTCATCGTAGGTGCCGACCCAGGCGATGAAGCCACCTTTGTCCTTGGACTTCGGCGAGGCGTTGCGGAAGACGATGACCATGCGGCCATCGGGCAAAGAGATGCCGTGATGCCGATCTCCCGTGAGGCCCCATGGAGCGTCCACGGCTTGGCTCCATGTTTTGCCTTCGTCGCTGCTGAACATGACGAGGCTGGTGCCGCTGCGTTTGTTTTCGCGCATAAGACAGCAGAGTTCGTTGCCATCTGGCGAACGGAAGACATACGGCTCGCAGGGATGCTTGCCGTCGAGCTTCGTGCCATCGCAGGCCATCACAGGCTCCGACCAGGTGAATCCGCCGTCGCGCGTTATGGATTGCAGCACTTGCAGCGTGCCGCCTTCGCCGATGCCGCCACCGCGATGAAACATGCCGAGATGCGATCCGTCCTTCAGCCGAACGATACTGGAGAAGGTCATGATGCAGCGAAAAGGATCGTCCTTGGCAATGCGTCCGCCGATGGGCGGCAGCTCACGCCAGGTCTTGCCATCGTCCTCGCTGACGATGCGCGGCATGAAACCTTCGTGACGGCCTTCGATGAGTTTGGGGTTCTCCCTCTCAGTCAAGGTGCGTGCGGCAAAGACCCACAAGCGCTCTTTGCCCTGCGGATCGGTGATGCGATAGATGCTCGGGCAGTTCTTGAAGTTGACGTAGTTCGGCGGCAGTGCGTCGTCGATGCGCTTCCACGTCAATCCGCCATCATCGCTGCGAGACATCGGCCCCGCGTGTCCGCCATGGCCGAGGTTCCAGACGCAAAACATCGTCTTGTTGTCCGCGAGCATCACCGTGGTGGGATGCGCGTGATACTCGTCAGGCCTTGGCGATCCGCGAGCGATGACGATCTGCCGCTGCGTGTCCTCGGAGAGGTCGATGTGGGTCAATGCCTCGCGCTGCTGCTGCCACTGCGCCTTCTTTTCGGCAGGCGCAGATTCCCAGGCGCGTTTAGCCGCCTTGGTGGCGTTGGCAGCTTCGGGTTTGGCTTGGGCGAAAGCGGCGATTGGTAAGAGCAGGAAGATGAGAATGGGTTTCATTTCTCGATGAAGGGGCTACTTGAGATCGTGCGATGGAGACGGCGCGGTCATGGGTTCAACAGGATGGCCGCCTCGCCCTTTCGAAGGGAGACCGCCGTAACGGATGCCTCACGGGTGCCGTCGGAACGGAGCGGCTTCAGAGGCTTGGCGAGCTGAAGCGACAGCGCCCCGCTATCGAAATCCTCGCCGTCCGGCGGGCGGACGATGACAAGTCCCTTGCTGAACTCGCGGGCAAAGACACGTGGCGATGGCACCGGGGCACCCTCTGTCAGGCGCACGTCGTCGATCCACGCGGTGCCGAGCGCCTCGCTGATGCGGAAGCTGATGCGGCCTTCGGCATCGTCTGCGGTGGTGAAGGCCATTTCGTGCCGGGTCCAATCCGTGGTGCCGGTGACACTGAGCATGGCCACAGGTGAGGTGCCAGCCTGGGCGAAGTCGTAGGGATAAACTTGTGCGCCGATGCCACCGCGCACGGCCTTTGTTTTGATCCAGGCGCTCAGAGTGTAGGCGGTGTGCGGCTTGAGGGTGGCGTTCTGGCTGTGGATACGAATGGCCTTGGGATCGGTGCTTTCCAGGCGCACGCTGGCCGTGCCTTCTTGCTTCTCCGTGGTGTCGGGAGCGATGCCTTCCGCGATGCGCCAATCGGCGAGTGAGTCGAGCGATCCGTTGCGCAGGAGATTCGGGTCGGATTGAGACGCAGGGGCGTCGGATGGCCACGGGTGGTATTCGCCTTTCGCCTCGCCGAGGTTCACGCGAATGGCGTCGAACCACAACTCTGTCACGCGAGTGTAAGGATGCAGGCCAAAGCCAAAGTAGGTGCCGCCGCCGTGTGCCATGAGATACGAGGCGAGGCCGTAGAGTTGATCGCGCTCGCGGCTCACGCCGGGCAGCTTCGCTCCGAAGGACACGAGCTGCGCATTATGCACCGGGTTGTATTGCAGCAGTTGCACGTGACCCATGCGGTCATGCTTGCGAGCTATATCAATGCGCCGCTGCCACTCATGGGCGGGTGTGGCAAGGTTGAGCCAGTTCTCCAGTTGGAATCCATCCACGACGAGCGGCTCTGCTTGCCAGCCGTTCGCCACGAAAAGTTTCTGCAGCTGCTTTGCTTTCACTTTGCCAAACAACGCCTGCAAATCACGCGTCCAGCGATCCGCCTCCATGCCCTGGCGTGGATACTCGACGATATTGGCTGCCAGCCCCGGTCCGGCGACATCACTGGGCACGGTGTCGAAAAAGATGCCGTCCCAGTCCTTCGCCACATCAACTGCGTGTCGCTCCGCGATGAACTGCTGGTATCCAGCGAAGCCCACATTCATCACGAAATCATCCACGGGCGGCCCCCAATAGTAGATCGGCACGCGAGCCTCATGGCGCTGCCTTGCGCTGGCTTTGGCGTTCACACGCATGGCAAACTCCGCATCGCTCACGCGGTTATCATGATCGGCGTCGTTGCGATCATCCCAGCCTGGGACCGTTCGGCTTTCTTTGGGGTTCTTTGCCTCTTCCGCGCCAACATGAAGCGTCACCTTCGTGTCTGCGGCGAAGTGAATGAAGCAGCTCTCGTAGTCGAAGCCCTTCTCCTGGCACCACCTCCGCAAGGCTTCTGCCTTCTCGGATGGCTCCAGCATGGTGCAAACAAGCGCGTATTGAATGGCCAGATGACCTTGCCGAGCTTGTTTCGCCTGAAGGCGAAAGCCGAGATCGATTTTGTCCGTCATCCAAGCCGCATCACCGCCGAAGTTCATGAAGGTGCGCACCGTGGGCAGCACATGTGGTCGGTCGGTGGCGTGCAGCGGGGCCAACGGCGCGAGCAGCATGGCGGCGATGAGGGTGGAGGTGCGTTTCATGTTGGTTGTTTCTGGCGTGGTTGAATTTTGTAACGCTACTTCGTTTTCACTTCTTCGGCGTGGGTGGCAGCGCTTTGATCCACGCGAGGTTGAAGGCGTAGTGGTCCTTGCTGGTGATGAGTTGGATGCGGCCGTCGCGGGTTTGGGTGACGGCGAGGTAGCCGTTGATATCGGCGGTGGTTTTGCCTTCGGGGGCGATGAGGCGGCGGTCGGGCCAGGTCTTGCCTTCGTCGTAGCTGACGGCGGTGAAGAGGCCGTAGCCGGTGTAGTCGCCGCCGGTCGATTTGAAGCTGAGTCCGGCGCGTTCGTTCTTCGGTGTGCGGGCTTGGTCGGTGAAAGAGCAGAGCAGGATGGGGCCTTCTTTGAGCCGCAGCATGGCGGGGCGCTGGGTGTTGCTCACCACGGGGAACTCACTCGTTTCCCATTGCCACGTTTCACCGAGATCGCCGGAGTAGCTGACGGGCATCTTGAGGTTGAAACGCTTCTGCGCGGGCTCCTCGGGTGAGAGACGGCCGAAGGCCATGAGGCGTCCGTCGGCGAGTTCGACGATGGGGGAATGAATGCCCGCGATGAAAGGTCCCTTGCCTCCGGGCTGAATGTCTTCCGAGCCGCGCCGATGCCGCCCGGTCTCGCTCCAGGTCCTACCGTTGTCGCGGCTGATGGACAGGCCAGCGGAGTCGAATGGGATCGCGACGACGCCTTCCTTCGTACGGATGGGATTGCTGGCTGACTCCCCGTGTGCCCGCATCACTTCGGCCTTCGACCAGGTAACGCCGTTGTCGGTGGAGCGGCGGATCAGGATGTCGCCATGCTGTCGGCCTTCGACGATGTGGATGATCGTCTTGTCGCCATCCCACCAGACCTTGGGTGCGTGATCGTTCACGTCCTGCGCATCCCAAAAGGCGGAAGCAGGCTCCCATTCCTTCGCGCCGAAGCGCAGGCGCGATGCGGCGTTCGCGGTGGTGAGATCGGTCTCGCCGAGGGTGGAGAACCAAACCGCGAGCAAATCGCCATTCGGGCACTCGGTGATCGACGGGCTGTGATTTTGACTGATGAACACGGGGCCGAAAGCGTCATTTGGAATGCGCACATAGGGCTTCGGGCCTTCAAAGAAAGGAGTATCCGCAGCATGCGGCTCGTGGTTCGGCACGATCTGGCTCACGTTCTCCGCATTCAACGGTGGCGCGGCCACAGGGAGCCTTTTTCCCTTCGGAAGCTCACCCTGCACCACGCGAAAGCCGATGCGTTCGCTCGCGGAGTGCGTCACCCACGAGCCGCGATTCGCCGAACGCAGAAAGCGGATCATCGAGGAATGAAACCCGCCGCGAAAGACGCGGCAGTCGCCATCCGCGCGACCGAGCGGATCGGTCTGTGCGCCGCTCTCATACGGCCCATACCAATCGCTGCACCACTCGGCCAAGTTGCCATGCATGTCATGCAGGCCCCAGGCATTCGGCGTTTTTTGCGCCACGCGTAAGGAACCCGTGCCACCTGCCTTCGATTCCTCCACCGGATGAGTGAGGCCGATGATTTGCCCCTGCTTCAAGCTCGCAGCAGGCTTCCCGGCATTCCGCCAGTCATACTCGCGAGGCATCGGTCCCGAGGGGAAATACACACCTCGGAAGTTGTCCTCACCAAACCACTTCTGATGGGCATCTGGCAAAGTGTCGCCCGTGTGGAAAAGCGTCGTCGTGCCCGCGCGGCAGGCATACTCCCACTCCGCCTCGGTCGGCAGACGATACGTCTTGCCTTCCTTCTTCGAGAGCCACTCACAAAACGCCACCGCCTTGTCCCAAGTCACACCGCTCGCCGCATCATCATCCGCAGGCTTCGACTTCGGATCCTTTTTTTTGAACTCGGGATCGAACTGTCGATACTGCGCCACCGTGACCTCCGTGACGCCGATGTGAAATGGCTGCGTGATCGTGACCTGATGCGCGGGCTTTTCATCGAAGTCGATCCGATCGATGTCCTTATGCATCTCGCCAAACCGCTTCTGCCGCAGATAATCCTCCATCGGCGGCCCGTCCTGGCCCATCGTGAATGTGCCGGGCTGGATGGGCATGAGCTTCATTCCGACGGAGTTGGTGATCGGCTCGGCTCTTTGGCCCACGGAATACACCGAAGACACGGAAAGGATGAGAGGAATGAGGAAGAGGCGGCTGGGTTTCATGAGGTTCGTTTCAGATCATCCGGTTCACGGCACCACGCGCACGCTCAAAGAGGTGAGCGTAAGACTGGCTGGTGAGGTGAAGCTGAAGTCGTTGGAGCCGGGCTTGAGGGCTTGTTTCAAAGCGGTGGATGAAAGGGTAAGTGTAAGCTCGGATTTGCTGCGCGTGGATTTCAGCTCGTGGAGCGGCTGACCGTTGAGTGTGGTCGCGGGTGGCGCGAACTCGCCTTCGGCTTTGAAAACGATTTCGAGGCTGGTTTCCCTGGCCACGGCAGGATCATCCGCAATGAACAAGCGCGTGGTGGCGGGCGTGCTGGCCTTCATCGCCAATAGCAGGGGCGTCTCGCTCACCGTGGCGTTGTTGGTGACGCTGCACGCATCGACGAAGAACTCCTTCGGCTGGTGCGCGAGCCTCGCTGGATCGGATAGCTCGGCGAGGAGCGGGTATTCGGCGGTGTTGTAGCAATTGAAGGTGTAAAGACCATCCGCTCCCCGCGCCCAAAGCGTGGCGGCGGCGGCTCGCAGCGTCTCCGGCGAGCCATATCGGGTGAAGCCGCGCGGCATCCGCTCGATCACTCCATAGACGGGCACGCGATGCCGATGCGCGAGGGTGACCCACTGGTCGAGTGCGTTTGAGCCAAAGGTGAAGCCGTTGCCGGCAATGACGGCGTCGATCCATCCGGCCTTCAACCAGGCTTCGACATCGAGACCGAGTTCCTTCGCGCGAGCGGGGCCATCGGGGACGCGGGTGACGAGGCGCAATGGGTGCCCGCGCCGTTTCGCGGTTTCGTCGAGAATGCTGCGCGCATCGCGAACGAACTCCGTGAGGACTGCGGCGTTGATCTCGCCATCGCGGAAGAACTTGGGGTAGCGAAGCCAGTCCAACTCCACGCCGTCGAGGTCGTAGCGTCGGCAAGCCTCGCGCAGGATCGCGAGATAGTGGCTGCGGACTTCCACCTTGGAGTAGTCGTAGAGCAGTTTCTCGCCGTCCCGCTCGCGATCCGGCCCCGCTCGCAGTTCCTCGGGCTGCGTTTTCACTTTTGCCCACATCTCTTGGGCTTCAGGTCGCGCCGGGTCATTCAACCAGGGCAGGAACTCGTTCTTCCACTCGGCCTCCGATGGCGGCTGAAGAAACCAATGCCGGTGCGTGCGTCGGAACTCATCCCAAAGATGCGCCCAATTGAAGTAGGCGTGATGCTTGTCGTTCATGCGCATCGAGAAGAAGAAGGTGCGGTCATCGCGCTTCCAAAACTGAAGGATCGGCTGGAGTGGATCGTCCCCAAGCGCGGCGATGTGATCCCGCTTCAGCTCCCAGATGGGCAGGCCGAAATTACCGCAATACGAGAGGCCTTGCGTTTTGGTTTTGGCCAGCGGCCCAATGCGCGGCGCGAGCGCATCGTCGAGCGAGTGGATCGTCGGGAGCGGCAGGTATTTGCCCGCAGGCACCCAGAGACCATTGGCATGATGCTCCGGGTAGGCGGGCCACTTCAGGTCATCGCTGTCATTGTTGAACAGGATGCGCGGCAGGCCGCGGCTTTCGAGCGACGCGCCTGGGCTTGCTTCCGCAGCTACGGACAGGCTGGCGACTGGAATCACCGCCAGCTCCGCGCTGTTGTTGTTCCAGAGTTCGCGACCGGTGCCGACTCGGGTAAACTTGTCGCCGCTGTTCGAGTAGCCGACATAGAGCTTGCCGTCATGCTCCACCGCATACGGGTAGGAGAGCGCCGCACCTTTGTTTGACTCACCGGGGCCGCCGGGAAACTCAGCGTGACGGATGACGAACACTTTGCTTAACAAGGTCTCGCCCGGCCTGCTGACGGCGATGGTCAAAGGCGAGCGCCGTTTGCCGCTGTCCGCTGTGGTGGTGCAGACGAGAAATCGCTGGCCGGTGCTCAAGGTGCCAGCGATGGGTTTGCTCGTGGCCATCGGTAGATTGCTGGGGCGCATCTCGCCCCAAGTGCGACCGTAGTCCTCGCTGGTGGCGATGAGCGCCTCCGCTCCGTCGCCGTAGCGCGAGAGGCTCGTGACCCGCTTGCCATTCACGATGACAGTGGACTCGCCCCACATCTTCTTGAGGTCCTTCGCTTGCGGGACCGGCACCACATCCCAGTGGGTGAAATCTTCGCCGTGACTGATGGCGACGAGAGCAGGGTCGCCAGCGCCGACCTTCAGCCCGGCCATAATCCAATTTCCATCCTCCATCTTCTGCGGCTCCTGCATGGGCCAGAAGCCGCCTTCGATCACCGTGCCCTTCGACTGCCATTGCTGAGCGGTTTCATCGAGCACATAAGCCCGCGTGTGAACGCCCTTCATCGTGCCCGTGTAGGCTCCATGAAATGCCCAGAGCGTTCCCTTGTGCGAGAGGAAGGCACCATGGCTCACCCCGACAGGGCCGTCGCCTGCGTCCATCGTGCGGACCTCGCCCCAGGTCTTGCCATCGTCGTCGCTCACACAGAACCGCGCCTCCTCCGTGTCAGTGTTTTCGCCGCCTTGGTTATGGCCGAAGGAGGCGTAGAGCCGGCCCTTGTGAAAGCAAAGCGCCACGCCATGCAGGAAACGGTAACCGTCTTTGCTGAACTCGTAGGGCTTGATGACGGAGAACCGCGCGTCCTGGAGCAGTGGGAGTTCAGCGGCTTTGAGTAAAGGCACGCGCGCGTCCCAGAGCGGCGCGGCAGGTTCTTCGGCCAATAGCGAGGTGGCAGCGAGGAAGAGCGTGAGGGCGAGTTTCATTTAGCAGCCTGTTGAAAAAGAGGGGTTAAAAAGGCCAAAACTTGGGGGCCAGTCTTCTTCGCGGCCTGGGTGCTGTTGGTGGCCGATTCGCATGATGGAACCTTGTGGCGCTCTCAAGCGTGTCCA
>NZ_JBIIKX010000036.1:0-58032 GCF_044232965.1 Prosthecobacter sp.
GGCGCTGGTGCCAAGATTGCCAAAATGCTGGGACAGCAAGACGGCAGGCCCTGTTCCTGTTAGCGAGGCCGCATCCACCCGTCCTTCGTTGCCGCCTAAACCACCGATAAAATCCGGGCTATGAATCCGCAGGTAGAGAGAGTCCTGTGGCTCATTGCCATAACTGGAGTTAGGCACTCCAGACCCAAGCCCCACAAGCATCAGCCCTTGTGTGTCAAAGGGGGAGTTCAACGTGACCTCAAAAATGAAACTTGTGTTGAGGTAGTCACCTGAAATCGTGCTGATGTAGGCGCGGTCTGCCGGGCCTGTGGAACTGGCCCTCTGAATCGTGCCTCCGGAGATCGTGAAAGCAGCGGATGGGTTCTGGAGGTTCGCATCGAGGCTGCCGCTAAAATCTTCCGTGAAAAACGCGGCCGCACTGACTGGAGTTACAGATGTGCCGGCTAACAGAAGCAGGGTGGCGAACAGATGGGGGGGGAAGGGCGGTTTCATCAATTTAGGGCGTGGCGTATTGGGAGAGCGATCCTCTTAGCGGCCCGGTGGCCTGCGTCACCGCCGCCGGGTCAGTGTTGTTGGTGAAGGAGAATGGCAGCGCTGTCTGATCATTGATGGATGCGCTAAAATCCACCAGCACAGCCGCAGCATAACTCACCGATGGTTGTGCGAGCAAAAACATGCCCACAGCAGCCATCAGAAGAGCACTGTTCGTCTTCATGGGACCTATGTTCTTAAATTTGGCCTGGTAGTTCAAGATGAATTTTTTGGGGGGATGGAGCATCCTGCTGTGCTGCGGACCAGGGCGCGGACAATGACTCCAACGAGAGGGAGCCGCCGTTGCGCTGGCCATCAGCGAGCTATGCTGCCGCTACTGGTATCCCATTTATGCCTACCTGCGCTGTCGTGGCTTTGACCGGCTGGATGCGCAGGACATTAAACAGACTTTTTTCCTTGCCCTCACCGCAGGTCTTGTGCAAAACGCGGATCAAAGTCGCGGACGCCTGCTCTCTTTCCTTCTCGGCTCGCTGGGCCGCCATCTGGCCACTACCTGCTCCATGAGAACGCCGAAAAGCGTGGCGGTTGCGCCATCGTTTTGCCGCAGGAGTGCCAGACGGCGGGAGGTCGCTACCGGCGCGAACTCATTGAGCATCGTGATTCAGAATTCCTGTATCTATCAACCTGGGCGCGTGAGTTGGTCGACCGGGTGCGCGAGAAACTGCGCACCCATTCAGCGTGGGGAGTTGTTCGATGCCCTGCAGGCGTGCCTGGGGATGGAGGATGAATCCACGCCCTACCGCGACCTTGCGCGGCAGTTCGAGGCCAGTGAGACCGCCATACGCCTCCAGGTTTTCCGTTTGCGCCGTCGCTTTGGTAAAATGCTGCGTGAGGAAGTCTCACAAACCGTGGAGACTCCGGCGGAACTGGAGCAAGAGCACGCATGGCTCGCCAAGACTCTGCGCCAGATGTGAGGGGCTGGTTCTTTTGCAGCCCCTCTGCATTTTGATGGTTGAGAGCGCCCGTGCCGGGCGTAATCTCCGGCATGAAGCGAGCGTTCTCCCCCGTGTTTCACCTTTGCATACTTCTCTTGGCGACTTTCATCGCAGGGCCGCTTTCCGCCCAGTCACAGCAGGTGGATGAGAAAGATCTGCGAAACTGGGCCGATCGTGGTGATGCCGACGCACAGTTTGAGCTGGGGCTGCGCATGATCACTGGCGAAGGGGTGAAAAAAAATCTCGCGGAAGGTGTGAAGTCCATCGAGAAGGCCGCGAAACAGAAACACCTCCGCGCCCAGCACATCCTCGGAACGCTGCATGAGGATGGCGTCGGGGTGAAAAAAGATCTGGCCAAGGCGGCAGAGTGGTACAAGACCTCGGCTGATCTCGGCTTCGCGCTTTCCCAGCACAGCCTGGCTGCGATGTATGAGGAAGGCAAAGGAGTGAAGAAAGACCCGGTCAAGGCGGCGGAGTGGTTCAAAAAAGCGGCGGACCAGGGGAATCCTCCTTCACAGACCGTTTACGCCTCCAAGCTAGAACGTGGCGACGGCGTGGCGAAAAGCACCGCCAAGGCCGCGCTGTGGTACCTCAAGGCCGCTCAGCAGGACTTCGTGCCTGCCATGACACGTCTGGCCAACTTGTACTACACCGGCCAGGGCGTGCCAGTGGACTATCGCCGTGCCGGTGCCTGGTACCAACGCGCCGCCCGCTCCGAAGATCCCTGGGCCTCGAACAATCTCGCCTGGTTCCTCGCTACCTGCCCCGAGGAGAACCTCCACAATGGCGAGACCGCCGTGCTGCTCGCCCGCCGTGCCTTGAAACTCGTCGCCGAAGTCGCTCAGAGCGATGAACAGCCTTATGAGATGATCGACACCATGGCCGCCGCCCTGGCCCGTAACGGTGAGTATAAGGAGGCTGAGCTTTGGCAGCAGCGTTCCCTGCTCATGCTCAAGGATGACAGCGATCTGCCCCAGGATGATCGCCAAAAGCTCAAGAGTGAGTTTGAGACACGCCTGAATCTTTATCAAAAAGCCACTCCCTTTGTCGAACCCGGCCCAAAGGGCGAGGATGACGCCGAGCCGCTGCCCCAGGACACCATTTTGCAAGATGAGGGGCTGCCTGACTCCAAACCGCGCAACAAAACCACGCCGAAGAGCAGTCGTGGCACGGTGGTGTGACAGGTCGTTTCAGGCAACAGGGCACCCTTCGGAGTTTTTTGTCAGCGAGCAAGATTCGCACACCGCGCCGCAATATCTGCAAGACAACCGGCCTCTCACACGGTTAAAGCGGCACATTCGTCATTCTGAATTCGTCATTTTCCTTCCCTCATGTCCACAGTCGCCGTCCGTTCTGCCGCTCTTCCGCCGCCCATTCCCGGCCTGAACCGTCGTATCCGCCAGCCGAAGAAGAATATCCCGCAGACCAAGCCGGAGCGTGATCAAATCCTCGGTTGGGTGCGTGCCTATGCGGAGGAGCAGAAACTCGTACCGCCGGTGCCTCTGGCAGAGCTTCAGGAGCACACGGACAAAATCATGGCCATCTACGCCATCGACAAAATTCACCGCGATTACGTCGGCGTCCTGCTTGCCAATGAAACCTGGCGTGAGTCCCTCGCCACCGTGCCGTATGAAAAGCGTCTGCTGCTGATGCCGAAGTGCCTGCGCGTCGAAAGCAAATGCCCCGCGCCTTTTGATGAATTTGGCCTGCTCTGCAAACAGTGCGGCCTCTGCTCCATCCAGGACTTCCAAAACGAGGCCGAGAAGCTTGGTTACGCCGTTCTCGTCGCCGAAGGCAGCGCCATCGTCATGTCGCTCATCCAGACCGGTAAGATCGAAGCTATCGTCGGCATTTCCTGCCTTCCCGTGCTTGAGCGCACCTTCCCCTACATCGAAGCCGCCGCCATTCCCGCCGTCGCTGTGCCGCTGCTACAAGATGACTGCATCGACACCCTCGTCGATATCGATTGGGTCTGGGATTACATCCATCTCACCAGCGACGACAAAACCCGCCGCTTAAACCTCAACGCGCTTCACGACGAGGTGAAGACTTGGTTCACTCGCGAATCGCTGGATGCCCTCATGGGTCCGTCGCGCGGTCACAGCGACGACATCGCGCGCGAATGGCTTGCCCGTGCCGGCAAGCGCTGGCGTCCCTTCCTCACCGTCGCCGCTTATCAGGCGCTGCGCGAGGATCCTGAAGGCCCGGTCTCCGACACCGTTAAAAAAGCCGCCATCGCTGTTGAAATCTTCCACAAAGCCTCTCTCGTTCACGATGACATCGAGGACGGCGATGCCGAACGCTACGGCGAAACCACGCTTCACACCGAGCACGGCATTCCCGTGGCCTTGAACATCGGCGACCTGCTCATCGGCGAAGGCTACCGTCTCCTCGCCGACAACGATGCCGCCGCGCACATTCGTAGTGCTGCCATCCTTGTGGCGGCTGAAGGTCAGCGTGAGCTCTGCATCGGCCAGGGTGCCGAACTGCTCTGGACGCGCCATCCGGTCGCTCTCAGCAGCACCCAGGTGCTCGAAATCTTCCGCAGCAAGACCGCGCCTGCCTTTGAAGTCGCTCTCAAAGTCGGTGCCGCGCTCGCAGGCCAGCTCGACGAATGCGCTGACGTGCTGCACGCCTACAGCGAGAACCTCGGCATTGCTTATCAGATCCGCGACGACCTCGACGACCTCGGCGAAGACTCCGCCGCCGGCAACGAGTGGAACATGCGCCCCAGCATCGTCCTGTCCCTCCTGCGTGAAAAAGGCAAAAACGAGGTCAAAGACCAGATGGAAGCCCTCTGGAACGGCGTCGCCGCCACCAAGCCCGACAACGCCACCATCCGCCAATGGGCACTCGACAGCGGCGCTCATGAAAAGGCGATGACCCTCCTCGAAAGCTACAAGGAAGCCGCCATCCGCTCCCTCCAGGAAGTCGAACTCCCCAACCTGAAAGGCCTTCTGCGCCGCGTGATCGGCAAAATCTTCAACGAACTCGAGATCAAAGGGTGGTGCCGCGAGTTCGAGCAGAAGAACCTCAATCCCGAACTCCGCGCCGAAGCCGCCAAAGCCGCCGAGCACCTCGTGCCGAACGTCGTGTCTGCGTAAAGTGTGATTCGCTCACTTCCAGTGCGGCAGGCGAGCGTTCCTTGATTCCGAGCGCCGCACAGAGGACTGTGCGGACCACTTTCCCGCGTGTCCGCCTCCTCCACCAGACTCCGCCTCACCTTCGGCCTCGGCTTTCTCGCGTTTGTCGTCGCGGGATCGTTGTTGCTGCTAGCTTGGTTGCGCCAGCGCGAGCGTGAGGAATCGAATCGCTTGTTTCATGCGCTGGCACAAGCCGATGCCGAGTTTGTGCGCCGGATGAATCTGCCACGCAGCGAAAAACTCGCGGGTGATCTTGAGCAGCTCCTTGGCATGCAGATTGAGTTCCGCGAAGCTGGCAAAGGCGTGGCGAAGGACGACGACACGCTCGTCGTGCGCCTCGATGACAAGAACGACATGGTTTTCACGCGCAGTTCTGTCCCATCACAACTTTCGTTGCGTGATCCCGCCACGCGGAATGCCTTCATCACGTTCTGGCTTGTCTCCGGCGTTGTGGGATGGCTGCTCGCGCGTGAACGCCTCAAGCGTGCGCAGTCCGAACGGCTCGCGATGCTGGGTCGTGTGGCGACGAGTCTGGCGCACGACATCAAGAATCCGCTCGCCTCGATTCAACTGCATGCGCAGTTGATGACTCCGAATGATGGCGAGGATGCGAAGGCGCTGAAGATGATCGAGAGCGAGGCCGAGGTCATCGCCGGACTCGTGAATCAATGGCTGCATCTCGCCAATCCTTTGCCGCCGAAGCTGGTGGAGCTCGATGCGGCCGAATGTGTTGCCGCCGTGGCTCGAAATCTGGAAGCGCAGGCATGGCATGCCGGGGTTGAGATCGAAAACGGCCTCATCGGCCCGCTTTGGGTGATGGGTGATGCGCAGCGGCTTTCACAGGCGTTTCGGAATCTTCTCGTGAATGCGTTCCAGGCGATGCCACGAGGTGGGAAGCTGCAAATCAGCGCCGAGAGCCATGAAAACACCGTTTCGCTTCGTTTTGCCGACTCAGGCCTCGGTTTCTCCGAGCCCGCGCTCGCTCGCGGCACGGAGTTGTTCTTCACGGAGAAGGAAGGCGGCATGGGCGTAGGGTTGAACATCGTCGCCACCATCGTGACGGCGCATGGCGGGCGGCTTGAATTGCAGAATGACCCCAAGGGCGGGGCGGTTATCCTCGTGTCGCTTCCCTCACTCGCCGCATGAACGCCCATATCCTCATCATCGAAGATGAATACGCCCTCGCCGCCGCGCTCTCGACCGTGGTGCGGCGTCTCGATGCCACGCCAGTCGTCGCGGCAAGCGGGCAGGGGGGAATTGACAAACTCGGCTCGCAGAACTTCGCGCTCGTTATTCTTGATGTTGGATTGCCGGACATGAGCGGACTGAAGGTGCTTGAGAAGATTCAGGCGCTGCCAAAGCCGCCGCCAGTGCTCGTCATCACCGCGCATGGCACGCTCGACACCGCGCTGGAGGCCCGCAGGCTCGGCGCGCGCGAGTATTTCCTAAAACCGCTGAATCTCGCGGATCTCCAGCGGACGATCCGCGAGATCCTCACGCCTGCGAAGATGGAAGCGCCTGCGCAGACGACTATGATTGGCAGCAGTGCGCTGATGCAGCGCGCGTTTGCTGTCATCGCCCAAGCGAGCGGCAGTGACGCGCCGGTGTTGCTCCAAGGCCCGCCCGGCAGCGGCAAAAACCTCGCCGCCGAGGTGATTCACCGGCATAGCGCGCGCGCGGGTGAGCCGTTGGTCGTGTTTCGCGCCGATGAATGGCCTGCGGACCGTGTGGAGGCTGCTTTGGACGACGCCATCGAAAAAGCGGGCAAAGGCGTGTTGTTTCTGGATGAGATCAGCACCTGGTCAAAGCCGCTCCAAGCCGCGCTGATGCACCGCTTGGGCGCTTTGAGGGCGCGGTTGTTCAGCGCATCAAGCAGTGAGCTGGCGGCTCTGCGTGAAGATCTGTTTTACGCGCTGGCGGTGCTGCAAGTGACGCTGCCACCGTTGACGGAGCGCACGAGCGACATTCCGTCGCTGGCCGCGTCATTTCTCGATGATCGCGTGCTCTCCGCCGAGGCCATGGCCGCGCTCAAAGCACACCTTTGGCCGGGCAATGTGCGTGAGCTGAAAGCGGCGATGGCCCATGCCTCGGCGGTTTGCAGCGGCAGCACTCTTCTGCCTCATCATCTGCCTGCGAATCTTCAGAACACCGAGGATGGAAATCATCTCGAAGACACCATGAAGCGCGGCCTTGCCGCCTGGCTTGACCAAAAGACCACCGGCGCGGACGAAACGATGCCTGCCTATGATGATCTGCTCGAAACGGTGGAAGCTGCGATGCTGGAAACGCTCTTGAAGCGCTTCGATGGCAAACCGACACGCCTTGCCGCTGCATTGAAGATGAACCGGGCGACGCTGCGTAGGAAGCTGAAAGAGGATTGATGGCGGAAGCCGTCAAGACTTGTCAAGCATCGTCAAGACGTCACCTGCTTGACCTCTTGACGGCGAGCCATCTTGACGCCGCTCTTTCACTTGCCGTCCGCCTTGCCTGGCACGCGGGGATCGTTCGCGGGGAAGAAAAGTTTCTTTTCCTGATCGAAGAAGATGGCCTGGCAGGCACCGAAGGTGGTTGTCTCTGCGAGTTTGTGGCCGAGGGCTTTCACGCGGCTGAGAGTGCCTTCGCCGAAGGCTTTTTCGATCTTGAGCTCGTCCGGGTTCCACTGGTGGTGGAAGCGGGGTTCGGCCAGGGCGGCGGCAGGGAGCATGCCGTCGTCGATGATGTTGCTGATCAACAGGAGTGCTTGGGTGATAATGGTGGGACCGCCGGCAGCGCCGGTGACGATGAAGGGTTTGCCGTCTTTGAGCACGATCGTCGGACTCATGCTGGAGAGCGGACGTTTGCCGGGGGCGATGGCATTGGCTTCGGCTCCGATGAGTTTGAAGGCGTTAGGCACACCGGGCTGCACGGCAAAGTCATCCATTTCGTTGTTGAGCAGGACACCGGTGCCAGGGATGACGACTTTGCTGCCGAAACCGGTGTTGATGGTTTGATTGAGGGCGACCCAGTTGCCCTGGGCGTCGGCGGTACATAGGAAGGTGGTGTGCTTGCCGAATATGTCGCCCTCCCAATGCGGCGGCATGCCGTGGCCGGTCACCTGCGTGGCATGGTCGAGGTCGATTTTCTTCGCAAGTTCGGCGGCGTAGGCAGGATCGACGAGACCACGCGGCACTTTGGCGAAATCGGGATCGCCCAGCCAGTGAGCGCGGTCGGCAAAGGCGAGCTTCATGGCCTCGGTGATGACATGGATGCGGCTGCTGGCGCGGAAATGGCGGATGGGGAAGTGTTCGAGGATGTTGAGGATTTGCGCGACGTGGACGCCACCGGAACTGGGCGGCGGCATGGTGATGAGGTCGTAGCCGCGATATTTGGAGCGGATGGCCTCACGTTCGGGTGCTTTGTAGTTCGCGTAATCAGCGGCGGTGGTGATGCCGCCGTTCGCTTTCATCCATTCCTCGGTTTTTTGGGCGAATTCGCCTTCATAAAACCAGGCGATGCCTTTTTCAGCCACGGCTCGGTAAGTGGCCGCGAGGTCGGCTTGGACGAGCGTCTGGTCCTTTTCGAGCGGTTTGCCGTCCTTGAGGAAGATGGCGGCCGAGGCGGGGAACTGGGCGAGTTTGGCAGCCGTGGCGGCGAGTTTGCGGGCATAGACCTCATCAAGGGGGAAACCCTTTTCGGCGATCTCGGCGGCGGGGAGCAGCAGATCGGCGAGTTTGAGCTTGCCGTGCTTCGCTTGGGCGGCGGCGCAGGCTTTGAGGTAGCCCGGCACACCGGAGGCGAGCGCACCGGTCTTGCTGGCCTCGTCGTCGAGCTTGCCGTTGATGACATACATGTCCCGTGATGCCTTGGCGGGGGCCATTTCACGGCCGTCAATGCAGGTGACGGTGCCGTCAGCGGCGTGGATGACGAAGAAACAGCCGCCGCCGATGCCTGAATTGTGCCCGTCCACGACGCCGAGCGTCAAACCGGCGGCGATGGCCGCGTCGATGGCATTGCCACCCTTTTCAAAAGCCTGCATGCCCGCCTGTGTGGCCAGCGGATGCACGGTGGCGATGGCATGTTTTGGAAACGAGACGTCTGCGGCATGCAGGAGACCGCCGACAAGGCAAAGCAGGGCAGGGAGCACTTTCATGCCCTGAGGCTAGCAACGCCCGCACGGGCGTCGATGAAAAAAGCCTCGCCAAAATCAGCGACCCAGCCTCAGATCCCGCGCTTCCAGTTCAGCCAAGCTTTGCGGTAGGTGAAAGCCATGGCCATGATCCCGGCGAACAGCAGCAAAGCTCGGCTGGGTTCTGGCACAGGCTTCACGGAACTGGCATCCAAGTTGGTGAGGTTGAAAACATCAGGATTCACCAGCCCGGGCTCTGCCGCGCCGACAGCAATGACGGCGAGGGCGCTACAAGCGAGCCAGTAGATGACAGGTCGGAATGACATGGAATTAACTAAACCTTTATTCAATGAATGGGGGGATAGACAAGACTTATTTTGCGACAGTTCTGTTCTAATGATCTCATTTTCAGGCGTTTGATGTACTATACTTAGGAGATTGGCTTGTGTGTTCAAAGGGTGCCTTCCTGCTTGCGAGTTCACCGGGCCTCCGCCATGACTACGGCCCTTCAACCCCGGCTTCTCTTCCATCATGTCCAACGTTAGTTCTCCGCGTGTCATCAACATAGGCTTGGCCGGTTTAGGCAATGTGGGGGCGGGTGTGTTCAAGAATCTCGAAAAGAATCGCGCCCTGATCAGCCAGCGCATCGGTGCCGAACTGCGCATCACACGTGTGGCGGTGCGTGATCTGACCCGTCCGCGAGATGTCGAGGTGCCGAGTGAGCTTTTGACCACGGATTGGAAGGACTTGGTCAACGACTCGGCCATTCCAGTGATCGTCGAACTGATCGGCGGCACGACGACGGCTTACGAGATGGTGGCTGCAGCCCTGCGGGCCAAAAAAATCGTCGTCACGGGCAACAAGGCGCTGCTGGCCGAGCGCGGGAAGGAATTGTTCGCATTGGCCGAGGAGTGCGGCGTGCCGATTTACTTCGAGGCGGCGGTGGCGGGCGGCATTCCGATCATCCAGGTGCTGCAGGAGGGCTTGGTGGGAAATCACATCCGCTCCATCCACGGCATCATCAACGGCACCTGCAACTACATCCTCACCCGCATGTCCCAGGCCGGACTGAGCTACACGGACGCCTTGGGCGAGGCGCAGGAAAAAGGCTATGCCGAGGCCGATCCCACGCTGGATGTCAGCGGCTGGGACGCGGCGCACAAGGCGATCATTCTCGCCTCCTTGAGCTACGGCTTCTGGATTCCGCAGGACAAGGTGCATGTCGAGGGCGTGGAGCGCGTGAGCATCACGGATTTCAAATTCGCCGCCCGCCTCGGCTACACGATCAAGCTGCTCTCGGTGATCCGTGCGGATGAAAACGGCCTCGTCGAGGTGCGCACGCAGCCCACGCTGGTCCCGCTTTCGCATGTGCTGGCCAATGTGAGCGGTGCGTTCAACGCCGTGCTGGTCAATGGCGATGTCGTGGGCGAGACGCTCTTTTACGGCCGTGGCGCAGGGCAAGATCCGACCAGCAGCAGTGTGATCAGCGACCTTTGCGAAGCCGCCGCCGTGCTGATGCATGGGGCGCGTCACAGCGGCTTCGTGCCGCATGGCCTTTACGGCAAATCCAAGCCGATCGATGACACAATCTCCCATTACTACCTGCGTCTGACCGTGGACGACGTGCCTGGTGTTCTTGCGCAGGTTGCCACGGTGCTGGGAGAGCGTGGTATTGGTATTTCGTCGATGATTCAGCCGGAAGATCTTGAGGACACCAGCGGCGAGACCTCGCTGGTGCTCATGATCCATGATGCACGCCTGGGTGACATGAAATCAGCCCTGGCGGCCATCAGTGAACTCAAGTGCGTGCGCGGCGAACCAAGCTGGATGCGTGTGGAAACGCTCCAGGGCTGAAGGGTTGCGTGACAAAAGTCCAGCGGCCCAAGTTTGACATGGCGACAGCCTAAAAAGCGTGAGAGTTTGCGATTCATGAAAATCGCTCTCACAGAACTCGCCACCCTCGTCGGAGGCACACTCAAAAATGGTGATCCCACGCTGGAAATCACCGGCTTTGCCTCGCTCAAGGAGGCGGTTTCTGGCGATCTGAGCTTCTTTCATGACACTCGCTACAACGACCGCCTGCTGAAAACAAAGGCATCGGCTGTGCTGGTGCCTGCTGATTATGCGGAACTGCCGCCGCAAGCGGCCTACATCGCGGTGACGGACCCTTCACGTTCCTTTGAACTCATCGTGGAGACCTACGGCTTCCAGCCTGCGCCGTTTGAGCCGGGCGTTCACCCCTCGGCTGTGGTCGCGGATTCGGCCAAGTTTGACGCGACGAAGGTTTGCGTGGGCCCGAACGCGGTGATCGAGGCCGGAGTCGAGCTGGCGGATGGAGCCGAGATCGGCGCGGGCTGTTTTGTCGGACGTAATGCGAGTATCGGCGGCGGGTCCAAGATGTTTGCCAACTCGACCGTGCATGCGGAGTGCATTCTCGGCAGCGGAGTCATCCTGCATTCCGGTGTGGTCATCGGCGGGGATGGATTTGGTTACGAGTTCAGCCAAGGGCGGCATCGCAAGGTGCGCCAGGCGGGCATCGTGCAGATCGACAACGATGTCGAGATCGGCGCTGGCACCACTGTGGACCGTGCGCGTTTTGGCCGCACCTGGATCGGCGAGGGCACAAAGATCGACAACCTCGTGCAGATCGGCCACAACGTGGTCATTGGAAAGCATTGCATCATCGTCGCCGGCACCGCCATCGCGGGCAGCGCGATCGTGGGAGATTATGTGGTGATCGCGGCGCAGGTCGGCATCGCCGGGCACGTCACCGTTGGCTCGCAGGCCACCCTGGCTGCCCGCTGTGGCGTCACACGCGACCTTCCAGGCGGGCAGACCTATCTTGGGTTCCCGGCGATTCCGGCGTCTGATGAGAAGCGCCGCCTTGCCAGCATCAACCGCCTGCCGCAGTTGCAGGCCCGTGTGAAGGAATTGGAAGCGCAGCTCAAGAGCAACGGCAGCAGCGCTGCCTGATCACCAAAAGCCCCACTGCTGCGTCTTCATGACGTAAAGACCGAGCGCCAGATTGCCGACGGCGTGCATGAACACGCACGCGCCGAGGTTTTTCGTCCGCACGGCCACGAAATACATCAGTGATCCCCAGACGAACGCGCCGAGGTAGTCCTCCGTGTTGTGAATCAGCATCACAGCCACGGTGACAATCCAAAACACCTTCCAGGCATGCGTGCCGAAGGCGATTTTTTCAAAGCGCCCGTCTTCGGTGAGCAGAAAGCGCATCAAAAAGCCGCGCCAGAACAATTCCTCGACCAGCGGCACCACCAGCACCATGCGCGCAAAGCGCAGACCTACGACCACGCCGAACCACAGCGGCGAATCCTTTGCGATCATCGGATCGAAGCCTTCAGTGCGCTCAGCGAGTCCAAACCACTCCCACCATTTCGCTGGTTCATGTCCGCCTTGAATCAAGGCCTCACGCAGTAGCGCCGGAGCGACCCAGAAGGCGATGCCAACGATGCCGAGCACGAAAGCGAGACCCAAACCACGCCATGGCGCCAGCGTGTAGTGTTTGCGAAACAGCACGAGCATCACGGCGCAGATCACAGTCTGCAGCGGATAGACCCAGTGCTCCGGCGCACGCACATGCCAGGGCAGCTCGGAGTTTTCGATGCGGAAGATGCCGGGGACGGCGTTCAGCAGTGTGAACAGCACCAGCGGCAGCACATGCGCGGCGGTGGGGGAGGCAAGCAGGCGCGCAAACATCAGGAACGAGGGTTAGGGCAGTGCCAGTTCCTTGGCACGATCCTGATTGAGCAGCCATTTGGCGCAGTGTCGCAGGTAGCCACGGTTCATCGGTGACCTCGTGGAGGCACCGGTCGCCATCATGGCAAGCATGCGCGAGGTGACGCTCTCCATCGTGTTGCTGAACCAGCCGGGGTGGTCCGTCTTCAACTGCATGCCGCGCTCGTAGAAGGCCACGATGCGGCCGTCGTAGAAATACTCGATCAGCTCATGCCACGCGGCGTGCCAGGCGCGCTGGCGCTTCTCGTAGCGGCCGAGTTCCCTCATCAGGCGCTCCGGTGAGTCGAGCAGCTTCTCGCCATGCTTCGCAAACATCGCGCCCAGGGTTTCGGCGGCATCCAGGGCCAGGAAAACGCCCGGTGAGAGCATCGGATCGACAAACCCAAACGCATCTCCGGCTGCCACCCATCCCGGACCATGCGCACGGTCGGAAATGAGCTGGTAGTTCGTGTAGGTGTACACATCGGTCACGCGCTGGCGGTTCTGCGCGAGGGGTGAGAGGATGCCATCCGTCGTCAGCACCTTTTCAAGCCGGGCTTCGGCGGTCGCGCCGAACTCGGGCAGTGATTTCGGGTTCATCACGATGCCGAAGGAGAGCCGGTCCGGCAGCGGAATGCGCCAACTCCAGCCCCAGGGATGATAAGTGATCGCGATCTGCCCCGGCTCATACGGATGCTCAATGCCGGTGAAGTGCGCGAAGTGCGCTGTGTCACGACGCGGGCCTGTTGTAGACCCGATGCCGAGCAGCTTGGCCGAGGTGCGCGAGCGTCCGCTGCAATCGACGATGAGATCCGGCTTGGCACCGTGGTGATAGCCACCTGCCTCAAGCGCCGCCACATCGAGCTCCAGTTCCGGTTTGCCACCCGGATGCGCCACGAGCCCGGCGCGGTGTTTCACAAATGGCACGCCGAGTTCTTTGGCGTAATCTTTGAGTACATCATCAAACGCGGGGCGCGGGATGTTGTAAGCATAAGGCGGCAGACGGCCCTTCACCGACATGAAATTGAAGTGCATCTGCGTGCCGCGATGATGGATGAAGCTGGCCCCAGGCTTGCGCTGCGCGATGGCCGCCACGCGGTCCTCAATGCCCAGGCGCTGGATGATCGCGACGATGGCGGGGATCATGGACTCGCCGACAAGCAACGGCGGACGCTTTTCATCATCATAGACGATTGGCTGGATGCCCTGGCGAGCGAGCAGAGTTGCCAGTGCGCTGCCCGCAGGCCCGGCGCCGAGGATGGCAATGCGTGGGGGACGATTCATGGGTTTCAGTAGCGGCGGAGTTTGCCGCTGGGGGTCAGCGGCAGCTCGGAAACAAACGTGTAGAACAACGGCACTTTGTAGGCGGAGAGTCGCTCCTGGCAAAGTTTTCTCAACTCATTCACCGGTGGCGGCGATTCGGCGTTTTGCGGGATGATTTCCGCCGAAGGCATCGCTCCAAGTGCCGGATGCGCACGACCGGAAACGCGGGCGGCTTTCACACCTGGATGGCTGCAAAGAACGGCCTCAACCTCCTCAGGAAAGCACTTCAGCCCGCCCACATTGATCACACTGCGCACCCGGCCACGCAGGTAAAGACAACCGTCCTCGTCCATTTCGGCGATGTCGCCGGTCGCGAACCAGCCATCGTGCAACACGGCATCACGCGGCTGCCAGGGCGTTAGATAAGCGTCAAAAATGCCCGGACCGCGCAGCATGAGTTCGCCATCGTTCAGTTTGACCTCAAAGGCGGGTTGAGGCTGGCCGATTGAGGTCGGTTTGTCCTTTGCATGTTCCAGATTCAAGATGGGAAGACCCGCTTCGATGATGCCCATGCCCTGCGTGAGATGCAGCCCGGTTTTGCTCGCGAAAAGTTCGGCCACTTCATTCGTCAAAGCGAACGCCGTGGAAACCGCGAGACGCAGCGAGCCGAGCGATGCCGCGTCCGACTGGCCGGAGAGCATCGTGTAATGGTAGGGCGAGCCATACATCACCGTCGCGCCATGTTCGCGCATCATCGCGAGCATCACCTTCGGGTCACTTGCGGGAGCGAGGATCGTGGTGGCGCCGTGGTAGAGATAAAGAATGATCGAAACCGCGAAGTGGTGCGCCATTGGCAGCACCCACAGCACGCGATCCTGCGACCCGATGCGCAAACCCTCGTTCGCCGCCGTGATGCGGCCCAGCAGTGTCTCATGCGAGATCACAATGCCCTTCGACGTGCCCGTCGTGCCGCTGCTGAAGCGGATGAAAGCCGGATTCAGCGCTTCGAGGGCCGATTCATCGAACGCAGGCGGTGAGTCATGTGCCACCGCCTCAATGCGCCAGTCTTTCGCGTTCTTGGCAAACACGATGGCATCGAGTGCCGTCGATTTTGCGAGCTGCGCACGCTCGCTGGCCGTCAGCTCGGCCGGGATCGGCACAAAGCACGCGTTTTGCTTCAAGATAGCCAACGCCACCACGATGTAGTCCGCGCCGCTCGGCGCATCGAGGCCAATGCGCGGACGATTTTTCCCCGGCCAGGCCGGATCGGCGTTCATGCGCTGCGCACAGGCGTTCATGCGAGCCTGAAGCTCGCCAAAGGTGAGCTGGAGTTCCGGGCTGATGACGGCGGGATGCGCGGCTGTGCTGCGTGCAAAGATGAGATCGACGATGTTCACTGAGGCCGGGATATGAACGCTCTCGCATGCGCTGGCAAGGCGAGGCTTTGCGTCAGTCCTGTTGGCTCTGCCATGTCGGAAAGCCGTGCATCATCACATTGTCGCCCATCGGGCGGACGGTGACGTTTTCGAGCTCGATGGACTGCGGCAGAGCGGGTCCGGCCAGGGAAGGGCGGCCGCCACCGCAGAAGCGCGGGGCGATATACCAATAAACCTCGTCCACGAGTCGCTCGCGGAAGGCCTGGCCGAGGAGGATGCCGCCGCCTTCGATGAGAACGGAGAGGACGCCGCGTCTGGCCAGATCTTTGAGAACGTCCGGCAGATCCTTGCCGAGCATGATGAGCGTGCGGTCCTTGAACTCGTCAGTAAGGATGTGGGAGTGCGGTGGAATCTCGCCGCTGCGGGTGAGGACGACGCGCCAGGGCTGCAATTTACCGCTGCCCACGCTGCCATCCCGCAAGGTGAGCTGCGGGTTGTCTTTGCGGATGGTTTCTGCGCCAACGATGATGGCGTCCACGCGCATGCGCAGTCGGCGTCCATGAGCGCGGGCGGCGTCATTGGTGATCCACTGGCTTTCACCGGCGGGACGTGTGATGCGGCCGTCGAGGCTCTGTCCGGCCTTGGCGATGACATAAGGCATGCCAGTGGTGATCCATTTGGAAAAGGGGCGAATAAGCGCAGCGCATTCGGCCTCCAGCACACCTGCAGTGACTTCGATGCCGGCGAGCAGAAAAATATCGCGGCAGCGTCCGGCGTGCTGCGGATTGGGATCGTTCGCGCCATAGACGACGCGTTTGATACCCGCGGCCTTAATGGCCTCTGTGCAGGGCGGCGTGCGGCCCTGCGTGCAGCAGGGTTCGAGCGTGACATAAATCGTCGCTCCCGGCAGCAGCTTGGGATTGAACTGCCGGGCATCGCGGATCGCCTCCACCTCGGCATGCGCCTCTCCTGCTTTGTGATGATAGCCCTGCCCGATGACTTTCCCCTGCGCGACGATGACAGCTCCCACAGGAGGATTCGGACTGGTCAGGCCGACGCCACGCTGCGCCTGGTCGAGAGCGAGGTGCATCCAGCGCTGGTCAGAGGTACTGTCTTTTTTGTCGGAGGGAGGCGGCATTGGGAAGAGAAGAGAGTAAACAACAAAGCCGGTGTGAGAAGCAAGAATTCCGTCACGCGGCGAACAGGATGGCAGGCGGAATGATTTTGTGCTCGCCGTGGCGTGTGGGTGGCGGTTTACTCTGTGGCAGTTGATGAAACTCTCCCAAAAAGCGCTGCTCTACCGCGAACTGGCCAAGCTGGTGGGCGCGGATTTTCATCTGGACCGGACAATCCAACTGCTGCTCAACCAACGGCCCTCGCATGCGCGTCAGACGTGGCTGCTGGGGCTTCAACGCGGTCTGGCGGAGGGGAAGGGGATCACCGAGTCGCTGCGAATCCACTGCGAGGTGTTCACTGGCACGCTGGAGCTGGCCTTGATCGAGGCCGGGGAGCGCAGCGGACGCCTCAGCGACGCGTTCAGTCATCTGGCGCGTTATTTTGAGGCATGGGACGTGGCGATGAGGCAGGCAATGAGCGCGGTGATCTATCCGCTGGTGCTCGCACACCTTGGCATCGTGCTGCCGGAACTGCCCGCGCTCGTGATGGCGTCGATGGAGGGGCAGAGTCTCTCGTTGCGTGGTGTTTTCATGCCGCTGGCCGTGCTGTGGCTCATTTTGCTGTCGTCGTTTTTGCTGTGGCGCTGGTTCTCGCGGCGGGGGGCGGAGTCGGCGGTGATGGATGAATGGCTGGGGCGCATCCCGCTCATCGGCGGTGTGCGGCGGCATTGGGCGCTGGCGCGGTTTGCGCAGGTGTTTCATGCCTGCCTGCTGGCCTCGATGCGGATGACGGAGTGCATGCAATTGGCTGGGGCGGCCTCGCACAGCGGGCTGCTGCGACGCGCCTCGAAGGATGCGGCACAGCGCATTGCTGCTGGTGAGACCATCGCCGGGGCGATGGCGGACGTGCATGGCTTTCCCATCGTCTTCGTGCATGGCGTCTCCACAGCGGAGGAGGCGGGCACTTTGGACCACGAGATGAACCGCTGGGCTGCCGCCGAAGCCATTGAGGCCAACGACGCCGTGCAGCGGGCGGCGCAGTGGCTGCCGAAGATCGGGTATGGCATCGTGGTGCTCTATGTGTCGTATCGCATCATCAGCATGATGAGCGGTTATTACGGTGGCATGCTGAAGCAGCTCGAAGCCCTTTGATTCGGGCCGGTTTGACCGGTCTGGTTGAAATAAATCCCCGTTGTCGGGTGAAAAGGCTTTACGTCTCGCTTTGAATGCGCTTTCTGTTCGGCCGAACAGCTTTTTAATCACCAACACACACCTCCACGACCATGGCCCGCTCCCCTTCCAAAGAAACCGCCGAAGCGACCCCGAAGACCGACAAGCTCGCCGAAGCCCGCGGCCGCAACCTCGACCTCGCCATCCAGCAGATCCAAAAAGACTACGGTGAAGGAGCCATCCTCCGCATGGGCGGCGAAGGCATCAAATCCGACATCAGCGTCATCCCCACCGGCAATCTCCTGATCGACCAGGCGCTCGGCACCGGCGGCTTCCCGCGTGGACGTGTGGTGGAAATCTACGGCCCGGAATCTTCTGGTAAAACAACTCTCACCCTCACCGTCATCGCCCAGGCGCAGAAGACCGGCGGCCTTGCCGCCTTCATCGACGTGGAGCACGCCCTTGATCCTGCCTACGCCCGCCGACTCGGTGTTAAAATGGACGAGTTGCTCGTCTCGCAGCCCAGCTCCGGTGAGGAAGCCCTGCGCATCTGCGAAACGCTCGTCCGCTCCAATGCGCTTGATGTCATCGTCATCGACTCCGTGGCCGCGCTCGTGACACGTCAGGAATTGGAAGGCGAGATCGGCGACTCCACCGTCGGCGCCCAGGCACGTCTGATGAGCGCCGCCTTGCGCAAACTCACCGCCATCATCGCCAAGGCCCGCACCTGCTGCATCTTCACCAACCAGATTCGTGAAAAGATCGGCGTCATGTTCGGCAACCCCGAAACCACCCCTGGCGGCAAGGCGCTCAAGTTCTACGCCAGCGTGCGTGTGGACATCCGCCGCATCGGTGCCATCAAGACCACCGACGGCACCGTCACCGGCAACCGCACCAAGGTCAAAGTGGTCAAAAACAAGCTCGCCCCGCCCTACACCGAGGCCGAGTTCGACATCATGTACAACGAGGGCATCTCCAATGTCGGTTCCTTGCTCGATCTGGCGATGGACTTCGAGATTCTGCAAAAACGCGGCTCCTGGATCAGCTACAAAGGCACCCAGCTCGCCCAAGGCCGTGACGCCGCCAAGGAAGTCCTCCGCAACGACGCCACCGTCTATGCCGAGATCGAGGCCGCCGTGAAAGCCAAGCAGGCCGAGAAGGGTGCTGCCGCCGAGAAAGGCTCGTCGAAAGCCGCTCCTTCTGCGGATGCTGAGGAGTAAGTTCGCAGAAAGTAGATGGCGGGTAGAGAATAGAAGGTAGGGGCTGGCTTCTCTATCTTCTTCCCTCTGGTTTCTATTCTCTGGCAGGATGCCTCATCGTCACCTCCCCGTTTGACTTTCCTGCCGCTGTGCGCCTCTTTTCGCGGTCACTCCGCGACTCGTATGGCTAAACACGGCCAGCACCAGCAGGAAACCTCCGCGCACGATGCCAAGTCGTCATGCGGTGGACGGCAAATCGTCGTCGAGCTGTGTGAGGTCTCCGCCTGCGGGCTGGTGTTCTGGTCGCGCTGTCGTTTTGACATCGGCGCCGAGGTGCAGGTTCGCATCCGGCGTTCCTCCCTACCACTGCATTCACAGATGGTGGTCGATTCGGACAGCCCTTGGGTCACACTGAAGGGGCTGGTGGTCGCCTGCCCGGCCCTGCGGCGTGAGGATGGTTCTTCCGGCTTTGAAGTCTCGTTGCTCGTCGAGCAGTTGCCAAAGATCCGGTCGAAAATGCGCTGGTTCAAACCACGGCTGCCTGGTTTGCGGTGTTTTGGCCTGAACTGAGCCGACTACGCGAACTCGACGCCGAAAAAGTCGAGCATCACCTGCCGGTAGACCGTGCGCTTGAACTTCGGCACCCAGTCCATCTGAAACTCAGACGGCTTGATCCAGCGAAAGCTGGCAAACTCCTGGTGGGTGGCGGCGAGATTGAAATCGGTGTCCTGGCCCAGGAAGCGGCACAAAAAATACGTCTGCTCCTGCCCACCGTAGATGCCGTACTTCAGCCGTCCTTTGGCAAAGGCGTAGCGGTAGCCGTCGCGGCGTTGCAGGATCTTCAGCAGGTCACGCTTCACGCCGATCTCTTCCTCGATCTCACGAAACATGGCCTGCTCCGCGTCCTCCCCCTCGTCAATGCCGCCCTGCGGGAACTGCCAGGCGCCTTTGATGTTGATGCGCTCGGCCACAAAGATGTCCCCGTTCTCACGCTGGAGGATGGCGGCGACGTTCGGGCGATAGACGATGGCTTCGGCGGGGATCATGGTTGGAAAATCATCACAGGCCTGAGGGATGCCTCATTGAATAACCCTTCGAGGGGCGCGAACGGCTGCTCCAGCGCGGGCCATCGCTGTCAGCATCACTGTAACCCGTGTCGAGCCTCAGCCCGGCCACTTCCATGAACACATGCCCCTTGCGGGCATAGACGGTGATCCACTTGCCCTTGCCGCTGCGACCATAACTGCGAAACGCTGACGAAATAGTGGGCGCGTCCAGCTTGCCCGCCGCATGCAGCACATACGACACGGTGCCGGAGCAGTCATAGGCGCTGTCCTCGAATTTGGCATGCCCGCCACCGCGACGATAGGGCTTGGTGCAGATGCGATTGCCCGCCGTGACCGCCCGCAGCACTTCCTCTGGGGCGTTTGCAGGCGGAACAGCCCTGCCACCGATGATAACCGCCGTCTTGCCCGGCGCATATTTGTACTCCCAGCGGTTGCTGGCACTGGAGCCGCATTGGCAAAGCAGCACACACAGCGGCAGCAGAAGAAGATTCAGGAGAAGTCGCATCATCGCCGCCATCGTATTACGCACTTGTGAAATGACAAGGTGCGCAACACTGCCTTGCCTTGTTTTCAAAAACCCGCCAGAATCGCCCGCCATGCTGAAAAAACTCGCCGCTCCATTGCTTCTCGCCGCCGCTGTCTGCGCCGTGGCGTTTGCCGCCGCTCCTGCCAAGCGCAAGATCCTCTTCTTCACCAAATCGAGCGGCTTTGAGCACAGCGTCATCTCCTGGAAGAACGGCCAGCCCAGCCATGCGGAAAAGGTGCTGCTGGAGCTCGGCGCAAAGAACGGCTGGGACTTCGAGTTCTCCAAGGACGGCTCCAAGTTCAGCAAAGATTACCTGAACCAGTTTGACGCCGTCTTTTTCTACACCACTGGCGATCTGTGCAGCGAAGGCACCGACAAGCAGCCGCCGATGTCCCCCGAGGGCAAGCAGGCGCTGTTTGATTATGTGAAGGCGGGCAAGGGCTTCATCGGCACCCATTCCGCCAGCGACACCTTCCACACCAACAACGAGTCGAAAAAAGGCCCGGATCGTTATTTGAACCATGGCGAGAAGGCCGATCCGTATGTTCGCTTCCTCGGTGGCGAGTTCATCAAGCATGGTGCACAGCAGGTCGCCAAAAACACCGTCACCAATCCCAAATTCCCCGGCTTTGAGAATGTCGGCGCCGAATACGGCTTCCAGGAGGAATGGTACTCGCTCAAGGACTTCACGCCTGACATTCATGTGCTCAGTGTGATCGACTCCCCGGCCATGACCGGCAAAGAATACGAGCGCCCGGCTTTCCCGAGCACCTGGGCCCGCAAAGAGGGCGATGGCCGCGTTTGGTACACCGCCATGGGCCATCGCGAGGACGTCTGGACCAATCCTACCTTCCAAAACATCCTCGTCGGCGGCGTGAAATGGGCGCTGGGCGATGTCGAAGCTGACATCTATCCCAACCTCAAAGAAGCCGCGCCCAACGCATTGACCAACCCGCCCTACGTCGAACCTCCGCCGCCGAAGCCTGCCAAACCGGCCGCCAAGTAACTAAAAAAACGCGCACAGACACGACCATGCCCAAACCCCTGCAAGTTCTCATCTGGATCGCCATCTCCGCACTCGGTGCTGGTTCCGTCGCATTCTCCGCTTTCCACAAAGGCGAAACGATCAACGCCCTATGGCTCGTCGTTGCCGGCTTGTGTTCCTTTGCCGTCGCGTATCGCTTTTACAGCAAGTGGCTCATCACCAAGGTGCTCGTTTTGGACGGCCACCGTGCCACGCCCGCGCACACGAAGCAGGACGGCAAGGACTTCGTGCCCACGAACAAATGGGTCGTCTTCGGCCATCATTTTGCGGCCATCGCCGGACCTGGACCGCTGGTGGGGCCGGTGCTCGCCGCGCAGTTTGGTTATCTGCCGGGCATGCTGTGGATTTTGATTGGTGCCACGCTCGGCGGTGGTGTGCATGACGCGATTGTGATGTTCGCGTCCATCCGTCGCGGTGGCAAATCAGTGGGCCAGATGCTCAAGGAGGAGGTCAATCCCCTCGTCGGCTTCGTGGCGATGGTTTCCGTGCTGGCGATCATGACGATCCTGCTCGCCGTGCTCGGCCTTGTGGTGGTCAAAGCGCTCGCCGAAAGCCCATGGGGTCTCTTCACCATCGCCATGACGATCCCGCTGGCCTTCATCATGGGCTTCGGTCACACGATCTTCAAAGTCAGTGTGCGCGACATCACCATCTTCGGCATCGTCGGCCTCATCGTCAGCGTGTGGGCTGGCAGCAATCTCAAGGAATGGGGCATCGAGGACTTCTTTGACTACAAAGGCGAGACCATCGCGTGGTCGATCATGATTTACGGCTTCGCTGCCTCGGTTCTGCCGGTGTGGATGCTTCTCGCGCCGCGTGATTACCTCAGTACCTTCATGAAGATCGGCACCGTGGCTGTTCTGGCCGTGGTGGTCATCTGGGTGGCTCCTGATCTTCAAATGCCGAAGCTCACGAAGTTCGTTGATGGCTCCGGCCTCGTCTTTCTCGGTTCCGTTTTCCCGTTTGTGTTCATCACCATCGCCTGCGGAGCCATCTCTGGCTTCCACGCGCTTATTTCATCGGGAACAACACCGAAACTGCTCGATCGCGAAGATTCTATCCGCAGCGTCGCTTATGGCGCGATGGTCACAGAAATGCTCGTCGCCTTGATGGCGCTCGTCGCCGCTTGTGCGCTGCAACCCGGCGAATACTTCGCTATCAATGCCGGCATCAACAAGACTATGGCCCCGCAGGAAGTGGTCGGCGTCATCTCCACCGCCGGATTCCCCGTCACCGTGGCAGGCATGGACAAACTGGCCGCCGACATCGGCGAAAAGACCATGTTTGGCCGAGTGGGTGGTGCGCCGACCTTTGCCGTCGGCATGGCGCAGATGTTCGCACGTGCTTTTGGCCCGGCGTGGATGTCGTTCTGGTATCACTTCGCCATCATGTTTGAGGCGCTGTTCATTTTGACGACCATCGATGCGGGCACACGAGTGGGGCGATTCATTCTGCAAGACTTCCTCGGCGGTATCTGGAAGCCACTGGGCAACACGCGCAGCCTTCCGGCGAACATTTTCGCCAGCGCCCTGCTCGTCGCCGCGTGGGGTTACTTCCTGTATCAAGGCGTGGTCGATCCGTTGGGCGGCATCAACACGCTGTGGCCGCTCTTTGGCATCGCGAACCAGCTCCTAGCGGTGATCGCCTTCTGCCTCGGCACCACCATCCTCATCAAGATGGGCAAGGCCCGCTACTTGCTCGTCACCGTGATCCCGCTGCTCTTCCTCATGAGCGCCACCTTCACGGCTGGCTACATCAAGCTCTTGGACAAAGATCCGCGCATGGGCTTCATCTCCGGCGCGAAATTCTACGGCGACAAAATGGCTGCCGGAGGCACGCCGCAGGAAATGAAGACCTGGGCCGCGCAGCAGTTTAACTTCACTGTCGATACCGTTGTCACCGCCTTCTTCCTTTTCGCCGTCGCCATCATCTTCCTCGGCTGCCTGCGCGAGTGGATCAAGCTCCTCAGCGGCTCGAAGAAGATCGTGCTCAACGAAGATCCGTACGTGGCGCTGCCTGAGAGCGCGTGATGGGGCTGACCCATTTCTCGTATGCTTCGTCAAAGATTGCGCTTCGCGTCATGGAATCTGAAGCGTCGAAGTAACGACGGGCGGTGGCAATGACTTGTTCCTTCTCACGTTCTCCTGCCTGCTGATAGAAATCCCAAAATAGGGTGCGCAGCGGGTAGTGCCCTGGTGGTGGGCCATGGCGAGGGAGTTGTAACCAAAGATTGTTGCTTTCGAACAGCCACCAGACGGGTTCATGCGCCCCTGCAATCACCTTCTCACTGAGCCACCGTGTGGTCTCGCTGGGTTTTCCCAATACATAAGGGCTGATGCGCATCGTGGCCCAAGTCAGGCAACTCCGCATGGCTGCCGTGCGATCTTCCATCTCTTTTCTCGTGCCTAAGGGCAGCAGCACAAAGAGAGCTCCCAAAGCGATATGTCTCTTGCGGAGTGACATGGGTCAATGGTGTGGATTTAATCCTGGCACAACAAGCACATTTTATTGTCCCGCTGCTGAAGACGCTTGATTGGCGCGTCAGCGTCCTGGAGTGCTCCAGCCCTCTGGAGCTTTTCGTGAACCTGGAGACTTTCGAAAGCGCCGGAGGACCGGCGCACTCCAAAACACTGACCTGCTCTTTGCAAACGCCTCCTTTTTGCGTGCGTTCTTTCCGCCTCATGCGCACCACTCTCGTCCTCCTTCTCTCGACCTCGTTCCTCTCCGCCGCCGACTGGCCGGAATTTCGTGGCTCCAATGCCCAAGGCCATTCGGAAGCCACGAATCTGCCGCTGACTTGGAGTCCGACGGCGGGCATCGCTTGGAAGGCGCCGTTGGAGGGCATCGGCTGGTCTTCGCCAGTGGTGATCGGGGAGCGCATATTCCTCACTTCCGCGCTGCCTGTCGGTGGTGTGGAAGATCCGAAGGCTGACCGCTCGCTGCATGCGCTGGCGCTCGATGCGGCCACGGGGAAGCCGGTTTGGGACGTTGAAATCTTCACCGCTACCTCGCCGCGCACGCATCGCAAGAACAGCCATGCCAGCCCGACGCCAGTCTATGAAGATGGCAAACTCTACGTCCACTTCGGCCACCTGGGCACCGCCTGCCTCGATGCGGCGACCGGGAAAACGATCTGGAGCACGCAGGAGTTTGCTTACTCGCCTGTGCATGGCAATGGCAGCAGCCCGGTGCTGTTTGAAGACCTGCTCATTTTCTCCGCCGATGCCGAAACGGACCCCAAGGTCATCGCGCTCGACAAAACCACCGGCAAGCAGCGCTGGGCCTTCGCGCGGCAGTCGGACGCAAAAAAGAAATTCTCCTTCTGCACCCCGCTCATCATTGAGGTGAACGGCCAGAAGCAGCTCATCACTCCCGGCAGCGGCGTCGTGAACGCGTTGAACCCCAAGGAAGGCACGGAGATCTGGCGCTTCAACTACGACCAAGGCTACTCCGTCGTCCCGCGTCCCATCTTTGCTCACGGCCTGCTTTTCATCAGCACCGGCTTCGACAAACCCGTCGTCCTCGCCATCAAGCCGGATGGCAAAGGCGATGTGACCGCCACACATCTCGCCTGGAGCATCGACAAAGCCGCCCCGCACGACCCCAGCATGGTTGTCATCGGCGATGAACTCTACTTCATCGCCGACAACGGCATCCTCTCCTGCGTCGATGCCAAAACCGGCCAGGTCCACTACCAGGAACGCTGCACCGGCCCCATCTCCGCCTCCCCGCTCTTCGCCGACGGCAAACTCTACCTTCAGGACGAAAAAGGCCTCGGCGTCGTCGTGAAACCCGGCAAGACCTTCCAAATCCTATCCAAGAACGACCTCGGTGAGCACACATTGGCCTCCTATGCGGTCGTCGGCTCTGATCTGCTCATCCGCACGGAGGGGAATCTGTACCGGATCAAAAAGTGATGCTTTCATGCTCGACTTCTTGCACGCCATCTTCGAATTCTTTGCGGCAATCGGTTCTGCCGACAAATCACTAACCGAGAACTCCCTACTCGGTGAAACGGAGCTGAATCGGGAGGCTCGGCGGTCCTGGATGCGCCTTGGATTCGGCTGCATCGCGTTGGTGGTGTTGGGTGCCTTGACCGCCATTGGCATCTTCTTGCTATGGGGCTGAGTAGCGGGTTGAAATCGCAATTGCACAGCGGCGGGAGTTGATCAGACTGCGTGCACTATGAAAACGAAGCTCTTGCTTTTGATCGGCCTGCTGACCACTGCGGCACTCGCGCAAACGACGCCGCGCACCTGGACCGATGTGCAAGGGCGCAAGGTGCTGGCGGTTTTTGCTGGCCTGGATGGCGAGTTCATCAATCTGCAAACGAGCGACGGGCAACTGCACCGCTTTCCATTCGCGTCGCTGAGCGCGGAGGATCGTGAGCTGGCGAAAAAGCTGCCCGCACCGCAGATCAACGTACCTTCCAACATGAACGCGGCCCAAGCGGCGGCGAAGATGGACGCGCTGGTGAACAAGATGCTGGTAAAGCAGGGTTTGAAGCCGAATGGCCCAAGCAGCGATGAGGAATTCGTGCGCCGGGCCTTTTTGAACATCGCCGGCCGCATCCCGATGGCAGATGAGGCCGCAGCATTTCTAAATGACAGCGCACCGACGAAGCGCGGCAAGCTGATCGACATGCTGCTCGATTCGCCGGGTTATCAGAGTCATCTCTACAATTACTTTGCCGACATGTTTCGGGTACGTGATCCCGAAGGCATCGCGATGGTCACGGCGCAGCCATACATTGACTGGCTGAAGGAGCAGATCGCGGCGAACCGGCCCTACGACCGCATGGTTTACGACATGCTCACTGCTACCGGCAAGCTTTGGGACAACGGTGCCACGGGTTACCTGCTGCGTGACAGCGGCATGCTGCTGGACAATTTGGCAAACACCTTCTCCGTCTTTTTGGGCACGGACGTCGCCTGTGCCCAGTGCCATGACCATCCGTTTTCCGAATGGACTCAAATGCAATTCTACGAGTTGGCAGCGTTCTTCGGCGCGACGATCACTCAGGTCACCGATCAGAATCTGGAGAACGGTGACCCGCAGGAGCGCATCATGGCGCAGCTGCGTGAACTGGCGGAAAAAAGCGGCGGCGATCCGAAGACGGTTGAAGACGCCGCTGGTCGTGTGGGAGACATCATCAATGCCAACCGTGTCGAGGTGCGTGACATCAAGGAAAACCGCCTGCGCCTGCCGATGGACTACAAGTATAAGGGCGCCAAGCCAGGGGAGATGGTGAAGCCCAAATTCATCCGCTGGAGCGCCGAGGATCGCAACAACGGTGCCTACCAGCAGAACCGCAACAAGGAAGAAAAACTGCGCATTTCCTTCGCCTCATGGATGACGCATCCTTCGAACCCGCGCTTCGGCATCACCATTGCCAATCGCCTCTGGCAGCGGGCCTTTGGCTATGGCGTCGCGGAGCCGGTGCGCAATGTGGATGATCCAAAAAGCGCGGCCAATCCTGAACTGCTGGCGCACCTCGGCCGCGAGATGCTGCGGTTGAAGTTCAATTTGAAGGAGTTCATGCGCGTCGTGTACAACACGCAGGCCTGGCAGCGGGCCGCCACGACGACTCCGGTTCTCATGGGTATGCCATATTACTTCCAAGGGCCGCTGCTACGCCGCATGTCGGCGGAGCAGACTTGGGACAGCTTCATGACTCTCGTGCTCGGTAATCCCGACGCTTATCGCAATGAGATGGGCACCTATTATGAGCGCAGCATTGACATCGACATCGACAAGAGCACTGGGCTGACAATGGCTTCGAAACTGGCGGCGTTCGAGAAGCTGGAGCAGATGAAGCAAGCCAAGATGGGCGGCTCCATTGCCGATGCGGGCGGGATGAAGGGCAAAATTTTGACCTATAACGGCATGCAACTGATGCGTGCGGCGGAGCTGGAGCAGCCCGCTCCCCCTGGGCACTTCCTGCGCGACTTCGGGCAGAGCGAGCGCATGTTCATTGATGCCAGCCACACGATGGGTAGCCAGCCACAGGTGCTGCTTCTCATGAATGGGCCAGTGCAGGAGATGATCACGAACCCCGACTCTCTGCTGATCCGCAGCGCGAAGAAAAACGAGACTACGGAAGATCAGGTGAAAAACGTGTTCCTCACCATCCTTTCCCGCCACCCCACCCCCCGTGAACTGGCTCAATCGCTGGCCTTGCTCAAGGAATCTGCGGACACTGGCAGTTCGGACCTGATCTGGTCCCTGCTCACGGGACTGGAGTTCTTGTTCATCCAGTAGCCGCCTACAGCAATCGTGGTCGGTTGAACGCTCCCGCAAGTCATCCGCTTGACGCGAACGAATGCTGGAAAGTGTCCAGCTTGACTGACGATCATTTTTCGATCATCACATCTTGATTTTCGATGTTTTGGTCAAAATGGGTCATTTTTAAAGGTGAGTCGCCTGTATAAATTCACTTTTGCTGCCTAAACGGCAAACTTTAGATTGATAAATTCACTTCCAATCCCATTTTGCCCATCTAAACCGCAATTTTCACCCCAATCACCATGAGTCAGCAAAAAATGGACGGCGCACAGGCGCTCATCAAAACCCTCGCCGACCTCGGCATCGAATACATCTTCGGCTACTCCGGCGGCGCTGCGATTCCGATCTTCGATGCCTTGGAGACGGTCAAGACGGACATGAAGTTCATTCTCGTCCGCCACGAGCAGGGAGCCGTTCACATGGCCGATGGTTACGCTCGTGCCACCGGCAAGCCCGCCGTCGTCCTCGTCACCTCCGGCCCCGGCGCTGGCAATACCGTCACCGGCCTCATGACCGCACAGATGGACAGCGTGCCGATGATCGTCCTCTGCGGCCAGCAGGTCACCTGGATGCTCGGGAAGGATGCCTTCCAGGAGGCGGACATCTTTAACATCACGGCCCCGGTCGTGAAGCACAACTTCCTGGTGAAGAGCTCGAACGCGCTGCCCCGCATCGCCAAGGAAGCCTACCACATCGCCACCACGGGCCGCCCAGGTCCGGTGCTCATCGACATCCCGAAGGACATCAGCCAGGGGCCTTTCACCGGCACGTTTGACGAGCCGATGGATCTGCCTGGTTATCATCCTGAGGAGAACTTCAAAATTGATCAGACGGGTATTAAAGAAGCCGCTCGCCTCATTTCCCAGGCCAAGCGTCCCGTGATCCTCGCCGGTCAGGGAGCCATGATCGCCCGTGCGGACAAGGAACTGCTCATGCTGGCCGAAACCCTCGGCTGCCCGGTCACCACGACCCTGCTCGGCAAAGGCATCTTCCCCGAAACGCACCCGCTTTCGCTCGGCATGCTCGGCATGCACGGCACCGCGTATGCGAACAAGGCCATCTGCGAAGCCGACCTCATCTTCAATGTCGGCTCCCGCTTTGACGACCGCATCATCGGCAAACCGCACATGTTTGGCCGCAACGCCAAGCTCATCCACATCGACATCGACGCGGCGGAGTTCAACAAGATGATCAAGGTGGACGTCACGATCAAAGGCGACGCGAAAGCCGCGCTGAGTGACCTCCTTCCTCTCGTCGAGAAACTGCCCACCGAAGACTGGCTCACCCACCTCGACGGTTACAAGAAAAAGTTCCCCCTCTCTTATAAGAAGCAGGGCGGTCTGCGCATGCAGCAGGTCATTGATGAACTGTACAACCTCACCAAGGGCAAAGCCATCGTCTCCACCGACGTGGGCCAGCACCAGATGTGGGCCGCACAGTTCTACAAGAACGACTCCAGCTACCACTGGCTCAGCTCCGGCGGTGCCGGCACCATGGGCTTCGGCTTCCCCGCCGCCATCGGTGCCCAGCTCGCCTGCCCAGACAAGACGGTCGTCTCCATCTCCGGCGACGGCGGTTTCCAGATGACTCTCTTTGAACTCGCCACCGCTGCGATTCACAAGCTGCCGATCAAGATTCTCATCCTGAACAACAGCTACCTCGGCATGGTCCGCCAGTGGCAGGAGCTCTTCTTCGAGAACCGCGAAAGCGGTGTCGATCTCATCGGCAACCCCGATTTCGTGAAGCTCGGCGAAGCTTACGGCATCAAAGGCTGGCATATCCGCCGCCCCGCTGACGTGGAGCGCATTCTCCAGCAGGCCCTCGATTACAACGACGGCCCCTGCATCATCGAAGCCGAGTGCATCAAGCTCGAAAACGTCTTCCCCATGATCCCTGCCGGTGCCGCTCTCGAAGACATGCTCACCGAGGCGCCGAAAACGAAAATGGAGAAGCCCACCGGTTCGACCTAGTCGCATCTCCCGGAGTGCGGATGACATCATCCGTGTTCCCATCGGCCGATGAAAACCAACTGCATCATCCACGGCGACGCCCTCCAGGAACTCCAAAAGCTCCCCGATGCCGTCGCCCAAGCCATCATCGCCGATCCGCCTTACTTCAACGTTCTCGAAAATGAAGCCTGGGACACCCAATGGAAAACAGCCGCCGACTACCTCGCCTGGTGCGAGGCGTGGGTGGCTGAATCCATGCGCGTCCTTCGCGAGGACGGCCTCTGCTTCATCTTCGGCCAGCTAGGCAAACGCGAGCACACTTTCCTCCACCTCATGTCCCGCCTCACCCAGCAGCACCAGTTTCACGATCTCATCATCTGGGATCGTGCGGTGGGCTATGACGAGCGGCGGGACAGCTTCACGCCGCAGTACGAGATGGTGCTCGTGATGCGCAAAGGCGCGAAGGTGAAGTTCAACAAGGACGCCGTGCGCATCCCCTACGATGCGAAGACCATTGAGACCTACCTCAAGGACAAGCGCTACAAAGACATGGACGCCCGCCGTGCTCATCTCGAAGCCGGCAAGTTCGCCACCAACATCCTCCGCGTGCCCAGTTTGAAGGGCATCTCGAAGGAAAAGTGCGGCCACCCGTCGCAAAAGCCCATCGACCTCATCGAAAAACTCGTCGCCTGCTCCACGGACGAAGGCGACCTTGTCCTCGACCCTTTCCTCGGCTCTGGCACCACCGCCGCCGCTGCTAAACGTCTCCAGCGCAAGTGGCTCGGCATCGAAAAAGACTCCAACTACATCCAGATCGCGACCGAACGGCTCAAGGCGATTGGAAGCGGTTCAGCCAGTGTGAAATCAAGTGCTCAGTGCTCAGTGCCGAGTGCTCAGTCTTCGCATTCGCTGCCTGACCTCTTTGAACTGAGCACTGAGCACTGAGAACTTCCCTCGCCACCCACGATCCTTTTTTCATCAACCCGCCCCCGTCACACGCCATGCCCGACCGCATCCCCGCCACCACCGACAAAAAGCCCGCCCCGCAGGCTGACATCATCAACATCCACACGCTCAGCGTCATGGTGAACAACCAGCCTGGCGTCCTCGGCCGCATCTGCGCCGTGTTCAGCCGCCGTGGCTTCAACATCGAGTCGCTCGTCGTTTCCCAGACGCGTGATCCGCGCTTCAGCCGCATGACCATCGGCATTAGCGGTCATCCCGAAGGCCTGCACCAGATCATCATGCAGGTGAACAAGCTCATCGACGTCATCCACTGCATCGAGCACACCGACCGCGACGCCGTTTCCAAGGAAATGGTGCTCATCAAGATCGCCGCCGGAGCCGGGGAGCGCACCGAGATCCTCCAGATCATCGAGCACTACAACGGCAAGACCGTCGATCTCCAGGAAGACAGCCTCATCGCCCTGATCAGTGGCAACACCGACAAGCTCGACGCTGCCGTCCGCCTGCTCACCAAATTCGACATCGTCGAGACCGTGCGCACCGGCAAAGTCGTCATGGCTCGCGGCTTGACCGAGACGTAATCCAAAATGACGAATGCCCGGCGGTGTTCAGCTTGGGTCATTCCTTCGTCATTCTGAATTCGCCCTTCGTCATTTTCCATGCGCATCCTTCACCTGACCCCCGGCACCGGCAATTTCCACTGTGGAAGTTGCCTGCGTGACCATGCGCTTATCAAGGCTTTGCGGGTGCGTGGGCATGATGCGCTTATGGCGCCGCTTTATCTGCCGCTGGTGACGGATCGTGAGTTCGGCACGCAGGAGCTGCCGGTGCAGATCGGCGGCATCTCGCTGTTTTTGCAGCAGAAGTTCACCTGGTTTCATAAGCTGCCGAAATTCGTGCATCGCTGGCTGAACGCGCCGGACAAGCTGCGCAAAGCCGCCAAACGCATGGGCATGACCAGCGCCAAATCGCTGGGTGAAATGGCCCTCGGCAGCCTGCTGGGTACCGAAGGCCGCCAGTGGGGCGAATGGCAGAAGCTCATCGAATGGATTCGCAGCCAGGGGAAATTCGACGTCGTCTCTTTCTCAAACAGCCTGCTCAGCGGCCTCGCGCCCACGATTGCCAAAGAACTCGGCATCCCCGTCGTCTGTTCTTTGCAAGGCGAGGACAGCTTCCTCGACACGCTGCCCGATCCGTATCGCGAGCAATGCTGGGAGGCCCTGCGCACCAATGCCCGCAGCATCCGTTGCTTCATCGCGCCGAGCCAGTTCTACGCCGATCTCATGCGAAAGCGCCTGGATGCCACCGAAGGCCAGATGAAGGTTATCCCCAACGGCATCGACACCACCAGTTTCACCACTTCGTCACCCGATCCGAACTGGCCCACCATCGGCTACTTTGCCCGCATGATTCATGGCAAGGGCCTCACCACGCTCGTCGATGCATTCATCGACTTGGCGAAACGTGGCAGTGTGCCACGCGTCAAGCTGCGCATCGGCGGCGCCAAAACGCCCGTGGATGAGAAATACGTCGCCGGCTTGCAGCAAAAGCTCGCCGCCGCAGGTCTCGCGAACCGCGTCGAATGGCTCCCGAACCTCGATTTCAAAGACAAGGTGCATTTCTTTCATGACCTGACCGTCTTCAGCGTCCCCGCCACCTATGGCGAGGCATTCGGGCTCTACGTCATCGAGGCCGCCGCCAGCGGCGTGCCCGTGGTGCAGCCGGATCACGGGGCCTTCCCCGAACTCATCGCCGCCACCGAGGGCGGGGTGCTCTGCAAACCCGACGATGCCAAAGCGCTCGCCGACGCGCTCGAATCCCTGCTCGGTGACGATGAACTTCGTGAGAAAATGACCAAGACAGCGATCACCAAGGTCCGCCAGGAGTTCAGTGCCACACGCATGGCCGAGCGATTTGAGGCCGTGCTGCTTGAAGCGACCGCCAGTGCCGCGTAACACTCGGAACATGCAGCCCTCAGTCCGCCCATGACCTCCATCAGCTTTGCCGATGCCGTCAGGCGCTCGATTCAAAACGACCCGCGCTACCACCCTGCCGCCTACGAGCTGGTGCGCGACGCCCTGCACATCGCCGCGAAGAAATTCCGCGATGAAAACGCTGACGACCAGCACGTCAGCGGCCAGGAGCTGCTGGCAGGCTTTCGTGACCATGTTCTCTCTGAGTATGGCCCCATGTCCAACATCATCCTCGATCAATGGGGGCTCCAGCGCGGCGAGGACGTGGGCAACATTGTTTACAATCTCATCGACGTTGGCTACTTCGGCAAAAACGACGGCGACAGCCTCGAAGACTTCGCTGGAGGCTATGAATTCGCCACCGCGTTCAGCGAGCCGTTCCTGCCGTCTTCCGCCCGCTCCACACGGGCATCCTCCTCTTCATGAAAAAAGTACTGAGCCGTTCCTCATCTGTCTCAAAAACCGCCTTCACTGTGCCCGCGCCTGACGCCAGCGTCACCACGTTGCCAAACGGCCTGGAGGTCATCATCCGTGAGGATCACGCGCATCCGCTCGTCAGCGTGCAAGTGTGGATCAAGGCGGGCAGCCTGCACGAGGAACAGCATACGGGCGCGGGTATCGCGCATTGTGTGGAGCACATGCTTTTCAAAGGTACGGAGAAACGCGACCCCGTGCAGATCTCCCAGGGCATCCAGGCGCTCGGCGGTTATGTGAATGCCTACACGTCCTTCAATCGCACGGTTTACTGGATTGACGGTCTTGCCGAGCACACGGATGGCTATCTCGACATCCTCGCCGACATGGTGCGGCACTCGAAGCTCGACGCCGACGAATTGGACCGCGAGAAGGATGTCATCCGCCGTGAAATGGCCATGGGTCATGACGATCCTGGCGACACGATCCAGCATCTCGTTCAGGCCACCTCTTTCCGTCGTCATCCGCTTCGTCATCCGATCATCGGGCATCGTGAGGTCTTCGATCAAATCACTCGTGCCGATATTCACGGCTTCGTGCAGCGCCATTATGTGCCGAACAACGCCTTCATCGTCATCGCGGGCGATGTGGACACCCAAGCAACGCTGGAGGCCATCACCAAGCTGTTTGGTGACTGGAAACGCCGCGCCTTCGATCCTGTGCTGCTGCCGGACGAGCCACGGCAGCAAGGCACGCGCTTCGCTGCAAAAAACTTCGCCACCGACCTCACGCGCATCGCCCTGGGCTGGCAGATTCCTGGTGAAAACCATGCCGACAAGCCAGCGCTCGACGTGTTGGGCTTCCTGCTCGGCTCAGGACGCAGTTCACGGCTGTATCAGGAGTTGCGCGAGAAAAAAGCGCTCGCGCATTACGTCTATGCCGGCGCTTGGTGTGCCCCGGAGTGTGGTTTGTTCAGCGTCGAGGCTGAATGCAATCCTGCGGACGCCACAAAGCTTCGCCAGGGCATGCACGAGGTCATCGAGCAGATGCGCAAAACAGGCCCCAACCGTGCCGATCTCGAAAAAGCCGTTCGCGCGACGCTTAGTGGCCAGTTGCGCACCTTGAGTAGCGTGAAGGGCCAGGCTAGCAGCCTCGGCAATGGCTGGCTGCTTTCCGGCTCGCTGGATTACCAGCGCCAGTTCCTCGCCGCCATCACTGCTTTGACGCCAGATGTCATCCGTGATGCCGCGCGGCGCTATCTGCTGCCAGACGCCGTCAGTACCGTGCTCGTCGGCCCCGAGGTCGAAACCGCGAATGTTTCCGCCAGCGGGACGGACTCCGCCCGTGCTGAAATTCATCACCTCAAGCTCAAGAACGGCCTCACATTGCTTGTGGGTGAAAATCCCCGTCTCCCGCTGGTCAGTGTGCGCGCGAACTTTCTCGCTGGCGTGCCCGCTGAGACTGATCTCACCGCTGGTGTCACGCAAATCTCAGCACACATGCTGCTCAAGGGCACCAAGAAGCGCGCCGCAGCGCACATTGCCTCGGAACTCGAAAATCGTGGCGGCCAGCTTGCCTGCAACGCCGACGCGCACCGCTACATTCTCGGTGCCGATGTCATGCGTGGGGATGAAGCCGCCGCGCTTGATCTCATCTCCGATCTCATTCTCAATCCCACGCTGCCTCAGGCGAGCCTGCCGGATGTGAAGAAGCGCCAGATCGCGAACATCCTCGAAGAACAGGAAGACCCGCTCACCGTCGCGATGCGCAAGGCGCGCCGCGAAATCTTCGCCGGGCAGCCTTTCCACCGCACCGCGCTCGGCACGGAGCAAACCATCACGAATTTGAAGCTCGGCGACTGCCGGGACATGTTGCGTGTCAGCCTCACCACGCACAACGGTGTCATTTCCGTCTTTGGCGACGTGAAGGCCGCCGAAATCAAAAAGGAGGTCGAAAAAGCCTTCGCCAAGCTGCCCAAAGGCCCGCGCCATAGCACCCACAGCCGCACCTATCACGCCAGCGCCAAGCCCGGCGTGTGGACCGAGCATCTCGACAAAGAACAGGCCGTCATCGTCGTCGGTTTCCGCACCGTGGGGCTCGAAGACCGTGATGTGCATGCGCTCAATCTTATCGACGAGGCATGCAGCGACATGGGCAGCCGCTTGTTCAACCGCATCCGCGAGGAGCTCGGCCTGGCTTATTATGTCGGTGCGCAAAACTTTGCCGCCATGGGCGCGGGGGCGTTCTACTTCTACGTCGGCACCGATCCGAAGAAGGTGAAGCTCGCCGAGAAGGAACTCATGGCCCAGATCAATGATCTTGCCGCCAACGGCCTCCACACCGATGAAATCGACCGCGCCCGCGTGACGTGGCGCAGTTCCTGGCTGCGGGCGCAACAGGGTAATCCTGGCATGGCCGACACGCTGGCTTGGAACGAGCTCAACGGACTCGGTTGGGATCACTTCCAAAAGCTGCCCGGCATCATGGCCGACATCAGTTCCAAGGAAATCCAGCGCATCGCCGCGAAGTATTTCGGCGAGAACAAGGCCTTCATCGTTCGTGTGCTGCCGAAGTGAGGAGAGGGATCGGCTTGATCCCTCCTTCTTAAACCGGGGCCGCCTGCCCAGGAGCGCCGGCACCACGGTGCCAATTCGGCATGACATTTGAGCGTGACAGGTCGGCCAGAGATTTGATAAGCCTGTGACATGCCCGCAGAAGACTATCCGACTTCCCCGAACCGCGATGCGTCCGCCTCCCTGATCAAAACGCCTTCTTTCAGCGTCCGCAGTGTGGCCGCGGTGCTCATGGCGTTGCCGCTTTGCTATAACACGCTCATCCTGCTTCGCGTGCCGAAGTTTCAGAACATGTTCATGGACCTGCTCGGCTCCAAGGACAAGCTGCCCACCCTGGCGCTGTTGATTCTCGATCATTCCATGCTGCTGCTGGGAACATTCTGGCTGCTTGCCGTGGTGGCGGCGATGGTGATTTTTTTCTCCCAGCGCGTGCTCAAAGTCTGGATTGCCGCAGGGCTGTCGGCATTCCTGCTGGCCGTGGCCGGCGTCATCATCTCCCTCGGCATCTTTCTGCCGCTGGCAACGCTGATGCGGCAACTCGCGGGCCACGGATTTTAATTTTCTGAAAATCCCCGCCAAAGTTGGCCCGACGGCTGCTTTATCAAGAACTCGGTTGGGGCGCAAGCCACACAAACAATTTCCCGGGTTCGCCTGGGGAAACACACAACGAGCTGGAGAGTCGCTTCATGGTTGGGGACTCTCCGGTCACCTAAAGGCCCGGAGGAATTTTGGTTGGGTTCCTCCGGGCCGAGTTGTTTCCAGGCTCCAACGGCGGGGGCTTCGATCTGCCGCCTGCAAAGATGTGTTTCCTGACGCCGCCCCCCGGCTATGCGTGAGCCGCATGCCTGCCGCCAACTCTTCCCGCCCCGCTGTTTTTTTTGATCGTGATGGAGTCGTCAATGTCTCGCCCGGAGACGGCTATGTGCTGCGTGCGCAAGATTTCCATTTCGCGCCCGGCACCATCGCGGCGCTGGCGCTGTGCAAAGCGCGCGGGTTTGCCACGATTCTCGTCACCAGCCAGCAGGGCGTGGGCAAAGGCCTGATGACGCAGTCCGGCCTGGATGACATCCATGCGCGCATGCAGGATGAGCTGGCACGACACGCCGCCGCCTTTGACGGCATCTATGCCTGTACGCATCTCTCCGGCACCTGCACCTGCCGCAAACCGAGTCCCGAGATGATTTTCCGCGCCCAAAAGGATCATGGTCTCGATTTGACGCGAAGCTGGCTGGTTGGCGACCATGACCGCGACATCCAAATGGCGATCAACGCCGGTGTGCCGCGCACGATCCGCATTCTAAGCCACCATGCGCCGAAAGTAGCCGCCGAGTTCACGCTCGACGACACGGCAGAGCTTCCAGCGTTGCTCTCCAGATGCTTGCTGCTCGATTCTAGCATCCAGCCACCAGCATCCAGCATCTAGCTCAGCGCTTCGCCATCGCGGTTTCGAGCGCCTTGCGGTAGTTCACCACGGCGTCACCGATGGCGGCGGAAACCTGCTGGCGGTAGGAGTCGGAGGCGACGAGGAGACATTCTTTGGCGTTGGAGACGAAACCGCCTTCAAACAGGATGCCGGGGCGTTTGCAGCCGGTGAGCACGCTCCACTGGGCGCGCTTGATGCCGCGATCGACGAACTTGAAGCGGCTGATGACGTTCGCATGCACGGCGGTGGCGAGCGCGATATTTGCGGAGTCCTGCTTGTTGCCGGTGACGCCGTTGACGTTGTAGCCGCCGCCGCGCGAAATGGTGGCTGCGGCGCTCTGCGGTGTGAGCGCCCAGGTTTCGATGCCGCTGGCGGCGGAACCGCCGGAATTGAAGTGCAGGCTGATGAAAATGCTCTTCGGCGTCTGGTTGGCGATGGCCACGCGCCCGCCAAGGGTGAGGAACGTGTCGTTGGCACGGGTCAGGATGACCTTGAAGCCGCGCTGCATCAGGGCCGTGCGCACCGTCATGGCCATTTTCAGGGCGAAGTCCTTTTCATAGCCATAAACACCTCGCGCACCCGCGTCATGGCCGCCGTGGCCGGCATCGAGCACCACGGTGTCGAAGTATTCGGCGTTCTGGATGTGGCTGGGGCAGAGCACCGGATCAATGAGCTTGCACAGATCAAGGCGGGAGAACAGCACCTTGCCGTTGTGGGTCTGCACCGGGAAACTGAGGATGAACTTGATGTTGTTGATCAGCATTTCCTGGGAGCCGACCTGGGCCTTGAGGATCAGCTTTGAGGAACCAAGCCAGAAATGACTGCCCTGGAGGCGGAAGGTGGTGAAACCGTAAAGCGGGTTGTAGAAATTACGGATGCTGTCTGCCGACACATAATCGCGTCCGCCGATCTTGACGATCTCCCAGCCGCCGTTCGCCGGCAGGGTGGTGATCGGCTCCGAGCGCAAGGTGGAGGGCTTGCCGTCGTCGTCGGGCTTGAACTCACCTTCCCCTTTCATCGGAGCCTCGTTGCCTTTGGCCACGGACTTGGTGACATCCTGGATGGGCTCTTCTTTGGGCTGGGCCTTGGCCGTTTCCGACTTGCCAGTTTTCTTGGTGGTTGGAACAGGGCTGTCGAGCTCAACTTTTTTAGTGCCGCCACCCGGTCTTGTGGTGGTGATGATGACGCGTGGTGGCCTGCCGGTTTCGGTGGAGGCTTTGGCAGCCGGTTTTTTCTCCGCCGTCGTCTTTTTGGCAGGTGTGGGTGCCGGGGCGGGCTTGGTGGGCTCAGGAGCAGGAGGGGCCTCCTCCTTGCCGCCGCCGAAGAGTTTTTTGAAGAACCCAGGCTTGTCATCGGCGCGCGCCGTGTCGAACGACGCGCTGAACAGAGCGACTACGAGCGTGAGAATCGCGGCCTGGGTGGTTTTGGAGTGCAGTCCGGGGATCATGACGGGAGTGACGGCGGAAATCGGGGAAAGGCAGCCTTTTATAGTCCGAGTCGGCCCGCAGCGCAAACGTTCTGACACGGACTGGGAAACGAGCCCGGAGGTCAGGGGCTTGTCAAGTCGCGGTCAAGGTGGTCAAAAGGGTGCTTCTTGACCCGGCCTTGACGGCAAAGCCACCTTGACCCATTGACCATGCAGCCATGACCAAAAAACCTGTAGTTCTCATCATCCGCGACGGCTGGGGCATCAACCCTGGCGGTAAAGCTCAAGCCGCCGCCAATGGCGACGCCACGCTGCTGGCGAAGACCCCTTTCCACGATCACCTCTACGCCACCTACCCGCGCGGCACCGTCAGCGCCAGCGGTGAAGACGTCGGCCTGCCCGACGGCCAGATGGGCAACAGCGAAGTCGGCCACCTTAATCTCGGTGCCGGTCGTGTGGTATATCAGGACCTCACCCGCATCAACAAAAGCATCCGCGATGGCGAACTCGCCACCATGCCCGTGCTCGTGGAGGCCTTTCAGCAGGCCAAAGGCAAGCGTCTTCACTTCCTAGGCCTCATCAGCGATGGCGGCGTGCATTCCCATCAGGATCACCTCGCCGCTCTGTGCAATGCCGCCAAGGCCGCCGGAGTCGAAGACCTCATGGTCCATGCCATCACCGATGGCCGCGACACCTCACCCACCGGCGGTGCCGCCTACATGGCGAAGCTGGGAAAAGACCTCGCCCCCAGCGGAGCCAAAATCGCCACCGTCATCGGCCGCTACTACGCCATGGACCGCGACAAGCGTTGGGAGCGCAACAAGCTCGCCTGGGACGCCATCGTCCTCGGTCGCGGCGAAGTCCGCACCGACCTCCCCAGCGCCGCCGTGCAGGCCGCGTATCCGAGCGATCCTCGCGGTGATGAGTTCATGCAGCCCATGATCTTCAGCAACGCCAACGAGCAGCGCATTCGCGATGGCGATGTCATCCTCTGGTTCAACTTCCGCGCCGACCGCGCCCGTCAGCTCAGCGAGGCCTTCTTGAAGCCCGAGTTTGCAGGCTTCGACCGCGAGGTCACACCCAAGACCGGTTACTACACGCTCACCGAATACGACGCCACCTACACCGATCTCGGCGCGAAGGTCATCTTCGGCACCGAGACCCTGAACAACAACCTCGGCCAGGTCGTCGCCGCTGCCGGACTCACCCAGCTGCGCGCCGCTGAAACCGAGAAATACCCGCACGTCACCTTCTTCTTCAACAGCGGCGTCGAAGAGCCCAATGCTGGCGAAGACCGCTACCTCGCCATTTCACCCAAAGAAGTGCCCACCTACGACAAAAAGCCGCAGATGAGCGCCCCCGACCTCACTTTTGAAGTGCTGCGTCGCCTGGAGAAATACGATCTCGTCATCATGAATTACGCCAACCCCGACATGGTCGGCCACACCGGCGTCGTCGAGGCCGGCGTCCACGCCTGTGAAACCATCGACCTCGGCGTGCGCATGATCGTGGAGAAGGTGCTCGAACTCGGCGGCAAGCTCTTCATCACCGCCGATCACGGCAACTGCGAGCAAATGCGCAACGCCGACGGCTCCCCGCACACCGCCCACACCACCAACCTCGTCCACGGCATCTACGTCGCCGCCGATGCTGCTAACGTCACCGTCGCCAACGGCAAACTCGCCGACATCGCCCCGACGCTGCTCGACATGCTCGGTGTGGAGAAGTCGGCGGAGATGACTGGGAAGAGTCTGTTGGTGAAAAAATGATTTGTTGATGCGCCTCCTCTTCCTCTGCTCTCGCAATCAATGGCGCAGCCCGACGGCGGAGGCGGTTTATCAGAATGATCCGCGTGTTGAAGTGCGCAGTGCTGGAGTCAGCACGGTCGCACGGCGGCATGTCACCGAATAGCTGCTGCTTTGGGCGGATCGTGTGCTCGTCATGGAGCACGAGCACAAACAGCGGCTGCGGGAGCAGTTCCCCGACCTCTTCCACGATCTGCGCATTGAGGTGCTCGACATCCCGGACGATTACTCGTTCATGGACCCCGAACTGGTGGCGCTGATTCGCCAGCGCGTGGAGCCGCTTCTCGTTTGAGGCGATTTTGATCATTGCAAATCAAGGGCTTCGTGGCTCATTCGCCGCCCTTACCAACCCACTATGAAATCAATCGCCCCGACTCTGGCCGCCTTCGTACTCTCGTTTGCTGCTCTGACCGGCACAACCCCCGCCCAAACCGTGAGTGACGCAAAACCTGTGAAAATTGTGATGGAGACCTCCAAAGGTACCCTTGAACTCGAACTCGACGCCGCCAAGGCCCCCATCAGCGTCGCCAACTTCGTCAAGTATGTGAAGAAGGGCTTCTACGACGGCCTGATCTTCCACCGTGTGATCCCTGACTTCATGGTGCAGGGCGGCGGCTTCACTCCCGACATGCAGCAGAAGGAAACCGACGGCAACATCGAGAACGAGGCGAAAAACGGCCTCAAGAACGTCAAGGGCACCCTCGCCATGGCCCGCACGCCGAATCCGCACAGCGCCAGCTCCCAGTTCTTCATCAATCTCAAGGACAACAGCTTCCTCGACTATCCGGGACAGGATGGTTGGGGCTACTGCGTGTTCGGCAAGGTGAGCAAAGGCCAGGAAGTCGTCGATGCGATGGCCGCTGTGGCCACCGGACGCAAAGGCCCGCATGGTGACGTGCCGGTCGAGCCGATCATCATCAAAAGCGCCAAGGTGGCGGAATAATTTCCGATCCCGACTCGATTCAAACTTCAAGATGCCAGCCGGTCGCTCCGGCTGGCATTTTTTATGATCACATGAACTTCTTCACGCGGTCACGCACATCGTTTTCGAGGCGCTTCACATAGTTCACGGAGTACTCGATGGGGGACATGTCGTCATCTTTCGTGAGCGGTGTCAGATCCATCGCAAAGGTCAGCAGGCTGGTGTTGTCCGTGGTGTGGGAGTCAAAGTAGGTCGCGTTCGCGTGGCGCAGGCCTTCCTCGGCTAGGTCGTAGCGCTTTCCGCCGCTGATCTGTGAATCAAACACGCCGAGCAGCGGGCGCAGCATGTGCGGGTGCTTGTCCACCCACAGCATCACTTTGTCGTCACTGAGCAGCCAGTCGAGCTTCCGCCAGACTTCGCAGCCATAGACTTTTTCCGGGCGCATCTCCGGCGGCAGCTCGCGGATGGCCTCCAGGCAGCGCAGGAAGGTGGCCACATGCGTGTCATGCCGGTCACAGGGATTGTGAAGATACAGGATCTTCGGCTGCGCGTGTTCGAGGATGAAACGAATGTCCTCCACCGCAGGCGCGTGTTTCGGCAGCTTGATCTCATCACTCGGGTAGCCGAGCTGCACCATGATGCTGTACTCGCCCACATAGGCCGCCTTGCGCTGCTCCACGAGGCGCACTTTCTGCATCTCTTCGTCCGTGTACTTCTCATACGGCCCCTTGCGCGGGCTGCCCGCGCCGTCTGTCACCACCACGCCGCCAAACCATTGATCCTCCATTTTAAAGCACTCGGTGATGCCGTGATACGCGGCGATTTCGAGGTCGTCCTGGTGGGAGACAATGCCCAGATGCGTCACTCGGCGCAGCGCGGTCCAGGGTTCGGTTTCGTCAGGGATGTATAGATCGTGTTTGGGATGTCGGAATTGCACGGGGGAACGATCATGCACGGGGGGCGGGGCAGCGCAAAGGCTATCCCATGCCACGTCGCCTATCGTCTGGACAACGGCCCCTGCCACGCCATGATCGCGGCCCAGTTTCACCCAACCACCGCCTTTCCCATGAGTTTCATCGCCCAAATCTCCGAAGACCTGAAAAACGCCATGCGGGCCAAGGACACCGTGGCCCTCAACGTCATCCGTAACCTCAAGTCCGCCCTCAAATACGCCGCCATCGAAAAGCTCGGCGCTGATGGGGAACTAGGCGACACCGACGCCCTCGCCGTCGTGCGCAAGGAGATCAAGAAGCTCCAGGATTCGGTGGAAGGCGCGGAAAAAGCCGGTCGTGCCGAAGCCGTGGACGCCGCCAAGGCCGAGATCGCCGTGTTGGGAAAATACCTGCCTGCCGCCATGAGCGCGGAGGAACTGGGCACGCTCGTCGAAGCCGTCATCGCCGAACTCGGCGCCACCTCGAAGAAAGAGATGGGCGGCGTGATGAAAGCGTTGCAGGAACGTGTGGCCGGTCGTGCTGACAGCAAGTCCATCTCGACCGAGGTCGCCAAACGCCTCGCGTAACTGATTCAACGGCCTTCATGACTTCCGCCATCATCGTCGCCGCAGGCAGCAGCAGGCGCATGGGCTTCAACAAGCTCATGACCCCGCTCTGCGGCGAGCCGGTGCTGCGGCGGACGCTCGGGGTGTTTCAAAAGTGCGCGGCCATTGATGAGATCATCGTGGTGACGAGCGACGCGCTGCGCATGGAGATCGACGTCTGGCGCGCCAGCGGTTTTGAGAAAATCACGAAAATCATCGCGGGCGGCGCCGAACGTCATCTTTCGGTGCATGCCGGTCTTCTGGCGCTGAATCCGGCCTGCGACATCGTGGCGGTGCATGATGGGGCGCGGCCTTTGATCTCGGTGAATCAAATCACGCGCTGTGTCGAGGCCGCTCGCACGCAAGCTGCCGTCGCCTGCGCACGCCCCATGACCGAAACGCTCAAGCGCTGCGACAGCGACGGCCGCATCACCGATTCCATCGACCGTGCGAACGCGTGGATCATGGAAACACCGCAGGTTTTCCAACGCGAGCTGCTCGCGCGCGCCTACGAGGCCGTCATTCGCGACTCACTGCTCGTCACCGATGAAGTTTCCGCCGTGCAGCACCTTGGCGAGCCTGTCTTTGTGGTCGAAAACGCCGAACCCAACCCCAAAATCACGTTCCCGGCCGACATCCTGCTGGCCGAACGTTTCGTGGACTGATCGATCACCCATGCCCGACATCCAAGACCTCGACCAATCCCCCCATCTGCCACGTCGGAACTGGGTGTCCATCGTGCTCGTGCTCGTGGTGCAGGCGCTTAATTCGTTCAGTGATAATTTTGTCAAAATGCTGCTGATCGCGCTGTCGATCATCATCGCCAAGGACTCGTGGGTGGGACGCCACATGGAGCTGTGGCTCGGGGCTATCTTTTCGTTGCCCTACATGATCTTCGCGCCGTTGGCCGGTTACTGGTCGGACCGTTTCTCGAAGCGCAATGTCATCATCTGGATGCAGGTGATGCAGATCTTTTGCTTCATCTGGCTGACGCTCGCGCTGTGGATGCAGCGCGTGCCCGGTTCGCTCGAAATCTGTCTTGTCGGATTCTTCCTCCTCGCCGTGCAGGCGGCGGTGCTTAGTCCCGCCAAAATGGGCGTGATGAAGGAGCTTGCTGGGTCTCGCCGCCTTGGCCGCGTGTCCGGCTGGTTGCAGGTGACCATGCTCGCCGGCATCCTTGGCGGCATGTGGGCCGGTGGCATCTGGTATGGCACCGAGTATGAAAAAACGGGTGATGCATGGATGTCCGCGCTGTGGCCGTTGATCATCATCAGCATCCTCGGCATTGGCGAGTTGTTTGCCTCGCTCGGCATTCAAAAGACTCCATCGCATCCCGAGGTTCACTGGCGCAAGTCGATGGCCTGGGAGCACTTCGAAAGCGTGAAGATCGTCTTCCGCCGCCGTTCGATCCGCCTCGCGGCGCTGGGGGTGACTTATTTCTGGTTCATCTCGAACGCGCTCAGCTTCATCCTCGTGACGCTGACCAAGGAGCTGCATCCCGACACCGGTCATGGCGATGGGCCCATGGAACTTGCCAAAGTCGCCGGCATTCTTGGCATCGGCGTCATCAGCGGCAGTTTTTTTGCCTCGCACATTAGTCGCAATCGCATCGAGATGGGCCTCATCCCCATCGGCGGCTTTGGCCTCGTTGCCGGTCTGCTCTGGTCCGGTCTGGCCACGCTCGGCAGCAGTTGGATGTACGCGGGCATCATCTTCACCGGCGCGGCGGGCGGTTGCTTCATGGTGCCGTTGTATGCCTTCGCCCAGGACAAGGCGGAGAAGCAGGAGAAGGCACGCATTCATGCCGGGATGAACCTGATGGACTGCCTTGGCACGCTGGTGGCCGTGGCCGTCGTCGCCTTGATGAAATGGGCGGGCTGGAGTTCCTCCACCCAGTTCATCGTGCTGGCCGTTCCCACCCTGGGCGCCGCACTCTACACCATGCGTTTGCTGCCGGAGGATCTGGTGCGTTTCCTCCTGCTGGCGGTCGTGCGCTTCATCTACAAGGTGAGGCCGGTGCATGCGGAGCGCGTGCCGCAGACTGGCGGTGTGCTGCTGCTTCCGAACCACGTCAGCTACATGGATGCTTTTCTGCTCGGCGCTGCCTGCCGCCGTCCGGTGCGCTTTGTCATGTGGGAGGCGCTGTACAACCTGCGCTGGACGAAGTGGCTCATGATCCTCGTCGGCACCGTGCCCATTTCCAACACACGCGCCAAGGACGCCATCCGCGCCGTCGCCGCCGCGCTGAAGGAGGGCGAGATCGTCGCTCTTTTCCCTGAGGGCCAGATCACCCGCCACGGCATGGTCAATGATCTGCGCAAAGGCTTCGAGCTCATGGCCCGCCAGGGCGATGCCCAGGTCGTGCCCGTCTATCTCGACGGTCTCTACGGCAGCATCTTCTCCTTTCAGGGCGGCAAGTTCTTTGCCAAGCGCCCCAAGCATCTGTTTGATCCCGTCGTGGTGCATTTCGGCACGCCGCTCGCCGCGCGTGAGGCCACCGCGCTGGTCGTGCGTCACGCCATGCTCGCCTTGAGCAGCACCGCCTTCCTCCAACGCAAAAGCTGGGCGAAGGCCGGGGACGATCTCGTCGCCTTTGCCAACGCGCTTCGTCTTGGCGAGGCGGAATGGTGCCGCAAAGGCGATGTCCTCCTCTGCCTGGAGCCTGAAGGCAGCCTCATCCACCGCACGCTCAAGGCGCTCACTCAGGTCATTCCAGGCACCCAATGCATCAGCGATGCGAGTGAGGCGAATGGCTGCCCCATCGTCGCCTTCGGCACCCGTGCCAGCCTTGGAAAGCTCACCGGCCAGGAACGTCTCGCCTTTTGCCTCGACAACGATTTCGCTCCACCGCCATCCACCACCGTGCTGCGCGGTTACATCGACGCCGCTAGCGGCATCCTCGCCGCTGCCGAAGTTCCCGACCCAGAAATGCCCGAAGGCGAGGAAGGTTTTCAGCTCGGCAAAAAAGCCGGTTCACTCGGCCGCCTGCTGCCCGGTTTAAACCTCGAAGCCACCGACAACGGCGTCCGCATCAGCGGCTTGATGCCGGGCAAAGACACGGTCGTGAACCTCGCGGGAGTGAAGCTTGATGAGCAGGGATTCCTGATGGTCGAAGCCGTTACTCCACCGCAAACAGCGCCTGGATGTCTGCCTGGGTGAGCTGGAGTTTGTCGGTGCGGCCGGTGAGGAGGCCTTCGACGAGGGCAGCTTTCTTTTGCTGCATTTTAACGATGCGCTCCTCGATGGTGCCTTCGCAGATGAGCTTGTGGACGAAGACGGGCTTTGTCTGGCCGATGCGGTGGGCGCGGTCGCTCGCCTGTGCTTCGGCGGCGGGATTCCACCAGGGGTCGTAGTGGATGACGGTGTCGGCGGCGGTGAGGTTCAGACCTGCGCCACCGGCTTTGAGGCTGATGAGGAAGACAGGCACGTTGCCCGTTTGGAACTCGCGAATCGGTGTCTCGCGATCCTTGGTGCTGCCGGTGAGTTTGACGAACTTGGTACCGTCTTTTTTGAGGCGGGCCTCAATGAGGGCCAGCATCTCGGTGAACTGTGAGAAGATCAAAATCCGGCGGCCTTCTTCGATCAGCTCGGGCAGCAGTTCATCCATCAAGAAGGCGGTTTTGGCGGATTCCTCGATGTTCTGGGCGCTCTCTTGTTTCAACAGGCGTGGATGGCAGCAGACCTGGCGGAGTTTGAGCAGCGCGTCGAGCACGACGATCTGCGAGCGATCCAAACCGTTCACGGCGATGGCCTCGCGCACGCGTTTGTCCATCGCGGCGCGGATGGTCTCGTACAAATCGGTCTGCGCCTTGCCAAGCTCGATGGTGTTGAGGATTTCGGTCTTCGGTGGCAGTTCCTTGGCCACAGCATCTTTTGTGCGGCGCAGCAGCAGTGGCTGAATGCGGGTGCTGAGCTGTTTTTGGCGTTCGGCATCGGCATCGCGCTCGATGGGATTGCGGTAATGCTGGCGGAAGGTGTCGGCGTCGCTGAGCAGGCCGGGCATGAGGAAGTTGTAGAGGCTCCACAGCTCGCCGAGGTGGTTTTCCATAGGCGTGCCGGTGAGACAGAGGCGATGTTTGGCCCTCAGGCCGCCGCAGACCTGCGCGGCGAGGCTTTTGGGGTTCTTGATGTTCTGCGCCTCATCCAGCGCGACGATGTGCCACTCCTGCGCCTGCATGACATCGACATCCCGCACGAGCAGCGGGTAGCTGGTGATGACGAGGTTGTATTGCTTCAAATGCTTGAAGTCACTTTTGCGTGACTGGCCGTGCAAAAGCAGCAGGCTGAGCGTGGGCGTGAATTTGATCGACTCGTTGATCCAGTTCCGCAAAACGCTCGTGGGTGCCACGATGAGGCAGGGATGCGTCATGCGGCCGCTTTCCTTCTCGATGAGGATGTGCGTGAGCGTTTGGATCGTTTTTCCGAGGCCCATGTCGTCGGCCAAAATGCCGTGCAGGCCGAACTCGCGCAGGAATTGCATCCACGACGCGCCTTCGAGCTGATAATCGCGCAGGCTGGCTTTCAGCGTCGCAGGCGGGTCGATGAGCGCGATGCGCTGGAAGCTGCCGAGACGCTGCGAAAGCGCCGAAAGCTCCTCCGGGGCGCGAATGGGCATTCCGTCGAGTGTGGCGAGTTGTGCGGCGCGGAGTTTATCGAGCTGGAGCTTGCCGTCTTTTCGCACAGGCCGCGTGGCGAGCAGCTCATCAAAGAAACGCAGCAGCACGAGCAGGCGCTCCGCAGGCACGGAGAGCACGTTGTCACTGTCGCCACCGAGCGAGAGCAGGAAACGCTGGTTGAGATTTTTCTCCAACACGGAGGCATTGAGCCCCTGGTCGATGCAATCGACGAGCAGCGGCACGAGCGAAAGCCGCCGGCCTTCGATCTCGACGCCGAGATCGAGCGCGAACCAGTCCTTGCCGCCTTGATCGCTCTGGAGATCACTGAACCACGCGTCCTCGCCCGCCTCGTGGATTTGGAAGCCGATGCCTTCCGGCACTTCGACCCGCCAGCCGGTCTCGCGCAGCTTCGTGACTTGGTCTTTGAGGAATTGCGCCCAGAACAACGCCTGATCACCCGAGACGGCCATGTAGCCGAGCGTGGATTCATCCGCCTTGGTTCCTGGCAATGCCTCGGCGAAGGGTTTGAAACCCAGCGCGGACAAATCGGTGAGCAGCAGCCGCTCGGAGCGCAGATTTCGCAACACGGTGTGCTGCTGGCCGCTTTCATCACTCCACTGATGCGCCGGGCTGCGAACGAGCATCTCAAAGCGGCGCGCGCAGCCCTCATACTCCACGCACGGTTGCGCGATGGCGATGCTGCGCGGCGTCCAGCCGCCAATACCGCGTTTTGCGGTGATCTGCGGCACCTCCACCGCGATGCGGCGCACCACGAGCACCGGCTTGGGCTCTGCCGGCGGCAGTTCGACGGTTTCAGGCGCTGGAGCATCGTGCTCCTCGGGCGCGGGCGAGGCTTTCTCCTGCACACGGGCCATTTTCTCAATGCGCTGGCGGCCTTCCTCGATGTCGAGCATCAGCATGAGCGCCGCGGCATGCTGGCAGAGCGTTCCCTGCACGCAGGTGCAGTGCGAGGTCATGGACAGCGAGCCATCGTCACGCAGCCGCAGATGTGCCGTGACCGACGCGGTGTTGAACAAACCGGTGCCGATGCCCGCGATGATCTCCACTTCGGTCTCCGCACAGACATTCACTCCGGCGAGGCCGATGTCGCCATGCTTGATCAACCGACCGCCTTCTTCGATCTGCTGCCGACGGAAAAGCCAGAGCCAAGATTTTGAGCGCACCTGCGCCCAGAGCTTGGGAAATGAGAAACCGCCGATGACCATGATGGCAGCGGCTCACAGCTCGATCTTCATCGGCGGCGGCGGGGCAAGTTTCAAAGCTGGGCCGTCTTCTTTCTCGCTGGGACCGTCCACCGGCAGGGCTTTGCGCACAGGGGTGCCGTCGTCATTGACGGGCCGGGCACGGGGAATGGCCTGCTCGGAAGCGTACGGATCCTCTCCGATGACGGTGAGGGCCTGCATGCGTATCGGCTCGATGTGAACCCACTTCGCGGCGTCGGCGATCATGGGCGCGGTCTCAATGCCAAACGTGTTCTGGTGCTGGAACTGGGCGATCTCATTGGGCAGTCCCTCGCCGGTGTGCGCCGGGCAGAAGCCTTCCAATGGCGTGCCTGGGCGGATGTATTCGAAGTAGGTGGCGCGCACGGATTTTTCCTTGCCCGCGGCATCCTTGACCTTCTCGTAGCAGTAGTCGGTGGCGCGCATGCCGCTGCGCTGGCAGATCTCCACACGCTCGGCGGTCTGTGGCGGAACGATCTCCTGAGGGGCGTAGCGCGCGGTGCTGGCGTTCATCATTTCCACCCAGGCGGGCAGCAGCACACGATTTGAGAAAGCGCCGGGGTAGATGGTCTTCTGCTTGTCAAAGCCCGTCCACACACCGCAGGTGATGCCGGAGGTGTAGCCAAGGAACCACAGGTCTTTGAATTCGTAATGCGTGCCGGTTTTGCCACCCGCGACATACTCTCCCAGCTTGTAGTCCGTGACCGCCGGGCTGCCTGTGCCACGGTGCAGGGCATCGACGAGGCAGGTGTGCGTCTGATACGCGGCGATGGGGTCCATGCTTTGCGTCGTCTGCAACTCGGTCTGCGCGATCTGGAAAACCACCTTGTCAGTGCTGTCGGTGATGCGCTGGATGAGGTTCAGCTTCTGCGGACGGTTGCCAAGCGTGGGGAAGTTGGAGTAGGCCAGGCACATCTCACTCAGGCGCGCCTCGCTGGCACCGAGAAAGGTGGAGGGGTAGTCCCGCATTTCGGAGGTGATGCCTGCTTTTTGCGCGACCTGCTTCACCATTGGCACCCCCACTCGTTCGCCAAGACGGACGGTGGCGGAGTTACGGCCCTGCACCAGCGCCTCGCGCGAGCTCATGGGTGCCTGCGACCATTTGGGGTCAGCCACTTCCGCCCCCCACTCACCCAGAATGCCGGTGAGACCGCCGATCATCACACGGCGGTTGTCTAGCGGTGCGTCATCGACCTTGGTGCCGGGATAGAGGCCCTGGCTGCTAAAAGCGGCGGCATAAACGAGCGGAGTGAAGGCCGTGCCGACCGGACGCACACCATCGGTGGCGCGGTTGAACTGACTGTCGCCAAAGTCACGCCCGCCCACCATCGCCAGGATGCTGCCGTCTTTGTTGTCGATCATCATGGCGGCTGACTGAAGGTATTCAGGCACCGGGCGCGGGGTGGTGGGATCGATCTCGCCGCGTTTCAGCCGGGCGCGGTAGTCGCTGATTATGGTGCGGAACTGGGCGAAAGTTTGATGCTGATAGCCTGGACGTTGTTCCACCTGCGCAATCTGTTTGTTCAGCGCGGTCTCGGCGGCCTTCTGCAGATCCTGGTCGATGCTGGTGTAAATTTGGAAGCCGCCGATGGAGGCGCGTTCCTCCCCCACGATTTCCACGACTTCACGGCGCACGGCGTCGAAGACGTAGCTGAGGCGCGGATCGCTGGTCTGTGGCGCGGTGATGAGCGGCTTGTTCTTCAGCCGGGCCGCATCCTCGTCCGAAAGTGTGCCCTCGGAGGCCATGCGCTCCAGCACATAGTTGCGCTCTTTCAGGGCGCGTTGCGGATTGCGCAGCGGTTGGATGTTGTTCGGGCTTTTGATGAGGCCGCAGATGGTGGAGGACTCTTCGATGGTCAGCTCCTTCACATCCTTGCCGAAATATCCGCGCGCCGCAGCCTGCACACCGTAGAAATTGAGGCCGAAAAAGATGCGGTTGAGGTACAATTCGAGAATCTCCGGCTTCGAGTAGTGCTTCTCGATGCGCTGGGCGATGAAAGCCTCCAGGATCTTGCGCTTGTAGCTCTTCTCCAAGAGCTGAAACGTCTGCCGGGCGAGCTGCTGAGTGATGGTGCTGGCCCCCTGGGTCACCTGGCCGGCGCTGAGGTTTTCCTTCATGGCACGGGCAAGGCCGATGTAATCCACGCCGTCATGCTTGAAGAAGCGGGAGTCTTCCTGCGCCACGAGCGCGTCGATGAAGTGCTGCGGCACATCGGTGATCGGCACGGGTGTGCGGTTGAGGACATAGAGGCGGGCCATTTCGTCGCCATTGCGGTCAAAGATGATGCTCGCGGACTCCAGTTTTTTGAGCTCCTCCAGGTCAAACTTCTCCGCATCCCGCCGCAAAGGGGCGACGATCACGCTATAAATGCCAAACGCGGCCACGATGCCGAGAATGAAGAGCGCCACCAACGCGCTGAACCAGCCGCGGCGGTAAAAGGGGAGTTTCAGGCCGGCCTCACCGCGCCAGTTGCGCTCAGGCTTCACATCGAGATCATCACGAAACATGGCGTAGGGGAAAGAATTGGGCCGGGAAACTACCCGCCCTTCACAAGCCGCGCCAGTTCTTTCCCGCGTCCCGCATGCCCTCCTTGCCTCAAATTCTCCGTGAGCAACTGCTCGCCGCCGGACCGCTGCCCTTCGCGCAGGTCATGCAACAGGCGCTTTATCATCCTGAGCATGGTTATTATGGTGCCGGGCCGAGACGAATTGGACGGCAAGGCGACTTCTTCACCAGTGTGAGCGTGGGGCCGTTGTTTGGCAGACTGCTGGCCCAGCAAGCCGTTCAGGAATGGCAGGCGCTCGGCGAACCGGAGGACTTCACGATTATTGAGCAGGGAGCGCATGACGGCCAGCTCGCCGAGGATGTTTTGAGCGCTCTGAAAGGTCGCCCTATCAAGTATCTCATCGTGGAGCCGAATCCGCGTTACCGGGAAGCCCAATCGAAGCGTCTTGGCGACCGCGTGCATTGGATCCGGAGCCTCGCCGAGCTGCAAACCGGTCCGAAACATGGCTTTTTCCTCTGCAACGAGCTGCCGGACGCTTTTCCCGTGCATCTCGTGCGCTGGGATGGCGGGCGCTGGCGTGAACTGCATGTGGATGCCACCTTCCAATTCGTTGAGGGTGATTTTTCATCGCCAGAACTCGCCGTGGAGGCCGAAAAACTGCCGACTGATCTTCAAACCGGCCATACCCTCGAAATCAACCTCGCCATGCTCGTCTGGATTCGTGAACTGGCCCAGGCCGCGTTTCGCGGAGCCATCTTCATCGCCGACTACGGCCTGGATGCGGAGGAGTTCTTCGCTGACTCACGCGCCAGCGGCACGATCCGCCGTTACCGCCAGCATCAGATGGATGGCAATGTTCTGGAAGACCTCGGCGAGTGTGATCTGACCACGCACATCAACTTCACGCGTTTGATGGAAGAAGCCTCCTGCCGGGGGCTCAAGCAGCGCGAGTACGATCTTCAAGGCCGTCTGCTGGGTCGGCTGGCGCTGCCATGGCTGAAAAGCCTCGAAGGGCAGGGCCTTGATGCCGCGACGATGCGTCAGTTCCAGTCGCTCACCCATCCGGCGTTTCTGGGCAGATCCTTCCGCTGTCTGGTGCTGGACAAGTCTTGAGAGTGATTTTGAAAGCAGGGTTGCAGGGGCTGCTTTGCCGGGTTTTTTGGAGCCTGCCTGGAACAACCGACAAAACTAATCTGCCACACCTGTATTGAATCAGGTGCCGCAGAGAAGTCTGCGAAAACGCCCCCAGACATTTCCCAACCCACCCGCCATGCCCATCCGTTCTCACGCCGAAATTTACGAGAAAGTTCCGACTTCGATTTTTCCTGATTCCGCCACGGCGGCCCGAACTCTGGCGCAGGAGGTGAAGCAACTCATCGAGGCGAAAAACCAGGCTGGAAAGCCCGCCGTGCTGGGCATGGCGACGGGCTCGACGCCCGTGCCTTTTTACCGTGAACTGATCCGCCTGCACAAGGAGGAGGGGCTGAGCTTCAAGAAAGTCATCACCTTCAATCTGGACGAGTATTATGGCCTGAGCGGGGATCATCCTGAAAGCTATGCAAGGTTCATGGCTGAGCAGTTGTTCGACCACATCGACATCCCAAAGGCGAACATCAATCTTCCCAGCGGAACGGTGCCCGGGGACCAGGTGTTCGTGCATTGCCGGCAGTATGAGGAGAAAATCCAAAGCGTGGGCGGCATTGATCTGCAGATTCTCGGCATCGGCCGAACCGGCCACATCGGCTTCAATGAGCCGGGATCGAGCCGTGACTCGCTCACGCGCCGCATCACGCTGGACCGCGTGACGCGTCAGGATGCGGCGAGTGATTTCCGGGGCGAGCAAAATGTGCCGCACTTTGCCATCACCATGGGGGTGGGCACGATTCTGCGCGCAAAGAAACTCGTGCTCATGGCCTGGGGAGACAACAAGGCCACGATGGTGGCAAAAGCGATCGAAGGACCGATGACGGAGGCGGTTTCGGCCTCGTTCCTGCAAGACCATCCCGACGCGAGGTTTTTCATCGACAACGGTGCCTCGCGTGAGCTCACACGCATCAAGCTGCCCTGGTTGGTCGGACCGGCCTCCTGGACGCCGCGTGAGACGCGCCGCGCGATGGTGTGGCAGGCGTTTAAGACCAAGCGGCCGATTTTGAAGCTCATTGACGAGGATTACAACGAGCACGGCCTTTCTGATCTCCTTTCTGAACAAGGACCGGCCTATCAACTCAACATCCGTATCTTCAACCAGCTCCAGCACACGATCACAGGCTGGCCGGGTGGCAAACCGGATGAAGATGACACTTACCGCCCGGAACGTGCCCGCCCGTATCCGAAGCGCTGTCTCGTTTTCAGTGCGGAGCCGCAGGACGCGGTGGTGGGCATGGGCGGAACGATCGACCGCCTGATTGAGCAAGGACACGACGTGCGCCTGATTTCGCTGACCTCCGGCAGCTTGCGCGTGCCAGACAGCGAGGCGGACAAATTCGCCGGCACATTGCTGGAACTGGCCTCGAACGCCGTCCACCCCGAGGTCTGGAGCCCGCAGGTGGAATATGCGCGCGAGGCACTGGCGTTGCTGGAAGAGAAGGGGGAGTTTGGCGAGGATCCGCCGCTCCTGCGCCAGCTCAAGGCGCTCATCCTGCGCGGCGAGCTGCGTGACGCGGCGCATACGCTTGGCGTTTCCGCCGAACATGTCGTCTTTGCGGATCTTCCTTTCTATGAGGAAGGACGCTACCGCCGTTTCAAAAGCACCCAGGCAGACATCGACGCGATGACGCGGCTGCTGCAGGATCACAAACCGCACCAAATCTACATCACGGGCGACTCGGCAGATCCTTCCAGCGTGGCCGGCATTTGCTTCCGCCTGCTTGTTGCGGCGCTTCAGGCCTGCGCGGGCGAGGAATTCGCCGGTTCATGCAGTGTGTGGCTGTATCGCGGCAAGGAGCGTCCGCTGGAGCCGCATGAGATCGACATGGCGATTCCGATGAGCCCGTTGCAGCTCGAACGGAAAGCAAACGCGATCTCCCGCTACGGTGCTTTGTCATCCTTGGAAAAAGAGGCGCCGGAGACCAGCCGGGAAAACGCACGGCTCTATGATTCACTCGGTCTGGCCGAGTACGAGGCCATTGAGTCCTTTCAGCGCTGGCGGCGGGCATGAATAAGGCCCGATGAGGGCTTGCATCAGGCTTTCGCTAGCTGGGCTTCGCGGTAGCTGCATTTACCCAATCGCATCAGTTCATCGCAGTGCGCCTCGATGCGCATGCTCTTCATGCTGGGCTGAAAGCCGAGCCTGCGGGTGATACAGTCGTGCAGCAGGGCGGTGTGATCGTCCTCAAACTCCACCACACGGTCACAATCCAGGCAGATGAGATGGTTGTGCTGCGGCTTATCGAGGAAATTGGGGTCGTAATAAGTCTGGTCACGGCCGAGATCGACCTCCCGCAGCAGACCGCACTCCACTAGAAGGGTCAGGGTACGGTAAACGGTGGCCCGAGACACAGTGCTGTCGAGTTTTCGGGCTTTTTCGAGTAATTCCTCGGCTTTGAAATGATCGTCGGTGGCAAACGCAGCTTCGACAATGACATCGCGCTGCTTGGTACGTCGCAGCCCCTGGCTGGCGAGATGGGCCTCCAAGCGTTGAATGATACGTTCGTCCATGAATCGCCGAGGTTAGACAAGTCTGGCACCCGGCGCAAGGCAGTGCTCCAACCTTGATGGGCATTTTCTCTGATTTTTAAGCCGAGATCGTGCGAACTGTTCTGATAATTGGCAAATGTCAGAAAAACTAAGTCGCTTATAAGCAACATTTTAACACGAACTCAGCTCAGGCGTTTTGCGAGGGAAAAAAGGCCGAGATGACATTCAATCTGAAGCAACTATTCAAATAAATGTGAAAAAATTATGGATTTTATTGTTAATATTGTTAAAATTACATCAATTGCCTGATTCCACACATGCCTTTACCTTTTTCATTCTCGACACAACGCCATAGTCCTGAGGGCCACACGCCTGACATGACTGGCGCTACATCTGCGTCTGAAATGATCATGCAGCAGGCACCTGGGCACATCAGCACCGAGCCCCTGCTGGGAACGCCGGGCAACACCTTTTCTCCTCCTGTGCTCGAAAACGCTCCTCACACTGGAGGGGAGCAGCAGAGGCAAGTGCGGAACTTTTTGCCGCCTGCTCCATCCCCCAACCAGCGTTTGGAATCAGATGCCGAGTTTTCACGCCCGCCAGCGCTGATAGCGGAGACGTTGCAATTGGCTCCTCCGCCGGTGCAGGCACCTTCACGCTCCGTGTCTCAGCCGACCCAGGAATGGGCGGTCCAGATCGAGCAGTTGCGCAACGACATCTTCAGCATCGCCATGAACGTGAGCGCCTTGAACGACCGGATCGACCGTCTCGATACGCGTGGAGCACAGGTTGCCGGTCTCGCCACCCTCCGTGGCGAGATTGAGACATGGCTGGAAAACCATCTCAACGCGGCCGTGGAGCAATGCATGCACCGCATCATCAGCCGCACAGCGCCGCCTGCCTCCGGCTCAGTCAATTAAACCCGCCCAAGCTTCGTCCACCACTCCACCCACCACATCATGAACTCCCTGCGACTGCGCATTCTCTTCCCCCTCTGGCTGTTCGGCTTCCTGCCGGCCATGGGTGCCACACGCCTGATGGGCCATTCTCTGGACTGGTTCTTCGGCATCTCGGGCGTCCTGCTCGGCGGAGGTGTTTTCCTGGGGGCTTATCTTATTTCCGGCTGGCTGCTCAAGCCGACCACGGCTGTCATGAAGGGGACCACGGCGGTGCTCCGCGGCGTGCCGCCGGACGCCCATTCCGCCGAGTGGCTGCCCTCCGACTTCTGGAAGCTGCGCTGTGACATCAACATGATCTTCGCCAAGCAGCGCCAGGCGCTCAACGCCGCCGAGCAGCACGCCTGCCAGACCGCCCAGCGCCTCCTCAATGCCGAGCGTCTCCTGCGCGAGGCATTCACCGCTCTTCAAGGCCTCTTTGCCGCCAGCGACGAAGGCGTGCTCGTCGTCGATGCGCAGGGAGCTATCATCGCTTCCAATGCCAAGCTGGACGACTTCCTCGGCAAGCCGGTGGAAGAACTGGCCGGTCGTGATGCCACCCGCCTGCTCTCAGCTCTGGTGGAACGTTTCCAGGAAAAGGCCGTCATCACCGCCTGGATCGAAAAAACCGCCTCCAGCATCGAGGCCCAGGACGAAACACCGCCGCTCGTCGCCAACGACAGCCGCGTCTTCTCCCTGCGCTCCAACCCCATGCGAACGGATGCCGGCGAGATCATCGGCCGCATCTGGATCGTGAAGGACCGCTCCGCCATGCGTGTGCTGGAGACCCAGCTCCGCGAATCCCAGAAGATGGGCACCATCGGCCAGCTCGCCGGCGGCATCGCTCACGACTTCAACAACCTCCTCACCGCCATCCGTGGCAATCTGACGCTCGCCGAGCTCACTCCGGCCACCAATCAGGCGGGGGTGCGTGACAAGCTGCAAAACGCCAACCACGCCACCACCCGCGCCGCCGAGCTGGTCAAATCCCTCCTCGGTTACTCCCGCCGCAGCAACGGCACCAGCATTCGCAAGACGACCAATCTCAAGCGCCTTCTGGCCGATGTGCAGAACCTCCTCAAGCACAGCGTTGATCCCCGCGTCACCATCCAGATGCGCGGCGGCATGGACGCCTCCTACGTCACCGCAGACGCCACCCAGATCGAGCAGGTCATGCTCAATCTCTGCCTCAATGCCCGCGACGCGTTGCCCGCTGACAAAGGTGTCATCGAGATCGCTGTCGAAAATGTCACTCATCAGAAGCCTTCCGCGACGGGCGCTCCGGCCGAGGCCTCCGACTTCGTCATGCTCGTCGTGCGTGACAATGGTCACGGCATCTCCGAAGAGCATCGTGGGCGCATTTTTGAGCCCTTCTTCACCACCAAGTCATCCACCACCGGCACCGGCCTCGGCCTTTCCACCGCCCAGGACATCGTGCGCGAGCACGGCGGCTGGGTCGAGTTCGACAGCGAGGTTGGGCGCGGCAGCGAGTTTCGCGTCTTCCTTCCGCGTGTGCTCAATCCTGAGCAGGTCGATGACGAAGGCCCCGTCGATAACGGCCCCACTGTCAACGCCCCTGCCGGTGCCCAGACCACCATTCTTGTCGTCGATGATGAGGCCCCGGTGCGCTCCATCGCCATGAACATGCTCGGCTTCCTCGGCTACCGCGTGCTGGAGGCCGGCGACGGCCAGCAGGCGCTCGACATTCTCCTGCGCAGCGGTGAGAAAATCGACGCCGTGCTGCTCGACATCTACATGCCGAAGCTCTCCGGCCGCGACACGTTCAAGGAACTCCGCGCCGTCGGCAATGACGTGCCTGTCGTCGTCTGCAGCGGCTTCGTCATCGACCCCGACGAGTTCATGATCCTCAGCCAGGGCCATCCGCCGCCCGTGGACATCATGCTGAAGCCCTACTCTCTCGACGGCCTCAGCAAAGCCCTCGCCAAAGCCGTGCAGAAGCCGCAGGACCGTGAACCCACCTTCGACCTCACCGCCAGTCGCGCCCAAATGGCGCAGGCTCCGATGCTGGTCTCCTGAGTTGCTGGAGCATGATGGGTGAAGCGGGTAGCGCGATCTTGCGGTGAACTCGAGTTTGTAATCTGCCATCAAGCCGTGCTCTTTGTCCTGATGCCGGATGGAGGCGGCAAAATGATCGAAGAAAGGCGGGCCATTACCGAGGCAGGGACCTCGCCGGGCTTGAAGGTGACGTAGCGGGGCTCGATGCCGATCAGCCCAAACCACGGCTTGCCCACGCATAGAGACGTGGCTCCTGGTCCGGCTTGCTGATGGCCGCGAGTCAGTCTTGCCTCGTAAAGCAGTGTGTCCCAATCCAGGCGGCGCGAGTAATCATGCAGAAGCGCGAAAACTTGCGCGGCGGAGGCGTGTTTTATTCCTCGCCCTTGAGAATCTGCAACAGCGAGCGGTGGTCGAGTTGCGTGAGCTGGAACCACCCGAAGTGCAGGCACAGCAGTCCGATCCCCACACCGCCGAGGAGGCCGCCGATGTGCGCCCAGTAGGCGATGTGATCCCCGCCTGAAACGACGCCCCAGACATCGAAAGCGAACCAGAACAGGATGATGACCCAGGCAGG
>NZ_JBIIKX010000141.1:0-5194 GCF_044232965.1 Prosthecobacter sp.
GAGCGCTTTGAGCCTGCGGACGAACAAATGGCGGTGTTTGAGAAGACGCTCGCCGAGCTGCGTGGCAAGCTGGCGAAGGTGCCGGATGAACTGTGGTTTGGCAGCATGGCGGGGCAGCAGCTTCATGCCATCGCCACGCTGGCAGGCCGGCGGAACGAGAACTACCCGGCCTTCATGCGCGGCCCTGAGTATGCGAAGAAGGACATCGAGTCGATGCTCGGCCACTGGACGGAGATCAAGCATGACACCGTGCTCTACGCCAAGCAGAGCTACGCTGAGATGGGTGAGGGTGGAGATGGCGACAAACCACTGCCGCCGATGCCGCGCGGCCTGGTGCAGCCGGATGTGAGGTTCTGGCGTGAGATGGAGCGGTTGGCGGACTTCACACGCCAGGGCATGCTGAAGCACGCGCTGCTGCCTGGCATGGAAGAGGATGAATGGGCGCCGCTGAACCGCTTCCACACCGACATGAAATTCTGCCGTGAGATCGCAGAGAAGGAGGTGCGCGGCCTGCCGCTCACGAAGGATGACCTGGAGAAGATCTGGCAGTTCACCCTCACCTACATGGAGCAGCCGCTGGATCAGAACGGCATCCCCGATGCCGAGCGTGGCAAGAGCGCCCTCATCACCGATGTCCACACCGATGCCTACAGCAATCAGGTGCTGCAAGAGGCGCTGGGCCGGCCGTGTGTGCTCATCGCGCTCGTTGGCAATGAAAACACGCCGCGTCTCGTCACCGGCATGGCCTATCAGCATTTTGAATTCACCGGGCCGCAGGACCAACGCGCCACGGATGAGGAATGGCGTGCCAAAGTCTATGCCGCGAAGCCCGAGCTGCCACCACGCGCGAAATGGGCGCTGCCCGTGTTTCCCGCGAAGGCTGATCCGAAGGGGAAGAAGAAGCGGGATATTGATTGAGGGCGGAGTTTTGGAACCGCTGATATGACGCTAATGAGACGCTGATAAATGCATTCATTGAATTCAGCCATTAGCGTCAAATCAGCGTCATATCAGCGGTTAGGAATGCTGCTTCTGCTCCTTTGGTGCAGCTCGTTGATGGCAGAGCCGTTCCCGTTGTTTTACACGGAGTCGAAGCCGTTTCGTGAGGTGTGTGAGGCGGCGGAGATAAAGCTGAAGCCGCTGCCACATCGCATCACAGGCGTGACGGTGCCGCATCACCTGCTGGCGGTGGATTTGATCGCGGAGACGTTGTTTCTCGCCTCGGCGGGGAAGTATGAGCGCATCGTGATTTTATCCCCGGATCACTTCAAGCGGGGCACGACGCCGTTTTCCACGACGATACGGGATTTTCTCACCCCGCTGGGCCGTGTGCGGGTGGATGCGGCGGCGGTGATGGCGCTAATGCAGGAGCCGCGGGTGAGTGAGTCGAGTCTGTTTAGCCGCGAGCATGGTGTGCAGGCCTTGCTGCCGATGCTGGCGCGTTGGTTTGCCGAGGTGCCGATTGTGCCGGTGACGCTGGGCGTGCGTTCGACGAAGGAGGAATGGGAGAAGCTGCTGCCGCTGCTGAAGCGCTGCGTGCAGGAGAAGCCGACGCTGGTGGTGCAATCGACGGATTTTTCGCACTACCTCACGCAGGCTGAGGCGAGGCGGCGGGATGAGGAGACGTTGCGTGTGCTGGCTGTGGGAGACGCGGAGGCGGTTTTAAATCTCGACCAGCCCGGTCATCTCGACTCGAAAGCGGCGCAGTGGCTCATGCTGCGGCTGCATGCGGGTGTGAAGCCGGTGGTGCTGCACAACCGTAACGCGATCCACTACGGCGGCAGGCCGGATGAACCGGAGACGACGAGCTACATCACGCAGCTTTTCAGCCCTGAGGTGATCCCTGGGCGCTTGCTGCCGGGGAAACGCGTTTGTTTTGGCGGAGACACGCAGTTTGGCCGCGAAGTGGCGGTAAAACTGGCCAGACCGGGCGAGGCCGCACGCATTGAGAAAACGATCCTCGATGCCACGGGCGGAGCGCCGCTGGTATTGAACCTTGAAGGCGTGCTCTTGCCCGAAGTGCCTGCCAAACTGCGGCATCCGTTTCAAATCGGCATGCGGCGTGATTTGGCGCTGGAGTGGCTGAAGCGGCTGAACGTGACCGCTGTGTCATTGGCGAACAATCACAGCCATGATTTTGGGACGGAGGCGTTTGCGTCGATGAAACGTGACCTGGAGGCCGCAGGCATCGCGGTGGTGGAAGACGGGGTGATGATCGAACTCGATGATTTTTACCTCGGCGCGGCCACCGATGTCGAAAACTCACCCACACCGGCGCGTGATCTTCTGCGGGCAGGCTCGTTCGAGTTTTGGAAGCCGTCATCGAAGCCGTTGTTCGCCTTGTTGCACTGCGGGGCCGAATACGCCGCCGCGCCGACGATTCGTGAGCGCTTGGTGGCGAGTTGGGCGGAGAAAGCGGGCGCGGAACTCATCGTGGGAGCGCACACGCATCGTCCATCGCCGGGCTGGGAGCGGGGCAGGGGATCGCTGCGTTGGTTCTCGATGGGAAACCTCCTCTTCGATCAAAACGACCCGCGCAACAGCGGCGGTCTCATCGAGGTGCGCTTCCTCGATCAAGGCACCTGGACCGCGCGCTGGCTGCCGCTGGGGAATGTGTTTGCGCCAGCGCGGTGAGCGGCTTCCTTCCTGTGCCCGTTGCAAAGCCACATTTATTGTTGCCCAACAACGGCATAGGAGAGTAAAACGACACCCTTGAGGACACAGCCCGCTCTGTTCCGACAAAACCGTTGGCGATAAAGCTGATGACAAACCTCACGATCGTTTAACCATCTTCAATATTCGCCTCAGACAATGAAGTTCACCCTCATCACTGATGTCGATGAAGTCTCTTTAGATAAGTGCGCAGCTTGGGGGCAATATTATGAGCCTGACGACATCGATTTGCTTTCGAAACACGGATATGATCGCGAGACCGTGCGAGAAGCGATAGAAGCTATTGGGTGGTCAGACGATTACTGGTTTCCGATTCCAGCGGGGACTCCGCTGGGCACATTCATGTTCGAGCGTCGGAAAGCACTATTTCGAACTCCTTCTGGGTCAGAACTCAAGGGTTATGTGTGCAATTCTGGTCACGCTATTTGCCTTTTTGGTGGCACGGATCGGTGGGTTATTAATCAGAACCTTCTCGATCTTTACGAAGAGGAGCGAGACAACATTCTGAAAGATCTCGACTTGGAGGATTCTGAGGAACTCTTCCCTCTGGAGTTTGAGTTAGAAGGACGTTACATGGTGTTTCCAAGACACAGAGGCGAACAAGGCGCGGATGTCACCCCCACTAGTCACGACATTGCTTAAACGTTGACTGTGTATAGATAAGTGAAGGCATAATCAGTCACCGCAGCGACGGCAGTTACTGAGATTTGGGCGAATAAGAAGGTCAGGCACCTGTCGTCTCATCTCCGAGCCGTTTGTCCGGCACGAGGTAGCCTTGGACGTAATCACGCACGGCTTCGGTGAGCGCGGTGATTTCTTGCGTGAAGCCGGAAGCGCGGAGTTTGGCGATGTCGGCGCAGGTGTAGTATTGATACTTCGATTGCAGGTGCTCCGGCATGTCGATGAACTCGATATTCGGCTCCTTGCCGAGGGCGGTGAAGATGGCGGTGGCGAGTTCGATCCAGGTGTGGGCCTTGCCGGAGCCGAGATTGAAAAGGCCGCCGGCGCTGGGTGTTTCGGCGAGGTGGAGGGTCATGCGAATGGCGTCCTTCACATAAAGGAAGTCGCGCATTTGCTCGCCGTCTTTGAAATCCGGGCGGTGGGATTTGAAGAGCTGGACCTTGCCGGTAGCGAGGATCTGGCCGCAGGCTTTGTGGACGAGGCTGCGCATGTCGGCCTTGTGGTCCTCATTGGGGCCATAGACGTTAAAGTACTTGAGGCCGACGATCTTCGGCAGCCAGCCTTCGCGTTTCGCGTGGAGGTCGAAGAGGTGCTTCGAGTAGCCGTACATGTTCAGCGGGCGGAGCGCGTGGATGTCGGGCATTTGATCGTCCATGCCGTGGGCACCGTCGCCGTAGGTGGCGGCGGAGGAGGCATAGACGAAGCGGGTTTGATTCGCGAGCGACCACTGGCAGAGTTGCTTGGTGAACTCGTAGTTGTTCCGCATGAGGTAATCGGCATCGCGTTCCGTCGTGGCGGAGCAGGCACCGAGGTGCAGGACGTGGTCAAAGCGGCCGAGCTTGGCGGGCGAGTGCTGCACGGCCTGGAGGAGGTCGTTGCCGTCGATGTAGTCGGCGAATTTGAGCGGGACGAGGTTTTTCCACTTCTCGTCGGTGCTGAGGCGGTCGCAGACGACGATGTTCTCGCAGCCCCGGCGGTTCAGCTCCCAAACGAGGGCGCTGCCGATGAATCCGGCTCCGCCGGTGATGAGAATGCGACTGTCCGTGTTGTTCATGCGCCGTGCCGGTAGCGGGAAAACCGGCGGGATTCAAGCCGGAGCTTGATCAGGCGGCGATGGATTGTGTCTGCGGCTCAGTGGGATGGCTCATGGGCACATGCTCGCGCCACAGGGCGGGGTGCAGGAAAATGCCACGCGGATCAGCCTCCCACTCGCCTTTCCAGCCCACAATGGACTCCATGACGATGGGATTGGGGCACTGGATGGCCGGGTAGAGCCACTGCTGGTCGGCGACGACGAGCTTGGGAATGAGCGCCTGACCGTGGAATTCGATCTCCCAGCCGAGCAGGAGGGGTTCCTCGTCGGTGAAACCGGCAAGGCCGAGCGGATGCTCCACCCAGCCGACGAGGCCGCTGCCATTCAGCGCGTCCCAGACCTCGCGCATTTCCAATTCCAGCCGCACGGCGAAGCCGGTGGTTTTGGCGCACCCACTGTTGACGGGATCACGGCTGATGAGGCCAAACAGAATACTGGAGGGGCAGTTGGAGGGCACAATGTCCACCTGGAAGCCAAAACGAATGGGATGGTCTGGCAGCAGTAGGCTGCCATAGCTCATGACTTGAAAATCCGCGAACGCGGGATCGGTGGCAGCGGCAGCAAGAAGCGATTCCATAGTATTCTAAAAAATTCAGGTTACTTTATGAAAATTCGACTGGTTAATTATAATTTCAATTATTTTATCATAAGGGCACCTCTGGATAGGGGGTACATTTTTGCGAGCGGTTCCGAGGACCGAAAAATCCGCGTTTTGCCTGCCTTTTTCCGCGTGAGATGGCGAGTGGG
>NZ_JBIIKX010000037.1:0-56695 GCF_044232965.1 Prosthecobacter sp.
CGGTCGTAGAGGCCGCCTTCGAGGTTGAAGCCGCCGGTCTTGGCGTCGGCGAGGTTCACGCCGGTGGGTGAAATGGTCGCCTGGCAGATGTGCCCGGCATGGGAGCCTTTGTAGCCCTTGTCGTCGAACCACACATTAAAGCTCTTCGCCTTGTCGCTGACGAAGCGGAACTTCACCTTCACCTGGAGGTCGCGCTCGCCTTCGAGGCGGATGTGGTCCACGGCGCTGTGGTCGGAGGTCGGCGCGGTGATGCCGACGAGCACGCCGCCTTTGACGACGCTGCTGCTCTTGTAGTGCCCCCAGCGCGGTCCGAAGCCCTCGGCGCTAAAATCGTCGGAGAAAATGACGCGCGGGTAATCAGCGGCAAAGGCGGTGGTGGCGAGGAAAGCGAAGGCGAGCAGTGTTTTCATGAGGCGATGTGAACGCCCCAGTCCCCAGAAACCTTCAGAGAACTCACACCGGTCGCAGCACGCTCTTCACTACTTCGCCTTTGTGCATCTTTTCAAAGGCCTCGTGCCATTCGGTGACGGGCCAGACGCCGCCGATGATGGGTTTCACATCGAACTGACCGCTGCTCATGAGGGCGATGACGCGTTCCCAGATGGGCCAGTTGTGGCTGAAGCTGCCTTGCAGCGTGATGTTCTTCTGCACGAGCGGGTCGATGTTGAAGCCGAGCGGTTGCGGGCCCCAGCCGACTTTGGAGATCCAGCCGGCGGGGCGCACGAGTTCGAGCGCGATTTTGAGCGTGATGCTGGCACCGGCGGCATCGATGACGCCGTCGCAGCCTAGGCCGTCGCGTTCCATCGCCCAAGGTTTGGCGTCGCCGATGATGACTTCGCAGCCGTAGTGCTTGCGGGCGAGTTCAAGACGATGCGCGTCTTGTTGCAGACCGACGATGGCGACTTGTGCGCCGCATTGTTTCGCCATGGCGGCGCAGAGGATGCCGATGGTGCCGGGCCCGAGCACGACCACACGATCACCAGGCTCGATGCGGGCATTTTTGACCACCGCATTGTAAGCCACGCAGCAGGGTTCGGTGAGGCAGGCCTGCTCAAAGGGAAGCTGATCGGGGACGTGATGCAGGATGCGGCTCGGGACGCGCACATACTTCGTCATCGCGCCGTTCACGCCGTAGCCAAATCCTTTGCGGGTGTTGTCGAGGTTGTATAGGCCGCGACGGGTCATCGGGTTGTCTTTGGAAATGATCGCGGCGGTCTCGGAGACGACGCGGTCGCCTTCCTTCCAGCCTTCCACGTCCTTGCCGACCTCAATAATGTTCCCACCGAACTCGTGACCGAGTACGACGGGGTAATTCACCGGCCAGGAATGATCGGCAGTCCATTGATGCAGATCCGAGCCGCAGACGCCGACATTGGCGACTTCAAGGAGCACATCCTCGGCTCCGATGGACGGCTTTTCGATTTCACGGATTTCGACGGAGCCTTTTTCAGGCGCGAAGTTGACAACGGCGGCGGATTTCATGGTGATTGCTGGTAGAGATATTTTAACGCGAATAACCGGTAACGTCCGCAAATTTGCACGAATGCCAGAGGTCGGTAATTCGTGATGATTCGCGGGTATTCGTGCTCATTCGCGTTGGAGGAATTCAGGGAGTTTGTGATTTCACTTTTCGAACCCATTCGAGCTTGGGATTCTTGAAGTTGATGATAAGACCGATTTCGAGGCAAGATATCCGCAGATAGTTCAACATTTGCGCGATTTCGTTTTCGCCGATGGCGTCGATTGATTTCGCATCCACCAGCACATTTTCATTTACGGTGATGTCGGGGATGCAGTCGCCTACGATCTGGTTCAGATAACGGATCGGGTAAGCCTTCTGTGCTTCGGCCAGAAGTCGCTTCTCCCGCAAAGCAATGACCAGCGCATTCTCATAGGGCTTCTCGCGCAGGCCCGGCCCCAGTGCGTTATGAACATGCATGGCGCAGCCGATAATGTCGTGGGTGCAGTCGTTGAAGTTCATGATTTAGAGTTGGGATTTCAACGCGAATGGTCGCGAATATCCGCGAATGACAAGAATGAATTTCAATCAGGTGAAAGCGGGAACGTCCTGGGCATGCACGGCCTCGCAGATCATGCGCAGCGAGGCTTCGAGATTGCCATCGGCGGTTTTAAAGGCATCCGCGTCGATGGTGAGTGGCGCTCCGAGCACAACGAGCGGTGCACCGTACTTCGGGCACTGAATCGCCTGCTCCAGGCTCAAACCGCCGACGGCTTGCACGGGCACTTTCACGGCCTGGACGACTTCGCGGAGCTTGTCGAGCGGGCTGGGCATGCGGTGGCCGGCGGCGGCGATGCCGCGGCGTTCGTCGTAGCCGATGTGATGAATGATGTAGTCGCAGCCAAGGTCTTCGAGCCATTTCGCTCCCGCGACCATGTCCTCGCAGATCATGTTGTCGCCCATCACCTTGCAGCCGAAGTCCTTCCCGGCTTTCACGACGCATTTCACGGTCTCCGCGTGCGCACGAGCCATCACGACGACATGCGTGGCCCCGGCCTTGGCCATCATTTCAGCCTCCAGGTAACCGCCATCCATCGTTTTGAGGTCGGCGACGATGGGCGTGCTCGGAAAAGCTTTCCGCAGCGCACGCACGCCATGCAAACCTTCGGCAAGGATGAGCGGGGTGCCTGCTTCGAGCCAGTCCACGCCGGCGCGCATGGCGAGCGCGGCGGTTTCGAGCGCTTCGTCGATGTTGGTGAGGTCGAGAGAGATTTGGACGATGGGTTTCATGACTGGCTGGAGGGTTGCAGATTAACGCAGAAGCATGCACCATCGTCACGACAAAGATGATGCGAAATGCGACACCTCTGAAACCCCGCGAGCGCCCACAGCGCCCGGCGGCGGAAATTGCCCGCTGGCGCAGGGATCGCAACGCGTGGATGGCCGCGCTGGAGCCGACGCTGCTGTTTCAGCGGCTGTTTGATCACATCCCCGGCGTGTATTTCTTCGCCAAGAACAAGACGGGGCATCTCATGTTTGCCGGCAAGGGCCTGCTGCAACGCTATCAGATGCGCGACGACTCGGAGTTCATCGGGCGCACGGACTTCGACATCAATCCCGACACGATGGCGCAGGCCTATGTGGATGACGACAAGCGTCTGCTTGCGGGCAAGGCGGAGGTGATCGAGCGCATCGAGCTGTGGTGGGACTCGCAGGGCATTCCAGACTGGTTTTTGGTGACGAAGCTGCCGCTCTTTGACAAACGCCGCCGTGTGCAAGGCGTGATGGGCACGCTGCGCCGACCGGATGAGGCAGAACGACGGCTGCCGGTGTTTCAAACGGTGGCGCAAGCTGTGGAGATCATCCGTCGCGACTTCTCAAAGCCGCTTTTGATCGAAGACGTGGCCAAATCGTGCGGACAATCGTTGCGGCAGCTTCAGCGGCGGTTTCAGAGCGCGTTTGGCATCACACCGCAGGAATTTTTGCTCAAGACGCGTGTGTTGGCGGCCGTGCGCTTGTTGGAGGAGACAAGCCTCACGGCCAGCGAGATCGCGCAGCAGTGCGGCTTTGTGGATGCGAGCAGTTTCACGCAGCATTTTCGCAAGCGGATGGGCGAATCGCCTGCGGCCTATCGGCGGATGCGCGTTTAAAGTGGTCCGCACAGTCCTCTGTGCGGCGCATTGAAGGCTGGTGGGCGTGTTGAGCTACAAAAACCTCGGATAGTAGGAGTGTATCTGACATCAGGAGGTCAGAGAGCTTGCGGAGCGCCGCACAGGGGACTGTGCGGACCACTATTGCAGCTCATCGCACAGCGCGAGGGCCTTCAGGGCCTGGCACGTCGCGATGTAGGTGATGTAGTGGTAGTTCCCGCGATAGAGCGAATGCATCCACCAGCGGCCGCTCACGCGCTGCTCTTTTTTGAGCCAGGCAACGCCACGCTGGATGCGCTCGTCCTTCACCGGCACGTTGTTTTGCCGCATCAGCACGATGGCGATGGCGGTCATGTAGGCATCGCTTTCCGGCTTCGGGGCGTCGGGCAGGCTGGTGATGAGCTTGGAGACTGTCTCGCTGATCTCGAAGTGCCAGTCGTTCAGCGCGGAAAAGTCCCGCGTGCTCCAGCCGCCATCTGCATGCTGCCTGGAGGCAAGCAGCGCGAGAGCAGATTCGCGTTCCGATGCAGGAACGAGCTCAGGCAGATAAAAGGCCAGTTGGAGCCGCAACACGCGGTCAAAGTCGTTTTTGAGCTCGGGCTGTTTCAGCCACGCTTTGAGCTTTCCGACCTTGGCGATGATTTTTTCGTCCTTGAGGTCTGAAAGCCAGCCGGGAGCTGCCGTGATGGCGCGGGCGGCTTGCAGCGAGAGCTCGAAGTCGGTCGTGATGTGTGGGATCTCCACCTCGCCGTGGCTCACGAAGGCTCCGCTGGCTGACTGGCGCTCAAACATGTCCCGCAGCGACTTTTCCGTGTGCTCTGAAGTTTGGCGCGTGACGTGCTTGTCCCATTCCGCGAGGCCCAAAGAGCGCCACACGCTGGTGAAGGCGGCGGGATAGTGCTTGTGGCCGCTTTTGGTCGCCGTCTCCTTCACCTCCTTGGTCTCCTTTGGCACGAAGTCGATGAAGTCCGCTACGATCTCCTCGTTCGCCTTGCCGAGCAGCGGGATCAACGCGGGCCGCTCCGTGAGGTAGGGGCCGGTGGTGTGGCAGTTCACGCAGGACTTTTCCCGCACCCACGAGATCGCGCCCTCTTCTAGATACTTCGCCGCCGCCTTGACCGACTCCGCGCCAAATTGGGCCACGCGAGGCTCGTCCGCGCTTGGAATAGTCACGCGGATGTCACCCGACTGATACTGAAACTCCGGCTTGGGTTTTGGTTTGGGGGCTTCGGCGGCGGAGGCCAATGAGGCACTCAGCAAGAGCGGGAGGATAAGTTTCATGCGCCAGGGATACGCTCCAGATGAAGTGTGTCCTTCGCGGCTACTTTTTCTTCGGCTCGGGCAGCGCGGGGATCGGCGTGGTGTCGATGGTGGAGTCGATGCCGCGCAGTATTTTGCCAACGAACTCGCGACCACGCTTGATGACCTCCGGATGACTCACGGAGCCGTGGCCGCCGTCGGTGATGGGGACGAGCAGCGATGGCATGCCTGCCTTTCCCAGTGCGGCGTGAATGGCCTCGGCATGCAGATATGCCACGCGCATGTCCTTCGTGCCATGGAAGGTGATGAACGGCGGGTCGTCCTTGCTGACATGGGACACGGGCGAGGCGGCGACGGCCTCGGCATGCTTCTCCTCGCAGTTCCCGCCGAGCAGACCGATGACTGCGTCGTCTTTGAGGATGGGTTTGCCTTCCTGGTCAAACATGAGCGCCTTTGTGAAATCCTCGGGGCCGCAAAGATTCACCACACACTGCACACGGCTGCTGAAGCTTGTGTTGGGGCCGAGATCGCCCTCCAGTTCTTTCACATCGCCGCTGGTGCCGAGGAGAGAGGAGAGATGGCCTCCTGCGGAGCTGCCCATGACGGCGATCTTGTCGGGATCGAGATTGAACTCCTTCGCATGCGCCCGAATCCAACGGATGGCGGCTTTGCAGTCGTACACCTGCGCGGGCCACTTCGCTTCCTTGGTGAGCCGGTAGCCGACTCCGACCGCCGCGTAGTCGCCGGTGCGGGCGAACTGGATCGCCGCAGCCGCGTAGCCGAGGCGGTCGCCATTCACCCAGCCGCCGCCGTGGATGAGAGCGACAACGGGCAGGGGCTTGTCGCTGTTGCGTTTGTTTGGCAGGTAGAGATCGACCTGCTGCTTTGGGTTATCATTGCCTGCGTAGGGCTGGTCGAGCCGGACTTCGACCTCGCTGGTTGCGGCGATTTTTACGACGCTTTGTTTCTTTGCGGCCAGGTCTTGGGAGAGGGCTGCTGATGCGACGAAGAGGAAAAATGGGAGGAGATGTTTCATGGCGGCGAGAATGGAGAAGCGGCGGTGTTTGGACGGTTCAGTCGTTGCCCGGTGACGCATCCTTGGCATACAACGCGGATGCTCGCTCCGGTTATCACCCCCGAAGGAATCCTCACGCTCGAAGGCCAGGCGGAGAATGCCGTGGAGCGCCAGCTTGCGGCCACTAGCGGCACGGGGGCGTTGCTGTGCTTGCTGGCGGCTGGTTTGCACACCGCGGAGCTTGATCCGCCGTTTTGCTGGCTGCGCGAGTGGTCGCGGCAGTTTTTCACGCGCCTGTGCCAGACGAAGGACGCTTCAGCGGTCAACGTGCCGTCGGTGGAGGAACGCGTGGCCTTCATGGCCGCAGCGCCGCCGTTTGTGGGTGCGGAATACCTCACGCCGGAAGTTTTAGAACGTTGGTGGCTCGCTTTGGCAGATCACATCACGCAGGCGGCCACGAACGGTGTCGAAGCCTGGCTGCGTGAGGAATGCCCCGCGTGGCATGTCGTCGGACGCGTGACATTTCATCTGGCCGAGAACAAGACGGACACGCAGCGGCCTTTTGCCTTCCTCGCGACGTTCACCGAGAAACTCAGCGCCACCGGCCAGCCGCAGCATCTGCCGCTGGCGCGCGCCTTGCAGCTTTATGCCGGGCAGAAGGATCAAACCGCGCTCAACGCGCTTTTGGAGCCGGTGCGCATGGCGGCGGATAAGTCGAAGCTGCTGCGTGAGTGGCTGGAGACACGGCGCTTGTTTCAGCCGATGGCGATGTCGCCGCAGGAAGCGTTTCGCGTGCTGCGGGAGACAGCGGTGTTTCAGGAAAGCGGCATCGTCATGAAGCTGCCGGACTGGTGGCGCAGTGGCAAAGGGCCGCGCCCTGCGGTGTCGGTGACGATTGACGCGCCGAAGAAAACCTCCCTGCATGCCGGGACGCTGCTGAGCTTTAAAATGGCCGCCAGCCTCGAAGGCGAGCCGCTGACCGACGCTGAATGGGAAAAACTGCTCAGCGCCGACACTGGCCTCGTTTCGCTGCGTGGGAAGTGGATCGAGGTCGATGGCGCTCAGTTGCAGCAGGTCATGGAGCACTGGAAAAAGGTGCAGAACGCCACCGGAGAGGGCGGCATCGGCTTTCTTGATGGCATGCGGCTGCTCGCGGGTTTCGATCCACGCCAACTGGCGGCGGAAGAGGAAAGCACCGAGAGGGTGCATGATTGGAGCGACATCGTGGCGGGTAAAAATCTCGCGCAACTGCTCGATCAGATGCGCGAACCGGCTGAAGCGGCACCGCCGCCGAATCTGTGCGCCACCATGCGTCCGTATCAGCTCAAAGGCTTCGCCTGGCTGCAATTCATGACACGTCTCGGCCTCGGTGCCTGTCTGGCGGATGACATGGGTTTGGGGAAGACGATTCAGGTGATCGCATTGCTGTTGGCAAAGAAAGCGGACAAGGGCGTCCGCGCTCCTGGGCTGCTCGTCGTTCCCGCCTCCCTCGTTGGAAACTGGAAGGCCGAGGTCGCGAGGTTTGCGCCGGATTTGAAGCTGTTCATCGCGCATCCATCCCAAACCTCACGCGAGCAGCTAGACCTGGCCGTGAAACACACCACCGAGGCCCTGCGCGGCTGTGATGCGATGCTCACGACGTATCAATTTCTCCAACGCACCGAGGCTTGGCAGTCGCATCCATGGAGCGTTGTCATTCTCGATGAAGCGCAGGCCATTAAGAACCCTGGCAGCGCCAGCACGAAGGCCGTGAAGCGTCTGCAAGCCTCCACACGCATCGCGTTGACCGGCACGCCCGTCGAAAACCGTCCCGGCGATCTGTGGAGCCTCTTCGACTTCCTCAATCCCGGTCTGCTCGGCGGGTCCGGCGCCTTCTCCGATGCCGTGAAGCGCTGCGCGAAGTCGAGCGAAGGCTTCGCGCCGCTGCGGCGACTGGTGAAGCCTTACATCCTGCGCCGGATGAAGACGGACAAGAGCATCATCACCGATCTGCCCGACAAGATCGAAACCAAAGCCTTCTGCGGCCTCACGAAGCGCCAGGCGACGATTTATGCCAAGCTCGTCGATCAACTCGCGAAGATGCTGGCCGACAAAGACATGGAGCCGATCAAGCGCCAGGGCCTCGTGCTTGGTTTCCTGCTCAAGTTCAAGCAGATCTGCAATCATCCGAGCCATTGGAACGGCGATGGCGCGTGGCATCCCGAGGACAGCGGCAAATTCACGCGCCTCGCCGAGATTTGCAGCGAACTCGCCGAGCGCCGCGAACGCGCGCTCATCTTCACGCAGTTTGCCGAGACCTGCGATCCGCTCGCCCGCTTCCTCGCCACCGTGTTTGGTCGCGAAGGTCTCATCCTGCACGGCGGCACCAGCGTGAAGAAGCGCCCCGAGCTTGTCGAAGCCTTCCAGCAGCCCGGCGGCCCGCCCTTCATGGTCATCAGCGTCAAAGCCGGCGGCACGGGCCTCAACCTCACCGCCGCCAGCCACGTCATCCACTTCGACCGCTGGTGGAACCCAGCGGTGGAAAATCAAGCCACCGACCGCGCCTTCCGCATCGGTCAGAAGAAGAACGTCTTTGTTCACAAATTCGTCTGCCAAGGCACGATTGAGGAGCGCATTGACTCATTGATCGAGGAGAAGATGCTCCTGGCCCAGGATTTGATCGGTGATGGAGCAGGAGCCGAAAAACTGCTCACCGCGATGAGCAGCGATGAGTTGCTCAGTTTTGTCTCGCTTGATGTGAATTCAGCCATCGTGTAAAACCACCGCATGTGGTGGTCCTACGAAGACGTGCGTGAACAAAAAGAGCGGCTGCAGCGCGAGATCGCGAAGCGGAAGAAGCGTGGGGAGAAGTTTGAGCCGCTAGCGGCCCCGCCAGGGCAGAAGAAGCTCTGCGCGACGTTCTGGGGACAGGCTTGGTGCCGGAATCTGGAGTCGTATCAGCAGTATGAGTCACGGCTGCCGCGCGGGCGCAGCTATTTGCGGCAGGGGAACGTGTACAACCTCGAAATCGAGGCGGGACAGCTCGGCGCGGTGGTGGCGGGATCGGAGCTGTATGACACGAGCATCCACATCCAGCCGCTGCCGAAGAAGCAGTGGCAGCAGATCGTGAAAGCGGGCGCGGGGCAGGTGGGGTCGATGCTGGACCTGCTGGCGGGGAAACTGGGCGACGGACTCATGCGCCTGCTCACCGACCCGCAGGACGGCTTGTTTCCGAAACCGAAGGAGATTCGCTTCGATTGCTCGTGTCCCGATCATGCGGACATGTGCAAGCATGTGTCCGCCGTGCTGTATGGCGTGGGCGTGCTGCTGGACACGCGGCCGGAGCTGCTGTTCACGCTGCGTGGCGTGGATCAGGCGGAATTGCTTTCCAATGCGAGCAGCGCCGCCATTATTGACCTCTCGGCGAAGGAAGGCGATCTCGCTGGAGCGGACTTGTCGGCGATCTTTGGCATTGATCTGGGCACGGTGGTGATTCCGCCGGTCATGGAGGAGGCCAAACCGGTGAAGAAAGCGGGCAAAAAGGCAGCCAAATCGTGCCGTTAGTAGGGTGGATTTTGCAAAGGAACGAGATGGCAAGGGACTGGCTCTGAAGACTGAGTTAATGCCGGTGCCGACCTGGACGAAAAATGAGTCGTGAGTTTGCGCAATCATTCGCGACGACGTTGCTGAACCCAAACCACAGCCTTGGCCTCATTTTCTTTGATGAAGGCATCCTTTTCATCCATGTAGGCTTCGAAATCGTCGGGATGCTGCGCCGCAAGCTGTTCCTTCATTGCGCCATACGCCTGCGCCGCCTCGGGGTGGGCGATCATGTAGTCGCGAAAGGCCAGATGACGCACAGCACCTGAGCTTCCGGCCTCAAACGCATGGATCTGGTGCGTGCGGTTACCCATGGCGTCGTTTTTGCGAAAATAACGGCGGCCAGGAATGCCAAACTCGCCCATCACTTCGTAGCCGAGCTGCTCCATCGAAGATGAGCGTGCGTCGAGTTCGCGGAGGTCAGCGACCTCGATCAAGATGTCGATGATCGGCTTGGCAGCGATGTCGGGAATGGCCGTGCTGCCGATGTGATGCAGCCTTGCTGTCATGTCGTTCAACACGCCAGAGATCAGTTCCGCCTCGCAGGCATACTGATGTATCCAAACCGGATCGTGTGGGACAACTTGGTAGCGCATGGCTCATGGTGCCGTTTCAGTGACCAGATGCACTGCGGCGGCCGGATTCTTGATCCAAAATGCAGCCATGCCCTCTGGCAGCGCCTCCACCTCATCACAGCGCTCCACTCCCTTTGCCGCGAGATGGGACAATGCGGAAGCAAGGTCGTGAGTCGCAACCTCAAGCCACACCTCTGACTTTTCGATCGTCTCCACGCGATCAATCCACAGGTGCTTGCCACCAAAGTCGATCACCATGCTTGATGCGTCGCGGCTTTCGACACGGAATCCGAGTGTCTCGCTATAAAACGCCACCGTGGCATCAAAGGCCGCCGCTGGCACTTTCATAGCAATGTTGGCACCGGGTTGGAACAGGGGTGTGGTGCTCATGGTCAATCATGGTTGAGCTGCAACAGCCGCTCCCACGCCGCGTCTACCCAGAAGAACTGGGAGTAGTAGAGCTTCGTGTAGTCGTAGTGGGAGATCACTTTCTCCACCTCGGCGCGGCGTTGCTTCAAAAGGGCGGCGTCAGGTGCCAGCGTGACGACCCACGCGGCTGCTGTGGGCTCGCGCACAAAGGCGGTCTCCTTGCCGCGACGCGGAGCCAGCTTCATGAAGTTCTTCAACTGCACGTGCGCCAGGTCCTGCGCCTCCTGCTCCGTCTGCTGCGGCTTCCAGTCTTTGTTCATCACACGCCAGTCCATCTCAAAGTAGCTCTTGTCCGCGTTGTCGAATTGCTGCGCCATCGGCAGGCTCTTGAAGGCGAGATCGGCGCTGGCTTGTAGCCCTTTGGCATACGCGGCGCGGATGGTTTCATCCTTTTCCATCTCCCACAGCACCCGAACGGCGCTGACGCAGGTGCAGGAGGTCCAGGTGTGATACTTCGCATACTCAAAGACCATCCCGTGCTCACAGATCTCCAGTCGGGTCTTGTTCTCTTTTCCACCACGCTCTGCCAGAGCCGACTGATACATCTTGTGCCACTTCTCATCTCCCGTCACCGCATGAAGCACCTTACACACAAGCAACATGCGTGGTGCGCTGTCGAAGCTGAAGCCTGAAAATCCGCCACGCCGTCCGAAGGGTTGCTCAGCCGGCATCGCCCACTTCATAGCCACAATGGCATCCGCTGTATCAACGAGATGCTTTGTGATCCGAGCCTTCTCGGTTTCGGTAGCGAGGCCGGAATCATAATAGCGCCATAGGCCGAGGAACCAGGGCGACGACTGATCATTCGAGCCCATCGGATAGTGTGACTTCCCATCCGTGGTCACGCCGCGCCCCACGAAGCCCTTCACTTCACTGATGGAGTTCAGCAAAAGCAGTCCTTCCATCAGCTTGCGGGCCTTGGTGGCGTCTTCGTCGGACTTCGTGCGCTTCCAGCGGTTCACCGCCGCGTCCATGTAGAGGCCGTTGAACATCGCCCCGTTCTCAATCGGCGCCCACCAGCCCAGCGCGTTCGGCTTGCCCGCCTTGCACTCCTCCGGTGTCGGCAGCGAGACATTGCCATCCATGTCTGCGAAGTCGATCATGATGCCGTACTTGTCGATGAACCGACGCCAGATCTCCTTGTGAGCAACTTCAGCCGCTAATGCAGCATCTGCGGCAACGAGGGGACGAAAAGCAGATGCGGCGAGGGTTGAGGCGATAAAAGTGCGGCGGTTCATGAGCACGCAACGTGGATGCCGCCATCGGTGTCTTCAAGGCCATTGCGACTAACTTCGTTGTCAGAAGGGTCGTGTTACGTAATTCTCAACGAAACGCGCAAAGTCTCCCATAAGGTCTTGCGACTTCATTCCATCTGAATGCTGAGCAAAAGCCTGAACGACGTCGGTCCATGCAGGATTGCGCCGCCGCGAGTCGGGAACACGAGGGCTTCTTTGAAGCTGACAGAACGACCAGAGCTGCTGCAGTTTGGGATTTGGTGATCTGACATGATACATGTCCGCTGAATCGCTAGTTTGTTTCACCTGCAACAAATCGGAGGTGGGCTTTCTCAATCGGCCGAATCGATCAACGAGCCCCTCCATTAGCAGAGAGTCTTGCTCCGAAGAATAGAGACATTGACCAGCATTCTGAACCTGCAATGAGTTCACCAACTCGACGTCTTTATCGTTCAAACCCACCAAGTTATCTCGTTTATTGCCGACTTTATACACTTTGGGATCATAGAAAAACAGACACAACACAGGGGTGATTGGGAGGATCAGTTGAAAACCAGAACGTGAAAAGCCGGAATATGAGCGATTGCTCGTCTCTGCTTCTTCTCCAAACAATTGATTCATACAGATGACCGGATGGTCACTCGTAATGAATTTGGATTTCTCAGTAGGCTCCAAAAGCTTACATTGGAGCGTCGCCATCTCGAAGAAGCATTGCAGCAGGCCGTTCTTTACTAGAAAGCCAGATACACCTGTCACGCCGACAGTTTTCATTGACCAATCAGGCGGAGGGGGAGGAACTTTGCCGTTTTTAATGCCCTCGTTGACGACATCAAAGAACATCCCTCTCGAAAGGAGGCCATGTATCTCTGCGGCCTTTTTGGTTCGTATGCTAAATAGCGCGGCCAAAAATCTACACCCAACCAACTGCTCGCCATTTAGCTTTCTTGTTTTAATGACTTCAGGAAGCATTTCGCCATAAGCCGTCTCTGTCTCTTTCAGCCAATCATCGAGCTGGCCATCATCCCGATAGAACCAATCCTCTTGGCACTGCCCTTTGATAGAACCAGTGACGAACTTGAACGGCTCAAGCCGAGCGATCGCGATGTTCTTGCCACCATCAACGCTAAAAAGCTTCAGGTAGTGCTGCGGAAGAAAGTGCTGGCTTTTGTTTGATGGCATTGCAATGCCTCACCGTTGTTCCAGCTTCACGTTATCGATGAAGAACGCGGTCTTCGTCGTGCCGAGGGCGCTGAAGAGGAGGTAGGTGGCGGTATCCCACGTGGGCTTGCAGGGGATGGCTTTGAATTCGGTCTTGGTGCCGTCCTGCCGGGTGAGTGTCACGTCATACTTGGCGGCTCCGGTAGTGGCGGTGAGGTCGATGCGGAGCCATTCGCCGGGTTTCACGTCGGCGAGTTTCGGGCTGGCGGTGTTGTTGGCCACAAGCGTGCCTTTCTGCCAGCGCAGATAAGGCCCTGCGGCGAACTCGCCGCCTTTGTTGCGCATCTCGAAGAACCAGTCGGCACCGGGCTGCGCCATGATGTCAAAGCTCACGTGGTAGGTGCCGGACTCGGACCACTTCGGGTAGATGTCGAGCACGGGATCGTAGCTGTGCTTCAAGCTGGGGGCGTCCTGCACTTTGAGGCTGCGTTTGGAGGCTCCGCCGATGGGGGAGCCGGTTTCATCGGTGACACCGATGCTTTCGCCTTTGTTTTCGGTGGAGTATTTGGCATTGCGAATGCCCAGCGTGCCGAGAGAGGCACGCTCGAAGCTTTGATCGACTTGGTAAGGCGGCGCGGGCCACGGTTTGGCATCGGTATCCCAGTTTGGATAGTCGTGACCCTTCGCAGCAAGTGCATGCCATGCAGCGTCGGCTTTGCGGACTCCGGCCAAAGTGAGATCCCAGGGCTTGAAGCCGATCTTTTCGGCCGGTGAGCCGGGTTTGAGGCGGAAATCGCGTTTGGCGATGTCTTCGAACATCGGATCGGCAAACTGGCTGCCGTTGTCGCGGCCCATCTTGCGCCATTCATCCCAGGTGAAGTGGCTTTTGGTGAGCTTCGCGGGGATCTTGCCGTCGGTAGGCCAGTAGATGTTTTTGCGGAAGATGAGGCTGTCCTTGGGATCGCCGCGATCGATCTTGTCGAAGAACTTCCAGTTCCACTCGCCGCCATCGAGCAGCGGCGACGCAGGTTCCCACACGACGATGTTGTTCAGGTAGCGGAAACGCAGCCGCGCCTCGTTTCGCGAGGCCTGTATCTGCGCGGAGTTGCCAAACGCGAAGATGTTGTTCCGCACGGTGTTGAAGTAGCCGTAGTGCTGGTGAAAGCCCGCGTTCCAGGTGTCGTGCACGAGGTTGTTTTCCATCAGCGTGTCCGTGGCACCTTCGTCATTGTAGAGCCCCCAGCCGCCGTAGCGATGGCTGGCGATGTGATGGACGTGATTGCCGCGAATGATCGTGCCCGGCGAGGTGCCGAGACCGTAAAAGCCGCCCATGTCGCTCAAATACGCCCAGCCGAGATGATGGATGTGGTTGTTCTCGACGAGCGTCTCGCGCGAAGCGGTGTCGCCATAGCCCCAGTTCCATCCGGCGCTGATTCCCGTGTAGTAAAAGTCGCCGATGTCGCAATGCGTGACCGCGCAGTGCTGCGTGTGCGTGAAGACCACGCCGCAAGCGCTGGGGTGCAGCCGCCCGCCGTGCTGGATGATGCAGTCATCGACGACGAGGTGATGATTCACGCGCTCTTCATTGGGCCGACCCGTCTCGCCGACATACACACCGCCGCCGCCGAGGTCGTGGAGGTGGCAATGCTTCACCGACGAGTCCGCGCAGCCGTTTTTGAACCAGATGGCGTGCAGGCCGGTGTGCGCGATTTCGCAGTTCTCGAAGTGAATGCCGCGCGAGTCCTCGATCTCGATGCAGCCATCGCTCGTCGTCGCTGCCTGGCCGTCGTGCAAACCGTCCGCTGGATACAAATGCTGGCTGAATTGAAACGAGATGCCTTCAAAGCGCACGTCGTGAGCGCCTTTGATGACGATGAACTTCGTCACCACCGGCGCGATGACCTCTGCCTTCGTCATGTCCTCGCCGGGTAACGGCAGGTAAAGCACCTCACCCCTCGCCTTGTCGAGAAACCACTCGCCCGGCGCATCCAGCGCGGCGCGGTAGTTCTCCATCCAGAAGCGCTGATCCGGCTCGAACTCGACAAAGGGATACCGTGCCCGCCCTTTAATCTGCACGGCGAGCACTTCTTCATTCAGTGCCTTGATGCGGCACTGCCCCACGGCCCAGGCATGAGTCACGGTGAGCAACACGTCGTCACGCTCGGGCTGCGGGATCGCTTTGAGCACGTCATACTCCGGCTGAGCGATGCTGAAGGCGTGGAAGTTCATATTCACCTTCAAGTCCGGGAACACACCCGCGCCGACGGCCTCGGTGATGTGGTGGTAGCCTTTGTTCGGCGAGCGGGCCAGCGTGGCGCGGCGGCCATTGATCCAGAGTTGCTCAAACTTCCACGCCTTGTCCGGCAGCGGAGCTTTCCACAATCCGCCCTCGGCTTTCGTCCAGCCGGTGATCGGTTTGCCAGCCATGAAGACGGCTTTCTTGCCGCTCCAGGTCACCTGTGAGTCGTCTTTGCCCAGCATGATCGTTTCCGTGATCGGATGCACGCCGTCCTCCACAATGATGCGCACGGGTTTCGGAGCCTTGCGAACCTCTTCGAGCACGGCGGCAATGTTGCCGGGCTTCAAAACGAGGTCGGCGGCGGAGAGGGAAGAAACGAGAAGGAGGAAGCAGGCTAGGCGGAACATGCGGCATCGTTTCGCCGCGAACTTTGCGCACGCAAGGGCGTGATGTGCTCAAACCTTGCGGAACCACGGCACAAAAGCGCTCGTGGTGCGCTGATACTCGCGATAGACATCGCCACGCTTTTCGACGGAGAGCTTTTCGGTGAGCGGGATGCCGGTGACGTTGAGGAGGAAGTGCAGCATGGCCGCAGGCGCGATGACCGCGGTCCAGCCCCACGGGGCGGGCAGGGCCATAAGGAACAGGCCCCACCAGAGGAGGGATTGGAAAAAGTAGTTCGGATGGCGGCTGAAACGCCACAGCCCGACCTGGCAGATGGCCTTGGGATCGGTGTTGGTCCCTTTGAAGCGGGCGAGCTGGGCATCGGCAATGCCTTCACCGAGCAGGGCGATGAACCAGAGCGCCAGCCCCGCGATTTCGAGCCAGTGAAAGTTCGTGGCAGGCTGCTGTGTGATGAGGAACACCGGCAGCATGAGCAGCCAGACCAGCACGGCCTGAGCGAGAAAGAAATAGAGGAATGCCTTTGGTGGATTGGCTTTCCACTTTTCACGCAGCACGGCGTAGCGCACGTCTTCCTGCGGATGATGACTGGCGACGCGTTTCCAGAGATAAAGCCCGAGTCGCAGGCTCCAGGCACCGACGAGCGTGGCGATGGCAATGCGGCGTGGGAGCCAGCCATCGCTCATGCAGGCGAGAAGAATCGCGACAGGCGCGAAACTAAGCGCCCAGGTGACATCGACGAACGAATAGTTGTCGAGTTTGACGCTGAGCCGCCAGGTGAGCAGGAAAAGCGCCGCGAGCAGCGCGGCACTGGCGCTGATGATGAGCCAGGGTTCAAAGGGCGGCATGACGACGGCGTTGGATTTGATCGGCCAGGCCCTGGATCAGCGGGCGGGTGCTGACATAAAGCAGAAAAATGAGCAGAGGGGCGATGAGGCACCAGACGGTGATGCCGTAGAGGGCGGTCATGCCGTAATCACGAAAAAACGGACCGGGTTCGGCAAAGAAGCGCTGGATCATCTTTGGAATCGAGAGCGAGACATGCGGCGCGCCGTAAAGCATTTCACCCACGCGATAGAAGCCGAGCACGAGCGACCATTGCAGCGGATAAGCGAGCGTTTTGAAAGCCTGCAGCACCGGCTGGTTGAGCTTCATCGGCACACCGATGAGCAACGAGAGCAGCGTGGTGGAACCGATGATGGGAAAGATGCCCAGCGTGATGCCATAAGACACTGCCTGAGCAATTTTCGGCGGACTGGTGCCCTGCGTGAGCTGCTGGACGATGGGTTGGACGACCCAGCGTTTCCATGGCGAGGATTCGGTCATGCGGCGGTCCTTCTGAGTAGCACGTCCTCAATGCGCGCATTCACCGGCACACGGAAGAGCTGGATGAGCATGTAAACGGCCATGGCGATGTTTCCGAGCAGCAAGATGCCGAGCAGCCACGCGGTGCGGGCGATCCAGGAGACCTCCTTGTAAACCACCCAGCAGTAGAAGGTCAAAAACGCCCAGTAGGTGTCAAACAAGGTGGCGATGAACCACGGATGCGTCACGACCTCACGCGGCGTCTTCCACAGAGCGCATTGAACGCTGGCCCAACTCGTGACGGCGAGCATGGAGATGAGCACGATGAGGAAGAAGATGCGGAGAGTGACGATCATGTTACCAGGCGCGGTGCAGGGTGGCGTTGTTTGGGCGGGTGTAGGTGGCCTGGATGACGCTGATGTTGCGGGTGGCGAAAGCGGCCTCGCAATACTGAAGGTAGAAGTTCCATTTGCGGATGAAGCGCTCGTCGAAGCCGAGGGCCTTCACCTCATCCAGGCGTGCGTTGAAGCGCTCGAACCAGAGGCGCAGTGTTTTGGCATAACCAGTGCCGAGATCTTCGAGGGCGTGCATGAACAGGTCGCCGGTGCGATTGGCGGCCTCGTTGAGGCGGTTCACGCTGAGCAGCAGGGAGCCGGGGAAAATGTGCTTTTGAATCCAATCGACGCCTTTGCGCAGGTTTTTGTGCCGGCAGTCGGGCGTGGTGATGGCCTGGAAGGCGAGCAGGCCGTCGGGCTTGAGCACTTCGTGGCATTTGGCGAACCAGACTTCGAGGTATTCGTCACCGACGGCCTCCAGCATCTCGATGGAGGCGATTTTGTCGAACTGGCCGGTAATGTGGCGGTAATCCTGGAGACGAACTTCGACGAGGTGGTCAAGACCTTCACGCTTCACGCGCTCGGTGGCGAACTTGTGCTGCTCCTGCGAGATGGTGACGGCGGTGACGCGGCTGCCGTAATGCTTTGCGGCATGCGTGCAGAAACCGCCCCAGCCGCAGCCGATTTCGAGGACGTGGTCGCTGGGTTTGAGATGGAGCTTCTGGCAGAGCGCGTCGTATTTCGAGTGCTGCGCTTCTTCCAGGCTCTGGCCTTCGCTTTCAAAGCGCGCGGCGGAGTAGGTCATCGTCTGGTCTAGCCAGAGAGAGTAGAACTCGTTTCCGAGGTCGTAGTGCTCGGCAATGTTGCGGCGGCTGTTGGTGATGCTGTTGGGCCGCAGTTTATGAAGGATGCGGTTCCAGGTTTTGAGCAGGTTCAGGCCCGCGACCTTGGTGGAGGAGGCTTTGGCGCCTTGCGCTTTGACCAGACTCCCGATGAACCACGCAATGACGGCGGCGATGTCATCCGTGTCCCAATCTCCATGCACATAGGATTCTCCGAAGCCGACGTTTCCAAAAAGCGCGATGTGTTTGAAGAAACCGGGGTCGCGCACGCGGATTTCAGCGGTGATCGCGGCTCCGGGAGCGCCGAACACGCGGCTGTGACCGTCCGGCCAGGTCATGCGCAGGCCGCCGTGGTTGAATTGGCTGAAGGCCCGCATCACCAGCGTCTCGTAGAAGCCTGATTTGCGAGCAGGAGCGGCGTCAAGGTCTGTGTCGAGCGTGAGCGAGTCGGTGTTCATGGCTTCGTGGGGGAGATGGAGCGGTGCGGGCGGTAGAGATCGCGTTGAAGATGCGGTTCGGCGGCTTTGCGGTGCACGGGCAGTTTTTTCAGCCACAGCAGCAAGGCATGCCAGTGGATGAGAAAGATGACCCGGAGCGTGAGGAGCGGATACTTTACGGCGCAGGCCAGCAGGGCGGAGTCATCTAATTTGCGCCGTTTGCCGGTGAGGCTGGTCAGCAGCACGCGGTCGTCGCCATCATGGTCGTCGATGTGGATTTCGAGGTGCTTGCCGGGGATGCGCAGCTTGAAGTCAAAGCTGAGTTCGAGGCCAAAAAACGGCGAGACATAAAAATGCTTCGGCGTGGTGAGGCGCAGGCGGCCATCGGCCTCCAGATCGCGAATCACATAGGGTTTCTGCTCCTTGTAGGTGTTGGTGACCTCGGCGACGGCGCAGAGCGGCTTTCCTTCGACGTCGAAGCAGTAATAGAAGCAGACGGGATTGAAAATGTAGCCGAGAACGCGTGGAAACGTCAGCAGGCGGATGCTGGTGATGGGTGCGGTGTCGATCTGCTGCTCGCGCAGGATTTGCAGCACGTTTTCCTTCACATCACGGCCGTCTTTGACGATGTGGTCGGCGTCGAAGAAGGAGAACAGGGACCAGCGGTTGCGTTTGAAGAGGCGGAGCCGTTCGGAGAGCGCGTCGATCTCATCGAGATCGAGCCAGAGATAAAAGACCTCGTACTCGAAGCGATGCACCTTCGGCGCGAGCCGGTGATGCATGACGTGGCACTCGTAGAGGGCGGAGTTCATCTCACCACGGCTCCTCCCCGAGCAGGTCGCGGCAGAGGTTCACGGCGGACATGAAGCCGTCTTCGTGGAAGCCGTAGCGGAACCAGGCACCGCAGTGGTAGGTGGTCTGGTCGCGGTAGATTTGATTCAGCTCGGGGAGGCGTTTTTGCGCGTCGATGGCGGGCAGGTCGAAGAGCGGGTGCTCGTAGCGGATGCGTTGGATGACCTTGGCGGGGTCAATGTCCTCGGCACCGTTGATGGAGACAAAGTAGTTTGTTTTTTCGGAGACGCCCTGGAGGCGGTTCATCCAGTAATGCGTGCTTGGATTGATGCGGCCACCGGCCTCGACCTTCACTCGGTAATTCCACGCGGCCCAGCAGCGCCGTGTTTTCGGCATGAATCGTTCGTCGGTGTGCAGGGTGGCGAGATTGGGCTGGTATTTGAAGTGCGGCAGGAGTTCCTGCTCCAGCGGGGTGGGATCGGCCAGCAGGGCGAGCGAGGTGGGCGCGTGCGTGGCGAGGATGACCTTGTCGAAGGTCTCAGGCGGGCCGTCCTTCGGATAAATCTTCACGCCCTGGGCGCCGCGCTCGATTCTGGCGACCGGTGAGTTGAGGCGGATGCAGTCCTGGAAGGGGGGGGTGATTTTGCGGACGTATTGCCGCGCGCCATCGACGACGGTCCACCACGGATGGCGTGTTTTCATGCCGAGGAAGCCGTGGTTGAACCAAAAATGCATCAGCGTGCGGGCGGGGAACTGGAGCATGAGCTCCGGCGGCGTGGACCATACGGCGCTGCCCATGGGGATGACGTACAAATCGAGGAAATCCTGGCCGTAGTCGCGGGCGATGGCGTACTCTCCGAGCGTCATGCGCTCGAAGCGCGGATCGTTCATCGCCTCGATGGTTTCCTGGTTGAAGCGGTTGATCTGGAGCATGAAGCGCCAAAAGCGTGGGCTGAGGAGGTTTTTGCGCTGGCCGAAGATCTGATCGAGGCTGCCACCATTCCACTCGTAGCCGGTTTCCAGATGGGCGAGGCTGAAGGACATGTCCGTGCGCTTGGTCTCGACACCGAGTTCCCGGAACAAGCGGCAGAGCAGGGGATAGGTCTGGTGGTTGAAGACCATGAAACCGGTGTCGATGGGCAAATCGCGGCCATCCTCCTTTACCGTGACGGTGTTCGTGTGCCCGCCGATGTAGCCATTCGCCTCGAACATGGTGATGTCGAAGCGGCGGTGCAGGAAATGAGCACAGCCGAGGCCGGAAATGCCGGTTCCAATGATGGCGAGACGAGGGCGAGACATGCGGGAAGAAAGACTCCTCCTTCTTCGCTCCTGCGGGCGCTGTGGATTCACCTGCTTTTTGGCATGGAACCCGCAACGCGTTGATTTTACTCGCCGTAGCGTGGCGTATCGTTAATGGTCCGCCGCATTTTTCATGAGCGAAGAAACCCCGCATCATCATCCGCCGCCGTTTGACGTTCCCAGCGTCGAGGAGATGAACGCGCTTTTGCCGCAGTATGCGTTTGAGAAGCTGGCGGCCTATGGCGGCATGGGGGCGGTGTTCAAGGGGCGGCAGCGCAGCCTGGACCGGCCGGTGGCCATCAAAATCCTGCCACCGGAGTTTGGCGCGGAGCTGACGTTCGCCGAGCGCTTCAAGAGCGAGGCCCGGGCGATGGCAAAGCTCAATCACACGAATGTGGTGGGGGTATATGATTTTGGGATCACCACGGGCGGCCATTTGTATTTGGTGATGGAGTGGATCGAGGGCCCCACCCTGCATGAACTGATTCACAAAGGCAGCATTCCCGTGCGCAAGGTCGCCCACCTCGGCATGCAGCTCTGCGACGCGCTGGCCTATGCGCACAGCCACAAGATCCTGCACCGCGACATCAAGCCGGGGAACATCATGATCAACCAGGATGATCAGGTGAAGGTGGCGGATTTCGGCCTGGCGCGTCCGATCACCGGGGAGGCGGAGGAAAACCCCTTTGGCACGCCGGATTACGCCGCGCCGGAGATCATGGCCAGGCAGGCGGTGGATCAACGCGCGGACATCTTCGCCGCCGGTGTGGTCCTTTATGAAATGCTCACCGGCCGTGTGCCGAAGAACCCACGCCGCTCGGTGACGGAATACGCGCCTGTGTCCAAGCGGTGGGATGAATTGATCGACCAGGCCACGCATCCAGATCCGACCAAACGTATTCAGGACGCGCTGGATCTGCGCGCCCGCATCTCCCAGGTGATCACGCAGGCGGCGGAAGCGGTGGCGGTCGTGCCGGTGGCGGAGGTTGTCGCGGAGGCGGTGGCGGTGCCTGTGAAAAAGGCGCTTGCGCCGATGCACTTCGCCATGATTGGCGCGGGGTTGGTGGTCGTGCTGGGGATTGTGATCGGGACGTTGGCCAAACCCGAGCCGGAAAGGCCCGATGCAATCGTCCAGCAACAAGCCACGGAGGAAAAACGTCCTGAATCGAAGCCGGAACCGCCGAAGGTCGAAGAACTGGAGAAAAAGTCGGAGCCTGTCGTGGTGATGCCGCCGCCGGCGCCGGAGAAAAAAGCCGCCAAGCCAACGCCTCCCACACCGGCGATGACCGTCGCGCCTGCGCCCGTCAAACCGCCTGCTCCAGCACCGGAAACCCCGCTGGAAGCGATCCGGCGACTGGAGGAGCGCGATCCTGAGCTGGCGCAGCTCGTGGCGGCGTTTGGCCAGGAATGGGCGGCCAACGACGTGCTCGACACCGAGCTGGAGCGGCGTGATCTGGCCGCCAAATACATCCCCGCGCTCCAGCGCAGCCTCATCGGTCTCACGCCCGAGCAGCGCGACCATGTGTTGAGCGAGATTTCCCACGCCGCCAATCATGAGCCTTTAAACGAGCCTGCCGATACCTGGCCGCCCGCTCTGTCCACCCTGCGACAAGCCTACAACGCGCAGATCGGCGCGATCCAGGCGCAGGCCGATGCCGCCGCCGAAAAAATGCGCGCGGCGCAGTGCGCGCTCGTGGTGGAAAAGGCCAAAGAACGTGCCGCTGCCGGAAAAACGGAGGCAGCCAGGCTGGCCGAGGTCGTGGCGGCGGAGCTGGCGAAACTCAAGACCGCGCCTTCCGTGAGAGCGCTGAAGGAAAGCGCCGCAGGCGTGATCACCTCCGGCTCCGCGCCCGTGACCAACTCGGCGGCCACGCCTTGAGCCGCTGGCTGCCTGTTTCTTTACGCAGCGTTGACAGACCCCCCGCCATCCCGGCTATGCTGTGCGCAGCCATGAAAATCACCTCATTCTGCCTCGTCCTCGCCGCATTGCTTGCCCAGGCTCATGCGGAAACCTCGCTGACCATCTACAATCAAAACTTCGGCGTCGTGCGCGACGTCGTTCCCTTGGATCTTCAGCAGGGCGTCAACCAGGTGCGCTTTGCCGACACCACCGCGCATCTGGAGCCAGACTCCGTCATCCTGCGCGATCCGAAGTCCGGCGTGAAGCTCAGCATCCTGGAACAAAACTACCGCGCCGATCCCATCTCCTCCGGCCTGCTGCTGAGTTTGAACGAAGGCAAGGAGATCGAGTTTTTCGTGCGCGAGGTGAACAAGCCCGACCGCGTCGTGAAGGGCAAGGTCATCCGCAGCGGCTACACACCGCACAATCAGGCGGCCATGCAACGCTATGGCAACAATTACTACCAGAGCCAGATGGCCATGGCGCAGGGCACCGCGCAGCCGGTCATCGAGGTGGGAGGCCAGTTGCAGTTCTCCCTGCCCGGCGAGCCGCGTTTTCCTGCCCTCGCCGATGACACCATCCTCAAGCCCACGCTCGACTGGCGCATCCACGCTGACAAACCCGCCAAACTCGACGCCGAGCTCTGCTACGTCACCGGCGGCATGAGTTGGGAGGCGGATTACAACGTCGTCTCACCTGAAAAAGGCGATGTCATGGACCTCACCGGCTGGGTCACCATCGACAACCAGTGCGGCAAGACCTTCAAGGACGCGAAGTTGCAATTGATCGCCGGCGATGTGGCGAAAGTGAATGAGCAAAACATGCAACCCCGTCACAACTTCCAGGCCTATTACTCCGATAAGCCGGGCGCAGACGCCCCCGCTGTCACCGAAAAAGCCTTCGACGAATATCATCTCTACTCCCTGCCGCTCGCCACCACCCTGCATGACCGCGAGACGAAGCAGGTCGAATTCCTACGCGCCGCCGGAGTGAAGTCGCAGCGCCTGTTCATCTACGACGGCGTCACCATTGATCAAAACCGTTATCGCGGCTGGACGTACGACAACATTCGCAACGACGAAAGCTACGGCACGCAGAGCAATCCCAAGGTCTGGGTCATGCGTGAGATCAAGAACAGCGAGGATAACAAGATCGGCATGCCGTTGCCGAAGGGCAAAGTGCGCTTCTACCGCCAGGACGACGATGGGAAGCTGCAATTCGTCGGCGAGGACGTCATCGACCACACCGCCCGCGACGAAACTCTGCGCCTCTACACCGGCAACGCCTTCGATCTCGTCGGCGAACGCAAGCGCACCAACATCAGGGTAGATTCCAGCAACCATTGGATCGACGAATCCTTCGAGATCAAAGTCCGTAATCGCAAGCAGGACGAACCTGTCGAAATCCGCGTCGTCGAGCATCTCTATCGCTGGACGAACTGGGAAATCCGCGAGCCTTCTAACGCCTTCGAGAAAAAAGACGCCCAGACCATCGAGTTACGCGTCGCCTTGAAGCCTGGCGAGGAAAAGACGCTTACCTACACGGTGCATTACTCGTGGTGAAGGTTTGAGGTGCCGGGGCACGTTTCATCACGCAACCAACCCGACCACCATGAAACGCACGCTCACCCTGCTCCTCGCTGTTTGTCCGCTGCTCCCCGCTTCCGCCGACAACTGGCCCATGTGGCGCGGAGTGAACGGGGATGGGACCTGCGCCGAGTCCAAGCTGCCAGAGAAGTGGGGCATGGAGGAGAATGTGGCTTGGAAGGTGGCGTTGCCGGATCGTGGCAATTCGACCCCGGTGGTGTGGGGAGACAAGGTTTTCCTCACCCAGGCCATCGAGAAGGAAGGCAAGCGCCTGCTGCTGTGCTTTGACAAAAAAACGGGCAAGCAACTATGGGACGCGGGCACGATCTACAAGGAGAAGGAACTGACGCATGCCACGAACCCTTACTGCGCCGCCTCACCGGCCACGGATGGCGAGCGGGTGATCGTGTTTCATGCCTCGGCGGGTGTGTTTTGCTATGACTTGAACGGCAAGGAATTGTGGAAGCGCACGGACCTGGGCAAGCTGCATCACATCTGGGGCTGCGGCACCTCGCCGGTGATTGCCGGAGATCGCGTGTTCCTGAACTTTGGCCCCGGTGAAAACACCGTGCTCTACGCCTTTGATAAAAAGACGGGCAAGACGCTTTGGGAGCACAAAGAACCCGGCGGTGCCTCGGGTGAGGCCGGAAACAAGACCTGGCTCGGCTCCTGGAGCGATCCGCTGCTGCGCAAGGCCGGCAGCCGTTACGAGCTACTCATGTCTTATCCTGGACGCGCCTGCGCCTTTGATCCGATGTCCGGCAAGGAGCTGTGGACCTGCGGCGGACTCACGCCGCTGGTTTATAACTCGCCGCTGTTTGTGGACGGCCTGGGCATTTTCATGTGCGGCTACGGCGGCGCGGCGATGGCGGTGAAAATAGGTGGCAGTGGCGATGTGACGGAAAAGAACCGCGTGTGGCACCTGCCTCGCGTGCAGCAGCGCATCGGCAGCGGGGTGATTCATGAAGGGCATCACTACATCCTGACCGACGGCGGTATCGTCGAGTGCCGGAACATCAAAACTGGGGAGCTCGTCTTCAACGAGCGCATCAAAGGCCCCGGACCCACAGGCCAGAACTGGTCCTCTCTCGTGCTCAGTGCCGATGGCAAATGCTATGCCGCGAACCAGGGCGGTGACTGTTTCGTCTTTAAAGCCGCGCCCAAGTTCGAACTGCTGGCCACCAACACGCTCGGTGAAAAGATCATCGGCTCCATCGCCGTGAGCGACGGGCAGCTTTTCATCCGTGGTTACAAGAACCTGTGGTGCATTGGGAAGCGGTAGTGACGGCTGGAGGCTAGACACCGCGCCGCCCCCCCGCATTTCCCTTTGACCCCACCGGGGCGAGACGCTAACGAACGCGCCTCCCGCCCCGAACTATGGCCTCCGACCGTCAGCACACTCTCGCCAAATCCGTCTCCATGACGGGGACTTCGCTGCACACCGGCGAACAGGTCACACTCACCCTGCAGCCTGCGCCTGAAAACTTTGGCTTCAAATTCCGCCGCATCGACCTGGAGGACAAGCCCTTCATCCCCGCGCTGGTCGAGAAAGTGCAGAAAGTCGAGCGCGCCACCACCATCGCCGAGGGCGGCGTCAATGTTCACACCGTCGAGCACGTCATCTCCGCTCTCGCGGGCATGGGCGTGGACAATGCGATCATCGAGATGGACGCCAACGAGCCGCCCATCGCCGACGGCAGCTCGATGCCCTTCGTGGAGCTGATCAAGTCCGCCGGATTGCAGGAGCAAAGCGCCGCGCGCAGTGTGTTTGAGGTGCGTGAGCCGATCTACCAGGAAACGCGTGATGGCACCATCCTCACCATCGTTCCCGACAAGAAATTCCGCATCTCCTGCACCAACGTCGGCCCGAACGGCCGCTTCACGCAGTATTTCAGCACGGAGATCACCCCCGAGACCTACGAGAAGGAAATCGCCGCCGCTCGCACCTTTGTGTATTACGAGGACATCGCCCCGCTGATGGAAAAGGGCCTCATCAAAGGCGGCACGCTCGAAGCCGCCGTCGTCATTCGTGGTGACACGCTGCTTTCCAAGCAGCCGCTGCGCTTTGCCGACGAGTTCGTCCGCCACAAGATCCTCGACATCGTCGGCGACCTGATGCTCTCAGGGAAGCGCATCCTCGGCCACGTCATCGCCGTGCGTCCTGGACATGGGCCGAACACCGAGCTGGCACGCTCCATCGTGAAGCAGTACGAGACGATGCGCAGCATGATGCCCGCCGTCATCAACATTCCGTCTGGCGACGCCGTGCTCGACATCAACGAGGTGATGAACATCCTGCCTCACCGCTATCCCTTCCTCATGGTGGACCGCATCATCGGATTCGAGGGCGAGACGAAATGCACCGGCATCAAGAACGTCACCATCAACGAACCGTTCTTCCAGGGCCACTTCCCCGGTCATCCCATCATGCCTGGCGTGCTTCAGCTTGAGGCCATGGCGCAGGTCGCCAGCATCGTGCTGCTGCGCATGCCAGGGAACCAGGGCAAGATCGGCTACTTCATGAGCGCGGACAAAGTGAAGTGGCGCAGGCCGGTTCTCCCTGGGGACACCATCGTCATCGAGACCGAGATCCTCAAAACCAAGCGCAGCATCGCCAGCGCCCTGGGCCGCTGCACGGTCAACGGCCAGCTCGCCTCCGAGGCCGAGCTGATGTTCAGCCTCGTGGACCGCTGATCCGCCGCCTGCGGTCAGTTTTCTCATTCGTCATTTCAACATTCGTCATTTTTCGTGATCCACCCCACCGCCATCATTGATCCCTCGGCCAAACTTGGCGCGGATGTGACCGTCGGTCCCTACTGCATCATCGGCGCGGACGTGGAGCTGGGGGACGGCTGCTGGCTCCAGCATCACGTCACCATCATGGGGCCGTCCAAGATCGGGAAGAACAACAAATTCTTCGCCTACGGCTCCATCGGCCAGCAGACACAGGATTTGAAATACAAGACCGAGCCGACCTGGCTCGAAGTGGGGGACAACAACACCTTCCGCGAGTTTTGCAGTGTCCACCGCGCCACCGCGCCGCATGACAAGACGGTCATCGGCAGCCACAACCACTTCCTCAGCTACGTCCACATCGCGCACGACTGCGTGGTGGGCAATTACGTCATCTTCTCCAACAACGGCACACTCGCCGGGCATGTGGTCGTCGAGGATCACGTCATCATCGGCGGTCTCACCGCTGTGCATCAGTTCTGCCGCATCGGCACGCGTTCCATCACCGGTGGCTGCGCCAAGGTGGTGCAGGACATCCCGCCCTTCTGCACCGCCGACGGCAATCCGGCGCGTGCGCGCGGCCTAAACATCGTCGGGCTGCAACGCGCCGGTTTTAGCCGCGATCAAATGCGCTCCATCCGCAACGCCTTCCGCAAGATCTACCGCAGCGGTTTGAACAACGCCCAGGCCATCGAGGAGCTTCGTGCCACCGAGCTCACGCCCGAGGCCGCCGCCTTCGTCGATTTCGTCGCTAGCACCAAGCGCGGCATCATTCCCGGCGGCAAGGCGGATTCGAGCGAGGAAGAATAGCCCACGGCTTGATCTCTTGTGCGCAGGCGCTTAGCGTTTCGCCGCACATGTCATTTTTCAGCCGCGCACTCGTCTTTTTCAGCCTTCTCCTCACGGTGAACGGCCAGGAGGTTCCCTGGAAACCGGCGGCACGCGCAGAGCCGGCCTCATGGCCGGAAAGCGTGAAGGAGCAGGCGCAAATGATGAAGCAGAAGCCGGCCCGACTCATCTTCATCGGCGATTCGATCATCGAGGGCTGGGATGAGGATGTATGGAAAACACGCATCGCTTCCGCAGGCGCTCACAACTTCGGCATCGGCGGCGACGGGCCTCAGCATGTTCTCTGGCGCATCGAGCACGGTCTGCTCGAAGGTGCTTCGCCCGAGGCCTTCGTCCTCATGATCGGCATCAACAACTTCTGGCGTGAGTTCACCGCCGCCGACACCGCGCGTGGCATTGAAACCATCGTGGAGCGCATCCACCAGCGTCATCCCGAGTCCCGCATCCTGCTGCTGGGCCTGCTGCCGGTGTATGAGGCCAAGTCGCCCATCCGCGCCTGGATTGGCGAGATCAACACACGACTCAAACAACGCCACGGCACGCAGAAGACCGAGTTCATCGACCTCTCGGCCGAATTTCTTGAACCAGACGGCAATCAACGCCGCCAGCTCTACACGGAAGATCATCTACATCTCACCAAGGCCGGCTACATCGTCCTCACACGCGGACTCGCCTCCGCGCTTCATCTGCCATGAGCACTCCCGCGCCCACGACACGCATCGCCGAGCTGGACGCCCTGCGCGGCCTGGCCGCCATGGCGGTGATCGTTTTCCACTTCACCAGCAGCATCGCCAAAAACTGGGGCTATCACATCTACGACGTGCCTTTCCCGTTCCCTTACGGGAACGATGGCGTGGACTTGTTTTTCATGATCAGCGGCTTTGTCATCTTCATGACGCTGGATCGCGCCAAATCGGCCGCCAGCTTCGCGGTGGGGCGCTTTTCACGCCTGTTTCCCACGTTCTGGGCCTGTGCGCTCGTGACTTTCGTTGTCGTGTGTTTTTACGGCCTCCCCGGCATGGAGGTGGGCGCGCGTGATGCGCTTTGGAACATCACCATGCTGCCGCGTTTTGCTCGCGCGAAGATGATCGACGGCGCGTACTGGTCGCTAGAGTATGAGCTGCTGTTTTACATCGGCATGCTCTTCCTGCACCGGCTGGGGGCGTTTCGGAAGCTGACGGTGCCCGCGCTGCTGCTTTGGCTGGCCGCTGCGGCGGTGGCGCATGGCATCCTCACACATGGCAACCCTGAATCACTCGTTTACCGCCTCACCGGGAAGATCAAGGCCGTCACCAGCCTCGATTACATTCACTTCTTCGGCGTCGGCATGATTTTGTATGACGCGCATCGTCGTCGCGCCTGGAGCATCGGCCATGCACTCGTTCTCGTTGCCTGCGGGGCCGTGGCGTTGTGGAAGGCGCAAAGCCAGATGCACCTCGCCATCGTGCTGGGCTTTGGCCTGCTGCTGCACCTCGCCACCACCGGTCGTCTGCCCTGGCTCAACGCGCGTCCACTGCTCTTTTTGGGCGCTGTCTCATATCCGCTGTATTTGATCCATCAAAACATCGGTCTCATCGCCTTGGGCAAGCTGCATGACGTGACTCACTCAGGCTGGCTGAGCTTCAGCATCACCACGGCAGGCTGCATCGTGCTGGCCTGGCTCATCTCCATCACGATTGAAAGACCGGCGATGCGTTGGATTCGCGACAAGATGCGCCGCTCCACCTAAGCCGTGTTTTCGTAGGCAGGGTGTGGCGACAGCCCGCCCGGCTTCACCGCGTACGATCCGTTCATGCCATCTTCTGCCTCCCCAGGCAACTTCTTGGCGGGTATGAGGCGCACTCGCATTTCGAAACCGCTGAAGACGAGCGGGCTTGCGCTACACTCGTCCTACGGGCCGAGTTTGCTCCCCGGCACGAGCTCAAAAGTCGTTCGTGCCGTGCCTTCAGGTTTGTAAAACGGCCTAAACCTTGCTTGCCTGGAGCCAGGCCTGGAACATGAGCACGTCCCAGAGGTAGAAATGCCAGTTTCGCGTGCCGCTGAGGTGCTCCTGCCACTTCTGCCGGATCGGCGCGGCATGGAAGAAGCCTTCGCGTTTCAGGCGCGACTCGCTGAGCAAATCCTCCGCCCACGCACGCAACGGACCGCGCAGCCAGACATCGAGCGGGATGCCGAAGCCGCGTTTCGGTCGGTCAATGAGCGCCTTCGGCACATGACGATAAAGCGTCTCGCGCATCAGCCACTTGCCTTTGCCATCGCGCACCTTCATCGAGAACGGCACGCGCCACGCGAACTCGATCAGATCGTGGTCCAGCAGCGGAATGCGGCCTTCGAGGCTCACGCCCATCGCAGCGCGGTCCACTTTGACGAGAATATCGCCCGGCAGGTAGGTCTCCATGTCGAGATGCATCATGCGGTGCGTGAAATCACTCACGCGCGGCCATGAGGCGGTGTTAGTGATCGCTGTGACAGGATCCTTGCCGTCGATCACGATCTCCTGCGGCTTTTTCCAGTGAGACATGAGATTGAGGTAAAGCGTCTCCATGCCAGGCGCGGCTACGACCTCGGCGAGCTTGTGCAGTTTGTCGCCGAGCGGGATATGGCGCAGGCGTTTGGGCAGCACTTTGGCGCCGAGTCCATTCAGCACCCTTGGTGGTAGCGCGGTGAGTGCCGATGCGGTCATCTTCTTCATGGCCGGCGGCATCCAGGATATTTTATTCCACAAACTGCGGCCCACGAAGTAGCGCTCGTAGCCGCCGAACAGTTCATCACCGGCATCACCGCTCAAGGCGACCGTGACATGCTGGCGGGCCATTTTGCACACGAGATACGTCGGGATCTGCGAGTAGTCGGAAAACGGCTCGTCGTAGAGCGAGGGGAGCTGCGGGATGACATTGAGCGCGTCCTCACCAGTGACATACATCTCAGTGTGATCGGTGCCGAGGTGCTTGGCGACATCCTTGGCGAACTCGGCCTCGTTGTGCTCCTTTTCATGAAACCCAATCGTGAATGTGCGCACGGGCCGCGTGCTTTGCTTCTGCATCATCGACACGATGAGCGAGGAATCGACGCCGCCGCTCAAGAATGCGCCCAGCGATACATCCGAGACCATGCGCATGCCCACGGCTTTCTTGAGCATCGCTTCAAAGGTGTCGATGGCTTCGGCTTCAGTGCCGGTGAACGGGTTGTCGAGACCTCGTTCAACGACCTGCGGCAAGCTCCAATACCAACCGGGCTGCGGACGCTCTGAGGGTGAACGTAAGCTAAGCATCGCGGCAGGCGGGAGCTTCTTGAATCCCCGGTAGATGCAGAGCGGGTCGGGGATGTAATTGAAACGCAGCAGCGAGGTCAGCGCCTCGCGATCAATCGAAGCGTTGAAGCCGGGGAATCGCTGGATGGCCTTCAATTCGGAGGCGAAGACGAATGTTTCGCCCACCCAGCCGTAGTAGAGCGGTTTTTCGCCAAGACGGTCACGTCCGAGATGCAACACGCGCTCCTGCTTGTCCCAAACAGCGAAGGCGAACATGCCGTTGAAGCGTTTCGTGGCCTGCACGACGCCCCATTGGCGAAACGCGGCCAGCATGATCTCGGTGTCCGAGTGTCCGCGCCACGAGTGGCCGTGTTTTTCGAGTTCGGCGCGGAGATCTTGGAAGTTGTACACCTCACCGTTGAACACGATGATGAAACGCCCGTCCGCGCTGGTCATCGGCTGATGACCGAGCGGTGAGAGATCGAGGATGGAGAGGCGGCGATGCCCCAGGGCGATACCGCTGGTCGAATCCACCCACGCGCCTGAGTCATCCGGGCCGCGCAGGATGATGGCGTCGGTCATCGCAGTGACGATGGCGTTCATCTCGTGCGCAGGTCGAGATTTGGAAGGTGTGAAGAAACCGGCGATGCCACACATGGTTCAGGAAGTGGTGAGAGGTGGGACGGGAGTCGTGAGAAGATCTGCGAACTGACGGAGGACGCTGGTCAGCGAAAAATGCTCCTCAATGCGCCGACGGGCGGCGAGATCGGTGGTGATGTTTTGATCGAGGATTTGAACGCAGGCGTCAGCGAGGGCCTGTGGATCATGTGGCGGGACGATGCGGCCCGTCTCGCCCATGACCCAGCGCGTGTCGCCGATGTCGGTGGCGACGACGGGCACCGCGCAGGCCATGGCCTCGCCGACGACGTTGGGGAAGCCTTCACCATAGGCGGAGGAGGACACCGCGATGTTCAGTGACGCGGTGAGCGCAGGCAGATCATGGCGTTCGCCGAGGACTTCGATGAAGGCAGGAACGTCGAGCTTTTCGGTTTCAGCTCCGACGATGATGAATCGGGCCTCAGGATGCTTTGCGTGGATGAGTTTCGCGGCCTCGATGAAGGTCGGGTAGTCCTTCATCAGCGCGTTGCGGCCAAAACGGCCGATAAGCGCACGCGTGGGCGTTGCAGGCTGCCATTTGGCGAGATCAAAGCCGTTTGGGATGAGCAAAGTCTTCGCCGCGCGGTAGCCGACGGCCTCGTGCTGTTTCGCGCTGAGCTGGGAATTGTAGGTGATGCGTTGTGGCAGCCACGAGAGCTTCGCAAGGGCACGAATGACGAGCGCGGAGCCGCGTTTTTCGAGCTTCAGGTCGTAGAGGCTCTGGCGGATGTTCCAGATCATCGGCACGCGTTTGATGCGCATGCATTTCGCCAGCGTGGCGACGAGGCAGCCGTGATACATCCAGCCCATGAGCACGTCGGGCTGTGTTTGACGCACGATTTTGAACAAGCGCCATAAGGCGCGCAGCGTGGGCCTGCCAGCGGGCATGTCGAGGCTGTGGACCTCAGGCAGTGACGCGGCGTGCTTGCCACCCGAGGTGAGCGAAACGACGACGTGCTGGAACTGAGGCAGGCCGTTGACGAGCTGCGCCAGCATCATCTCCGCGCCACCGCTGCCGAGCCCGGTGGTGATCCAGAGCACTTTCTTGGCGAGCAGACGGCGGGTACGTTCGATGAGTTTCTCGATGCTGAACTCCTCGACGATGCGCTGGCGTGTTTCGCTTGGCTTGAAGTCGCGCATGCACTTCGCGAGAGCCTCGTGATCGCCTGTGGGGAAAATTTGAGCCGGATTGCCGATGATCCAGGCGCTGTCTCCGACATCGCTGGCGATGCAGGGGACACCGCAGGCCATCGCCTCGCCGATGACATTGGAAAACCCTTCGCCGAAGGCGCTGGAGTTCACCAGGCAGTCGAAGGTGGCATAGACGGAAGGCATGTCGCTCTGCGCCGGCATCCAGGTCACCGAAACGCCGAGCGCGGTGGCGAGGTCGCGCATTTGCCGAGCGTAGGCTTCATCACCGCTGCCAACGATGACAAAACGAGCCTCGGACACGAGCGCGGCGGCTTTGATGAAAGTCGCGAGATCCTTCATCGGACTGAGTCGGCCGACGAGTCCGAAGGTGAGCGGATGCTCGTGAGGCGAGGGTTTGAAGCGCTCCACGTCGATGCCGTTGGGAATGACGTGCATCTTCGCCTGTGGATAACCTCGGGCGGAGTAGTAATCCCGTCCGGCCTTGGAGTTGCAGATGATGACATCGGCGAAACGCGCGAGGAGGCAGTTGAGGCGGAAACTGAGCCTGCCGAGGAGGCCCCAGAGATGCGCGTCCGTTTGCGAGTCGCGTACGCCCCAGACGACGCGTGGGAAGCCGCAAAACGGCTTCAAGCACAGCGCCATGAGGTTGGATTCGGCAAGATAGCCGTGCAGGACTTCGGGACGCACACTGCGCACGGCTTGGACGAGGCGGAAGAAAAAGCCGAGCAGGTCCCAGCGGCTTTTTTTACCGACGCAGACGGTATGAACGCCCGCGGCTTCGAGTTCGGTCCGGAAGGCACCGTCGTAAAAGTGGATGACGCTGACCGGAAGCCCCTCGCGCACGAGCCCTCGGGCCAGGGTGACGAGCTGGCGTTGTGCGCCGCCGTGGCCGAGGTCACGAATGATGAAGGCGAGCCTCATGACTGCGGCAGAGGTGTCTGCGGAGGAAAGGCCTTCCTAGTAGGCGCGGAGAGCACGAGGCGGAAGCGTCTGGTGAAGACGAGGTTGCAGCACACCGCAGCGGTGAACCAGTAGTGCGGCGATTCGACGAGGATCTGGCTGCAAGGGACGAACAACCAGAGCGGCACCAGGCAGTAGAAGCCGCTCAGCTTCAGCATGAAACTGCGGAAGGTCAGCACAAGAAGCCCGAGGACGAAAAACAGCACGCCGAAGACCCCGATGTCGATCCAGAGGGCGACGACCTGGTTGTGCGGCTTCCACAGGCTGGTGCCGGCGCCGCTGCCGTGGCCGAAGACGGGCTTTTTACCGACGGCCTCCCAGCCGTCCTGAAGGTCCTTGCCACGTTCGGGTGATTTGATGCGCTCGAAGTCGAGCTCGAAGATGGCCTTGAGGCGGTCCGTGGTGTTCTTGTCGGTCATCACTCCCTGCTTGGTGGAGGTCTGGGAAAGAATGGCCACGCCGCTGATGGCGAGCGGGATGCTGATGGCGGTGATGAGCAGCATGCCCATGAAATGACGGCGCAGATTGGCGGCGAAGTAGCATAGCAGCAGGCAGGAGAACACGGCCATGCCGCTGCGGCTGAGCGTGAGGGCGATGGCTGGGGCGACCAGCGCGATGAGCGTGACATTGCGCCAGAAACGCGGGTTCAGGGAGAAGACGACGGCCAGCATCAGGGTGATGATGATCGGCGGGTCGTTCGGGTCGGTGGGGAAGCCGGACATGCGGCCTGAAATGCGCGTGAAGCTGCGAAACCCGAGCCATTCGTAATAAACGCAGCCGGCGGAGACGAGCGCGGTGACCACGGCGACCCAGAGGGCCACGCGACGCCATGACTCCACCGAGAGCAGCAGCACAGCGGTGAAGGTGACGAGAAAATTCGAGATCAGGGTCATCACGACGACGCTGTGATCCCCAAGGTCTGTGACGCTGAAGCGCTGAAGGAAGGCGACGTCGAGCACACGCGCCAGCGGCACGAGCAGCATGAGAAAGGCCGGCGGGCAGAAGCTGGGGCGGTTCAGCATCACCATCAGCCCCGCGCCGGCCAGCGTGAGCAGCGTGTAGTCACGCGGTTTGACCGGCAGCATGCCGGCCTCGCCGGCCCAGACGAGCGCCTTGGTCATGGCGGGGACGAGCAGCGCGAGCGCGGCGATGATGAGGAACTGCTCCAGCCGCCCGCGCCGCCGCATGGCAGCCCGCATGAGCGACGGGTTCACCGCCATGGCGGGTGTGGCGTTCATTCCGCCTCCTTCCTGCGGATCAGCACAAGGCACATGACACAGGCGGCGGTGGCCGAGAGGAAGTGAACAATGACGGTCGAGAGCGCGATGCCAGCCGCGCCGAGGCGGTACATGAACAGCCCGTTGAGGGAGGCGTTGAGCACGAGGGCGCACAACGACGTCACGAGCATGAAGCGCGAGGCCTGCAGGGACACGACCACGCGGGCGGCCACGGTGCCGAGGATGTAGAAGGGAATCTGGAAGGCGGCGAAGCGCAGCACTTCGGCCACGCGCTGGGTGTCCTGCGGGCCGAAAGCTCCGCGCTCAAACAGCACGCGGACGATCCACGGCGCCATGAGGCACAAAAACAACGTCATGGGCAGCGCCAGGCTCATGATGATGCCGGCGCTGGCCAGCAAGCGCTTGCGCAGGCCGACCCAGTCACGCTTGGCGACGAGTTCGACGAAATGCGGGAACAGCACGTCCGACGCTGGTCCGGCGGTGACGGCGAGCACGATGGCGCACAGTTTGTCGGCATAGCTGAGCACGGCCACGGAACCGGCGGTGAGCCAGGCGGCCATCGTTTGATCCACCACGCTGGCGCTGCCGAAAGCGACGCCGCCGATGAGAAAGGGCAGTCCGTTGCGCAGAATCGCGCCAAATCCTGGCTCAGTGTGGCGCAAAGTGACGCGCCACCACCGCCGGGAGCGCGGCAGACGGCGGAGCACGGCGATGAACAGCAACAGCATGTGCGCCGCCGAGCCCCAGACGGTGCCAGCCACAAGCGTGCCCGCGTGGACTTTGTCTCCGGCCAGCAGCAGGGCGGTCACGATGCCCAGCGGCACCAGCATCGGAGTCGATGTGGCCAGCAGAAAGGTTTTACCCACCCGCAGCCAGGCGGAAAGATGATACGACAGCCCAAAACAGAGCATGAAAGGCATCAGGCTGCGTACCAGGCCCACCGCAAGCGCCTGCTTCTGCGGCTCGAAGCCGTGTGTGGCCCAGGACACCAAGGTGGGCGCGGCGAACAGGATTAGCAGGCCGCAAACCAGCAGCGTCGCGAAATGCCACACAGCGCACTGCACGCCAAGACGGTCGGCACGGCGCAGGCCGCGGCGCTCACGCAGCTCGGCATAGGCGGGCACAAAAGATTCCGGCAGGCCGCCTGCCAGCACCGTGGCGGCGAAGGAGAAAAAGCCGAAAACCAGCATGAACGCGTCCAGGTCGTCCCCCGTGCCCATTTTGGCGGCCACGACCGCGTCCTTGGCGAAGGCCACCATTTTTCCGACCAAGGTGAGGATGGCCACCAGCAGGAAGCCCGAGACCATGCCTGACCTGGCCCCTCTGGCGAGAAAGGCTCGCAAGGGGTTGGGCAGGGCAATGCGGGATGTGGACATTCACATAAATATAAACACCATAAAACACTTCGGCAAACCGCAGCTTTGGCTTTTCAAGCCTCTGCTGCCTGTGGCGGAGTGCGTGAGAGTCCCGGCCCTCAGCATGCTTTGGGCTCGATCTCACCGCAGCGGCCCGCGGTGAGTTTCAGACAGGCGATGCTGCGTCCGAGGAGTAGATGGCTTTCCGCGCCAGCGTACTGGCGTGGCGTGCTGGTCGGGAAGGACGGGCTGAGACCGGTGTCGAACACGAGTGTCCAGCGGGTGTCCTCGCTTCCCGGCAGCAGGAAGGGCTGGGCCGCCTTGCTGTTGTTAAAGATCAGCAGCAGGGGACTGCTGTCCGCTTCGTCAGCGTCAAACAATGCGCCGAAGCAGCAGCGCGCGTGGTTATGCCACTCCTCGTGGCAGAGCAGGCTGCCGTCGTCTTCCAGCCAGGTGACATCGCGCAGACCGGTGGAGGGATTGGTCTGGCCGTCGAAATAGACGCGCCGACGGAACCTGCCGTGACTGCGGCGGAAGGCGATCATGCGGCGTGTGAAGTCGAGCATTTCTTCGTCGCCCTTGCTCCAGTCCAGCCAACTGATGTCGCTGTCCTGGCAGTAGGCGTTGTTGTTGCCTCTCTGGGTGCGCCCGCGCTCATCGCCGGCGGTCAGGAATGGCACGCCAAGGGAGCACATCATCGTGGCGATCATGCCGCGGCGCAGCTTGTCGCGCATGTCCAGGATCAAGGGGTCGTCGGTGGGGCCTTCGATGCCGCAGTTGGAGCTGTGGTTGGAACTGTCGCCATCGCGGTTGTCCTCGCCGTTGGCCTCGTTGTGCTTGTGCTCGTAGCTCACGAGATCCTGCAGCGTGAAGCCGTCGTGCGAGGTGAGGAAATTAATGCTGGCCAGCGGCGGGCGCTGCTGGTTCCAGCCGTAGATGTCCTGGCTGCCGCAGAAGCGTTTGGCGAACTCGGCGGTGTTGCCACGGTCGCCACGCCACCAACTGCGCACCGTGTCGCGGTACTTGCCGTTGAGTTCGCGCCAGGGCTCGGGGAACTGGCCCACCTGGTAGCTGTCCATGCACGAGATGTCCCAGGCCTCGGCGATCAATTTGACCTGCGAGAGCACCGGGTCCTGCGCCACGGCGCAGATGAACTGCGACCGCGCATGGAAGGCGTGGGTCTCGTTCCGCGCCACCGTCACCGCCAGGTCAAAGCGGAAACCATCGACGTGCATCTCCGTGACCCAGTAGCGCAGGCTGTCGAGGATGAGCCGCAGCACCGGCAGGCTGGCGGAATCCACCGAGTTGCCGCAGCCGGTCATGTTCAGGTAGCTCGCGCCGTCCTCGCTGAACTGATGCCGGTAGTAGCTGTGGTCATCCAGGCCGCGAAACATCAGCGTGGGGCCGTGTTCATTGCCCTCGGCGGTGTGATTGTAAACCACGTCCAGGATCACCTCGATCCCGGCGGCGTGCAGCGCCTTCACCATCGCCTTGAACTCGCGCACCTGCTCCTGCGGGTCGCTCGCGGCGGCGTAGGTGTTGTGCGGGGCGAAGAAGCCGATCGTGTTGTAGCCCCAGTAATTCGTGAGTTTCTTGTCGAGCAGGAACAGGTCATCCAGGTGCTGATGCACCGGCAGCAGTTGCACGCTGGTGATGCCGAGATCGCGCAGATAGCCGACCGCCGCCGGATGGGCGAGGCCCGCGTAGGTGCCACGCAGCGCGGCGGGGATCTTCGGATGCGTCTGGGTGAAGCCCTTCACATGCATCTCGCAGATCACCGTGTCCCGCCACGGCACGCGGGGAGGCTTGTCGCCGGACCACTCAAACGACTCGTCGATCACCACGCTTTTCAGCGCCTTGGCACCGTTGTCGATGCAGCCGGGGGCGTGCAGCGGTCCCGGCGTGGTGTGCATGTGCGTGGCCGCGTCTGGAACGCCATGAATGGCTCGAGCGTAGGGGTCGAGCAGCAGCTTCCTTGCGTTGTGCCGCATCGCGTGCTGCGGCAGCCAGGGGCCGTGGGCGCGGTAGCCGTAGAGCGCACCCGGTTTGATCCCGTTCACGGTGGCATGCCAGAGGTCGAACTCGCCCCGCTGCATGCGCACGCGGGCGGTTTCAAGCGCGGGATCTGCCGGGTCGTAAAGGCAGAGATCCACGGCTTTCGCATGCCGTGAATGCACCACGAAGCGCGCCGCGCCTTTCAACAGCGTGACGCCGGGACTCAGCGGCTGGTCTGAGGGGTCGAAGGAAACAGGGGCGGAGGGGCTCACCCGATGATTAGAGGTGTGCGCCGAATGGGAGGCAAATCTTCGTTTCCAGCTTTTGAGCAATGACTGCATGAGGCCCATCACGCACAACGTTTGCCATGCCGCCATGATTTATCGCCGACTATTTTTGTGCTTATGCCTGCTGAGCGCCACCTGGAGTCACGCGCTCGCCCCGGCCGATCCCGCCCGCTTTGAGAAGGCCATCCAGGCCTTCGAGGCCGAGGATCAGGCCAAGGCGCCGCCCAAGGACGTGACGCTGTTCACCGGCGCCTCGAACATCCGCCGCTGGCAGTCCTTGCCGGAGCGTTTCAAGAAAACACCGGTGCTCAACCGCGGCTTTGGCGGCTCGCACATCAGCGATGTGGTGCATTTCGCCGACCGCATCGTCACCAAGTACAAGCCGAAGCAGATCTACCTCAACGCCGGTGGCAACGATCTGCACTCAGGACGCGCGCCGGAGGAGGTTCTCGCCTCGTTCGAGGCCTTCGTGGCCAAGGTTCAAAAAGACCTGCCGAAAACCAAGCTCGCCTTCCTTTCGATCCCGACCTCGCCCTCGCGCTGGGAAGAGGTGGAGCTGGTCAAAACGACGAACCGCCTCATTTCCGCCTCCTGCGCGAAAAACGGCGTCGAATTCATCGACATCTTCCCCCTGCTGCTCGGTGCCGACGGCAAACCGCGTCCTGAGCTTTATGTCGAGGACAAGCTGCACTTCAGCGAGGCCGGTTACGACGTGGTGACCTCCGCGATCCGCTGGCAGAAGGAAATCCTCGCCTTCGCGAAGCAGGACGCCGAAAAAGCGCCGCCCGCCAGTCCCATCGTCTTCACCGGCAGCTCCAGCATTCGCATGTGGAAGACGCTGGCGGACGATTTCCCCGGCCTGCCGGTCATGAACCGTGGTTTCGGCGGCTCCGAGGTGTTTGACTCCTTCAACTACGCGCACCTCACCGTGCTGCAGTATCTGCCCAAGCACATCGTCATGTATGCCGGCGGCAACGACATCAATGGCGGCAAAACACCGCAGCGCGTGCTGGCCGACTTCAAAGCCTTCGTCGCTCGTGTGCATGCCGCGCTGCCCGAGTGCCGCATCAGCTACATCTCGAACGCGCCGAATCCCAAACGCTGGGCCTTGATCGAGCAGATGCGCGAGTGCAGCCGCTTGATCGAGGAATTCACGAAAACCGACAAGCGCCTTCAGTTCATCAACGTCTATCCGCACATGCTTGGTCCCGATGGCATGCCAAAGCCGGACATTTTCCTCAAGGACCAGCTCCACATGAACGCCAAAGGCTACGCCATCTGGAAAGAGGTCGTCGGGCCGCTGCTGAAGTGATCACACTTCAAACACACCGCTGCCGCCGGACAGGAAGACCTCCCAGTCCCGCACCTTATGGTGGTTCTTGATCAGATGCGTCACGGGAAGCTCACGCGGCACAAAGGGGCGGCGCAGCAGCTTCAAACCGGCCTCCTCGGGCAGCTTGCTGCCTTTGCGGCTGTTGATCTTGCGGTCCGCCAGCACGCAGTTCTCCCAGGTGCTGGCCCCGCCGCGGGAGATGGGCACGATGTGGTCGATGTTCCCCTCGTTCGGCTTGAGCTTGCGCCCCGTGTACTGGCACACGCCGCCGTCACGCTCCCAGATCGCCTTCGCGCAGAATTTCGGCCGGCGCTTTGGCACCTTGTCAAAGCGGGCCAGCACCAGCACGGACGGCACGCGCACCGGGCCATGCACGGTGCCGATGCGGTTGTCGCCCTCGCGCACTTCCAGTTCCAGCCAGTCCTCCCAGGTCACAGGTCGCATGTCGCCGCCGTCGTGGATGTCCAGCGCGGTGGCATTGCCAGCCGCCATCATGCTAAAGGCATCGATTGGCGTTTTCGAGTCGATGGCCTGCCAGTGCCTGTTCAGCACCAGTACGGTCGTTTTGGTCAACAATTCATTCATGCACAGCTCCTAAGTTTGGAATTTCGGCACGAAGGACTTCGCACATGCAGCACGAGTTCCTTGATGTTGGACGACCACGCTGGCGAGTCCCGGCGATTTGCCAAGTGGCAAGTTTGTTTCGCTCGGCATTCGACGCTTGCCATCCCCCGCCGGCTTTCGTAAAAAGCACGCCGCATGGCCGACGAATCCACTCCCGCCTCTGCTACGCCTGAAACCCCGCCGCCGCGCACCACCGGCGGGAACTGGCGCTGGGAGCCGCCTTCCGCTGAGGAGCTGCAAAAGCTCATGCCCGGCTACACGATTGAAAAGTTTGCAGTTGTTCTCGTTCCTCAACACTCAGGTGGATGCGGTATTTCTTGGCCATCCTCCTCTTTTACCACCACCACCCTGCTTCTCACCCCTCGACTTAGCTGTTCTGAGCCACTAGGTTTGTGATTCATCACGGAAACGCCTTCTCCAGCGCCTCGACATTGGCCTTCATCACGGTCAGGAAGTCTCCGCTTTCAGGCACGTTGCCACAGGGATCGAAGACGACGCTTTTCAGGCCCACAGCCTCCAGCTTTTCAACGCTTTCCTTGGCGGGTTCGCCCTCCCAGATCATCCAGCGGGCACGATGGCCGGCGAGGATGGCGTTCAAGTCGGCCATGGCTTTGTCGTCCGGCACGTTTTCGGGCTCCCAGAGGAGCGCCTTCAAGCCCATGCCATAACGGCGGGCGAGGTAATGATACACGGGGTGGGAGGCGACGAGCGGCTGATTGACCCAGCGGCGGCTGAGGGCGCTCATGCGGTCATCGAGTGTGTCCAGCTCGTCCTTGAGGCTCTCGTAGTTCGTTTCCATGGCCTCCTTGGCGGCGGGAACCAGGCGGATGAGCACGTCGCGCACGGTTTTGGCCTGCAGGGAGGCCTGCTTGAAGTCAATCCAGGTGGTGAAGGCGGTGCCGCTGTGGCTGTGCTCTCCGCCAGGGCCGTGGCTGTGTGTGGTGGTTTCGTTCACTTGGATCAGGCTGACAGCGAAAACGGCGGAGGTATCGACGACCTTGGATTCCGGCAGCGTGATCTTGTCTGCCCACTTGGAGTAGGTGGCGCCGTTCATGAGAATGAGGTCCGCGCCTTGAAACGCGGCGATGGCGGCTTCGTCCGGCTGCCAGAAGGCAGGATCTTCATCTTTCGGCGCGAGGAAGCGCACTTCCACGGAATCTCCGGCGATGCGCTGGGCAAAGTATTGCAGCGGGTAATTGGCCACGAGCACCTGCGGCTTGGTGGATTTCGCGGCGGGCGAGGCCACGGGTGTTGGAGCGGCGGGAGGCGTGGTCGCCCCCGGCTCTTCAGCGGGCTTGCAGGCGGCGAGCGCGAAGGCGAGGCAGGAAAGCAAAAGGCGGATTTTCATGAGTGAGTGGATTGCAGTCTGAATTGAGCAGGATGTAAACGATAAAGTGCCGCGTGTGGCTCAGCCGTCGAGCCTGAACTCGCCGCGCTGCAACAGCTCTCGTAGCACACGGCGATACGGCGCGGGCATGGCCATGGCTTCAAGTTCCTCAAAAGCGATGAGGCGGTGCGTGTCCGGCCACTCCTCCTGCGGATCGTGCGGTGCATGCACCCACAGCGTCACTTTGTAGCGTGTGATGCCGTATTGCGTTTTCAACAGCACGGGCGGCGGCTTGTCCTCATGCGAGGCGGGCAGCGCTGGCAGTTTCCACAGGCCGGTGCGGCGTTTGCCAGTCTCCTGCTCCAGCAGCACGCCATGGCTCGTGCGCAGAAAAATCACGCGCTCCGTCACGGCGGTGATTTCCTGCCGCGCCTCCTTCACGGGCAGGGATTCCGGCTCGGTGGCGCGGCATTGATCACGCACCGGGCAAAGGTCGCAGGCGGGTTTCGTGGGGGTGCAGTGCGTTTGCCCCAACTCCATGAGCGCGGAGTTGAGCGCGCGCGGATCGTCCGTCGCATCCACGAGTGCCTTTGCGCGTTCCCAGAGCCGCTTCGTGCCAGCGGTGGAATCGACTGGCGTGGCGTCGTTGTGAACACGCGAGAGCACTCGGGCGATGTTGCCATCCACGATCGGCTGCGCCTGGCCAAAGGCGAAACTCGCCACTGCTCCCGCCGTGTACGGGCCGATGCCGGGCAGGGCGAGCATGGCGGCGTGATCCTTTGGAAACACGCCGTCGTGCTGTTCGAGCACCACCTGGGCGAGCCGCTGCAAATTTCGCGCACGGCGGTAGTAGCCGAGACCTTCCCAGGCTTTCAGCACCTCGTCCTCGCCAGCGCAGGCGAGTGTTGGGAAATCAGGAAATCGCTCCAGCCAGCGGGCGTAGTAGCCACGGTCCAGCACAGTGGCGATCTGCGTCTGCTGCAGCATGATCTCGGAGACGAGAATGGCATACGGATCACGCGTGCGCCGCCATGGGTAGTCACGCCTGTGCTGGCTGAACCACTCCACGAGCGCGGAGGCCATCCGGGTTGGATCGGGTGAGTTGATGCGGGCAGGCATGTAACGTCACATGATGCAGATGAGGACATTTTCCATGAGTCTTTACGCGGATGATCGTTATCCTGCGCGCGCATGCCCGCCCTCACCAGCCACACGCAAGCCCTGACCGCCGCCCAAGCAGAGAAACTCCGCGCCTTGCTGGCGGAACGCGGTTTTGAGTTCATGACCAAGCCCTACTGCCTGTACGCGGCCACAAAGCCGAAGGTGAACGTGCTTGTGTATGAAAAAGGGCCGAAAGTCGTCGTGCAGGGGAAGGGGACCGAGGATTTCGTCACGAACCTGCTCGAACCCGAAATCCTGGGCGAGGCAAAGCTCGGCTACGAGGAGGTGCATCAGCCGGAGATGTTTCAGCCGCACATTGGCGTGGATGAAAGCGGCAAGGGGGATTTTTTTGGCCCGCTGGTCATCGCCGGAGTGTATGTCGATGGCGATGCCGTTCGTCGGTTGCGTGAGATCGGTGCCGTGGACAGCAAGCGCATCGGTAGCGACGAGCGCATTGCCAAACTCGCCGCTGAAATCCGTCAAGTTCGCGGTCTCGCGTGGGAGGTGATCGCGATTCATCCAGAGCGCTACAACCAGTTGTACGAGAAGTTTGGCAATCTGAACCGCCTGCTGGCCTGGGGGCATGCCCGGGTCATCGAAAACCTGCTCGAACGCATGCCTGACTGTCCGCGTGCCATTTCTGACCAGTTCGCCAATCCCGCCGTGCTCCAACGCGCTCTGCAGGAGCGTGGGCGGGGCATTGAGCTGGTGCAGCGCACCAAGGCGGAAAGTGATCCTGCCGTGGCGGCCGCCTCGATCCTTGCGCGTGAGGCGTTTGTCGGCTGGCTCAAAGCCCAGGGAGCTCGTTACGGCGTGGAATTTCCCAAAGGAGTTTCAGAATCGGTGAAACAATCGGCGCGCAAAATGGTAGATGAGCATGGAGCGGGTATTTTGCAGGAGCTCTGTAAAGTTCACTTTCGGACTTACGCTGAAATCATCCAAGTATTTAGCTCGACTATTTCGGGTAAAACAACTAGTGACTTTTAAGTAAGAATTTAATTTCTGGATAGAAATTAGTTGCGACACTGTACTCCGCTCGGTAGTCCAAACATCATGTCAACCATCACGAAAAAAGAACTTATAGCCGAACTGAGCGATACCACCGGGATTAAACACGCGGATGTGACGCTCATGCTGGAGTCGTTCATGGAACTGGCAGTCATGCACTTGGCGGCTGGAGATGAGATCACTATGCGTACCTTTGGCACATTCGACCTGCGGGTTGCCAAGGGCAAAATTGGCCGTAACCCTAAGCAGCCAAATTCTGAGGTCATGATTCCAGACCGCTGTGTGGTCCGATTCAAGCCTAGCAAGGAATTGAAATCCCGGGTGGCATCGGTGCCTGTCCATCATCTGCATGGTTTGAACGGAAATGGTACGCACCCTTTGAACGGGAACGGCACGCATATCTAGTCTTGAGGTGGGTGGGGAAGGGGAATTCCTTGCTAAGACTGCCCGGGTTGATCGTATAGTTCTGCCCATGCGTTTTTTCATTCTTTCTCTGCTTCTCGCCACCAGCCTACAAGCCGCCCCTCAGTGGATCTGGCTCTCCAAAGACGGCAACAAGGACAACAAAGTCACCTTCCGCCATCGCTTTGAAGTTCCGCAGAACGCGCAACTCGCCACGCTGGAGCTGACTTGTGACAACGGTGCCGTCGCCAGCCTCAATGGCAAAAGAGTCCTCACCAATGCCGACTGGCAGGAGCCGGTGAAGGCGGATGTCACCAAGGACATCAAGCTCGGCGAGAGCAACGAGATCATCGTCAACGCCACGAACAAAGGCGGCACCGCCGCGCTCGTCGCGCGTCTCACACTCAAACTGCCGGATGGTCGCGCCAACATTGTCATCGAAACCAGCGGCAAATGGGAGGCCACGACCACTGGCAAAGAAGAATGGAAGCCCGTTTTGGTGATCAATGAGTATGGCAAAGGCCCGTGGGGTATCGCGCTTGATGGCAAACCCGGCGGCGGGAACAACAACGCGCCGGGTGAAACCATCGCCGCAAACGAAGTCACCGTGCCGAAAGGCTTCAAAGTGGAAAAACTCTACAATGTGCCCAAAGACCAGGAAGGCTCCTGGGTGGCTCTCACTGTCGATCCCAAAGGCCGCCTCATTGCCTGCGATCAGTATGGCAGCATCTATCGCATGAGCGTTCCCGCCATCGGCAAGACGGAAAACCTCAAACCTGAAAAACTCGCCATCGAAATAGGCAAGGCGCACGGTCTTCTCGCCGCCTTCGACAGCCTTTACGTCATGGTGAATGAAAACGGCAAGGACAACGGCCTCTACCGCCTCCAGGACACCAATGGCGACGACCAATACGACAAAACCACCAAGCTGCACACCATGGCCGGCGGCGGTGAGCACGGCCTGCACAGCATGGTCGTCAGTCCCGATGGCAAACGCATCTACTTCAACTGCGGCAACCACACCAAACTGCCTGAAGGTCTCGAAGAGAGCCGCCCGGCGAAAATCTGGGGCGAAGACCACGTCCTCCCGCGTCTCTGGGACGCCAACGGTCATGCGCGCGGCATCCTCGCCCCCGGCGGTTATGTCTGCAGCATGAATCCCGATGGCAGCGGCCTCGAATTGTTCTGTTACGGCTTCCGCAACGAGTTCGACATCTGCTTCAATGATCAAGGCGAGCTCTTCACCTATGACGCCGACATGGAGTGGGACATCGGCAGCCCATGGTATCGCCCCACACGCGTGAACCATTGCGTCAGCGGTGCGGACTATGGATGGCGCAGCGGCAGTGGCAAATGGCCGAACTATTATCCTGATTCACTGCCCACCACGCTCGACATCGGCCCCGGCAGCCCCACCGGCGTCGTCGCCGGCACCGGTGCGAAATTCCCCGCGAAATACCAGCACGCCATCTACATCAACGACTGGACCTACGGCACCATGTGGGCCATCCACCTCGAATCGAAGGGCGCGAGCTTCACCGCCACCAAAGAAGAATTCGTCTTCGGCAAACCGCTGCCGCTCACCGACCTCGTCATCCATCCGCAGGATGGCGCGATGTACTTCGCCGTCGGCGGCCGCAAAACACAGTCCGGCGTCTATCGCGTGACCTATGTCGGCGATGAATCCACCGCGCCCGCCAAAGCGCTGCCGCTCGATGAAGAGTTCAAGATGCGTGCCGCGCTTGAAAGCTATCACACCGGCAAAATCGAAGCTGAAAAGGCCCTTAACACCGCCTGGGGTTATCTGAGCCACAGTGACCGCCATGTGCGCTACGCTGCCCGTGTCGCCATTGAAAAACTTCCCGTCGAGCTTTGGAAAGAAAAAGCCCTCAATGAAAAACATCCCGTCGCTTTGATCGAAGGCATCATCGCCCTCGCTCGCGTCACCGGAGCCAAATCGAACCACGAAGGCGGCCGGCCCGCCGCCAAGCCCACCGGCACCTCCTCCGAGCCGATTGGCAGCGTCGCGCCCGAAAACATCGAGCTTCAGGGACTCATGCTAAAATCCCTCGGCAAGCTCGAAGGTCTGAAACTTCCACTCAGTCAGCAACTCGCCGCCCTGCGTGCCACCCAGCTCATTCTGATCCGTCTGGGCAAGCCTGATGCCGACACCTGCGCCAAAGTCGCGGAGAAACTCGACGCCCTCTATCCCGCCGAGGATCCCCTCATCAATCGTGAACTCTGCCAGATCCTCGTCGCCATCGACTCCAAGCAAGTCGTCTCCAAAACCCTTGCTTTGATGGCCACTGCAAAGGACGACTTCCAAGAAGTCGCCACCGATGCCGTTTTGAGCCGCAACGACGGCTACGCCAACGCCGCTCGCGCTGCAGCTGGCAGCCGTCCAAACGCGCAGCAGATCAGCTACATGTTCGCGCTTCGCAATGCCACCGCCGGCTGGAATCCCGAGCACCGCAAAACCTTCTTCAGTTGGTTCCCACGCGCCCGCACCTGGAAAGGCGGCAACAGCTTCAAAGGCTTCATCGAAAACATTCGCAAAGACGCCATGGCGACATTCGTGCCGCAAAATGAACTCGCCGAACTCGACGCTCTCAGCAACAAAGTCGAGGCCATGACCGCCATGCCCAACTACGTCGCCCCCAAAGGCCCCGGCAAAGCGTGGACCATCGACGAAGTGCTCGCCCTCACCGCCGGTGGCCTCAAAGGCCGCAATTTCGCCAACGGCGAGGCCATGAACCGCAGCATCATGTGCGCCACCTGCCACCGTTTCAACGGGGACGGTGGCAGCATCGGCCCCGATCTTACCGGCGTCGGCAACCGCTACACCCTGCGCGATCTCTTGGAGAACATCATCGACCCCAGCAAAGTCATCTCCGACCAGTACGACAGCCACGAGATCACCAAGAAAGACGGCAGCATCCTCATTGGTCGCATCGTCGTCGAGGAGAACGAAAAAGTCTTCCTCATGACCAACCCCTTCGCCCCCAACGACCACATGGCCATCAACGAGTCCGACATCGCCAAAAAAGGCACCCGCAAAGTCAGCATGATGCCCCCCGGCCTCATCAACTCGCTGAATCAGGACGAGTTGCTGGATCTCATCGCTTACTTGGTGAGCGGCGGGAACGCGAAGGACAAGGCGTTTGCGAAGTAGCCCGGTTGCGCCGCAGGTCGCATTTCACTCAGCGATTGTCGTGCGGAATGACGGAAGCGGTGCGTTATGCTGCGTCATGAAGTTGCTATCCTGCCTCCTCCTGCTCGCCACCGCCTCCTTGGCCGATGACTCAGCGAAACTCGCCGCGCTGCTTGCCAAAGACGGTCTCGTGACCATTCCGGCGGGTCAGTATCATCTTGATGGCTCGAAGCCGATCATGCTGCGCTCGAACACGACCGTCATGGCGCATGGCGCTCGCTTCATCCTGCCAGAGGCGCTGCCGGATCAAGCTCGCGTGGTGCTTTTCGCCGGGGAAAACATCGCGCACTTCGCTTGGCATGGCGGCGAGTTCATCGGGCATGTGTTTGATCCGGCGAAGCAGGAGAACACCTGGGAGCCAAATGCGAACACGAAAGGCATCGAGATCAACACCACCATCGCGGGTGGCACGCATGACATTATGTTTCGCGAGGTGAAGTCGAACGGCATGGCCGCTGCCGTGATCGGCGTGCATGGAAAGTATGGCAAGAGCAGCGAGAGCGAGGTCGAGCACTATGCGGAGCGTGTCGCGCTCGAAAGCTGCACGCTTTTACGCAGCGGGAAGTTCATGTGGGACTACGGCTACCTGTGGCAGATCATGACCTTTCCCGAGGCCTACGAGCCATGGGAAGTCGAGCAGGCGAAGAAATACTTCCGCACCGATCTGATGCGTGAGGTCACTTTCAGCGGCGACCTCGTGAAGTTCGACAACACGAAGCGATCCATCGCCATAAGCGCCTCCGACGAGCCAAAGGATGCGCTCACCTTCCTTGGAGCCGATTTGCCGAAAAACATCGTCCGCGGTCGCCAATACTTCGTCGTCGAATCCACGCCCGAGCACATCAAAATCGCCGAAAAGCCCAATGGAACGCAGATGCGCTTCGAGGGAGACGGCAGCGGCCAACTCGCTCACAACATTCAGGCCACTTACCTCGCCGCCTATGCCCCCACCGGCAGCGGACCCGGCAAAGGAGCCTTCGACATTGTCGGTGCTCGCGATGTGCGCGTCACCGGCTGCCAGATCAGCGCCATCGGCGACACGATGCACATCCAGCGCTGCCGAAACATCGTCTTCGCGAACAACCACATCCTCGGCAGCCGCATGGGTGCGTTCTTTTTGGCCGAGTTCTGCCAAAACGCCACCATCACCGGCAATCTCGTCGATGGCACCAACGGCAGCCGCGTCATCAGCGTCGAGAAGAGCTGCACCGATGTCACCATGACTGGCAACACCTTCCGCGGCGGCGGACGCGGCGCGTGGATCAACCAGCCTGCGAACTTCATCATGACCGGCAACGTCTTCATCAACAACACCACGAAGAACGACCCCGATCCGCGCCTCGGCCGCATCGCCTTCCAGACCGCGAAGCCCGGCCAGTTCCCCGAGCTCTACTTCACGCTCTACGAACCCGGCGCCACCTACGGCCCAATCATCGTGAAGGACAACATCTTCCAACTTGGCGACCACTGCCCCGAGGAAGCCGTCACCTTCGCTCCAAACGGCCACGATCTCGTCTTCACCGGCAACACCTTCCAAAACAAGCCTGCCACCGTCGTCGTCGATCCCACCTGCACCCGCAGCACCATCGAGCACAACCTCGGCGTGAAGACGGTGAAGAAGCCCGTCGATTTCAATCACGGGCGGCGGTGAGCTTTTCGGGAGAAAAATTCCGCGCTCCAGGCATGACGAGCGGCGTATTCCATGCACTGTTCGAACGAACTGATGGACCTCACGCGCAAACTCGAAATCCTGGCCGACGCGGCGAAGTATGACGCGTCCTGCGCCAGCTCCGGCGCGGCGCGGAAGGATTCACGCGATGGCAAAGGCATCGGCTCCACCGGCGGCATGGGCATCTGCCACAGCTACACGCCGGACGGGCGCTGCGTGTCGCTGCTGAAGGTGCTCCTCACCAACGCCTGCCTCTACGACTGCCATTACTGCATCAACCGCCGCTCCAGCAATGTGCAGCGGGCACGCTTCACGCCAGAGGAGGTCGTGCAGCTCACGCTCGACTTTTATAAGCGCAACTACATCGAGGGACTCTTCCTCAGCAGCGGCATCGTGCGCAGCGCGGACCACACCATGGAGCAGGTCATCGAAGTCGCGCGGCAGCTCCGCGAGGTGCATCACTTCCGCGGCTACATCCATCTCAAAACCATCCCCGAGGCCTCGCAGGCGCTCATCGACAAGGCCGGACGCTACGCCGATCGCATCAGCATCAACATCGAACTGCCCTCGCAGCAGAGCCTCGACCGGCTCGCGCCGGAAAAGAACCTCACGAACACGAAGCAGGCCATGCACGGCATCCGCCAGCGCATCGACGAAAGCCTGGAGGCCAAAAAAGCCGCGCGACAGATCGTGAACCGCCCACGAGTCAAAGCGCCCGCCTTTGCCACCGGTCAAAGCACGCAGATGATCGTCGGCGCGGACGACAGCAGCGACGCGCTCGTGTTGCATCGCGCCGATGAACTCTATCGCGAGGTGCGGTTGCGCCGCGTTTACTACAGCGGCTTCAGCCCCATCCCGGAACCCAGCGTGCTGCTGCCCATCAAACCGCCGCCGCTCATGCGCGAGCATCGATTGTATCAAGCCGACTGGCTGCTGCGCTTCTACGGCTTCGACGTTGACGAGTTGCTGCCCAAAGAAGAGCCGAACCTCGATCTCGACCTCGATCCGAAGCTCGCCTGGGCCCTGCGCTATCGCGCCGTCTTCCCCGTGGACATCAATCGCGCCTCACAAGAGCTGCTCTGGCGCATCCCCGGCCTCGGCACCGTGAATGTCGCCCGCATCCTTGCCGCGCGACGCTGGTCACGCCTCACCCTCGCCGATCTCCAGCGCATGCGGGTGAACCTCAAAAAGGTCATGCCCTTCATCCTCGCCGCCGATCACCGCCCGCGCATCGCCCTGCTCGAAAGCACCAACCTCCGCCAGCACTTCCTCCCCGGCCCCCGCCAGCTCGAACTCAACTTCAACGCACCACCTCCGACGAAGCCTGCTGATGCCGCCATGGCACTTAGCGGTCAGATTTGAACCGCTGATGAGACGCTAACATGACGCTGATAAAGGCTTCATCCATTAGCGTCCAATCAGCGTCATATTAGCGGTTTAAAAAGCAGCCATGACCCACACCGCCCAAATCCAGCCCACCTTCGAAGCCTGGCGCTCCAAGGCTCGCGAGCTGCTACGGCAGGGTGTGGCACCGGAAAACGTCGATTGGGTGGACGCCTCGCAAACCGCCAGTTTACTCGCCGAAGAGCCAACCGCCTATCAAACCGCTCATAACACCTCCGTGAAGGTCCCCGCCGACTTTTTGCGACTCGCGGCCAACGTCTGCGCCCACACCGACGAACGCCGCTTCGCCATCCTGTATCGCCTTTTGCATCGTCTCACGCTCGGCGGTGAAAAACACCTCCTCGGCATGCCTTCCGACCGCGACCTGCATCAGTGCAACGCGTGGGCGAAGGCCGTCAGCCGCGACATTCACAAGATGCACGCCTTCGTGCGCTTCCGACTCGTCGGCGTGAACGAGGAAAACGGCCGCGAGCAGTTCGTCGCCTGGTTTGAGCCCGAGTATCGCATTACAAGGCTCGCCGCGCCGTTCTTCGAAAAACGCTTCGCCAGCATGGACTGGTCCATTTTGACCCCGGACGAGTGCGTGAGCTGGGATGGCGAAAAACTCACCTTCATGCCCGGCATGAGCCGTCACGACGCCCCCGCCACCGATGCCCACGACGACCTCTGGCGCACCTACTACCGCAGCATCTTCAATCCCGCGCGACTCAAGGTGCAGGCCATGCAATCCGAGATGCCGATGAAGTATTGGAAGAACCTCCCCGAGGCCGAAATTATCCACGACCTCATCGCCAGCAGCGAAACCCGCGTCCGCACCATGATCGCCACCCCCGAGCGTCCCGTGAAGCCCGTGCCGGACAACGCGTATCTGCGCACGCTGCGGAAGAAGACGCAAGCATCGTAATCACGGCACCAGCGGCACGATCTCCCGCGCCTTCTTCAAATCCGGCCGCGCGGGCCGTGGATCATGCCAGCGATCCTTCGGTGCAGGTGCTTTGGCATCGAGATAAGCTCCCAGGCGCAACCGCAGCGCTTCAAAGGCGGCCTGCGTGTCTTTGCCGAACTGCGACTTGCCGGCGTCTTCTTCGTTCTTCTTCACCAAGGTGGCGCTAAGGCTTGGTGTGGCACGCAGCGCGGCCATGACGGCTTCGCGGCTCTCGCTGCTGACGGCGCAGTATTGGGTGAGATACTCGACGAGTTGCTGACCGGCGCGGAAGGTCTTCAGGCGCAGGCTTGGCACGGGGCCGTTCGCGGTCGGGTAAAGCACCGATAGCTCATCGGGTGTCTGCCACGCGTCTTTGCCGCCGATGGTGTTCCAGGGCACGACACCATCCGCGCCGAGCGACCAGGCTTCGACGCACCAAGCGGCGTTCGCGATGTTTGGCGTGCCGATGGCGTTCGCGCTGCCATACATGTAGTAAAGATTGCCGCAGGCTTCCGCGCGACGCTGAATACGCGGCCAGTAGTCGCGCAGCACGCCGCTGACGACTTCCACGTTCACGCAGTGATCGAGCAGCTCGCGCTGCCACTGCGGGCGGGAAATGTCGGCGCGATACGTCAGATTCACCTTCGGATAAGGTGCGACGGCGTTCCAGAATTCACGGCCGTAGTGACGGATGGCCCAGAAGTCCTGCGTGTGCACCGGTTCGTCGAAAATCCAGGCCGCGGTGCACTTCCGCCAGTCGTCCTTTTTGAAGTACACCTTGTTGTTGAGGTAGAACTCAAACATCGGCTCGGTCCAGCCCTTCGCTTCGAGATGCTTCGCGATCTCCGCCGCCATCGCGCGGAACTGCGTCCAGTAGGCGTCATCAAACGCGCTTTCGATCCAGTAACCGCCTTTGAAGTGCTCGTCGTGCTTCATCGGCCAGTTCTCGTTCAGCAGCAGGTAATACGCGTCCACAGGCACCGCGCCGCGCGGCAGATCGGCAAAGGCGCTGCCATCGAGCAGCGGGCCGAACTCGGCATCGAACTTCGTCCAATCCCACTTCCCATCGCCACCGAGCTTCGGCGCGGGCTCGTCCACCTTGCCCGTCCAGCCATACGGCAGCTGATTCAGCACCACGCGATGCTCATGTGCGAGCCGGTAGTAGTCACGCGCATGCCCCGGCAGGCCGTAGGCGTTCATCTGCGGCAAGAATGACAGGCGATCTGGCAGCGTGAAGTTCCAAACCGTGATCGTGAACGGCATCGCGGTGCCATTCACCGTCACTGTGCCGTCGTGCATGCCTGCGGTTGCGTCTTTCGGCACGTGCAGCTCGATGAAGGTGTCTTCGCTTTTGGAATCATCGCCCGGCACGAGCGGATCATGCATTCCACCGACTTTCGGCATCGAGTAGAGCTTCACGCCCAAATCAGGCGCTTTGACGAGCGGCTTGCCCGCGACCGAAAAACCGATCGTTTCGCCCTTCGCGGCAAAAAAGTGCGTCGAAGCCAGTTCGCGGCCGAAAACGTCTTTCGAAGGCAAATTCGGCTTCACGGCCGAAGTGGCCGGAACAGGCGGCAAAGTGGCTGCGGCGACCGGATTGACCTTATTGACGGTTTTTGGAGCCTCAGAGGCTCCATCTTCGAGCCACAGCGTGAAGTAGGGCTTGTGGATGCGCTTGTCCTCGCGGCTCGACACGTAGCGATTCACGAAATTCGTGAACTTCACCGCGTTGCCATCGCGCGTATATTCGCTGCCGATGTCGTCGATGACATAAAAGCCATGCGAACGGCCATCGAGCCGTGCCTGGGCCACTTCCGGCAAGATCGGGATGATCTGCCAGCCTTCCGCATCCGGCGCGGAGGCGTCGCCAAAGCCCCATAGCGATCCGCCTTCACCGCAGACGACGCTGGTGATGTCAGGATCGTTGTTGCCCCAGCGCAGCTCGCCTGTCTTCGCCCACGTGAAGGAACTCGCGCCCGGCGTCTTCGCGTAGCTGCTGCCCGTGCCTTCCACCCAGTCTTGCGAGATCGTGGACACTGTCGTGCGCCGCAGCGGTGCCTCCGGCGACGCGAGATGCACATGCAGTTGTGCTTTGGTGATCTTCTTCCCACGCAGCGGCGCTGGATCGAAGTCAATGAGGAAGAACTCCTGGATGCCCTTCAGCTTCAGCCGATGCGATCCGCCATTGTTCCCCTCCACCTCCTTTGAGTAAGCCGAGATCCACAAATCCCGCGACACCTCCACACGCTGCTGCGCATGCAAACTGAGGGCGGCGAGGAGGAAGAGAGCGAGGCGTTTCATGCGACGAGGAGAACGTTTCTCGTGCCCCTGCCGTTTCACGCGGCGATCATCCTGCGGAATTCGGTGAATCAAACATCGGTAGGCCGCACAAAAATGAATCCAAGGAAGTGCCTGAGCCGCATAGTGGCTTGCATTTATGCTCAACTTGAACGCCCTCCTCGCCAAAGACATCCTTCCTGATGCGGTCATCCGTTTCGGCATCCGCCAGCGTCTGGCGGAGACGCTGCGCAGGCACAAGCAGCCAAACATAGCGGCGCAAAAAGCCGCTATGCTAATGCATGTGGCGGGGCTGAAGGAGAGCCCGGTGGCGATCGCGACGCAGGAGGCGAATGAGCAGCATTATGAGGTGCCGACGAGGTTTTATCAGCTTTGCCTGGGGAAGCATTTGAAGTACAGCAGCGGCTATTGGCCGGAGGATGCGACCACTTTTGATGAGTCCGAAGCGATCATGCTGGGCCTGACTTGCGAGCGGGCGGAGCTGGGGGACGGACAGCGCATTTTGGAGCTGGGCTGCGGCTGGGGCTCGCTTTCGTTGTGGATGGCGGAGCATTACCCGAATGCGCAGATCACGAGCGTCTCAAACTCACGCACCCAAAAGGAATACATCGACGCGGAGGCGGCGCGGCGCGGTTTGAAGAACCTGACGGTCATCACGGCGAACATGATTCACTTTGAGGGCGTGGGGGAGGGGATCTTCGACCGCTGCGTGTCGGTGGAGATGTTTGAGCACATGAAAAACTACCAGGAGCTGCTGCGGCGCGTCTCGACGTGGCTGAAGCCGGGTGGGAAGCTGTTTGTGCATATCTTCACGCATCGCGAATATGCTTATCACTATGAAGTGACGAGCGATGGCGACTGGATGGCGAAGTATTTCTTCACTGGCGGCCAGATGCCGTCCGATGATCTGCTGCTCTACTTCCAAGACCACCTCAAGATCGAGGATCACTGGTGTGTGAGCGGGATGCACTACAGCAAGACCTCGGAGGCGTGGCTGGCGAAGATGGATGCGAACAAGGCAGAGATCATGCCGCTGTTTTGCGAGACGTATGGAGCGGACCAGGCAGTCAAGTGGTGGTGCTACTGGCGCATTTTCTTCATGGCCTGCGCGGAGCTGTGGGGCTACCGCGAGGGCGAGGAGTGGATCGTGAGCCACTACCGGTTTGTGAAGTGAATCGGAGGAAGAATCCGGTTTACGGCCCGATGAAAACAATCGGCCCCTTGTTTTTGGGCACGCCGCCTTTGTTCTCGACGCTGAGGGCAAACTTGGCGGACTCCCCGACGGGAACGACGGTTTTGAAGACGGTTTTGGCGGAGCCTTTGTCATCCACGGTGATGACACCGGCGCTCACGGGGTCGGGCTTGCCCGGATCGACGACCCAGAGCTGGTAATCCGTGCCGGGCTCAGCAAGGGGCATTTTTTCGAGCATGATCACGCCTTGGCTGCGTCTGCCGTCCCACACGATGGACATCTCGCTGCGGCGGTATTCCCAGACCTTGCTCTGCAGTTTGGCGATCTGCAACTGAGCCTCAGAATCCTGCTTTTTGAGCGCCTCGGTCTCGGCAGTGAGCTGGGTGATGCGTGTCTGAGCCTCGGCCTCACGTTTGCGGAGGGATTCGATCTCACTGTTTAGCGCCGCTTGTTTCTTATCGTAGTCGTCGCGGATACTTTTGAGTTCATCCTCAAGGCTACGTGCTTCTTTTTTCTCCTCAGCAGAGCTGCTGGAGGGGGTGGCGGTCGCGATGGCTCTCACGGCAGAGGCATGCTGCTCGATGAGTTTGGAGCGTTCATTCCAGAGCCAGACTGAGGCCACGGCCAATCCGGCTGCCAACGCCCAGCCTGCGGTGCCCAGGATGACACCCCGCGAGACTCCGAACGCACCAAGGCCGCCGCGTGAGCGAATCTTGGCGCGGATGCGCTTCTTCATGTCGGCGGGCGGCTCGACGGGCGTGATGAGACGGGCCAGTTCCAAGGCGACTTGCTCCAACTCGGTGTTGAGGGCGCGGAGTTCCTTGTCAGACACGCAGGCACCGTCCAGGGCGCGTTGTTCGTCTCCTTCCAGCATGTGGAGGGCGTTCAGGGCGGCCAGTTCTTCTTGTCGTTCGTCCATCAGTCGCCTCCTTTCAGCAGATCGCGCAGGCGCAGGAGCCCGCGGCGGATGTGGGTTTTCACCGTGCCGAGCGGCAGGTTGAGTGATTCGGCAATGACATGATGCGTGAGTCCCTTCAAAAAGGCGAACTCGATCAACTGGCGTTGGTCTTTGGGCAGTTCACGCATGGCCTCGCGCACGGCTGCGGCTCGTTCGGTCGTTTCCAATTCGGCATCGGCGGAGTCTGGGGAATCTCCGCCCATGGCTGAGTGCTCCAGGGCGGCGCTTTCGACGAGGCGGTTGCGGCGACCAAGCATGCGCATGCGGTCGATGGCCTTGTGGCGCACGATCATCACCAGCCAGGTGAATGCCTTGCTGCGGGCGGGGGCAAAAGCAGGGGCGCGGTCCCACAGATGAACGAAGCTGTCTTGCAGCACGTCCTCTGCCTCACGCTCATCATGGAGCATCTGTCGCAGCAGCCCGTGGAGGCGTGGAGCCAGCCGGTCGTAGAGCTGCTCAAACGCGCGCATGTCCCTGCGTCCAGCACGCTGGAGCAGTTCTTCATCGTTGAGTTCAGACTGGCTCATGGGGGATTTGAGCGCTCGTCGGAGAGCACAGGCTCCGAGGGCGAGGAGAGGATTCCATGCCAGAGCTTGTGCGTTCACACAATTTTTTGCGACAGCGGAGGCGGTCTGGATTCAAAAAAAGTCGCTGGCAAGGAGCGGACGTTACTTTTCCACCCAGCGCCGAAGCCAGGGCAATGTGAGCAC
>NZ_JBIIKX010000103.1:0-17388 GCF_044232965.1 Prosthecobacter sp.
GGCTCCAAAGCTCAGCACGTCCACACCCTGCTTCTTGAGCGCCTTCGCCTGGCTGGTGATGGACAGGGTCATTGAAGGGGCGACTTCGGCGATGTTTTTGGCAATAAAATCCATGGTCTGGGATGGGTGGGCGGGTGGGAAAAACGGGGGGCCGCCTATAAAGGAGGGCGCGGGAAGTTTGTCAATCAATCGTCCCGCCACGGGCAAAGGGCGGCTTGTGCCATGCACCACGCCGCCTTAGTCATGCCTGACATGATTCCCGACCGCCAGCCGCCCTCTTCCCGCCCCCGCCAGCCGACCGTCCCTATCCGCGGCATGGCGCTGGATGTCCTCGGCGAATGGTCCGGCGGGGAGCGCTTCGCTGCCGATCTCATGGACCACATCCAGCGCGACAACGGCCTCAGCCTGCCCGACGCCGCCTTCCTGCGCGACATCGTGCTCACCACGCTGCGGAATCTCTCCCTGCTCGACCACTGGATCGCCGTGATCACCGAGGACAAGCATCTCGACCACCGCAGCCGCTGGGGCCTGCGCATCGGCCTGTGCCAGGTTTTGATCCTCAAAGTCTCCGAATACGCCGCCGTCAATGAAACCGTGGCCGCCACCGGTCGTGCCCGCAGCCTGATCAATGCCGTCCTGCGTCGTGCCTGCCGCGAATACGCCGAACTGCTGGCCATGGTTGAAGGCCTGCCGCTCGAAACCCGCACCTCGCACCCGAAATGGCTCATTGAGCACTGGCTCGGCCTCTTCGGCGAAGCCAAAACCACCGCTCTTTGCGAGTGGAATCAAGTCCCCGCGCCGATCTGCGCTCGCATCAACCGCCTCTACCCGCACCTGGACGCTCCGCAGGAGGATTTCATCGTCTGCGATCACCTCCCGCGTGAAGAATTGAGCGTCGGCAAGGTGTACATGCAGGACCCCAGCACCGCCATCGCCCCACGCCTGCTCGCCCCGCAGCCCGGCCACCGCGTGCTGGATGCCTGCGCAGCACCTGGCGGTAAAACCGCGCTGCTGGCCCAGCTCATGGAAAACCAGGGCGAAATCATCGCCTGCGATGTCTCGCCGGGCCGTTTGCGTCGTCTCGACGGCAATTTGCACCGCCTCCACGTCGCCAACGCCCGCATTGAGGAGCACGACTGGTCAGACCCGCAAATCCCCGCCTTCGCCAAGCCCGGCTTCGACCGCATCCTGCTCGACGTGCCCTGCTCGAACACCGGCGTCATGCGCCGCCGTGTCGATGTCCGCTGGCGTCTCCATCCCGACGACTTCACCGCACAGACGCAAACGCAGTCGCAACTCCTGCGCAACTGTCTCCGCGTCCTCAAACCCGGCGGCATCCTCGTTTACAGCACCTGCAGCATCGAACCCGCAGAAAACGAGCAACTCGTCGGCAGTGTCCTCGAATCGACTCCCGGCTTCGAACCCGTCAAACTCCGCCACAGCTTCCCGCCGGACGAGCAAATGGACGGAGCCTTCGCGGCGGCGATCCGGCGCGTTTGAAGATCGTGCGTGACATCCGCCGCTCCTTTCTCCAAAACTCCACTCCTCCATGAAACTCACGCCACTTCTCCTTGCCTTCGGCCTCGCTTTCCAAATCCAGGCCGCTGATGCGCCGAACGCCGCCGGATTGCAGCTCTACAGTCTGCGCAGCCAGTTCACCCTGCGTGGCGTGCCGTGGACGCTCGACCGCGTGAAGGAGTTCGGCATCAAGGAGGTCGAACTCGCCGGAACCTACAACCTCAGCGCCGAGCAGTTCAAAGCCGAGCTCGAACAGCGTGGCCTCAAGGCTGTGAGCAGCCACTTCCCGTATGATCGCTACAAGAATGATCTCGACAACGTCGTGAAGGACGCCAAGACGCTCGGCATCAAATTCGCCGGCTGCGCGTGGATCAATCACAAGGACAGCTTCGACGAGGCCGAGTGCCGCGAAGCCGCCGCCGTGTTCAACAAAGCGGGCGAAGCGCTCGCGAAGGAAGGCATCACGATGTTCTACCACGCCCACGGCTTCGAGTTTGAGCCTTATGGCGATGGCACCTTGTTCGATCTCTTCATGCAGGAGACCAAGCCCGAGTTCGTCTCCGTGCAGATGGACGTGCTGTGGATCGTCTTCCCCGGTCAGGATCCCGCGAAGCTCTTGGAGAAATACAGCGGCCGCTGGAAGCTCATGCACCTCAAGGATTTGAAGAAAGGCATCGCCACCGGCTTCCTCAGCGGCAAGACCGACGTCGCCAACGACGTGGTCCTTGGCACCGGCCAGATGGACTGGGTCTCCATCTTTGCCGCCGCCCGCAAGAACGGCATCCAGCACTACTTCATCGAGGACGAATCCCCCACCTCCATGGATCAGATCCCTGCGAGCCTGAAATTCCTCCGCACGAACGGCTTCGAGTGATCCCATGTCACGCCGCCTCCACGCCATCATCCTGCATGGCGTTTTCATCCTCTCCGGCATCTCAGCGCTGATCTACCAGCTCGTGTGGCAGCGTGCGCTGCTCACGATCTACGGCAGCAACGTCGAATCCGTGGCGATGGTCGTGGCGGCGTTTCTGGCAGGACTCGGCATCGGCAGTCTCGCAGGCGGCTGGATTTCCAAATCCACGCGCGCACCGCTCGTGCTGCTCTTTGGTCTCGCTGAACTCGGCGTCGGAGCCTACGGCCTCATCTCGCTGAAGTTGTTCGACGCGGTTGGAGCTATCACTTCCGCACAAGCCCACGGCCTCACCACCGGCGCTCTGGTCTTCCTGCTCGTGTTTCTGCCCACGCTGCTCATGGGTGCCACGCTGCCGCTGCTCGTGGCGCATCAGGTGCGCGACACAGCGCATGTCGGCCAAAGCGTGAGCCGGCTCTACTTCGTGAACACGCTCGGCGCCGCGCTCGGAGCCTTCATCGCCGCGCACTGGTTGCTTGGCAGCTTTGGCATGAGCGGAACCACACGCATCGCCGCCAGTTTGAATGCGCTGGCGGCTTTCATCGTGCTGCTCACGTGGAAAAAGCCAGCCATCGCAGTCTCTGAGAAAAGCGAAGCCGCGATTCCCACTCCGAAATGTGAGATCAACTTCCGTACCGCCCTGTTTTGGTCCGCGCTGTCCGGCTTTCTCGCTCTCTCCTGGGAAATCGTCTGGTCACGCGTCTTCAACTTCGCCAGCGCCTCCCGAGCCCCTGTGTTCGGCTACATGCTCGGCAGTTACCTGTTCGGACTCGCGCTCGGTTCATTGTTTAGTCCGCGATTGCTGGCTAAAACCGGCGATCTCCGCACCAAACTCGCACGCTGGGTGCTGCTCTCGAGTGTGGCTGGATTTCTCGTCGCACCGTTCACCGCCATCGCTGCATCACATGTGTCTTGGGAATGTGGTTATGTTTTCGTCATCATTGCTGGCGCATTGCTTGGCATCACCTTCCCGCTACTCTGCCACGCGGCCATCCCACCGGGCAAAGACACTGGCAGCCAGCTTTCGCGGCTCTACCTCGCCAACATCATCGGTTCCGGCGCAGGCAGTCTGCTCACTGGTTTCGTCTTCATGGAATGGATGAGCCTCCAAGTGCTGGGCTGGCTGCTGCTCGCTGTTTCGTGGTTCTGGGTCGAAGGCATCGCCCGTTTTCAACTGCCCGCCAAGTTACGCCTTCAGCCGCTGTTCATGCTTTTGATCACCTTGAGCCCGTTTCAAAGCTTCTACGAGCGCCTGCAGTACAAGCACGAATTCAAATCCGGCATGCGCTTCGCGCAAACCATCGAATCGCGTCACGGCGTCGTCACGGTGGACACCAGCAACGCGGTTTACGGCAACGGCGCTTACGACGGCATGATCGGCACCAGGCTGGAGCCGAAATCCTGGCTCGTGCGGCCTTACTTCCTCTCCGCCGTGCGGGAACGCATCGAAAACGTGCTCGTCATCGGCGTCGCCAGCGGTTCATGGACTCAAATTCTTGTCAATCATCCACAAGTGAAGCACGCCACTGCCATCGAACTCAGCCACGGCTACCTCGATTTGATTCGCGCCCGTCCCGAAGTCGCCAGCCTGCTCACCAATCCCAAGCTCGAACTCGTCATCGACGACGGCCGCCGCTGGCTGCGCCAGCATCCCGACGCGCGCTTCGACGCCATCGTGATGAACACCACGCATCACTGGCGCGAATTCGCCTCCGCCCTGCTCTCCAGCGAATTCTTGACCGAGGTCAAAGCCCACCTCACACCCGACGGCATCGCCTTCTGGAACTGCACCGAGTCCCCACGTGCCGCACGTGCCGGCATGGAGGTGTTTCCGCACACGATCATGGTCATGAACCACTGCCTCGCCAGCAACGCGCCACTCGAACCGAATCGCGACCGCTGGCAGAAAATCCTGGCCGATTACCGCATCGACGGCCAGCCCGTCATCGCCGCCGATCAAATCGAAGCCATGCTCGATTTTCTCACTCAAGAAGCTCTGCCAGGACCCGGTCACATGTCTCGCTGGTGCCGTCGTGAGGCGATGCAGTCGGCTTGGGGCAATGCCAAGATCATCACCGATGACAATCTCGGCCACGAGTATCCTTGAGCGTTGATTTGCATTCTCATGCTCCACCATTCATAAAACCTGGATGAATCCGGATGTTCTTGTCATCGGCGGTGGCAGCGCAGGCGTGGTGGCGGCTATTGCAGCGGCACGCCAAGGCGCTGACACGCTGCTGGTCGAACGATACGGCTTTTTCGGCGGCGCAGGCACGGCCTCACTCGTGCATTCATTTTGCGGGCTGTATGATCTGCCGCCAACGCCGGATGCAGCCCCCAAGGTCGCGAATCCAGGCCTTCCAGCCGAGCTTGAACGCGAATTGCTCGCCCAAGGCATCGCGCACGGCCCGCTGCGCATGGGCAAAGTCGATGTGCTGATGCATCAGCCGCAGCGACTGGCTCTTTTTTACGACCAATGGTGCTCCAAGCAGCCGAACTTGAAGGTGCTGCTGCACACCAAGGTCATTGACGCCGTGGTTGAGGCCAATCGCGTCAGTGAAGTGACTCTGCACTGCCGTGGCACGTCCTGGAAACTGCGCCCGCGCACGATTGTCGATGCCAGCGGCGACGCGTTGCTCGCGGCGCTCGTGAATCATCCTTGGGCGCAAACTCCCGCCCAAGAGCTGCAACGCCCGGCTTACATCGTGGGTCTTGGCGGAATTGAGTCTGGCATGTTCACAGGAGACGGCCCGCTGAAAATCTCCAGCTGCCTCGCACGCGCCATCAAAGACCAAAAACTGCCCGCCGCAGTCGCCGGGGCTCATTTTCGTGCTGGCACCACGACGAATGAAGCCTTCCTCACGCTCGATCTTGCCGGTGATTTGCCGGAATGCCCGTTTGATGCCAACGACGCGCGTAGTTTGACCTGGATCGAGATGCAGGGCCGCGAAGTGAGTTTTGCCATCGTCGATCATCTGCGCACTGCGCTCGAAGGTTTTGCCCATGCACGTGTCACCACACTGCCGGTGCGAGCAGGCATTCGCGAAAGCAGGTCTTGGATTGGCGAGGTCGTTTTGACCGAGGAAGACATCCTTGAAAGCCGAAGCGACGACCAAGCCGTCGCCAACGCGACGTGGCCAATTGAACTCCGCGAAACGGCCCGTGGGGCAAGATTGCTGTATCCGCGCGAACCAAAAGCCTGCGGCATTCCGCTTGGATGCTTGCGAGCGCGTGATTTGCAGAACGTGTTCATTGCCGGACGCTGTATTTCAGCCACGCATCGCGCCCAGGCGAGCATCCGTGTGATGGGAACGGCTTTGGCAACCGGTCAGGCTGCTGGTATGGCTGCTGCGCTCACGGTGGGAGACACTCCGACTATCGCCCAACAAGTGGGACATGTTTTGAGCCAAAGCGAAGCATGATAAGGATGCCCTTAGAATGCCGCTTGCCCTGCGCAGGGGCTTTCTTCATCATCCGCACATGACTCGCACTATCCTCGCCATCGGCGCACACTATGATGACTGTCCGTTTGGAATTCCCGGCACCCTTCTGCGGGCGGTGCAGAAGCATCAGCGCGTGGTGATTCTGAGTTTGATCGGGGATTACGCCGACTGGCCGCCGGTGCGCGGACGTGCGCAGGGCTTGATCGAACTTTCAAAGCAGCTTGCCGCCGAGCGCGGCATGGAGATGCGTTTCCTGCCGTGGAAGAGCATGGGCTTTGAGCCGACCCTGGAAACAAAACGCGCCGTGGCCGAGGTGGTGGCGGAGGTGAAACCGGACACGGCGTTCATGCTGTGGCCGCGCGACCGCCATCCCGATCACGAGGCAGCCAGCGCAATCTGCCACGCGGCGCTGCAACAACCGGCACGTTTGTCGGGCCGGGATGATGCGCGCGCTCCTTCGCGAGTGTTTTGGTATGACAACGGTCCTGGGCACACCATCGGCTTCGAGCCGGACACTTACATTGACGTGTCGGCCGAGTGGGAGGCCGCGCGCGAATGGCTGGCGAGGCTGATGGCCTTTGTGCGGCAGGAGAAATATGATCCGGCGAAAACAGACGCCGCGCTGGAGACGAAAACGGTCTTATCCCGCTATCGCGGTCTGGCCTGCGGCGTAAAACACGCCGAGGCGCTCAAAAGCATGCGCCCCATCGTTCGGGAAGACTGGTGAGAGTCACGTCAATGAGCATTCCCATGAAGGGTGCGAACGAGCCTCGGAGGCCGAAGACCGGGGTAATCTCGCACAACCACGGAAAATAAAAGAGCGTCAGGAATGATCCTGACGCTCCCGGTGATTCAGAATGGTGACGGTCATTTCGGCACCGCTGGCGCGGCAGGCGGCGCAGCAGGAGCCGCTGGTGGTGTGGCAGGAGCAGGCGCAGGAGGGGTGAGAGCCTCTTTAGCTTTCTTAGCGGCTTCTTCGATGGCCTTGGCGGCTTCAGCAGCTTTTTTGGCCGCCGCTTCCTTGAGCGCAGCGGCTTCCTTGAGCGCAGCGGCTTCTTTCTCGGCCGCAGCTTTCGCTTTTTCAGCCGCAGCTTTCAATTCCTCGGCCTTCTTCGCAGCATCGGCTTTGGCGATTTCCAGTTCCTTGGCGGCGGCGTCCGTGCTGGATTTGACGGCTTCCTTGAGAGCTTCCGTCGCCTTCTTGGTGTCTTCGGCAGCTTTGGAGGCTTCCGTTGTTTTTTTGCATGAGGAGAGGCCGCCCGCGAGCAACCCGATCAGAAGAATGTGGGTAAGTTTCATAGCAAAGCGAGACTCCACGACTTCCGAGCCGAAACAAGCCCATAGATGACAAAAAATGGCACCCGATTGCGCGATGTTTTTCAAAACTTGTTCCACCGCTCCCATCAGGGCAACGTCTTTGCTTCGAGCACGCTTTATTCGGTGACGAAGCTGGCCTTCAAGCCAGCGGACCGTTTCTACTGCCAACTGGACTTCATCAAAGCATCCGCTTATTTTTCCAACATGAGCACCTCCAGCAACGGCGAGCACGATCTGAGCATCGAAAAGGTCAATCAGCGGGCGCAGGACATCGAAGGCAAGCTGCCGAAGCTCAAGACGCTGTTTGAGCAGGGGAAAATCATGCTGGGGATGGTGAAGGACTACTGGAACGGCTCTTACCGCGAGGTGCCCTACTGGGCGATCAGCGCGGTGGCGCTGGCACTGCTGTATGTGCTCAATCCGGTGGATGTGCTGCCGGACGTGCTGCTTGGCGTGGGTTACCTGGATGACGCGACGGTGGTGGCGTTTTGCCTGAAACTGGTGCAGCGGGAGATTGAGCGTTATCAGGAGTGGGTGGTGGCGAAGACGAAGGGTGGCGGCGGCAAGGTGATGGATGTTTGAAGTGTGGCTCCCAGTATTGTAATCCCGGCGCCGGTTCTGACGTGACGTGTTTGCCCCCCTCTCCAGACCGGCTAAAGCCGGGACTACAAACAAAACCGCCGTGCAGGAGCGCTGCACGGCGGGTGGATCAAACGAGAGGCTGATTCGGCTTACTTGGCGGGCGTGCCATAGACCTGAACTTCACAGTAGTGGTTCATGTCGTTGCTGGTATTGCCATTGCTCCAGAGGCGCACGTAGCGGGCCTTGGTGCCCTTGGCGTCGATGACGCGGCCGTGGTTGGTTTCGACGTAAGCAGGATCGCCACCTTTGCCAAGGGCGGAGGTGTCGTCGTGGTCGGAGTTGAACAGGGTGGTGACGCCGGTCTTGAACTCAGCATCGTCAGACACCTGCACGACGACGTCGATGTAGGCCTGGGCCTGTTTGTGGTAGTGCCACATGGCGATCTTGTAGATGTTGGCCGGAGCGCCGAGGTCGATCTGCACCCACTGTTTGCCGGGCATGAGTTCGACGAAGGAGCCATCAGCGCCGTCGGCGTCGCCGTCGGTGACGAGGTTGAGGTCGCCAATGATCGGGGCGGAGTCAGAACTGGTGACTTTCTTGCCTTTGGCAAGGTTCACGGTGCCCTTGGGAGCCTGGAAGGACTTCACCACTTTGCTGGGGTCGGCCTTTTCGAGGTTCGGCAGCTCAGCAGGCACCGGGGTGCCGATGAACATGGGCTTGGGGAACTCGAGTTTGATTTCTTCGAGGTCACCGGCTGGAACGGCGGCGGCCGCAGGAGCAGCGGCGGAACCTTCGGCCTTTTTGTCTTCAGTCTTGCCGCAGGAGGCAAGGGTGATGGCGAGCGCGAGGCCCGTGAGGATGTGGATGCTGTTTTTCATGGGGGAGTGTTTGGTGCTAGATGCTGGAATCTCGAGGCTGGATCAGGCTTGGAAGTCTTCGGGGGTGAAGACGTATTTGCTGCCGGTCTTGATGGATTCGTAGGCCTTGAGGACGGTGACGCAGGATTTGAAGGCCATTTCGACCGGGCAGGTGAGATGCTCGGGCTTTTTCATCTGCACGGCTTCGATGAAGTTCTGCACATGCGGCGCGTGCGGCTTGCGGTTGAGCTTCACGCCGAGTTCCCATTGGGCCAGGGCCTTGCTCTCGCGCACATCGGCGACGCTGACGGCACCATAGGACGGGGGCTTGGGCTTTTCCCAGTCACGGGGGTGTTCCCAGAACTTGTTTTTGGCCTTGTCGGCAGCCTTGAGGATGGGCGGGTTTTCACCGCCGGCGAATTCGTCCCAGGCCTGGCCAGGCTCGGCGTAGAGCTGGTTGCCAGCGGTGTCGAGTTCGGAAATGATGGCGGTGCCGCCGATGCCCATGTGCTTTTCATACGCACCCTGAGAACCGGTGGTGGTGAGCACCTGGTAGTAGGCGCGGAGGGCTCCGGCGGGCGTTTTGAATTCGTAGATGCACATCATGTTGTCAGGCAGCTCGAATTTCGGGCGGCCTTCGCTGCCATCGAAGTAATCGACGCCGCCGGAGGCGATGACGGAGACGGGGGTGGCCTCGTACATCCAGTTGAACATGTCGATCTGGTGCGCACCGAGATCGGAGAGCGGACCGCCGCCGTATTTGGAGAAGAAGCGCCAATTGCGGAACTCCTCGATGCTCCCGTAGCCGTTCTTGGCAAGCACGTCGGCGGGGATGTCGTAGCCTTTCACGGCACCCTGCGGAGCGCTGCCGGAGACACCACGGTTCCACTGCGCGTAGGCGTGGGTGATGCGGCCGAGCATCTTACCGGGTTTGATGATGTTTTCGCGCAGGTTGATGTAACGCGGGTTGGAATGGCGCTGATGGCCGATCTGGAACAGGCCGTTGTTCGCCTTGCCGGCGCGCACCATGTCACGCGCGCCTTCGAGCGTGTTGCTCATCATCTTTTCGCAGTACACGCTTTTGCCTTTTTCGAGGCAAAGCTTCGAATAAGGGGCATGCAGGAAGTCGGGCGTGGCGATGAAGACGGCCTCGATGGATGGCTCCTTGTCGAGCATCTCATTGATGTCCTCGTAGATTTTGATCTCGCCTTCGACCTGATGCTTGTTTTCGCTGAGGAAGCCGCCGCGTGCCTGGGCGATGGAGTACTTCCAAATGTCGCACATGGCGACCCACTGAATGCCGGGCACGTCTTTGGAGGCGACGCGAAGTGCTTTGTTACCCTGGGCACCGCAGCCAACGAGCGCGCACTTGATGGTGCGGCCGGGGGCGGTTTGCTGGGCGACGGCGGTCTTGCTGGTGACGAGGTAGAGGCCGCTGCTGGTGAGAGCGCTGGTGCGGAGGAAGCCGCGGCGGTCCATGAAGCGGGACAGCGGCGCTGTGGAAGATGGGAGAGGCTGGGAATTCATAGGTGCAATCAGGCGCGTGGTTTCACTGGCCGATACGCTGGCAGCCGTTAGGCGGACTTCTTGCGGGCGAGGATGCCGTCGAGGGAGAAGGTCTTTGCCTTCGATGTCACAAGAGCAGCGGCCACGATGAGAACGGACAGACCAATGTTGGTCACCATTTCTGTGTCATCCGGCAGCGCGGCCAGACCAAAGCCCAGCGCGAGGAACACCAAGCCGGCGGCAAGGAGCCCGAACTCGGTGCAGATGCCGATGGCGACCCATATGCCGACGGGAATAAGGATGTAGCCAATGGTGGCGGCGAATCCTTTGCAAGCCGCTTCAGGGAGGAAGCTGTTGTCTGCCATGAGCTTGGCCAGCGGCTCGGTTTTCTTGGGATAGTTTTCCAAGCCAAACGTGGTGGTGGCACCGTTGCCCCAGCGGAACTTGTCGAGACCCGCCATGAAAAGACGCATGCCGACCCAGAGACGAAGGAGGAGGTGGGCGAAGGCGTAGCCAGAATTGCCACAGCAATTGGAGGAGGAAGAGTCAGACATGAATGGGTTGGGTTGCTGGTTAGGAGGAAGGGGGGCGATTTTGAACCGTTGAACTTGGAAATCCAGCAGAATTTAGAATCCGATTCCTTCGGAATTGTGAACCACCGCAATCGGTGAAAATGCTGGAGTGCCCGCTTGCCGAACGGGTGGGTTTCTGGGGCTTTCCACTCGCCGTGCTTGCCATTTGCGGCGATACCGCTTAAAAAACAGTGCTTAATTCATCTCTCCCATCCCGCAACCATGAGCTCCCTCTCTTCTCCCAAGCTCCCCGCCCAAGGCATTCTCGAACCTCTCGGTGAGGAGGATCGCGACATTCTCAGCGGATACGGCGAATTCCTTCCTGTGCAGCCAGGCCAGCATCTCATTGAGGAGGGCATGCAGCAAAACAGTCTCTTCTTCGTCGCTTCCGGCAAATTCCACGCCACCGCCATGCGCGGCGGCCACAAAGTGCTGCTCGGCTCGATCCAGAAAGGTGAAACCGTCGGCGAGATCAATCTTCTCGACCCCAACGTCGCCAGCGCCACCGTCACCGCCGTGGAATTCTCCCAGGTCTGGCGCATCGACGGCGAAAGCCTCGAAGGCTACATCAACGAGTACCCGCGTGCCGCAGCCTGGCTGCTCATCGGTGTGGGCCGCACCATCGCCCACCGTCTCCGTGCGGTGAACGAGAAGATCGCCGCCTTCTACAGCGCCTAACGCACGGCCCGCCGGAAATTCATGTCTGCAGTGGATGATTCGTTCATTGCGGACTTGTTGTCTTGGTGGGACATTGCTCAAAAATGTCGGGCTTGCTGCCATTACCACCCCAGACTTGGCTGGACGCCATCCAGGTCATTTTCCTTCTGTGCGCAGGCCATGCGCTGATGGATTACCCGCTTCAGGGTGAATTCCTCTCCACCTGCAAAAACCGCCATCTGCTTTCTGCGCGCAACGATCCGACGCGCCCCGTTTCCATCTGGCCCCTCTGCATGACGGCCCACTGCCTGCTCCACGCCGTCATGGTCTGGGCCGTCACCGGCTGCTTCGTCCTATGCCTCGTCGAACTGGCGCTGCACTGGATCATCGACTTCGCCAAATGCGAGAACTGGACCACCTTCCATCAGGATCAGTGGCTCCATATCATCTGCAAGATCGGCTACGTCGTCGTGGCCATGCTACTCTGAAGTTCCAAGTTTCAGGTTTCAAGTTCGCCGCAGCACGGCGAATCATGCCGGGCAAACACTTGAAACTTTGAACCTGAAACTTGAAACTCCGACCCCATGCAGCGGACAGCGATCTTAAACGTCGTCGGCCTCACCACGCGACTCATTGGCGAACACACCCCGGCGATTCGCGCTTTCGTGGAGCGCAACCGTTCCACGCTCATCGAGCCCGTGCTCCCGGCGGTCACCTGCACCGCCCAGGCCACCTATCTGACCGGCCGCCTGCCGCGTGATCACGGTGCCGTCGCTAACGGCTGGTATGATCGCGACTACGCCGAGCACCGCTTCTGGAAGCAGCCCGAGCAGCTCATGCAGGGCGAGAAGCTGTGGGAAGCCCTGCGCCGTGTCGATCCGCAGTTCACCTGCGCGAAGCTCTTCTGGTGGTACAACATGTATTCCACCGCCGACATCGCCATCACCCCGCGGCCGCTTTATCCCGCCGACGGCCGCAAGGTCTTCGACATCCACACCCAGCCCATGCCTCTGCGGGATCGCATCAAAAAAGACCTTGGCCCCTTCCCCTTCCGCAGCTTCTGGGGCCCCGGCTCCGACATCAAATCCTCCATCTGGATCGCCGAGAGCGCCAAATGGATCGAGGAAAAACACTGGCCCGGCCTCTCGCTCGTTTACCTCCCGCATCTCGACTACAATCTCCAGCGCGTCGGCCTCGACATGGAGAAAATCCGTTTCGACCTCCGTCAGATCGACAACGTCGTCGGCGATCTCATCCGCTTCTACGAGACGCGCAACATCAAGGTCGTCCTCCTCTCCGAATACGGCATCACCAACGTCGAACAGCCCGTCCACCTGAATCGCGTCTTCCGCGAGCGCGGCTGGCTCAGCATCAAAGACGAGCTGGGCCGCGAAACACTCGACCTCGGCGGCTCCAAAGCCTTCGCCATTGCCGATCATCAGATCGCCCACGTCTATGTGAACGATCAGAGCCTCCTCGCCAACGTGCGCGGCGCTCTGGAGGCCACCCCCGGCGTCGCCCAGGTGCTCGGCAAGATGGAAAAACATCTCCACGGCCTCAACCATGAGCGCAGCGGCGATCTCATCGCCATAGCCGACGCCAAAAGCTGGTTCACCTACTACTACTGGCAGGACGACCGCAAAGCCCCCGACTTCGCCCGCTGCGTCGATATCCACCGCAAATGCGGCTACGACCCCGCCGAACTCTTTCTCGATCCGCAGATCAAGTGGCCCAAGCTCAAGATCGCCGGCAAGCTCGCCAAGAAAGCCCTCGGCCAGCGCATGCTCATGGACGTCATCCCGCTCGACGCCTCGCTCGTCAAAGGCTCCCACGGCCGCATCCCCGAAGACCGCAGCGACTGGCCCGTCCTCATCGGCGATTTCGACCAGCTCCCCCGCACGGGCATCCTCGCCGCCCACGAAGTCTGCAACCACCTATTCCGCCTCTGCTCCAGCGGGCATGGGTATGCGGGCGTGGCGGTGTGATTGGTCTTCTGCAAATCGAATTCAACTATGAGTATCTGTTATCCTCAGGGAAATCATAGCTGTGCTTCAGCCATTGCCCATAACACATGTCGAATGGCACAAAGTCCAACTCAGTCAATTGGGGAGCCGAATCTTCATAAAAGAGTTCGATGGGAAAGCATCCAATAAACAACGAGTCAGGCGCGGTACAATCGATTGCGAGCCACGAGCCAGAACAGAGTGAGCCATTCGGCAAGCATCCTGACCCAACCCATTGCTGTGGTGATCCCATGATCCAATCTTCCGGCCAGATGTAGCCCAGGCAGTAGTCGCCCTTTATCAAGCTAGTATGTGATACTGGCAAGCAACGTCAGAAATCATCAAGGCCAGTCCAATTCGGGTAAATGCCAGCAAGCCATCTGCGAAAAGATGCAGTGGCAGGTTTTGTTGCCGCCCCAAGAATTTCCAGCATTTTGCAGTGGTCTTTATCCATCTCATAAAGTGAGATCAGGCATCATTGTCTCACAAGGAGCCTTTTTTCTGTTGTTGCTATTGGCGCTTCTGACAGACGTGTATCCATCGCAAACTGTGCGAGCTTTCACTCGCCCGGCCCAACGGGCCGCAGGACTTAGCCCAGGGCGCCAGCCCTGGGAGTTGCGCATCGCCCCGGACCATTCTCATTCGGTCTCGCTCTGAAGGAGCGCGGGAAAACGTCCTTGCCGCCCCCATGCGCCATTCGTTCGCCAAAATCTACGTCCACCTCATCTTCAGCACGAAGAACCGCGAGCGCGGCCTTCCGCCTTGGAGGATCTTGCGCCACCAACACCTTACATGAACGGCGCAGTTTTTAAATAGCGGCCAAGCATGGCGGAAGAGCCATCATGCTTTCTTGATTTAGCAAGCAATCCGGGCCCACAAGGGACAACGGCGCAAAAACAAAAAAGACCCCGTGCTTGATCAGCCGGGGCCTTCCTTGCGGGTCATTCGGACCTGATGAGAATGGATTACTTCGTTTTCTTCTCGGCCGCAGCGGCGGCGGCCTTCTGCTTGGCCCAGCGAGCTTTTTGCGCGGCGGCGATGCGCTTACGGGCGGATTCCGACATGACGCGCTTCTTCTTCACAGGTTTATCCTTGCCTTTGCCCTTGCCAGTGGAGGCGGTTGCACTGCTGCCGAGCAGAGAAGCGAGCTCCTCCTGCATGGCTTCAATTTTTTCCTGAAGGACGGCGGCGCGGCGGAATTGGGCGGAGGATAAGTTCATAAGTGGCTTTTAGTCTGGATGACAAGTCTTATTTATGAACGGTGAAGCGCAATGTCAACCTAGTAATAGCCTCCTAGGTGTTCAAAATAAGTCCATGTCGGTTTGTGACAAACGTCTTGAACTCATTGGCTGGAGTTAGTTCTCAGGCCGGTGGCGCACCTGACCTGGGGTGTCAACGTCCGTGCAGAATCATAGTTCGGGCAACCTTCTTCGCGGCCGAGCGGCCCATGTAGTAACCGTCGTGATAGGCCTTGGCGTACCGGGCTTCAGTGGCGGGTGTGTAGTGGTCGGCGTGGCTCGCGTGGCTTTCAGGGCGGCCGTGCAAACGGTCCATTCGCCCGTCATCCTTGGCCTGGTGCTCCAGCGGGAAGTTGTCGATCTTGTCGGAGACTTTTTTCTGAACCCTGCTGACGACGCATTGGCTGAGTAACAACGAGAAGGCCAGAACGGTAAGGAGCTGAATTGTTTTCATAGGGCTCTGTTATGAAAAAAACCAGGCTCAGGGGCAAGACATATTTGACCTTTAACCGCGCCTCATTGCCGGGTGTCATCCTAGTGAGGCGCTTTACAAGGCCTTGTCATAGATACGTTGAAACACGTTGGCCGCGTTGTTTGGATCAATGACGGTGATGCCATCCTGGCCGAAGCGGGCGGTGACAGTCGCGCCTTTGCCTTCCTGCATGTATTTCCAGTTCAAGTCACGCACGCGGGCTGCGGCATCGACGATGGCGCAAGTAATGCGGGCCTCCTCGGCGGTGGGATAGAGTTCCGCGACATCATCGCGTGATTCTTGGGCAAACTTCACACGGCAGACCGCTACCAAACCGACCGTCAGACTATCGACGCCGTAGCCGATGTAGCCTTTGCTGCCATCAGGACGCTGAACCTCACGGGTAAAGTGGTTGTTGCTCGTGCGGGAGCCTCCACCGGAGTTCCACCAGCGGAAGCCGCGATACTGCTGATCACTCTCCACCTTGCCGTCCGCGCCGAGGATTTCGTGGCCTTGATTGACCGGGCCTTCAAAGTCGGCGGGCGTGATCCAGTTGTTGTGGTAGTTGATCGACATGCCGTTGTCGTAGTCCACGCGCACCTGCACGGCGTCGAAGGCGTTGATGCCGTCGCGGATGAGACGCTTCTTCTGGCCCACAGCGGTGAGGCTCACAGGCTTGGATTTGTAGTAGCTCCAGATCAGGTCCGTCCAATGCGGGCCGACGTAGCTGAAAGGATCGCTGCTTTCCACCCACTTGAAGGTGCTGGTGCTCACTTCGAGCGGTTCTTCGAGATAGGCGGTGCCGTAGAGCGGCGCGCCGATACGGTTTTGAATGTCATCGCGGATGCGCAGATGGTCGGGGTCGTAGCGCTTGTGCATGTCCACGGCGACGATGAGGTTTTTCGCCTTCGCAGCCTCAATGATCTCGTCCGACTCCTGGATCGAGAGGCACATCGGTTTTTCCGTCAAAACATGCACACCTCGCGCCAGCGCGGCCAGGATCGGCTGTGTGTGCAGATGATCCGGCGTGGCCACGGCCATCACATCGAGATCTGGGAAGGCTTTCAGGATGTCGTTCCACGGCTCGTCACCGAAAAACGCCCGAGGCTCGTGGCCGGTGATATCCTTGAAGGCTGCGGCGGCCTTCCTGGCCGATTTTTCACTGCGTGTCGCCACGGCCACGAGATCAAACTTCACTCCGGCGAGTTCGCGCGAGTATTTGTCGAGCCCTACACGGGCGAGCTGCCCGGCGATGCCGAAACGCTGCAAGTCCGCGTAAGCACGCGCGTGAACATCTCCGCCGAACATGCCGGCGCCGACAAGGGCGATCTTGATGGTGGGTTCCATGGTTGGATCATGGAAGGCGGACACGATCTCCGCGCAAGCCATCATGCTGATACCTGAGTGCCGATTTCCGGTATGTTTGAGGATAAGAAAAAACGCGGGAGCCTTTCGACTCCCGCGTTTGGATGGTTCTCGATGAGAGAGGCCGGCTTATTCAGCGGAGGCGGCTTTCTTCTTCGGGGCGGCCTTTTTCTTGGCCGGGGCCTTCTTCTTCGGCGCGGCGGCTTCATCAGCGGCGGGCTCGGTCACGGCTTCGGCGGCAGGAGCCTCGGCAGTTTTCGGCACATAAGCATCGACCCACTCGATGTAGGCCATCGGGGCGGAATCGCTGCGGCGCTGGCCGAGCTTGGTGATGCGGGTGTAGCCACCGACGCGGTCTTTGGAGGCGACGGCGATCTCCTCGAAGAGCTTCTTCACCACGTCTTTGTGACGGAGGGAGGAGAGGGCGGTGCGGCGGGCGTGCAGCGTGCCGCGCTTGCCGAGGGTGACGAGCTTCTCCGCGTAGGGGCGGAGGGCTTTGGCCTTGGCGAGCGTGGTGCGGATGCGGCGGTGCTCGATGAGCGAGCAGGTGAGATTCATGAGCAGCGCGTCGCGGTGATCCTGCTTGCGCTGAAGTTTGACGATTTTTCTTCCGTGTTTCATGTCCTGATTAAGTCTTGGCTTCCTGTGATTTGATTATTCGTCCTCGTCGTCGGCGTCGGGGAGGTGGCTGTCCACCAGCTTGGTGAAGTCGAGGGAGTCGGCTTCTTCATCGTCGTCGCTGATCATGCTGCTGCGGGCAAGGAGGGAGACACCGCCAGGGGTGGCCTCAAGCAGCGCGGGATCGAACTTCATGCCGAGAGACAGGCCAAGCTCGGCGAGCTTTTCCTTGATCTCGGTGAGGGACTTCTTGCCGAAGTTGCGGTAGCGGAGCATCTCGCCCTCGGTCTTCATGGCCAACTGGCCGACGGAGGTGATGTTCGCGTTGTT
>NZ_JBIIKX010000038.1:0-56125 GCF_044232965.1 Prosthecobacter sp.
GGGCGGTTTGCAGACTCCGGGTCAGTTTGTTGAACATGGCTCCTTCTCAACTCCCGCCCATTCCAGCACCTTGCCAGAAAGGCGTTTTATTTGCGAAGACACCGCCTAGATTATTTGTCGCCGCCAGCTTCGCCCTTGCAACCGTCCACGATTTCGGCTTTGGCTTGCCGCATTCCGTCATGCCCAAGTACATCGTCACCATCGGCCTCGAAGTTCACGCGCAGCTCACCACGCAGAGCAAGATGTTCTGCGCCTGTCCGGTGGAGTATGGCGCGGAGCCGAACACGCACACCTGTCCCACCTGCCTCGGCCTGCCGGGCGCGCTGCCCGTGCTGAATGCTGCCGCCATCGAGAAGACGATCCTCACCGGCATGATGCTGGGCTGCGAGACGCCGCCGCTGGTGAAGTGGGACCGCAAAAACTACTTCTACCCGGACATGCCGAAGAACTACCAGATCACGCAGTTCGATCTGCCGCTGTGCATCGGCGGCGGCGTGCCGCTGTATGATCTGGCCTATCCGAAGGACGCGCAGAAGAGCATCGCGAAACCCGGCAAGGTGGTGAAGCTCACGCGCATCCACTTGGAGGAGGACGTGGGCAAATCCACGCACTACGACAAGTTCACCACGCTCGACTTCAACCGCGCGGGCACGCCGCTGATGGAAATCGTCAGCGATCCTGACATCGACAGCGCCGAGGAGGCATTCGCCTACCTGACCAGCCTGCGGCAGATTTTGATCTACGGCGGCGTGAGCGATGCCGACATGGAAAAGGGCAATCTGCGCTGTGATGTGAACATTTCCCTGCGGCCCGAGGGCCAGAATGAGCTGGGAGCGAAGATCGAGCTCAAAAACCTCAACTCGATGTCCGCCGTGCGCCGCGCTATCAAGTTTGAGACCGAGCGTCAGGCCGAGGCCCTGGATCGTGGCGAAAAACTCATCCAAAGCACCCGCCGCTGGGATGATGACCGCGGTGAGACCACGCTCATGCGCACGAAGGAGGACGCGCACGACTACCGTTACTTCCCTGATCCCGATCTGCTCCCGGTTCGCACCGCCGCGCTCGTCGCCAAGATGAAACCGCAGGTTCCCGAACTGCCGCATGAAAAACGCGCCCGCTTTGAGCAGGACTACGGCTGCAGCGCCTACGATGCCGGGGTGCTCGCCAGCGAGAAAGAGCTCGCCGCTTGGTATGAGGCAGCCGTGGCCGCCGACAAAGGCGTTCCGGCCAAAAAGATCGCCAACTGGGTCATCAACGACCTCCTAGGCGCTCTCAACGATCGCTCGCTCAGCCTTTCGGAGTGCCCGGTCAAGCCGGAGGCGCTCAGTGCGCTCGTTGCCACTGTCGAAGCCGGGAAAATCTCCAACAACCAGGCCAAGGAAGTCTTCGTCGAGATGTCTGAGACCGGCAAACCCGCCGCCGAGATCATCAAGGCCAAAGGCTTCGAGCAGGTCAGCGACACCGGCGCTCTGGAGGCCATCGTCGAGCAAATTCTCGCCTCGAATCCCGACAAAGTCGCCGAAGTCCAGGCTGGCAACGAAAAGGCCATGAACTGGTTCACCGGTCAGGCCATGAAAGCCAGCCAGGGCAAAGCGAACCCCAAGATGGTCACCGAGATCGTTCGGAAGAAGGTTCTGGGCTGAGTTGAGAGCCCTGGCCGCCCTTGTACAAACCCCTTGCACCTCGGGAGCGGGCGGCTATTCTCCGCGCCCTTTTTCAGACCACCCCCAGCCCCGTTATCCATCATGTCCCAGCATAGCAGCCTCAAGACTTCCGGCTCCGTCGGCACCAAGCGCAGTGTTTTGAAGCGCGGCGAGCGCGTCAAGCTGCTCAAATCCCGTGGACTTTGGAAAGAAGGCCGTCTCCCGACGAACCTGCCGAAGACCAAGCCCGAATAAGGCTTTCCTGTGCGCCTTAACCGTTATCTCAGCCAGTGCGGCGTGGCCTCACGGCGCGGCGCGGAGGAAATCATCCTCGGCGGGCGTGTGTCCATCAACGGGCACATCATCAAAGAGCTGGCCACCCAGGTGCAGCCGGAGGACAAGGTGGTCGTGGACGGTTCCCCCGTCCGCACCGAGACCCCGCTGGTCATCGCCCTGAACAAACCGAAGGGCTACCTCTGCTCTCGCGGCGACACCCATGAGCGCATGACGATCTACGATCTGCTGCCGGGGAAGTTCCAAAACCTTCACCACGTCGGTCGTCTCGACAAAGAAAGCGAAGGCCTGCTCCTGCTCACGAACCGAGGCGACCTCTCCCACCGGCTCATTCATCCCAGCCAGGGCGCGGAAAAAGAATACGAGGTCGTCGTCGATCAGCCGCTGACTACCGAGGTCATGGCGAAGCTCGTCAAAGGCATGATGACCGAGGAAGGTTTCGCCCGCGCCGAACGCGCCTGGATGGACACCGCCTACCGGGCGCACATCGTCCTCAAAATGGGCCTCAAGCGCCAGATTCGCATGATGCTTTATTATCTCGGTTATGAGGTCGAGCGCCTCACCCGCACCCGCATCGGCTGGCTCCAGCTCAAAGGCCTGCCCAAGGGCGGGTGGAAAGAACTGACCCCCACCGAGGTCGAGCGTTTCTTCAAAGAAGCCCCGGCCAAACCGGCCCTGGCCCGCAAACCCGCTGCTGAGAAGGAAGACAAACCGGAGCGCCCGTCTCCCGCCGCTGCCAGCCGCAAGCCAAAGACCGGCTTCAAACCCAAGCGCGAGGGCTTCAAACCTCGTCGCTCCGAGGAATCTCCGCGCGGTGACAAGCCCCGCAGTCGCTCCGGTCCTCCAGGCCGCCGTCCCGCCTCCAAAGGCTCCAAGGGACCGCGCAAACGTTTCTAGGGCCGTCATTCCGGCCTCCCGCCGCGTTAGCGTTTGACCAAAGAACTTCCGGGCGTCAAAAGTCGCGCTCCTGGCGTTGTTCAAAGCGCCTGTTCAACCCCAAAACAATCGCATCCCCATGGAATCAGCCAATCTCACCGTCTCCGTCGGCGGCAACGTCCCCGACTTCAGCATGGAAACCTACGAGCCTGCCAAGGGCGACTTCGGCAAGGTCTCGCTCGCCGACATCAAGAAGTCCGGCAAATGGACCATCCTCGTTTTTTATCCCGCTGACTTCACCTTCGTCTGCCCGACTGAGTTGGCCGACCTCGCCGATCAGCAGGACAAGCTCGCCGCCCTTGGCGCACACGTCATCGCCGTCTCCACGGACACGAAATTTGCCCACATGGTATGGCGCAACACAGAAGGCCTCATGAAGAATGTGAAGTACACTTTGGCCGCCGACCCGACCGGCACCGTGAGCCGTCTCTTCGGCGTTTATGACTGTGGCAGCGGTCTCGCTCTGCGCGGCACCTTCATCATCAATCCTGAAGGCAAGCTCGTGACCTCCGAGGTGAACTTCTACAACGTCGGCCGCAACGCCAGCGAGCTCGTCCGCAAGATGGAAGCCAACGTGCATCTCCTCGCCAATCCCAATGAGGCCTGCCCTGCCAACTGGAAGCCCGGTGCCAAGACACTGACACCCGGCAAGGATCTCGTCGGCAACGTCGCGGGCGCTCTCGCCAAGTAGGACACCCATTCAACAGTCTCCCCAACCGGCCTTGTGTGACCTGTGTCCGCAAGGCCGGTCTTTTTTGGTTCAAATCGTCCCGTGGCTCCGTTGGTAAGTCATGAAACTCATCACCGGAGCCGCTTTTGTCGTTCTCAGCGCACTCATCGCTCACGCGGACATCACCATCGGCAAGTTTGATCTGAAGGAGATTCGCGATGTCTCCACGCTGGAAACGAAAGTGATCGAGGACTGGCATCCGAACCCCAAAGACGCCGCGATCCGTCAAAAACTCGTCGAGATCACCGTCTGTGAATGGTGGCCGGGCCAGAAGGTGCGCCTGCCGGTGACGATGCTCGCACCTGCGAAGGGTGTCTGCACGAACGTGCTCATCGAGAACACCAACGCGCAGTTGAAGGTGACGGCCGCCTCCGGCGCGAAGCTCCGTCTGCTCAAGGAGCATGGCGTGGGCCTAGTCTTCATCGGCTGTGTGCCGATCGACACGATGGAACCGGTTGGTAAACTGCATCTCATGATGGAGGAAAGGTTCATCCAGACCAAGAACACGCGCTATACACCCGCTTGGATTTGGGGTATCGGCGAAATGCGTGCGCTCACCAGCGCGATGGCCGAAAAGGACGTGTTTCAGCCGAAGAAGGTGCTCGCCACCGGCGGATCGAAGCGCGGCGTCGCCACGGCCGCCGCAGGCATCGCGGATGATCGCTTCACCGCCATCATGCCCGTCGTCGCACCGGTGATTGAGAGCCCCGGCGGCCCGTATGTCGAAGGCATGATGCCCGCAGAGATCACGCAAATGAACGAGGCATTCATTGCCGCGATGACCGATCCCGTGGGTCGCGAAAAACTGCTCATCCGTCAAAAAGCACGCTCCGACGAGCGCATCACGGTTAAGATGGCGCACGATGCTGGCTGGACGGAAGCGGAGATGAAAACCGCCTGCAACGCCGCATGGGAAGTCTGCCGCACCACGAACTACCTTGATGTGTTGAAGAAGCGCGGCACGGAGGTTTTTTACAACCAAGGCTCAAACGACAACGTCAGCCCCGGACTCGTCGAACTCGGTCGCCGCTTCCCTGAACTGCCCGTTTTCATTGTCCCCGGTGGTCAGCACGGCGGCGCGAAGGAAGCGGGCTTTGTGAAATCCGTCGGCGGCTTGCCCGAGGTGGATGAAAACCTCTATGCCTTCGCCACACATCACTTCTTCGACGCACGCCGCATGGTCGCTCCGCCGAAAGTCACCACGCAGTGGGAAAAGGCCACGCATCGTCTTGCGGTGAAAGTCGTGTTCCCCGATGGCAGTGAACCGCAAGACAACCAGCTCTGGTGGTCGGTAAACCGCCACCCTGATTACTCCATCGCCATGGAGTTCGATGCGTGGACTTCAGCGCCGCTGCAAAAGTCCGGCGCCTCCACCTACACGGGCGAAACAACCGTCGAAGGCGATGTGAAGACACTCAACGTCATCACCGTCCACGCGCACACTGAAAACGGCTCCACCCTGACGATCTCCAGCCCGGAACTGCGACTGAAGTAGGATCAAGCCGTGTTTGCTCTCGTTCGTGGCTCCGGTTTAATGGGTGCTCCCCTGCCATGAACTGCTCCTACTCGGACCTCGCCAAGATGATCGATCATTCGTTACTCCATCCGACGATGACCGACAAAGACCTCGAAGAAGGCTGCAAAGTGGCCGCCAAATACCAAGTCGCCTCGGTGTGCATCAAACCTTACGCCGTGAAGCAGGCCGTAGAGTGGCTGCGCGGCTCGGGCGTGCTCGTCGGCGCGGTGATCGGCTTTCCGCACGGCAACGGCACCACCGAATCGAAGCGCTACGAGACCGAGCTGGCCTGCAAGGATGGCGCGGCGGAGATCGACATGGTCATCAACATCGGCAAGGCGCTCGGCGGCGACTGGGACTATGTCGAAGCTGACGTGAAGGCTGTGTGCGATGAAGCGCACAAGCACGATGCCAAGGTGAAGGTGATCTTTGAAAACGACTACCTCACGAATGGCGGCGCGGGTCTCAGCAGCGACGATTTCAAAATTAAACTCTGTCAGCTCTGTGAGCGCGCGGGTGCGGATTGGGTGAAGACGAGCAGCGGCTACGGGTTCGTGAAGCAACCCGACGGCAGCTACAATTACAAAGGAGCCACCGAACACGACCTCGCCCTCATGCGTGCTAATGTGTCCTCCAAAGTCCAAGTCAAAGCTGCCGGTGGCGTGCGCGATCTCGACGGCCTCATCAAAGTCCGCGACCTTGGCGGCTCCCGCTGTGGTGCGACGGCCACGGCAGCCATGATGGATGACTACCGCAAACGCGAGGCCGCCGGTACGCTGGATGCCGCAGGCGGAAAGATCGGTGCGGGCGGCTATTGATACCTGAAGCGTTCGATTCGCAGTTCTTGGAGCGTTTGATGAGGATCACCATGATCCAACAAACCGCACTCCATCGCCGCCAGTTTCTCGGAACCACCGCAGCCGCCGTTGGCGGACTTTTCCTGCCAGACAGCTCGAAACTGAACGCCGCCCTGTCGGACACGGCCGAGACAGAGCACTTTTTCTATCGCCTCGCGCCCGAGGGGCCACACATCGACTCGCAGCGTGACAACAAAGCCTTCGGCTTCGGTGGCGGGAAGATTTACCTGTCGGAGGACAACGGCAAAACGTGGCCGCACAGCGCGGCGTTTGCCGAGGCGGACAACATCACGCTCAGCATCATCCTGAAGAACGGGAACATCCTCTTCGCCACGCGGGCGCAGCTTTTCCTCAGCACCGACAATCTCAAGACGCATCGCGAGATCATCGTGAAGAAGCCCGATGGCAGCGACTACCGACCACACACGCCGGTGAAGGCCGATCAACCGGGTTGGTATTTCCATTCGCTCGATGGCGAGCACTGCTTCGAGGTCGATGGCAAGGAAATGCTCGTGTGGGGGAACTACTGCAATGTCCTCGGCGGCCCGGTGCCGGTGAACATCTACTACTCAACCGACAACGGCGAGACCGTGAAGCTAGCATATGCTTTCGGCCAGAATCCCAAGTTCCAACAGAAGGATGCACCACCCGACGCGCCGTTGCTCGGCGATCCGAATAACAAGCTGATCGCCCGTCACGTACACAACGTGACCTACAACCCCGCCGAAAACGCCTTTTACGCCTGCACCGGTGACATCGACCGCACGCATGGCAAGGAGGTCCACTGGCTGCGTGGCACCTACGATGCCAAGACCGACGCATGGGACTGGAAGCTCGTCATCTCGGTGGACTCAAACTCCCGCTTCAAATGCGGCGGCATCAACTTCATCGACGGTAAAATGTATTGGATCGCCGACGCGAACGGCCCCGCCATCGCCAATCGCCATGACCGCGGCATCTTCATGTGCGACCCGAAAGACATCACCGACACGTCGAAGCACACGCTGTTGTTCAATCCCATGTTTGAATCCGCCAACATGCTCGTACAGGACGGCGTCATGCTTGCCACGCACTGCGCCCCAGCCTCGACTTATGCGTGCGGCATCATCTATTCGCCCGACATGGGCAAGACCTGGGCGCAATACGACCTCAAGGAGTTTGGCCCCCGCTCCGGCTGCCGAATTCACCGCAAGAACAGCGACGGCTGGTTCCGCATGGACCTGCGCAAAGGCTGGATCGAGCGTGCCGAGGTGATCTTCATCAAGCCGAAGGCGTGATTGGTGGAACAGAGCGAGTTGTCGGATCATGCCTCCGACTTGTCCTGTCTTGTCATTGGCTGAACTTGCCGTGAAAAGCCGGGGTTTACGCCGTTAGTGAAGGTGATGAAGCCTCTCTTCGCCCTTTTCCTGCTGCTCAGTGCCTCCGCCCACGCCGTCGATTTTAATCGCGACGTGCGCCCCGTGCTCGCGCAGCAGTGCTTCACCTGCCACGGCATGGACGATCACGGCCGCAAAGGCAAGCTGCGCCTCGATTTGAGCGAATCCGCCTACGGCAAAGGCAAATCCGGGGAGATCGCCATCGTCCCCGGCAAGCCGGATGCCAGCGAGGTCGTGAAACGCATCCTCTCCACCGACGAAGACGAGGTCATGCCGCCACCGCACACGAAGAAGGTCATGTCCGACAAGGACAAGGCCACTCTCAAAGCCTGGATCGCCGAAGGAGCGAAATACGAGGCGCATTGGGCCTACTCGCCGCCACAACCTTCGAAGGACCCGAAAGCCAGCATTGATCATTTCATCCGTGAGCGTCTCGAAAAGGAAGGACTGAAGCCTTCTGCCGAAGCGGATCGCTACACGCTGGTGCGGCGGGTGTATCTCGATCTCACAGGCCTGCCGTCCACGCCTGCGGAAGCGGATGCCTTTGTGAATGACAAGTCGCCGGAGGCTTACGAGAAGCTCGTCGATACCCTTTTGGCCTCCAAACACTACGGCGAACGCTGGGCACGGCGCTGGCTCGACTTGGCACGTTATGCGGACACCAACGGCTTCGAGAAAGACCGTCCACGACAAATCTGGCCGTATCGTGATTGGGTCGTGAAGGCGCTGAACGACGACATGCCGTTCGACCAATTCAGCATCAAACAAATCGCCGGGGACATGCTCCCAAACGCCACGCCGGAGGACCTCATCGCCACCGGCTTTCATCGAAACACGATGCTGAACGAGGAAGGCGGCATCGATCCGAATGAATACCGCTTTTACGCCATGGTGGACCGCGTGGGCGTCACCGGCACGGCATGGATGGGCCTCACGCTGAACTGCTGCCAGTGCCACACGCACAAATACGATCCCATTCTGCACACCGACTACTACAGCGTCATGGCGCTGCTGAACAACGCCGACGAGCCGCTCTACCACATCCCCACACCGGACATCAAGGCGCAGCAGAAAGCTCACGCCGCGAAGATCGCGCAGTTGGAGGCCGATTTGCCAAAAAAATTCCCCGGTGGTGAAGCAGCGATGCAGAGCCGTCTCGCTGGCTGGATCGAAGGCGAATCCAAACGCGCCTCGAAATGGCAAATCATCCGCCCCACGACCATGAAGACCACCATGCCGCATCTCGAGCAGCAACCCGATGGCTTCATCCTCGGCAGCGGCGACATCTCGAAGAGCGATGTCTATGATTTGAACCTCAAAGCGCCGATCAAAGGTGTCACTGCGCTGCGCATCGAAGTCGCCAGCCATCCCAGCCTGCCCAACGACGGCCCCGGCCTCACCAACTACGAAGGCCCGCTTGGTGGCTTCTTCCTTAGCGAGTTGCAAGCCTTCCAAAACGGCCAGCGCGTCCCAATCGCCCGCGCTGAGGCCACGAACGACGAGGAAGAGGACAAGATCAACGACCAGGCCGCCGCTAAACCCAAGGCGAAGGCCAAAGCCGCCGCCAAGCCGCGTAAAACCAACAACGCCAGCGCCACGCTCGATGCTGAGATGTCCAGCGGCTGGCAGGTGCTCGGCGGCTACGCTCAGCAGCACGCCGCCGTGTTTCATTTCGAGCAACCCGTCGATCTCACCAGCGGCTTCGATTTGAAGATGCTCTTTGAAAAACATTTCGCCTGCCCGCTCGGCCATTTCCGAATCTCCGTGACCACCAGCGACCACGCGACTGCCACCGGCCATCCGTTTGAGGTTGAAGCAGCTCTCGCCGCCAAAGATTCATCGAAACACGAAGTTCTTCTGCGTCGCTTCCTCGAAACCGCGCCCGAGATGAAACAAGCCGCCGCGCCCTTGCTCGCCGCGCGAAAGAACCCTCCACGCGGCCAGCCTACGCTCGTCATGAGCGAGCGCCCGGCCACGAATCCGCGCGCCACGAACCGCTACCATCGCGGCGAATACCTCTCGCCCAAAGAAACTGTGCCGCCCGCCGTGCCCGCCTTCCTGCCTTCCCTGCCAAAGGATGCGCCCGCGAACCGCCTCACCTTCGCGAAGTGGCTCTTCGCGCCCGAAAACCCGCTTACTGCACGCGTCACGGTGAATCGCCAGTGGCAGGCATTCTTTGGTCGTGGCCTCGTGAAGTCGCTCGAAGACTTCGGTTATCAAAGCGAGCCGCCGTCACATCCCGAACTGCTCGACTGGCTCGCCGTCGAGTTCGTGAAGCAAGGTTGGTCGATGAAAAAGCTCCATCGTCTCATCGTCACCAGCGCCACCTACAAGCAAAGCAGTCGCATCACGCCCGAACTCGCGCAACGCGACACCGAAAACATCCTGCTGGCTCGCGGCGCTCGTTTCCGCCTCGACGCCGAAATCATCCGCGACTCCGCGTTGAAGGCCGCAGGCGTTTTGTCGCCAAAAATGGGCGGCCCCGGCGTCTATCCGCCGCAGCCCGCCAGCATCACCTCCGAGGGAACCTACGGCAAATTTGAGTGGAAGACCAGCGAGGGCGAGGATCGCTACCGCCGCAGCCTCTACACCTTCATCAAGCGCACCGCGCCGTTTGCCATGTCCACCACCTTCGACGCCCCCACCGGCGAGGCATGCCTCGCCAAACGCGACGTCTCCAACAGCCCGCTGCAAGCCCTCACGCTTCTGAACGACCAGATGTTCATGGAAGCCGCCCAAGCCATGGCCAAAGCCGTCATCGCCGAATCCCCCGACGACGACTCCCGCGTCACCAACACCTTCCGCCGCTGCCTCACCCGCCCGCCCGCTGCGGATGAGTTGACGATGCTCAAGACCTTTCTCACCAAACAACGCGCCCAAAAACTCGACGGCGAAGCGCTGTGGACGGCGGTGTGCCGCGCGGTGCTGAATCTGGACGAAGCCATCACGCACCCTTGACACCAGAAAGATTAAGGAATGAACGAGTTGGCAGAGACTCTGAACAAAGCAATCTTGAAGCTCCCTTATCGGAACGTCTTCAAGGCAGCCGATGCATGCATCCAAGTTCGTTCTTTGATACCATTGAGCTTATGGAGACCGTTGGCTGCCGATTGGTGGAAGAAAAAAGAAGCGTGCGTGATTGGTGAAGACTCAGACGGCCATCTTTTGCTAAGGGTTTGTGACGGCTCAATCAGGCATGTGAATAGCACCTCCAAAATAGATTCTATTCTCTCACCCTCCTTGAGGCACTTTTTAGCAACACTCGAATCACCTGATGACAATCGGCGCTAATCTGTGCCTTGAAATCCCTTCGCGCCCCATGAACACCCCCAAAATCACTCACAGCCACTTCCGCCACGACTCCGTCGTCGGCACGAGGCGAGTATTGTCGGAGATGAATCACTCCCCCGCCAGCCGCAGGCATTGGAGCCGGAGACGAGGGCTGACAAAAAGCCCGTTGGCGATGATGCGGTCAAGATGGGGCTGCACTTCGGCGATGAGCGAAAGTTTTTTGGCTCGCAGCAGAAGGCCGCAGGTGCCGACGACTTCGAGGCCAAACACATCCATGGCGACACGGCGTCCGCGTCTTTCATCCAGAACGACGCCCGAAATACCGTGTTCTTTGGCGAGTTGCAGGACTGAGGCCTCTCCGGGATCGAGAATCGTCGCAATCACGGGATCGAGAGGCGGCGTCGGCAGGATTTCAAACGCAGACAGTGCTTCCTGGATCGAGACAGCATCTCCGGCCTCTTTGGCTTTCAGCTCCTCCGCGACTTTGCGGGTGGTGAGCACCTTCGTGAACAGCTCCCCAAACAAATGCCCCAGTCCCGCTTTGCACAGTGAAATGACCGGGCTGGTGTTGCAGACAACCGGGCGCTGGAAGAACTCAGACATGAGCGAACTCCTGCGCCATTTCTTCCTCACTCAGGTCGATCACCGGCACCCCATGCCTGCTGGCCTCTTGAAGAAAGGCGGCACGACTCATCCCGCACATGCTGGCTGCCTGGCCGGAGGTGATTTCCCCAAGCTCGAAGTATTTCAATGCCAGGAGGAACTTGCTGCGCTGTTCCACCTCGGCGCGGTCTTTGCCCTGCAAGCTCAGGCAGGTAGGCAGATCGATGGCGAGATGTGTTGTCATGCTTTCATCTTAACCGACCGCTCGCAGATCGGCAAGAAGTCCTCTTTCACCTGTTTTCCCCTTCAATCACCATGAACACCCCCAACATCACCCGCAGACACTTCTTCCAGGATTGCGCCGTCGGAACGGGCATGTTGGGACTGTTCTTGTCGAGTTTTCACTCATGATTCCATGGAACGCATCTTCACCATCCTGAATCAAATGGAGGCCGACGGCGTGATCGGCCGCTATGCCATTGGTGGCGCGGTGGGGGCTATTTTCTGGCTGGAGCCATTCACCACAAAGGATCTGGATGTCTTCGTGGCGCTGCCGACCGCCGCTGGAGGATCGCTGCTGACGCTGGGGCCGATCTATGAATACCTGCTCGCTCGTGGACATGCGCCGCAGGGGCAGTTCATCCTCATCGAAGGCTGGGCCGTCGAATTTGTGCCACCAGGGACGCCGCTGGTCGAAGAGGCGCTGGAGCAGGCTGTTACACGCGATGTGAACGGTGTCCTTACTCGCGTGTTCACAGCGGAGCATCTCGCCGCCATCTGCCTGCAAGTCGGACGAGCCAAAGATCACGATCGCGTGCTGCGCTTCCTGGAGGCTGGGGTGCTTGATGCGGAACGCTTCGAGAGTATCCTCCAAAAACACAATCTGAACGAAACATGGACCCGCTTTCAAAACACCCACCTGCAAGCCTGAGCGAGGTCATGAAGCAGATCATCGCCCGCAAAGTGGAGCGTCGCCGCCAGCTCGCCGCGCTGCCTGTGGGTGAGAAGCTGCGCATGCTGGAGGAAATGGTGGCCGCCACGCGTGTCATCAGCGCCACAAGGCCGCCTCCTCCGTCTAAACCGCTGCTGATTTCCAATCTTCGGCCCCAAACCCCATGAACACCCCCAACATCACCCGCCGTCACTTCTTCAATGATTGCGCCGTAGGCACGGGCAAGATCGCTCTGGCTTCGCTGCTGGCTGAATCGGCTTATGGAGCGCCGAAGAGTCCGAATATGGCCTCGGCTTCGCATCATGCGCCGAAGGCGAAGGCGGTCATCCATATGTTCATGGCAGGAGCGCCGTCGCAGCTCGAGCTTTTCGATCACAAGCCGATGCTGACGAAGTATGAAGGCAAGCCGTTGCCGCCTTCGGTGATCGGCGGGCAGAGGTATGCCTTCATCCGGCCGGACGCGGCGGTGTTGGGGCCGCGCTTCAAGTTTGCGAAGCATGGGCAGTGCGGAGCGGAGCTCTCTGAAGTGCTGCCGCACCTCGCGACGGTGGTGGACGACATCGCCATCGTGAAGTCCTGTCGCACGACGCAGTTCAATCACGCTCCGGCGCAGATTTTCATGAACACGGGCTTTTCACAGCCTGGGCGGCCCAGCATGGGTTCGTGGGTGACGTATGGCCTCGGCTCGGAGTCGCGCGATCTGCCGAGTTTCGTCGTCATGAGCACAGGCAGCGGCATCAGTGGCGGTGCGGCATGCTGGAGCAGCGGCTTTTTGCCGAGCGTGTATTCCGGCACGCGCTTCCGCAACACAGGCGATCCCATTTTGAATGTGAGCACGCCGCAGGGCATCGAGGCGGGCACGCAAAAGGACACCATCGACCTCATCAATTCGCTCAATCACCGCCGCCTCAAGCTTGATGGCGACAGCGAGACCGCCACGCGCATCGCGAACTACGAGATGGCCTACCGCCTGCAATCTTCCGCGCCAGAACTCATGGACCTCACCAGTGAGGACAAGGCCACGCTCGAACTCTACGGCTGCGATCCCAAGGTGCCGTCCTTTGCCCGCGCCTGCCTGCTTGCAAGGCGCATGGTCGAGCGCGGAGTGCGCTTCATCAACATCTACAACGAAGGCTGGGACGCTCACAGCAACGTCGAGGGCAACGTGCGCAACAACTGCAAGAACACCGACCAAGCCAGCGCCGCGCTGATCAAAGACCTCAAACAACGCGGCCTGCTCGATGACACCCTCGTCGTATGGGGCGGTGAATTCGGCCGCACGCCGATGGTCGAGGCCAGCGTGTCACTCGGTCGCAGCATGGGCCGCGATCACCATCCGCAGGCCTTTACGATGTGGATGGCCGGCGGCGGCATCAAAGGCGGCGTCACTCTCGGCGCGACCGATGAGATGGGCTTCAACATCATCGAAGACGAAGTCCATGTGGCCGACATCCACGCCACGATCCTTCACCAGCTCGGCATGGATCACGAGAGGCTTTCCTTCCGCGCTGCGGGGCTCGATTTCAAACTGACCGGCGTGGAGCCGTGCAAGGTGATCAAGCAGATCCTGGCATGATCCCCGCCACCATCGTCCAAGGCCACCGAGTCGCTTCGGGCCTCAACGGTAATCCGCGCTTCCCCGGCGGTACGTTGCGCATGCAGTTGCCGTTTTTCCACGATCTTGGACTCAATCTGAGCCGCTATCATCTTGGGACGCTGAATGTGAGCATCGCTCCGCGTAGCTATCGAGTCGTGCAGCCGAAATGGACCTTCCAGAACGTGAAATGGCATCCCGCGGAGCCAGCGGAGGATTTCTCGTTCTTCGATGTCGTGATGCATCGCGATGATGCAGCACCTGCGAGCGGTTTGATCTACTTTCCGCATCCCGAGACAAAGCCGGAGCATTTTCAGAATCCAGATGTCCTCGAACTGCTGATGCCGTGGACGGAAGGACTTGGCTACGGCACGGACATTAGACTCGATGTGCCTGCTGATCAGATGGCCTTCACACCGACACAACCTCGCGTCGATGCGTGAAGAGAAGACGGCAGGCGATTTGTGAATGCGGCAGCCCGGTCATGCGGGCCAGCACCTCGCGGTAGGTTTCAAGCTGCGGCCGGTAGCCATCCACACGGGCGGCGAATGCCTCGTCGGTATCGGGCTTGTCGGTTTTGAAGTCGAGAATCGTGGCGCGGTGCGGCTCGATCATCACGCGGTCAAAGGTGCCGCTGAGCCATTCGCCGTTGAGGAGGATCTCGAAGCGTTTTTCACGCCAGCACTCGGCCTGCGGCGACGGACGGCTCAAAATGGCCCGCACCTCCGGCGCGGCGAGGCAGCGACGCACTTCGTCGTCGGCCCGGCTTCGCAAACCATCGTCCACACAAGGCACGTCGGCCCAGAGAGCGGACAAAGCGGCATCGTCAGCCTCGTCCAGCCACTCGATCTGCTCAAAGAACGCATGCACCAGCGTGCCATAGGAGCGGGCGAAACGTCCGCCGCGTGAGAAGAGCTGTTTGGCCGTGACGATGCTCGTCTCCGAGCCGCTCGGTGTGCGACGCACCGGGCGCTGGCGGCCTGAAACGGTGACGGGTTCAGGTTGAGCGGCCTCGACAGGCTTCTCAAGCTTCCTTGGCACCTCAAACCAACGCGGATTCGTGGCCTGGGTGCTCGATTCAAAGACCACCTCGGCCTGCACGCCGCCGAACTCGCGCTGCGGCGGCTTTTTCTCCGCGCCGAGGGTGAGATCGAGCAGTTTGACGAAGTTGTTCGAGCGCGACTTCTCACTCGGCGGCTTAGCGATGATGTAGTTCGCGTGCTTGGCGCGTGTGAGAGCCACGTAGAACTTGCACAGCTCCTCGTAGGCCGCGTCGGCCTCCTGGTCGGCGCGGAAGGCGGCCAGCATGTCATCTGCCTTCACAAAGTCCGACGACGGCAGGTCGAAAACCCACTCCACATGCCGCTCGCGGTCGCGTTTCACCCCAATGCCGCGACGTAGCTCGGTGAGCTTGTTGCCTTCGACGTCCGGCAGGATGACGCAGTCAAAGGTAAGCCCCTTCGATTTGTGAACCGTCATCACCTGCACCGCGTTGTGCGTGTCAGGCTCGCGGACGGTGTAAGTCGACGCATAAGCGAGAAACTCATCCGCATCACGGCTGCCGCCTTGATCAAACAAACGTGCGGCGAGCGCGAAATCCTCCACGCGCCGCTTGCTGAAGGCATCCAGCGTCACGTCGATCTTCTCCAGCTCGCGCGTCCAGTGCCAGAGCACGGCCTCGAAGCCTTCGTCGAAGATCATCTGTAAAACTTCGCGGGCGAGATGGCCCGGCGTTTTGCCTTCCAGCAGCGGGCGAAAAGGCGTCATGAGCAGATGCTCCCACGCCATCGAGTCGCCGGGATGCGCGGCGGCCTTGATGACGCTGAGCAGCGCGAGCGTGAGCGGATTGTCCGTGGCGATGGCGATCTCCGACTCGCACATCACCGGAATGCGCGACTTTGAATGCGCACGGATATAATCCACGAGCTCACGGCCGGTTTTGTTGCTCTGCACGAGGATCGCGCAGCTCAGGTGACGCTTCACCGGGTGAATTTCTTCCAGCAGACCGAGCGTGAGCGCGAAACGATCTTCCTCGGTCACTCTCTCGCCTTCTGCGGGAATCGGATGCAGCAGCAAAGCATGCCCTGGCATCGTGTCATGAATGCCCGCAACTTGATGCGGTTGCCAGGGCCAGCGCTTGATCGTGTCCTGCGGCAGTTGCAGCTCGGCGAGCGCGGTTTCGTTGCCGAAGACGCGGTTCACCATGTCGATGACATCGTGTCCGCTGCGCCACGAGACGTTCAGCGGGCGTTTGTGGATGCGCTGGACGGTCTCGGAGCTGTAGCGCTGGTAGATGTCTTCAAACAGCCGCGTGTCACCGCCGCGCCAGGCATAGATGGCCTGTTTCACATCGCCCACCTGAAACAGCGTGCGCTCATCGCTCGTGTCCTGCACGGCTTCGTCGATGAGGTTCTGAATGACCGACCACTGGATGTGATTCGTGTCCTGAAACTCATCGAGCAGCCAGTGGTCGTAACGCGCGTCGAGCCGGTAGTCGATGCGCAGGCGCTCGTCCTCGCCGGGTACCTGCGAGAGCATCGGCTTCGGCAGACCTGCAGCAAACTCATGCCCGGCGAGGATCAGCTCCATGTCCTGAAACGTCAGCCGCCCGCGACGCCGCACCTGACGCGACCACGTCTGCTCATACTGGTTCAGCACCGCCCACACGCCCTGCGTTCGCTCCAGCCGCGCACGCAGTTCACTGCCGACGATGTGGCGAATGATGGCCGCGAAGGCGTCGCACAGGCGGCCTTCGAGCGTCTGCTTCTGCCGGTTCACGGTGAGCGTGCAGTTCTTGGCCTCAATGTCCTGCCACTGCTCCAAGGCCTTCTTCACGAAGAACTCGACGCGGTTCATCAACTTGCCGCCGGGTTGGTAATCGCCCAGTTGATCGCGGAACTCCTCCCAGAACTCCCACGCCTTGTCATTCGTGTCCGTCGCCTCCAAAAGCTGCATCAGGTGCTGCGTCGCCTCTTTGAGATCGACCTTCGCTTCGAGCCAGTGACTGCCCTGTGGCCAGATGGCCTGCGCATTGCCCCACAACGCGCCGTTGGCGGCATGCAGCAGAATTTCGTGCTGGTTTTCGATGAACTGATCCAGCACGGCGCGGATGCTGGACTCCTCCCTGCCGAAGGTGGCGCGTCGAAACGCCTCCAGGAATTCCTGCTGGGCGGCGAGGCCTTCCGTGCGGGCTTTGAAGCCGGGAAGCGTGCGTTGAAACACCGCACGACACACGCGCTCGCGCTCCATGCCGCCGAGATGCTCGCTGAGGATCTCGAAATCACCCGTCAGGCCAAACTCCGCCGGAAAACTGCGCAGGATCGCCGAGAAGAAGCTGTCCAGCGTGCCGAGGAACAAACGCGGCATGCGCGAGATGAACACACGCAGCAGCTTCTGATAGTCCGCAGGCTTCAACGCGCGCAAAATCGGCCGCAGCGGATCATCCTTGGCCTCGGGGTCGTTTTTTTCATCACCCGCTAGGTTTGCGGCGAACTCGGCATTCGCGGCCGCCTTCGCCAGCTTCACCAGGATCGAATCAAAGAACTCGCCCGCCGCCTTGCGCGTGAACGTCACGGCCACGATGCGCTCCGGCGTCACGTCCTGGCCTGCGAGCAACTGCTGGCCCATCAGCGCGATGAAGCGGTTCGTGAGCTGCCACGTCTTTCCCGAGCCCGCGGAGGCGAGAATCATTTCGTTCGGGATGGCGGCGGACATGGCAGGAATTCGTCTGGGCCGGCCACTTGCGCAAGATTCCAGTGCCAAGGGCCAAAACAAATGAGAGACTCACGCGTAATTTCCAAACCATGAATTCTCGCCCCAGCCGTCGCCAGTTTCTCTCCACGCTTGCCCTCGCGCCCTTTGCCGCACGCGGGCAGGAGGTGCCCACGTTCCCGCCGACGCGCATGATCACCAAAGGCCCCGGCTTCCACTGGTTCGCGTATTACGACAAGCTCCAGTTCGATCCCACCAACCGCTTCGTGCTCAGCAACAAGGTCGGGTTTGAGCATCGCTCACCGACGGCGGATGACGTGATCGAGGTGGGCATGGTGGACATCCAGGACGGGGACAAATGGATTCCACTCGGCAAATCGAACGCGTGGAACTGGCAGCAGGGCTGCATGCTGCAATGGATTCCCGGCACGGAGTCGAAGGTGCTCTGGAACGACCGCGAGAAGGACCAATACGTCAGCCACATCCTGGATGTGAAGACGATGGAAAAGCACACGCTTCCGGCTCCGATCTACTCTTTGAGCCCGAACGGCAAAGAGGCCGTGAGCTGCGATTTCTCCCGTGTGGCCGATTGCCGGCCTGGATACGGCTACGCGGGCATCAAAGACCGCTTTTTTGACGACATGGCCCCGGCTGGCAGCGGTGTGACGCATGTGAATCTCGAAACCGGCGCGGAAAAGCTCATCGTGAGCCACGAATTGCTCTCGAAGACTGGCGAGGTGATGGAAAACCATCCGACCTCGAAGCATCATGCCTATCACCTGCTCGTGGGGCCGGATGGGAAACGCTTCATCATGCTGCACCGCTGGACGCAGCCGAAGGGCGGCCATCTCACGCGCCTCATCACCGCCAACATGGACGGCAGCGACCTGCGCATTGTCATTCCGAACGGCTATGCGTCCCACTTCATCTGGCGCGATGCCACGCACATCCTCTCCCAGGGCAAGAACTGGCTCGGCAATCCCGAGTGGGGCGATTTCCTCTTCGAGGACAAGGACAGCGGCATCGTGGCGGAGATCGGCCATGGCGTGCTCGATGGCAGCGGTCACCTGACGTATTTGAAGAACAACGAGTGGATTCTCAACGACACTTATCCCAAGGGCGTGCGCCGCATCCAGACGCCGCACCTGTATCACATCGCCACCAACAAGCGCATCGACCTCGGCTACTTCCCGCAGCCGCAGGAATACAAAGGTGAGTGGCGCGTGGACTGCCACCCGCGCAGCAGCCGTGACGAGCGCTGGGTCTGCATCGACGCTCCCGATGGCAAAAACGGCCGCCAGCTTCACCTGATCGACATCCAGGGGCTGATGTAAACCGAGTTTTCCAACTCGGTTTCCCGCACAAGAACAACTTGTAAAACTCGTTCTACATTCGATGACATTTCGCCTCCTCATCCCCTCCGTCTTCGCTCTGGCCTCGCTGCACGCCGCCGCGCCGACCAAGATCGAGTTCAACCGCGATGTGCGGCCGATTTTGTCGGAAAACTGCTTCGCATGCCATGGCTTCGATCCAAAGCACCGCGAAGCCGACCTGCGGCTCGACACCTTCGACGGTGCCACGCAGGATCGCGATGGATCACGCGGCATCGTGCCGGGAGATTTGAGCAAGTCCGACGCCTGGCAGCGCATCATCAGTGACGACAGGGACGAGCTCATGCCGCCTCCGAAGTCCCACAAGCCACCGCTCACGGCCAGGCAGCGTGAGATTTTGAAAATCTGGATCGAGCAAGGCGCGAAGTATGAGCGCCATTGGTCCTTCGAGCCGCCGAAACGGGTGTCTTTGCATCCACCCACGGCAAATCCCATCGATTACTTCATCGAGAGAAAACTGGAGGAGAACTCCTTGAAATCTTCACCACCGGCGGACGTCACGACACTGGTTCGTCGTGTGTCACTCGATCTGACCGGCCTGCCACCGACTCCGGCGGAGATTGATGCTTTCGTTCAAGCGTCCGCGAAGGACGCGGACGCCGCGTATCGCGGTCTGGTGGGCCGTTTGCTCAAGAGTCCGCACTATGGCGAGCGCTGGGGCCGCTGGTGGCTGGATCAGGCGCGCTATGCCGACTCGAACGGCTACTCCATCGACGCGCCGCGCCAGATTTGGAAATTCCGCGACTGGGTCATCGACGCGCTGAACGCGGACATGCCCTTTGATCAATTCACCATCGAACAGCTCGCTGGCGACCTGCTCCCGAACGCCACCGAGGCACAAAAGATCGCCACCGGCTTCCACCGCAACACGCAGATCAATCAAGAAGGCGGCATCGACAAAGAACAGTTCCGCATCGACAGCGTCTTTGATCGTGTGGCGACGACCGGCACCGTCTGGCTCGGCCTGAGCATCGGCTGCGCGCAATGCCACGACCACAAGTTCGACCCCATCGAGCAGAAGGAGTACTACCGCCTCTTTGCCTTTCTGAACAACCAGGACGAGCCTGAGATGAAGGTCTATGATCCCAAGGTGGACGTGGCGGCTCTCGCCGCTGATTTCAAAGACGTCGAGTCGAAGCTGAAGACGATGATGCAGGAGCGCTATGACGAGGTCACCCAGTGGGAGAAGGAGATGGCGCAGGGCTTCCGCGAGAAGCTTACCGCGCCAGTGAAGAAGGCGCTGGCCAAGCCCGCGGCAAAGCGCTCGCTCACCGACAACCTCGAATTGTTTGCCGTCTTCGTGCCGAGAAACGACCCGCTCTACATCCTGAATGATCGCTACAAGGAACTCGACACCCAGCTCAACAAAGGCACGACGACGATGGTGCTCAAAGAGCTGCCCAAACCGCGCAAGACGACGGTTTTCATCAAAGGCGACTTCACACGGCCTGCCGATGAAGTGACGCCCGGCACACCGAAAGTGCTGCACGCCTTTGAGACGACCAGCATGCAGCCAAACCGCCTCGATCTCGCGAAATGGATCGTCAGCCCGCAGAACCCGCTCACCGCGCGTGTCATCGTAAACCGCGTATGGCAGCAGTATTTCGGCCGGGGCATCGTGGAGACTGAAAATGACTTCGGCATGCAGGGCACAGCCCCTTCCCACCCCGAATTGCTCGACTGGCTGGCCCTCGAGTTCATGGCGAAGAAGTGGAGTCTCAAAGATCTGCATCGGACCATCGTTACCTCGCATACTTACCGTCAAAGCTCAGCCAACCGGCCCGATCTGCGCGAAAAAGACCCCAACAACTATCTCCTGGCCCGCCAGACGCGGCTGCGCCTTGATGCCGAGGTCGTGCGCGATGTGGCCCTCACCGCCAGCGGCCTGCTTTCGCCCAAACTGGGCGGTCCGCCCGTGTATCCGCCGATTCCAGATGGCGTCATGGGCGTGGGGCAGGTGAAGCGCGTGTGGAGCGTCAGCAAAGGCACTGACAAATACCGCCGCGGCCTCTACACCTTCATCTACCGCGCCTCACCGCCGCCTTCGCTCACCGTTTTCGACGCGCCCGAAGGCTTCAACTCCTGCACCCGCCGCATCCGCAGCAACACACCGCTCCAGGCGCTCACTTTGATGAACGACAGCGGCTTCTTCGAATTCGCCACCGCCTTGGAAAAAATCATCCAGAAAGACGGCCTCGAAACCGCCTTCCAACGCTGCACATCCCGCGTTCCAAAGCCTGATGAGCTCGCTGTGCTGAAGAAACTCGACAAGCTGAACGCCGCCCGCACGCTGCTGAACCTCGACGAAACCGTCACCCGCGAATAAAACCATGAAATTGCTTTTCACCCTCCTTCTCACCTCACTGCCCTTGCTCGCCGCTGATCCGGTTCGCGCCTTCATCGACGACACACAGCCCGGTTTTCGCGATTTGAAATCGGAGGATTTTACGAAGGTGAACAGCGCCGAAGACACCTGGAGTTGGAAGGACGGCGTGCTGCATTGCACGGGCAAGCCGGTGAGCGTGATGCGCACGGTGAAGGAGTTCAAAAACTTCGAGATGGTGGTGGAGTGGAGTCATCAGAAACCCGCCGGGAACTCCGGTGTCTTTGTGTGGGCCACGCCGGCCTCGATTGAGAAGCTGACTGCCGCGGGAAAGCCCGGCCTGCCACAGGGGATCGAGGTGCAGGTTCTCGATCACGGCTACACGGACAAAGTGAAGGCCGCTGGCGGCAAGACCGACTGGTTCGGCACGAATGGCGATGTGTTTCCCGTTGGCGTGAAGATGACGCCTTTCCCGCCGCTCTCGCCCGATGGCAGCCGCAGCTTCCCCCGCAAGCACCTCGCCAAAGGCCACGGCGATTGGAACCACTACTACATCCGCGCCATCAACGGCGAGGTCCGCCTCTGGGTGAATGGCGAGGAAGTCAGCGGCGGCACCGGCTGTAATCCTGCCGAAGGCTACCTCTGCCTCGAAAGCGAAGGCTCCCCCATCCTCTTCCGCAAACTCCGCATCCGTGAACTGCCATGAACCCTCTGCTTCACCAAACACGTCGTCATTTCTTTAGCCGCTGCGGCATCGGCGTTGGCTCCATGGCGCTCGGATCGCTCATGGCGCGGGATGCGGCGCTCGCGCCGAAGAAGACGCACTTTCCGGCCAAGGCGAAGAACGTCATCTTTCTCTTCATGGCGGGCGGACCGTCGCAGTTGGAGCTGTTCGATCACAAGCCGCTGCTCACGAAGCTCAACGGCAAGCCAATTCCTGAAAGCTACACGAAGGGCAAGCGCTTCGCCTTCATGGACAGCAGCCACCGCAGCGATCTGCTCGGCCCCAAGATCGGCTTCAAGCAGCACGGCCAGTGCGGCGCCTGGGTCAGCGACTATCTGCCGCACACAGCAAAAATCGTCGATGACCTCAGCATCGTCACCACCTGCAAGACGGACTTGTTCAACCACGCGCCCGCCAAGTTCTACATGAACACCGGCAGCGGCCTGTTTGGACGCCCCAGCATGGGCGCGTGGGTCACTTACGGCCTCGGCAGCGAGTGCGACGACCTGCCCGGCTTCGTGGTGCTGCAAAGCGGACCGCGTGGCCCGCGTGGCGGCGCGGTTTTGTGGGGCAGCGGTGTTTTGCCCACGACATATCAAGGCGTGCCGCTGCGCAACACGGGCGATCCCATCGTGAACCTCTCTACGCCGAAGGAGATCAGCGTCGCGCAGCAGAGGCAGGTGGTGGATGCCGTGCGTGAGTTGAACTTGAAGCGCCTTGTCGAAACGGGCGATGATGAAATCTCCACGCGCATCAACGCCTATGAGATGGCCTACCGCATGCAGACCAGCGCCCCGGAGTTGATGGACACCAGCGGCGAATCGCAAGCCACGCTCGACCTTTACGGCATCAAAGACCCGAAGGAGACGAGTTTTGCCCGCAACTGCCTGCTCGCAAGACGCCTCGTCGAACGCGGAGTGCGCTTCGTGCAGCTCTACGACACCAATTGGGACCACCACGGCGGCCCCACAGAGAACTTGGAGAAGCACATGCCACTCAAATGCCAGGACATCGACCAGGCCAGCGCCGCGCTAGTGAAGGATCTCAAACAACGCGGCCTGCTCGACGACACCATCGTCATTTGGGGCGGCGAATTCGGCCGCACGCCGATGGGCGAGGTGCGCGAATCCACCGGTCGCAATCATCACATCGACGCCTTCACCATGTGGTTCGCCGGTGGCGGCTTCAAAGGCGGTGTCACTTACGGTCAGACCGATGAGTTTGGCTTCGGTGCCGTCGAGAATCCCGTTCACGTCCACGACATCCACGCCACCATCCTGCACCAGCTCGGCCTCGATCACGAACGCCTCAGTGTTCGCTCCCAGGGTCTCGACTTCCGTCTTACTGGCGTCGATCCGGCACGCGTGGTGAAGGAAGTGCTGGCGTGATCGCTCTGGTTTGGAGTGGCCGAGCCTGATGCACAACCCTGCTGACAGATCGCGTATGAGTAGCCGCTCATGAAATACGCCACCCTTCTCGCCTTCACTCTTCTCGGTCTTCTTGGATCAGCTTTCGCCCAAAACGACCTCAAACCGCTCCGCGCGGGCATCGTGGGCCTCGACACCTCGCATGTGCCGGCGTTTACAAAACTCTTCAACAAAGGCGAAACGGAGGGCGAGCTGGCAGGCATCAAAGTAACCACCGGCTACACAGGTGGCACGGACATGCCCGCCAGCGCCACCCGCAAAGAAAAGTTCACGCAGCAGCTTCGCGACATGGGTGTCGAGATTGTTGATTCCATTCCAAAGCTGCTCGAAAAGGTCGATGTCATCCTGCTGGAGAGTGTCGATGGCCGCATTCATCTCCAAGAAGCGCGGGAAATCTTCAAGGCGGGCAAGCCGGTCTTCATCGACAAACCGCTTGCCGGCACGCTCGCCGAGGCCATCGCCATCGTGGAACTGGCGAAGAAGCACAACGTGCCGTTTTTCAGCAGTTCGTCCTCACGCTTCGGCCCTGAGTTGATGGCGCTCAAGGGCAACGCGGAAGTCGGCGACATCCTCGGCGCGGCGACCTGGGGCCCATGCTCGTATCAGGAAGGCACACCCGACTTTTTCTTCTACGGCATTCACGGCATCGAGGCGCTCTACACAATCATGGGCACGGGTTGTGAGACCGTTTCACGCGTCAAAGGTGCGAACCACGACATCGCCACCGGCACCTGGAAAGACGGACGCGTCGGCGCCTATCGTGGCATTGTGAAGGGCAAGGCCGACTTCGGCGCGGTGGCCTACGGCAGCAAAAGCATCGGCCAGGCAGCGAAAGCCGTCAGCTACGAGGGGCTTTGCCGCCAAATCGGCAAATTCTTCCGCAGCGGCCAGCCTCCAGTGAGCGCGGAGGAGACTCTCGAAATTTTCACCTTCATGGAAGCCGCCGACGAAAGCCTGCGCCAGGGCGGCAAGCCCGTCGCGCTGGCCGAGGTGCTGGCGAAGGCCAAGGCGGAGGCCGAGAAGCTCAAGTAATCCCGAGATTTAGCTCGCGATCATCCGACTCTGGATCAAAAGGCAGTGGGCAAGTCAAGTGCTCGTCCAGGGTGAACCCCTGGGCGATTCCAGCTCACCTTCCCCGCCTTCATTCCTCATTTCGAGATGCCTCCTGTTTTTATTCCGCCCGATCATTTCCGCGAACTCCGTCACGACGAAATTTTCCCCAACCCCTCGCGTCCGCTTGAGATCGACCTGGGTTGCGGTGACGGCACCTTCATCACTGGCATGGCGGTGCAGCATCCAGAGCGCGATTATCTCGGCGTGGAGCGCATGCTGGGCCGCGTGGATAAAACGGCGCGAAAAATCGAGCGCATGCAGCTTCCAAACGCCCGCATCATGCGTCTGGAAAGCGCCTACACCGTCGCCTGGCTGCTGCCACGGGCGAGCGTGAGCCGCCTGCACCTGCTCTGCCCCGATCCGTGGCCGAAGAAGAAGCACGCCGCGCGTCGTCTCGTGAACCAAGCCGAGTTCCTCGACGGCCTGACGCGCATCCTCGTCCCTGGGGGTGAATTCCTGCTCAAGACCGACGACCAGCCCTACTTCGAGGACGCGCTCGTCAGTTTCGACTCACGCGCGCATCAGTTCGAGCGTCTCGACTGGCCTGACGATGCGTTTTTTTATCCCACGACCGACTTTGAGCAAAGCTGGCTCGACATCGACCGCGAGATTCATCGCGCGAGATGGCGGCTCATCTCTGCGTGATTACTTCTGAAGCTCTTCCTGCGTCCAGAGAGTGGCGCGGGCCGCGTTGGCCGCTCGCACGGCCTTCACCTCCGCTGGAGTGACCGCGGCGGCCTGATTTCCAAACCCGGCGCGGACATAGGTCAAAACGTCCGCCATCTGCTGATCATCGAGCCCCATCGGTGGCATGGGCAGCGGGGCGAGCTGCGGGAAGTCGTTGCCATTGACCTTGATCGGCCCGCTCAGGCCGTGAAGCACGATTTTGATCAGCCTTGCGGCATCTCCTTTGACCCAGTCACTCTCCGCGATGCTCGGATACACGCCTGGGAGACCTTTGCCCTCGGGCTGATGGCAGTTCAGGCAGAGAGCGTCATAAACGGCCTTGCCCGGATGCGCGATGACGGGTGCGGCACTGGCGATTTTTTTGACAAACTCGGCATGAGCTGGCTTGGTGAAGGTGAGCTTGGCGACATCCGGTTTCAGCGCCTTCACGGCCTGCTTCAGCGCGTAGTCGATGAACTTGTCCGTTGGATGATCGAGCACCTGTGCGGCAATGGTGATGGCTTCAGGCTTCATCAGGCGTGCGCTGGCAACGACTGCCTCAAGCCGCACGCGGGGATGCTCGTCATTCGCGGCTTTGGCGAGCAGCGCCTCATTCTGCCACACGCCGATAACGCGTGCGCCATAAGCGCGGACGCGAGCATCTTTGGCGGTGAGCAGGCGTGTGAGCAGCTCGGGTTTCGTGGTCTGCCAAGCTTCGTAAAGGCCGCAGACATCCATGAGCACTCGTTCGTCGGTTTCTTTCGCGATGAAGGCATCCGCAGCGGCGATGCCGCGTGGATTTGCCCATTGGAAAAGCAGCTTCTTCGCCTGGTAGCGCGTCCAGCGCTCCGGCGAGCGAAGCTGCTCCAGCAGGGCGGGAGGCTCCATCATGGTCAGATCGGGCTGCTTCACCGTGGGGCGGCCTTTCGCCGTGATGCGCCAGATGCGGCCGTGGCTGCGGTCGCGACGCGGGTCCGCATAGCTTGCTTGATAATGGCCGATGACGGGATTGAACCAGTCGCAGAGATACATCGCGCCATCCGGGCCGACGCTCACATCCACGGGGCGGAAGGAAGTGTCGCTGCTCTTCACGAGCTTCGGGAGCTGCGTGCTTTTGAAGCCGCTGCCGTCGTCCTCGAGGCGATGCAGCTCGACCACGCTCCCGAAATAGCCGCCGATGAGGGCGCAACCCTGGATGTCATCCGGCAGCGCCTTCGTGCCGATGATTTCGAGAGAGGTCGTCTTCGGGCTGGTGTCGAAAAGAGCACCGATGGGATGATACTCGTCAGGGTCTTTGATGGAGAAGAGTCCGGGCGTGCTGAAGTAGCCCACGGGGCGGTCGCCGCTCTTGTGGAAGACCTGGTTGTAATCATCAAAGGCCACGCCCCAGCAGTTGTGACCGGCTTTGCCGCCGTTGAAGTAACCTTCCATCTTCTGCGTGTGCTTGTTGTAGCGCCACAGGCCGGCTTTTTCGAGAATGGCGAGCCCGTGGGGTGTCTCGACGCGGGAGAAGGCATGAAGGCCCTGGCTGAACCAAAGGGTGCCATCGGGACCATGGCAGATGGAGTTGATGAGCTGATGCGTGTCGCCAATGCCGAAACCGGAGAAGAGGACTTGTTTAAAATCCGCCCGGCCATCGCCATCGTTGTCTTTGAGGAGCAGGAGTTGGTCGAAGTCGCAGACATACGCGCCGCCATCACCAGGCTCGACACCTTGGACCATGGTGAGGCCTTCGGCGAAACGCGTGTGTTTGTCCGCCACGCCATCGTGATCCGTGTCTTCGAGGATGAGGATGTAGTCGCTCGGCTTCACACCGGGCAAAGTTTGCGGATAGGTGGGCGAGCAGGCCACCCACAGACGCCCGCGCTCATCCCACGAGAACTGCGTGGGCTTGGCCACGTCTTGCAGTTCGGAGGCGAAGAGATTCATCTCGTATCCCTCGGCGACGGTGAAGGCGGCCATCTGCTGCTCGGGCGTGAGCACGGGCTCGGTCTTGGGTTTGGCGGGCGGCTCGATGGCAGGCACCGCTTTGCCAAGGGAAATGTCATGAATGCGCGCGTCCATCTTGGCGATGAGCGGCTTGTGCGATTCGAAGCCCTCGCGCAGTGAAGGTGCATCGGAGCTGGGCTTGCCAAACATCTGCGTCACGCGGTCGCCATAGACAAAGGACCAGTTCGCGGGGCGCCAGCAGTCGAACCAAAGGCGGTTCTTTTCCACGATGGCCACCTTCAGTGCCGCGAGATCGTCCGAGTCACTCGATGACACGCCGAGCTGCTGGGCGATGAGCCTGCCGACATAGCGCAGGCCACCTTCATTGAGGTGCATGCCGTTGTCGGTGAAGGCCGCCATGCAGCTGGGATTTCGCGCAATCGGCGTGATGAGATCGACAAAGATCGCGCCGCGCTGTCGGGCGATTTCCTTCACTGCATCGGCATAGGCTTTCACATCTTCATTCAGCTTCGTGAGGTCCGGGGCATGAGGCAGGCCGGTTGCTTGAAAAGGCATGGGCGAGATCAGCACAAGGCGCGGCGTGCGTGCCCTGAACTGATCCAGCAGGCGATGATAGGCGGAGGTGAATTCGGCGATGCGCGCCTTGCCATCAAAAGCCTCCACCTGCCCGAACTGGCAGATGACGATGCCCGCGCCCACGGCATCGAGCTGGGACTTCCAGTCACCAAAGTTCAGGTCGCGCCACTGCTCGTAAACCGTGTCCCCTTCCCAGGCCATGCTGCGGAAGCGCGGAGCTTGCTTGGCGAGTTCGTGGGTCAGGATGGCCTCCAGCGCACCAGCCTTCTGCTCTCGCACGAAGTTCGTCTGACCTGCCATGACAATGACCTCGCCGTCTGAGATCTCGAACTTGCCATCCTTGAAAGGCGCGAGCGCGGTTGGGGCGCTGTCGGGATTGCCGAAGCGATTCATGATGTCCTTCGGGCCAGGGACGAGGGCGTCGGGCAGTTCGTCGATCTGGATGTTGCGGAAGGCGATGACCGCCTTGCACTTGCCGTGGATTTGCAGGGCGATGTTGCCTTTGAGCGCGATGTCCGGGGCGCGCTCGGTGTAATCCACGGTGCGCACACCATTGACGAAAAGCTGGATGCGCTGGTCCTCGGCTCGAATCTCATAGGTGTTCCATTCGCCGGGCTTCTCGGCCTTCTTGATCAGCTCTTCGGCAGGCTTCGACAGCATGGTTTTGCGGCGTGATTCATCATAAAGGCAGCCGCTGTAGCCCGCGCCGATGTCCGCCTGATAGCCAAACATCTCATTCGGCGGCTCTTTGATGCGCACACTGCGGAACTGCACACCGCCGTTCACGAAGCCCTCGGTGCCGTTAAGTTTGTATTCGAGCGTGAGGCGGAAGTTTCGATACGGCTTCTTCGTGGCGAGAAACTCGTTCTGTGGATTTCCCTCCATGCTGCCGCCGAGAATGACACCATCCTCAATGCGCCAGACTTTCGTGGTTTCGCCCTCCCAGCCGTTGAAGGTCTTGCCATCGAACAAGGGCGCCGGCGCGGCGTTTGCGAGCACAGAAGCGAACAACAGCGTCGAGAAGAATAAGGTCGGGGTTTTCACAGAAGTCAGGGATCGGTTGGGAGGGCGGGACAATACGCCGCTTCATCGCCTCATCTCCACCCGCTTCAAGAAATCTGCAAGATACGGGCGGGTGGAAATGTTCGCCCTGTCCTCATGATCGCCCGACTTGTCTTCTGCACCCTGTTTCTCGTTTCTCTGCTGCATGCCGCCGACCCCAAGACGCGAGTCGCGCTCGCGGGTGATTCCACCGTTACGGACAAGGCCGGGTGGGGCGCGGCCTTCGCCAAACTGCTCAAGCCCGAGGCGGAATGCCTCAACTTCGCCGGTGGCGGCCAGAGCAGCAAAAGTTTCCGCGACACCGGCAACTGGAAGAAGGTCATCGACTCGAAACCGGCCTTCATCCTCATCCAGTTCGGCCACAATGACATGCCCGGCAAAGGTCCGAAGCGCGAAACCGATCCTGAAACCACTTACCGCCAAAATTTGATCCGTTACATCGAGGAAGTCCGCGCCATTGGCGCCAAACCCATCCTCGTCACCTCCCTGGCCCGCCGCACCTTCGACAACGGCAAAATTCGCGGCGAACTCAAGCCCTGGGCCGACGCCGCCCGCAAAGTCGCCACCGAGCAGCAGGTGCCGCTCGTCGATCTTTTTGTCCGCAGCGTCGATCTGCACAATCAGCTCGGCGTCACCGCCTCCGACGCCTTCAATCCGCCCGGCAAGGATGGCAAAGCCGACCACACCCACCTCAACGCCCACGGCGCGGAGGTCATCGCCAAAATCATCGCCGAGGAGCTAGGCAAGACGGCTCCTGAACTCGCAAAGCTGATGAAGTGACGGCGTTCACTCCAACGGCACCGCCACCTTCTCGCCGAGGAATTTCGGTTGCGTGCCGAGCACGTTCACATCCAGCACCGCTTTCACACAGGCGAGTTTCTCGCGCAGATACGTCTTCACAGAGAGTGCCACCGGCACATCCGCCGCGTTCAAGCCCCAGGCCTCGATCCCGAACGCCTTGGCGAGATAAATCGCCCGTGCATTGTGAAATGGCTGTGAAACAAAGATCACACGCTGCTGCCCAAACACCTCCCTGGCCCGCACCACGGAGTCGAGCGTGCGAAATCCGGCGTAATCGCACACGATCTGCGCTTCTGGCACCCCCATTTGCACCAGCACACGCTTCATCTCGGTTGGTTCATCGTAGCCTTGCGATCCGTTGTCACCGCTGACGATCAGCGCCTTTACCTTGCCCGCCTTGAACAACGACGCGGCAGCCTCCATGCGAGGAAGGAAGAACAGATTGGCCCGGCCATCCGCCAAACGTGCTGAGGTGCCCAACACCACCGCCACAGGCGCCTCAGGGGTCGCTTTCACCTCATCATGGCATCTCCCCTTCCCTGACATGGCGATCCATTCTTCGCAGCCGAACACGAACAGCAGTCCCAGTGCCGCCAAAACAGCGATTCGCAACCCCCAGTGCCTCCAGATCATTTTCATGCGAGACTCCTCCCGTGACTTCACACAGCCTTCAAGCCTGTGCTTCTATCATTTTGCCAAACCTCATTCGCGGCGCACTATCCACCCAAACTCATGCGTCCCGACCGTCCTTCCCAACCACCCGTCGCCCGTCAAAATCGTCACGCCCGCTCCGACAACAAGGTGCGCGTCTATGAGGAGGGAGACATCGCCACGGTGCTCGAAGGCAAGGAGAACCCGCTCGTGCTCATCCTCGACTGCGTGCAGGACCCGCACAATCTCGGGGCCTGCCTGCGCACCGCCGATGCGGCGGGTGTCTGCGCCGTGATCATGCCGAAGGACAAATCCGCGCCGATCAGCGAGACCGTGGTGCGCGTGGCCTGCGGTGGCGCGGAAAACATCCCGCTCATCCGCGTGACCAATCTCGTGCGCGCCATGGACAAGCTCAAAGAACTCGGCATCTGGCTTGTCGGCACGGCGGATGAAGCCACGCAGAGCCTTTACGACATCGACCTCAAAGGCGGCATCGGCATCGTCATGGGCGCGGAAGGCCCCGGCATGCGCCGCCTTACCGGCGAGCACTGCGATTTCCTCGTCAAGATCCCCATGGGTGGCAAAGTCGAATGCCTCAACGTCTCCGTCGCCACCGGTGTGTGCCTGTTTGAGTGCGTGCGCCAGCGGCAGCCGAAGAAGTGAGCACTCTGAGCATTGGTGTTTCTGGCTTCAACTGCGGTGTTTGGACCTGGTTTCACGGCATTGTCACCACGTTGGTTTCAGAACGACCGGCTTTTGGCCTGCCGCATGCACCTCATACCAGCCGGGGAAGCCACGCCATTTCACCAAGCCGTCTTGATCCGTCTTCAAAGTGACCTCTGTGTGCCACTTCCGGCCGATCCACTCCTCCAGCACCTCGCCACGTTTGCGGATGCTCCAGGCTTTATTCCATGAAGACGCCTCGGGTTTCCAGTGCGAACCTTCCCAGAAGCCCCACAACAGAAAACTCGTGTAAGCCGGATGGCTGAAGACGGCGATGAGCACATCACGCGTGTAGTCCGCCGCCAGTTCCTCGTCCTCGGTGGTCACGATGTCGTATTCTGTGATGGACTGATGCGGCACGATCTTCGCAAAGCGATCCGTCACCGCCAGCAGATGCTCCGGCGACGGCAGGTAGCTCTCGTGGAAGTGCGCTTGATTGCCGAGACCTGCGACCGTGAAGCCGTCGGAGTTCAGCGACTCGATGTAGGCAAACGTGTCGTCATGCTGCGGCCCTGGCCGGAAGACCTGATCCTCATTGATGAAGAAAGGCAGCTTCGTGAGTGACCGCGCCAGCGTGAAGACCTCGCGGTCGAGTTTTTCGAGACCTGGCCGTTTGTTCAGCATGTCCGCGCCGCCCCAGGCGATGGGATGATTGATCACGTCCCATTCGATGACGCGATCCTTCACAAAGGCCATGCGCTCCTTCACGCTCTCGAGCGTGCGTTGGCGGATCTCGGCGTTGTCTTGGATGTCGTGCAGATTGAACGGCGTGGCCACTTGCATGAGGTAATGCCCGCGCACCGCGATGTGCCGCTCGGCAAACCAGGTCAAGGCCTTGTCCAGTTCCGCATTGCGGCTCGATTTGCGCTTTACATCGAAATCGGGCGGCCAGTTGCCATCTTTGAGGTCATTCTCGAACACCACGATGCTGAAGAGCTTGTCCACGATCTCGCGATAGCGCCGGTCATTTTCACTTTCGCCGCTGAAGCGCTTTGCCACCACGGCGGAACCAAACCCGAAGGCGTGGCGGCGCAGAGAGAGCTTCACCTCCGTTTCAGCCAGCGGTTTGCCATCCTCGCCTTTCACGATCATCGACAGATCCGCCTTCCGATGCTGCTCGATGCGCTCCAGCGCCGCCTGGCGCCACGGCGCGTCCGGCTCACGGCCTGCGTAGCTGCGTTTGATCAATTTCGCGCGTGGGAAGCTGTTCACGTCCATCGTCGCCGGATACTTGAGCACGCGGATACTTTCGACTTCGATGCCTTGCTCCTTCTGCCCGCATAGCAGCACCACGGCGGCCTTGTCCGCCGACACCACGTCATTGACGATGAACACCACCGGCTGCTCCGTCCACTCGCGATGGATGCCAACACCGATGGTATCGCCAAACTCGGTGTAGGGCGCTCCACGAAGCTGCAATTTAGCCAAAACCTCCCCGGACTCCGCACCACCCACCACCCGCGCCTTGATGATCGCCAGCACACGCTCGTGTTTCGCGATCTCGGCGGAAATTGGCGCGGTGAACTGTGCCGCGTAAGCCTTGGCCGCGTCCGGCTTCGTGATGGTGATGCGTTTACCGACCGCCAGCGGCTCCACCTTTCCTGCTTCAGGGGACGAGTTCGCCTGCAATACCGCCGCACCACGCACATCGTCGCCGCCCGGTGGAATCTCGATGGCTGAAAGCTGGCAAAGAAGTGTCGCGGAGAAGAAGAGCGAAAGAAGACCGGGGTGTTTCATGGGTGCGGGCACAAATCTTCCCGCCTCTCTCCCGAGTTACAAGCCCCCGCTGCCATCGAATCGATCAGGGAACTATGATTTCTTCCTCTGAACCGACACGACGCCTTCTTTGCCTTCCGGCCATTTCGCGCCTTCCTTGATCCAACGGAGGATGAGATTGACCTCATCCTTGGGAATGCGGTGTCCGGTGGCTGGCATGGCCTTCTTGTCCTTCGGCGGCAGCGTGAGCGCGAGGTAAAGCATGCTTTTCTCAGGCGCGCCGGCCACGATGGCAGGCCCGCCCGGGAAGCGCTTGCGGAAGGCCAGCGCTCGGTTTTGCAGATTGAGGTCGCCAAACAGTGCCTCCGAGTTGTGACACTCGACACAGCGATCGGCCAGGATGGGCTTGATCTGCTTCACGAAGTCCACTGGCGGATCCTCGGCGGCAAAGGAGGCGCTGGTGGCAAGGGCGAGACAGGCGGCGGAAAGAATCAGATGACGTTTCATGATGGGGGGCTGGGTGGCTTCTCTCAGACGCGCGGCGCACGTCTCTTCAGGGATTGTGAGAGACTACGTCCTTCTTGCCAAGCTGTTTCGACAAACTTTGCCGCCTGGAGGTCACCCCACTGCTGAAGCGGTAGCAGTTGCCCCGCCACTCCCGCACGGCATGATGGCGGCCATGAGCATCGAACAAATCACCGCGCGCATCTGCGCGTTTCGCGACGCCCGGGACTGGATGCAGTTTCACAGCCCCAAAGAACTCGCCATCGCCATCACTGCCGAGGCGGGAGAACTGCTACAACACTTCGTCTGGCAGCAGCCGGACCAGATCGAGCAGCGCGTGAAGGACAAGATGCCCGAGTTGAAGGACGAAATGGCCGACGTGGGCATCCTGCTCTTCGAACTGGCTCACAACCTCGGCGTCGATCTCGGTCAGGCGATGCTCGACAAGGTGGGGCGCAATGAAACGCGTTATCCCGTGGCCAAGGCACGCGGGTCGAACGCCAAATACAACGAGCTGTGAGCGAGGCCGAGGTTCCAACACCGCACCGCCGCCGTCCGCGCTACTCGGGCAAGAATCCGGTGCGCTTTGAAGACAAGTACAAGGAGCTGAATCCGGAACTTCACGCGGAGACGATTGCGAAGGTGCGTGCGTCCGGCAAAACGCCTGCCGGGCAGCATGTGCCAATCCTTTTGACTGAGATCATGCAAATCCTCACCCCGCAGCCCGGCGAACGTACCGTGGACTGCACGCTCGGTTACGGCGGACACGCCAGTGCGTTGCTGAAGGCCGTGCAGCCGGGCGGAACGTTGCTCGCGCTCGATCAGGACCCCATCGAGATCGTGCGCACCGAGGCGCGGCTGCGTGCGGGTGGCTGCGACGAGTCCGCGCTTGTCGTGAAACGCATGAACTTCGCTGGCTTGCCGCGTGCGCTCGCCGAACTCGGCTGGAGCGATGGCGTAGACGTGCTGCTGGCCGATCTCGGCTGCTCCTCGATGCAGTTCGATAATCCTGCCCGCGGTTTCAGCTTCAAGCACAACGGCCCGCTCGACATGCGGATGAACCCGCAGCGCGGCGTGTCAGCCCGTGACCTGCTGCAAAAGCTCTCCGCCGCGAAGCTGAAGATGATTCTCGAAGAAAACGCCGACGAACGTCACGCAGCTTTGCTGGCTGACGCGCTCGCCAGCACCGATCACGACACCACCCGCTCACTGGCCGAAGCCGTACGCCGCGCTTTGCCTCATCGTATCGATGACGAAGAACGCGAGACCACGGTGCGCCGCGTGTTCCAGGCCCTGCGCATCGCCGTGAACGAGGAATTCACCGCGCTCGACACCTTTCTGCATCAATTGCCGAACAGTCTGCGTCCCAGCGCCCGCGTCGCCATTTTGACCTTCCATTCCGGCGAAGATCGACGTGTGAAGCACCTCTTCCGTGATGGATTGCGCAGCGGCATCTTCAGCGCCACCAACGACGAGGTGATCCGCCCGTCTTCACAGGAAATGCGCGACAATCCGCGTGCAGGACCAGCAAAGCTGCGGTGGGCGATCAAAGCTTGATCGGAGCAGTGTTCGCTGCGCAAAGGCCGCGTTCCGCTTCGTATGAGTGTGCCATGCTCCAACCGGCTCGTTTCCTTCTTCTATGCGCTCTGTGTTTTCCGTGGTCAGCTCATGCCCTGCAAGAAGCCTGGGAAACCGGCTACACGAAGGAGGATGCCACAGGTGCGCATGTGCTCGGGCACTGGTCGTTTGAGAAAGCAGACGGGCTGAAGCTGAACGGAGCGGTTTTGAATGCAAAGGGCCGGTTTGGTGCGGCGCTGGAATCGTTTCCGGGGTTTCCGGCGCAGGACAAGCGGCATGCGGCGCTGGTGAGCGTGCTGCCGGTGAAGGGTGCATTCACACTGGAGATGTGGATCAAGCCGAAGGCGGAGTTCAAACCGGAGCTGCGCTGCTTCCTGCTCGACAAGAAGTATGTCGATCACACGGACTACCAGTGGCAGATCGGCGAAGAGGACAAAGGAGGGCTGCGGCGCATGTGGGTGACGCTGGGATTTGGCGCGGAGTCGCGGCAGATCTATTCGCAGCCGTTCAAGATGGGCGAGGAGTGGCAGCACGTGGCCTTCACTTACGATGGCGTGGGAGAGGGGAAATTTTATCGAAACGGCACGGCGGCAGGCGGTGCGAAGCTCGAAGGTTATGGAGCGGTGGTTCCGGGCAAAAAGGAGCTGAGCCTCGGCGACCGGTTGGGCAGCAACTACGGCGGATTCCCCGGCTTGATCGACGAGGTGCGGATCTGCGAGGGCGTGCTGAGTTTTGAGCGTGTGGCGATGCAAATCGCCACGACGCGGCAGGTGTGGCGGCGCATGGAGACGGCGAAGCCGATCGACATCGTCGTGACCAACCTGAAACGCGAGACGATGAAGGCTGCGGCGCTGAAGGTGAGCCTCGGTGGCAAGACGGAGGACTTCATTGTGCCCGATCTGGCGGCCGGGAAGAGCTTCTCAGCGAAGTTTTTGCTCAACACAGCACTTAAACCTGCCGAGTATGAACTGCGGGCGCGGTTTGAGACCAGCGATTATGCCACGGAACTGTCCAGTACGCTGAAAATCGTGGCTCGGATGCCGGTGCGCATGCCGGTGATCATGTGGGGCGGCGGCGGCGAGGAGGTGGCGAGAATGAAGGACATCGGTTTCACGCATTACATCGGCCTCAGCGCCCAGAACGCGGGGGAGATGTGGAAGGAGAAAAAAATCCTGCCTCCAGGGACGCCGGAGTACATCGCACGGAACCGTGCCTATCTCGACGAGGCCTTGGCGAACGGTTTAGAGGTCGTCGCGAGTCTCTCGCCGCATGATGCGCTAGAGAAGGACCCGAAAAACCTGCGAGTGGACCGCAAAGGCGTGCCTTACGCGCGGCAGGACATCGCGGCGTCGATGCCGGAGTTCGCGCCATTTTTCCAAAGCGTGGGCCAGAGCGTGGCGAAGGCGTATGGCGATCATCCCGCCTTCACTTCGGCGCTGATCGACACGGAGGTGCGCGACAACAATCAGGTGAGTTTCAACGCGGTGGATGTGGAGGCTTACAAGAAGTTCGCCAATGCCGACATCCCGGCGGAGGTGACGGCGAAGTGGGGTGTGGATTGGACGAAGCTGAAGGACTTTCCAAAGGATCGCGTGATCGCGGATGATCATCCGATCTTAAAATACCTGCGCTGGTTTTGGACAGTGGGCGATGGCTGGAACGGCCTGCACACGGCGCTGCATAAGGGTGTGAAGAGCAGCGGCAGGCAGTGGACCTTCTTTGATCCCGCCGTGCGCCAGCCGAGCATCAGCGGCGCGGGCGGCGGCGTGGATGTGATCTCGCACTGGACCTACACCTATCCCGATCCGCAGAAGATCGGCATGTGCGCAGATCAGCTTTTCGCGATGAGCGCCGCGAGCGGCAAGAACCAGCGCGTGATGAAGATGACGCAGCTCATCTGGTATCGCTCCCAAACTGCGCCGATGGGCAGCAAGGCACCGGGCGAGGTCGTGGCATGGGAAGATCATGACCCGGAGGCGGCCTACATCACGATTGCGCCGATGCATTTGAAGGAGGCGCTGTGGACGAAGATCGCACGGCCGATCCAGGGCATCATGTATCACGGTTGGCAGTCGCTGGTGCAGACGGACAGTCCGGGTGCCTATCGCTTCACCAATCCGAACACCGCGCCGGTGTTGACGCAGCTCATTCACGATGTGATCGAGCCACTGGGGCCGACGCTGATGGCGATTCCTGACGAGCGGAGCGAGGTGGCGTTCCTGGAGAGCTTCACGTCGCAAATGTTCGCGCGACGCGGCGGCTACGGCTCGAACATCGGCTGGGAGGCGGATGTGTGGCTGGCGTTGCAGCATGCTCACGTGCAGACGGACATTCTCTTCGAGGAAACCTTGCTCAAAAACGGCCTCAGTGGTCGCAAGGTGCTCGTGATGCCGTATTGCGATGTGCTGACGAAGAGCGTCGTGGCCCGCATCGCCGACTGGCAGAAAAAGGGCGGCAAGATCGTGGCGGATGAATTCCTCTGCCCCGCTTTGAAGGCCGATGTGGTGATCCAGAGCTTCAAGCGCGAGAAAAAAGCCGCCGAGGACAAAGCAAAGGTACTGGAACTGGCGAAAGCCTTCAGCGCGCTGCCGCACAAGGTTTCCTGCGACAACCCGGAGATCATCACGCGCGTGCGGAAGTTCGGCGACGCGACTTATGTCTTCGTCGTGAACGACAAACGCGAATACGGCAGCTACGTCGGCCAGCACGGCCTGGTGATGGAAAACGGGCTGCCATCAAAGGGCATCGTGAGTCTGAAGGCGGAATCAGCCAATGTGTATGAGCTCACCGGCACGCAGTTCATCGTGCCGAAGCGCGGTGAAGACGGTGTGATGAGCTGGCCGGTCGAGCTCGGCCCCTGCGACGGCAAAATCTTCATGGTGCTGCCCAAACCGCTGCTCGGCATCCAGCTCGACGTGCCGGAGAACGCGACACTGAACAACACCGCCAAAGTCAGCGCCCGCATCACCACCACGCAGGAAGCCCCGACGAAGGCGGTCATCCCAGTGCGTGTCGAAATTCGCGACGCGAATGGCAGCGCAGCCGAAGGCAGCGGCTTCTACGCCGCCGAGAACGGCATCGTCGAACTCAGTCTCAACCTCGCGCCAAATGAAGATCCAGGGACGTGGGAAATTCGCGTGAAGGAACTCGCGAGCGGGATGGAGGCGGTCAGATGGATGCGGGTAGGGAAATGACGAAACCCGAATAGCGCATGACGAATGGTTGATTTCACGCGGGCAGGACCGTAGCGTTTTCGAAGATTTGCCCCATGAATCACGACGAACACTCCTTTTTGCCTGACGGGCCGCATGCGGCGTGGACGATTGCGAGCTATGTGCGCGAAGGAGCGCGCCACTGGCCAGAGCAGGAGTATTTGAGACATGGAGATGAATCCCTCACGTATGCGGAGGCATGGCGGCGGATCGCGAGCATCGCAGCGTGGCTGGATGCCAGAGGCATCGGTCGCGGGGACCGCGTGGTGATGGTGACGGAGAACCGCATCGAAACGGTGCTGCTGTTTTTCGCCGCGGCGCAGATCGGAGCCATCGCGGTGATTTTGCATCCGCAGATGAAGCCGGAGGGGCTGCGGCGCATTTTGGAGCAGACGGAGCCGAAGCTCGGCCTGCTGGAACAGTCCACGGCCTCACTTCGGGAAGAATTTGGTGAAACACCGATCGTGTGGGCGGACGGGAACGGACGCACTCCGTTTGTTGAATTGATCGCGATGCCGGAGCCGAAACCTGTGCCGTTTCCGGGGATTGACCAAGATCCGGCGTTTTTGGTGTTCACGTCGGGATCGACGGGCACGCCACGCGGGGTGATTTTGACGCATGACAACGTGCGCTTCGTCTCAGCGGCGATTCAGACGCGGTTGCAGTATCGAGCAGAGGATCGCGTGGCGATATTTCTGCCGATGTCGTTCGACTACGGGCTGTATCAGCTCTTTTACGCGGCGATGGTGGGTTCGAGTGTGTTCATCGGCCGGCCGGAGATGGCAGGGCCGGAGCTGCCGCGCATTCTCGCGGTGCAGGAGATCAGCGTGCTGCCGGGCGTGCCGACGTTGTTTGGCGGGCTGATCAAGATGCAGCGCTATCGCCCGGTGGCGTTGCCGAAACTGAGGGTGATCACAAATACGGGCGATCATCTCCCGCAGAGTTACATTCAAAGCCTGCGCGAGCTGTTTCCGCAGGCACGAGTTTACCCGATGTATGGGCTGACGGAGTGCAAGCGCGTGTCGATCCTGCTGCCGGAGGAGTTGGAGGCGAAGCCGGAGTCGGTAGGCCGTGCGCTGGATGGCACGGAGGTGTTTGCGATGGATGCGAACGGCCACCGCCTGCCACCGGGCGAGACGGGCGAGCTATGCGTGCGTGGTCGGCATCTGGCGCTGGGCTACTGGCGCGCGCCAGAGGAGACGGCGAAGCGCTACAAGTTCATCGGCGAAGGCCACTCACGCGTGCTGGTTAGCGGTGACTTTGGCAGCGTGGACGCGGAGGGCTTTCTGCATTTCCACGGGCGCAGCGATTTCCTGATCAAGCACAAGGGTCACCGGCTGAGTCCGGCGGAGGTGGAAGAAGAAGCCTGCCGAATTCTCGACGTGGTGGCAGCCGGCTGCGTGAAGGACGAGGCGCGGGATCAGTTGTGCCTGTTTGTTTCCGTCTCGCGTGAAGGTTTGGATGAAAAGGCCATCGTCATGGCGCTAAGCGCGAAACTGGAGCCTGCGAAGGTGCCAAACCGCGTGATCTTCCTGCCGGAACTGCCGAAGACAGGGAACCAGAAGGTGGATCGCAAGGCGCTGCGGGCGCTGCTGTGAGCAGCGAATAACTTGAACCGGTCGGACAGGAGTGTCCGACGTACTTTTACTCATCCACGCCTGCGGCGTCGAGCGTGCGCATCATGGCGTCCAGGAACTCCTGAGCGGCGTCGATGGGGAGGATGATGGTGTCGCGGCGGCCACGCACGTCCTCGGTGATCTTGATGAACTTGCCGCGGTCGTTCTCCTTGAGATCGAGAAAGAAGATCTTCCGCTCGGTGACGATTTTTTCCGAATGCAGCGGCGGATTAGGCGGACGCCGTTCATCTTCAAATTCTGTGTTCCTCATGCTGATAACCTCCGCTGCCTGACGATTCGCTGTTGGTGCTGGGTGAATTCGAGCCGGATTCTAGGAGCCGCGCCCATATTGTCAATGCTTCTCACGAAGGAGCGCCTGCCTTGCCGTGTGAAGGGCACCGAGAGTCCAGATGACGGGGTAAAGGCGCTCGTGATACCAGAGGCGAGCGAAATAGAGGCCGATGGGGGCGGTGGGGAAGCGGGTGCCGTGAGCAGTGGCGCTCAAGAGCCACTGGATGCTGGATCCTAGATGCTGGATGCTGGATGAGGCGGACAGAGCCTGGAGAGCGACGGCGGTTTCCTCGATGGAGGAGGGGGCGTTTTTGTCGCCGCCGAAGGAGCCATCGGTTTTTTGCACGGAGTGGAGGTAAGTCAGGCCGGTTTGGATCAGGTCGCAAGCTTGGGCGGCCAGTTGGGCGTTTCCGCTGAGGTGATTGATGACCTGGGCGGTGCCATAGACGGGGTTGTTCTCGTCCGGGGTGTGTTCGTTGCCGAACCAGAGAGGAATCCAGGCGTGTTCGGATGTTTGCGAGGTTTTGAGGTAGCGCAGGGCGCGCTGGGTGGCTTGGGCGATGCGGATTTGCAACGCAGGTGGAAGCTCATCATGCCAGGTCCACCAAGCGAGGAGGGCGTGGGCGGTGATTTCGGGCGTGCTGCGGTCGAAGGGCAAGGTGCCCCAGCCACGACAGAAGGTGGGGATGCCTCCGTCGCGGTTTTGGAGGTTCAGGAGCCAGCCGATCCCCTGCTCAATGGCGGCGTCAGCGACGTGACCGATGTGTTTGAGCGTGATGAGAGTGCTGCTGGTGTCGTCGGCATCGGGGACACCGCCGGGGAGGTCGGTCCAAGCCCAGCCGCCGGGCGGGGCGTTGGTGAAAGGGTGGATTTCGCGGTATTGCTGGCAGATGAGCCACTTGGAGGCGGAACTGCGGGCAGGAGTGCCCGCGCTCCCTTCTTGAGCACGCATGGCGAGCGTGGTGCCCCATGTGGCGAGATTGGTGTCGATGGGCCAGGATCCGTCCTCACGCATGGAGTGGCGGAGGAATTTGACGGCGAGTGGTAGGCAGGGATGATCGAACTGGCCTGCCCCGGCGAGGGCCATGGTGACGAAGCTGGTCAGCGGGGTGGCCTCCAGGTAGCCACCACTGCTGGGCTGCAAGGTTTGCAGCATCGGGCGGATGCGCGGCCAGGCGAGGGCGCGAATCCAGCGCAGCGGGTTCCACCAGGCGGGCGGGGCGTTTTTAAAGCGGGTGTAGCCGATGGCAATGAGTGCCGGGAGGGCGTAGCTGACCACGGGCAGGCCGATGGCACCGAACCAAGTGCGAGGAAGAGCCGCGAGCTCGAAGGGCAGTGCAATGACGTGTTTCCATGGTTTGTCCCCCAAGGTGCCGCACAAGGCACAGAGCATAAGGATGGGCACGGAGAAGGTCTTGTCCTTGCCGTAGCGCGACACGACGGCCTTGGCGATGGCCTGGGGTTCGAGGGAGCCGACCTGGGCGGTGATCCAAGTGTCGGCGGCGGTTTGATGAGGAGTGGCGACGAGTCGTCGCCCATCCGGATTCCTTTTGGCCGACGAGTCGTCGGCACTCCATAAATGCAAAGCGCTCCAACACAGGAGGGTGGTGGAGAGGTTGGACTTGCTGAGGGTGGTATCACCCCAACCGCCGTCGGCGTTTTGATGGTCGCAGAGCCACTGCGAGCCTTTTTGGATGAAGACGGCGTGTTTTTCGCGATCCACGAGGGAGAGCGCGACGATGGCGGTGGCCGTGGAGAGGGCGCTGCTGCTGAGATGGCCCTCCCAGTGGCCGTTGGTGTGCCGCAGGCTTTCGAGATGGGCCTGGGTGGCGGCGATGACGCGGTCGAGGGCGTCCATCATGGCACGAATGATCAGGCTTCGAGTTTCAGCTCAGGGCGGGCCTCGATGGCTTTGGTGAGCGAGAGCCAACCACCTTCGCGCTGCTGCTGAAACATGTGAAGATACAAAGCTGCCTGCTTGGCAGGAAATTTGGCGAGGAGCGCTGCGATGGCGGCCTCAGCCTTTTCGTCAGCGATTACTTCGGGGAGCTCGGTGACCTCGCCTTTGCCATCGTGGGCGATCTCAGCGGCGTCGAGGAAGGTGATGAGCATGTCTGCCTGGCCTTTGAGAAGCCAGATCTGGAAGATCTGCGCGGTGACCTCCTCGTTGGACTTGGTGTTGAGCTGCTCCAGGAGCCACTCGGCCTGCTTGGCGCGGGATTTTTCCAGAATGAAGGCGGGGCGCAGCCGACGCGCCGGAGCAAGGGAGTCAATGACGGCTTTGTAGGCGGGACGCTGCTCGGTCTGCAGGTAGGACATGATCTGCGCACGCAGTTCGGGACCGATGGCTTGGAGGAGTTGGTTGGGACGCATCTAGGGAGGTTGGGAAAGTGGGGCGCTCTGCTAACACCACGGCACTGGAGTCGCAACCGTTTTGCCTCACAGCGGGCGAATGGTCAGCGGGAAGCGGTACACCTGCCCCTCGGCGGCGCGGACGATGCCGATGATGGTCAGGATGATCGTGGCAAGGACGATCACCGGCAGCAGCAACAGCCCGATGAACACAAAACACAGCAGAAAGGCCGCGAAACCGTAAAGGAGGTAGCTGATTTGGAAGTTCAACAGCTCGCGGCCCTGGGAGTCGAGGTAGGGGCTCTGATCCTTCTTCATGAGCCAGATGACGAGCGGGCCGATGATGGGAAAGCCAATGAGGCAGAGCACATGCATGACGATTCCAAGGGTCTTATCGTCCTGGCTGACCGTGGGAGGAGGGAGAGTGGGTGGTGTGGGAGATTCCATGGCGGGCGGATTCTATGTGAGGAAGCAGCATGAAGGCCAAATACAAATGCGGAGCCAGTTTCCTGGCTCCGCATGGGAAAAACAAGCGGGACGCTTGTTCTGCACTTTAACCGATCTTCGGCAGCTCGAAGCCTGCGGCGTATTCGTCTTCGGCGAGCTTGTTGGCCTCGACGGCGAACTCGCCGGTGAACTTCTCAGTGGCCGGATCGAAGTCGAGCCAAGGGCCGGCGCTGATTTTTTCGGCGCTGAGGTCGATCTTGTTGGCCTCAAGGTTGGCGATGAAGTCAGCCAACGTTTCCTGGCCGGCCTTGTCGTTGGCGAGACGCTCCTTAACCTCGTCGTTGCTGAGCTGCTTGCCGAGACGGTAGGAGATGTTCGCCATCTGGGCCAGAGCGGCGGCATGGTAGCCGTGAGCGACGTGGAGGTTGCTGTTGATGATCTTCCCAGCGCGCACGGACTCGATGAAGTTCTTCATGTGGTCGGCACCTTCATCGAAGTCGTCGAACTTGGTGAGGGTGTTGCCTTCGTTATCGTAGGCCTTGGCCTCGGCGACGAATCCGTTTTCGCAGTGAATGACGTTGCCTATGCGGGGGGCGGCGGTTTTGCCGTTGATGCGGAAGACCGGTTCGTAGCCCTTGGTCCAGTTCATGTCCTTCATGGGCAGGCCACGGTTGTCGAAGAGCATGGGAGCACCCTCGGCCCACTGGAAGAAGGCGAGCTGGTTGTTGGCGCTCTCGCCATCGTCATCGTAGCCCCAGCGACCGCCAAAGCTGGAGACGCGCTTCGGAAGCAGCTCAGGATTGCCGAGCGCCCAGCGGGCGACGTCGAGCTGATGCGGCCCCTGGTTGCCGATGTCGCCGTTGCCATAGGCCCACTGCCAATGCCAGTCGTAGTGCATCTGCTCGCGCTGCACAGGCATCACCGGGCGCGGTGCGGACCAGAGGGTGTAATCGAGATCAATGAGCTGCGGCTTGCCGCCGGTGTCGCGGAAGGTGCCGACGATGCGGCCTGCGGCGTCCGGCTTAACAGGAGCGGCGACTTTGCCGATGGATTTGCGAGCCTTGAAGTTGATGCCACGGGAGAGGGTGGTTTTGCCGATGGCACCACTCTTAACGTAATCCATGGCGGCCTGCCAGCCGGGGGAGGAGCGGCGCTGCATGCCGTGCTGGACGACGAGGCCCTGCTTTTCGGCGACGGCGGCGGCCTCGACGAGTTTGCGGCCTTCCCACATGTTGTGGCAGACGGGTTTCTCGACGTAAACGTGCTTGCCGTTGGCGATCGCGGTCATGGCGATGAGCGTGTGGCTGTGGTTCGGCGTAGCGATGGTGACGGCGTCGATTTCCTTGTCGGCGCAGCACTCACGGAAGTCCTTGTACTGCTTCACGGTGATGTTTTTCTTCGCCAGAGCGGCGACGTGCTTCTCCATGACCTTGTTATCGACATCGCAGAGGGCGACGAGGCGGACGCCTTTGATACCGAGAAGGCTGCTGATGTGGCCGGAGCCACGCGAATTGAAGCCAATGACGGCGACGCGGACATCCGCGTTGGCACCGAGCGGAGCCGAGTAGGAAGGAAGAACGGCGAGACCGGCGGCGCCGGCGACGGTGCCGCGAATGAAGGTGCGGCGGGTGGTTGGGGTGTGGTTCGTTTGCATGGGATGAGAAGGTTAAAGACGTTTCTGCCACGTTAGAAAGAGCGCGGCCGAGGAATTTGTCGAGCCTAGCCAAAACGTGGGGCGAAAGGCAACCTTTCCTTTCTCCAGGCGTGAGTTTGCGATTTGTCGCCTCTCCATCCCCAAACAGCCCCCCCAGCAGGAGGCTGTTCGGAAAAAATCAGATGGTTTGACTCACTTTGACTGGGTTTGATCCGGTCGGATCAGAGAGCCCGGCGGCGGCGCATCAGGAGGCCCAGAAGGCCAAGCAGGATGAACAAGGCGCGGGAAGGTTCAGGAACGACGACAAGGATGCCGTGGGTGGCAAAGGCGCTGGTGTCGAATTTGAATTCCCCGGTGAATCCGGCACCGGTGAAATCAAAGTTGGCCTCCGTCAGGCTCGTGCTGGAGCCAGAGAAGCTAAGCGTGGTCCAGTCCATGAGATTGAAGACATCGCCAATGGAAGGTGCCGCAGTGGTGTAGGGGAAGCCCGTGCGGTTGACCACCTTGAACAGCGGCGTCGCCAGATTGTCCGCATTGATGGTGAAAGTGCCCGAGATGTTGATGAAATCGTGATTGCCAGGAGCCGTGGTCTTGTAAGCGTCAAGCTGACCACCGGCGAAGAGAGCCGCGACACTGGTGTAAGACCCGCCAGCCAAAGCATCGGTGAGAGTGGTCATATCCGACGACCCAAGCTGTTCTGTGCGGCTGGTGATGCTGAGCTGAACCTGACCGCCGCTTTGGACTTCCACCGCATTAAAGTTGAGCATTTGATTGCTTCCATCGGTATCACCCAGGCCAGGAGCCAGAATGGTGCCGCTGCCCAGGATGGTGCTGCCTGCAATGCTGCCTGAGCCGGAAAGCTTGCTGCCTGAGCCGGTGACGTTGACACCACCCGTGCCATCAAGCGAGCCTGTGGAACCCTCTCCGACCTGCAGGGTGCCTGCGGAGACATTGGTGGTGCCTGCATAGGTGTTGGCAGCCGTCAAAACCAACGTGCCAGCCCCTGTTTTATTCAGCGCTCCAGTGGTGCCTGCGATAACACCATTGACCGTCAAGGTGGTGGTGGCAGCGGTCTCAAAGGTGCCGCCGACTGCTCCAAGAGTCACCCCCCGATTGGCGCTCAAGGCCGTGGACGCCGTGGTCTTGAGCGTCCCATTGGAACTGCCGCCGCCAAGAGTCAACTGATTGGCCACGAAGGAACCGGGGGCAGCTCCCAGATTGGATTCGGAGCTAATCTCAATGGTGCCATTGCCAATCGAGGTTCTGCCGGTGAATGTCGTGCTATTGTTTCCACTCAGAATCCAGGTGCCTGCGCCGACGGAACTCTTGAAGAGGCGCTGCGAGCCCGTGATCTGGCCACTGATCTCGCCATTGCCATCACCGCGCAGAACGAAGTCCTGGGTGCCTGCGCTTAGATTGACATTGCCACTGACGGTGAGTTTGCCCGCATCGGAATTCAGAAGAGCCCGATTCGTAACATCGGAACCAGTGTCCACCGTAAGGTTGCCGGTCCAGGTATTGTTACCGCTCTGATTGTTGAGTGTGGCACTGCCGCCCGCGTCGGCGGTGAGAGAGAGTGACTCCCCAGTCACAGTGATGCCGCCGGACATAGACAGCGTACCACCTGCGGCCACGCTGGTGCCATTGGCGGTGCCGCCAAGTGCGCTGCCATGAGAGATGTCCAGAACGCCTGCGGAAACAACCGTCGCGCCCGTGTAACTGTTGGCCGTCTCCATGACCAGCGTGCCGCTGGTGGTCTTGGCGAACAAACCGCCGCCATTGAGTTCGCTGAGGTTTCGCAGCGAGCCGGACTGGGCAAGGAAGGTAATCTGATTGACGGCGGAACCGATGCTGTTGCCGCTCATGTTGAGCGTGGCGCCGTTCAGCGTGACGGTGGCATTTTCAGTGCCAGCGCCCCCCTGGCGGATGATGTTGCCCGTCACGGAGACCGCACCGCCGGTGAGATTGATGTTGGAGGTGACGGTGCGCCCCGTTCCAGCGTTGGCCATGTTGATGGCGGTGCCGCTGCCGGTGCCAATAGTGACGGTGCCGCCGGTGACATTGAGGTCCGCCGTGACCGTGCCGCCGACACTGGTGTTCACGGCCATGTTCACCGTTCCGATGGTGGTGGTGGGCGATCCAGGCGCGGCGCTGTCACCCAGATTCACCGTTGCCGTTGCATTCCCCGTGCCTGTGCTTGTGCGGCTAGCCATGGTGAGCGTGGTGATGTCCATTGTGCCCTGATCAAACGTGAGGGTCGCAGTCGCTCCCCCGGTATTCTGCGTGCGTACGGCCATTGTCAGGGTCGAGGCCATGATATCCGCCGTGTGTCCGGTCAGATTCATGGTGGAATCCATGGAGCCTGCGGTGCTGCCTGTTGTGTTGATCATGTTGATGGCGGCACGATCCGTCCCGTTCGAAGCTCGTACTGTCACTGCCCCGGTGGTGTCGAGTCCGTCGAAAACCACGGCACCACCCGAGCGATTCGTGCTGCCAGCAGAGCCGATGTTGATAGTGTCGGCGTTCAGGGCGTTGGTGCCGCTGCCTAACGTGAGGGTGTGGGTAGCAGAGCCTCCCGCTCCGTCGCCGATCCGGATGAGCGAGGCGGTGATACTGTTGCTCGCGGCCAGTTTGAACGTCGAGGGGTTGACCTCAAGTCCGGTGTTCACGTCTCCCAAACGAAAGACTCCAGAACCCAGATTGGCCGTAAAACTGGAGAGTCCCGTGAAATCGGCATCGACTCGGCTGTCGTTGGTCCCGCCAGTGGCGGCTCCAACTATGAAGTTGGCTCCACCGCTGTTAACCACAATCGAACCGCCTCCCGTGGCATTCACCGCTGTGTTCGAGCCGTTGGCGTCAATACCCAGCGTCACCGCACCGTTGATCGTCAGAGTCTTGCCCGTGTCCACGATTATCTGGTTTGTCGCGGCATTGGATGTGGACTGCACAGCCAGCGAGCCGATGGTCTGATCAAAGCCGTTAAGGTCAAGAATGCCCGCCGTAGCACCCGTGCCGACGCGGACGGCAGTGACGACAGGAAGGGCATTATTGAGCCCGATCTTGAGGGTGCCGTCGTCCACTTGAGTGGCACCGGTGTAGCTGGCGGCACCATTGACCAGCCAAGTGTTGCTGTCTGCTTTGTTCAGGGTCAGCACGCCGCCAGTCTCGGAGATCGCGCCAATGGTGTTATCAATGGTAGCGCCGTTCGAAGAGCCACGGAGGATCAGTGTCTTGTTCCCGGCCATCTCGAAACGAGCGCCGCCTAGCCCAAGAGCACCGGTGCCGTCCGCATCGATGGTGACACTGCCTGTGGTGCCCTGCATGCCGATGAGACGATCACTGCTGTGGCCGACCCCGATGTAGTTGAGGGTGGTGGCAGTGGTCGTGAGCCCCATGCGAATGATGCCGTTTTCTGCATTGGAAGCGTTTCCAAGAGCACTGGCGCCTCCTCCGACATTGGAGATGCTGTTGAAACTTAGGGTGCCGCTTTGAATTTCGGTCGTACCCGAGTAGGTGTTGAGACCGGTCAGGGTGAGAACGTTGGTCTGATTCTTGAACAGGCCGCCAGAACCGGCCAACCCCGCGTCAACCGTGATGTCGCCTGTGTTACTGAAAAAGAAGCCGGTGGAGGCGTTGATCGTACCCGCGCCAGTGATCGCCGGGCTGGCACCACTCGTGGAGACAAGACTGGCAGTGATGCTGTTGGTGCCGAGAGCCAGAGTGGCTCCTGCACCGATGCTGAGCGCCCCGCCGTTGCCGGTGGCATTGTTGGCACCGACGGTCAGCGTGCCGCCGCTGACCACTGTCGCTCCAGTATAGGTGGCGGCAGCGTTCAGGGTGAGATTGCCCAAGCCGACCTTGGTAAGACCGCCTAGGCCGGAGCCGACGCTGTTGGCAAGAGCGAGAGCGATGGTGTTGGTGTCGATAGTACCGCCACCATCCAGCAGAGTGATGGTGCGCTGCGAAATGTCGTCAGTCAAAGTTGTGCCGAGGCGAAGAGTGCCACCGGCGAAGACGAGGGAACCGGTGTTGCCGCCGATGTTGTCAAGGTCGGCGATTTCGAGGATGCCTTCGTTGATCGTGGTCTTGTTGGCACCGCCGCCAGCGGTGTTCACGGCGGATAAGATGAGAGTGCCGCGTCCGGATTTGGTGATGTCCGCAGCAAAGGTAAGGGGCGAGGAAATCGTGGCCGTGAGCGACTTGGTCGGGGTGCCTGCATCGGGATTCACGACGTGGATGACGTATTCATTCGTGGTACCGACGGTGATCCCGGAATCGAACCCGCCGAGGGTGATGCCATAATCTCCGGCCACTGCCGCAAGGTCCAGTGTGAACAGCATCGCTCCGCTGGTTACAGCGAGGGACTCGCCGACACCAGCACCACTTACAGCGTGTGTGGCGGCGGCAACGCTGGCATTGTGCAGCACGAGTGCATTGATGGTCTTGGCCGGGCCTGAAGCGAGGGAGAGTGGGGCAGCGAGGGACTCACGGATATTATCCGTCGCCAGCGCCTGGGTGCCAAAGGTATTGTATTCCGCAAAAGTGAGCGGGCGGAAGCCGGAGCCGCTGACATAGGTGACGAGGGAGTTGCCCATGTGCGTGGCGGCGAGAGCACCGCCAGTGGATTCACCGATGGCCCAGGGGACGATGCTGATGTTTTGGGAGGCCGCCGCTCCTCCTCCGCCGACGAGGTTGGCCAAATTGGCAATGAAAGCGGTCTGGTTGGTTGCGTCACCGATGCGGAACTCGTTTTCCTGAGAAGAGACACCACCGAGATTCGTGCCGCGCACGTTCAAGGTCGAGCTGTTGAGGCGCACCAGATTATTGATGATGATGTCCGAGTCATCAAGGGTCGTGGTGGCTTCCATACCGACGTAGCTGGCTCCAGTGTTGAGCGTGATAAGCCCGACGGTTTCATCACGGGTCGCGTCGTTGTCATTGCGGATGGCGAGCCCGCGCACGATGGTCTGACCGTTAAATGTGCCGTCGGCGGAGTTCAGGGTGATCGGCGTGGTGTCGAGGATGCGCGCGGTGGACGGGGCGGTGGTGCCGTTGTTGTCAAAGATCATCGCACCACCTTTGTTGATCCGGATGATGCTGGCGTTGATCTGGCCGAGACCATTCATCTGGAGCATCCCTGACTCCACCGTGAGCACTCCGGTGAAGCCCGTGCTGAGATTGCTCAGGTTCAGGTTGTGCGTCCCCTGCTTGATGATATTGCCATCGCCAGTAAAGAAGCCCGCATAAGTCGTATTACCACCGCTGTTGTTGATGGTCAGAGTGTTGGACCCGACCGCCACCGTGCCGAAATCAGAATCCGTGTTACGGCTCCCCCCCTGCAGGCGTCCGATGGTTTCATCGGCCAGCAGTTCCAAGGTGCTGGGCCTGCTGGCCGACAATGTGACGACCGAAGTGTCGCCGATGCCGCTGCCGGTGACCTGAAGTGTGCCGTCCTGGATTTCGGTGACTCCGGTGTAAACATTGTTGCCGTTTAGTAGCAGGGTGCCAGCCCCCGTCTTGTAAACCGCATGATTGACACGGATGTCAGCAGTGATCTGGAAAGCTTGAGAGCTGTCCTGAGTGATGATCAGCTCTGGAGTGGCTGCTGCGGCACCTGAGAAAAGTGTGCCGTTCACGATGCTGGGCGTGCCAGCGACGCTGCTGGTGACAAGGATGCCACCGCTGTTGATGCCGAGAACACCCGTGGAGCCCAGAATCACATCCGAGCCACTCGCGGCATTCAGGCGCAGGCTGTTGATGAAGGCCACATTCAGCGTGCCGGCGAAGCCAGTGGAGTCACTGATGTTCTCACCCGTGAGCCAGGCACCGACAGTATCTTGAAGGGTCGTGGTGGCGGCGATGATGTTGCCATCGGCGGCGTTCGTGGCATTGGCGGCAAAAAACACCCCGGAGCCATTATCCACCGTGGCCCAACCGCCAAGAATGGCATTCGGAGCCGTGCCAATGGTGTTCAGCGTATCAGTCGTGATGCCGTTTGTGGCACTCTGGGTGCCTGTGGGCAGGACAAAACGGATGGTGCCGTCCTGCGCATTCACGGCGCGGGTGATGGCATTGAGGTTCAGGGCGATCTCCTGGCCAGCACCCGGATTCAGCGTGATGCGGCTGGAGCCGCCAGTGCCGAGGGTGAAACTGCCGACGCTCTGGCTGGTGGCGGCGCTGGCGTTGCCATTTAGAATGAGATTGCTTCCGCGCATGTCGAGCTGTGAGGCGGCGCGCAGTTTGGTGGTGTTGCTCGTAGTGTAGTCGAGCACGAGGTCCCCTTCGTAATGAATGGTGGCTCCAGTCGAAGCGAGACCGCTGTTATCGCCGGTCAATGTTACCGTTCCGTTTCCAAGCTTCTCAAAAACAGTCGATCCCGTGCTGGCGAGGTTGGCGTTGATGGTGCCTTTGTAGAGATCAAGGTTCCCTGTCACGGTCAGAATCCCAGTGCCGTTGACGATCCCGGTGCGGTCAAAATTGCGGTTGCCGAGGATGAATTCGGTCACGGTTTGATTGAAGGTGCTCATGTTCAGCGTGCCAACTCCCGTGCCGTCCGTGCCAATGCGAAGCCCGTCAAACTCTGTGGAAACGATGGCATCATTGGCTCCCAGTGTGATGATGCCGCCCGTGTAGGCGCGCAGGGAGGCATCCGCGCTCAATGTGGTGGTGTTGAAGGAGAGAGCACCGGTCGCATTCAGATTCAAATTAGCTCCAGAGACGACGAAGATATCATTACGCACCTGGAACAGGCCGCTGTTAAGGTTCAGGATCGTGTCGGCACCTGTCACCGTCAGGCCGTCACCGATGCGGCTGGTGGCCGTCTGATGGGTCCAAGTACCGCCGTTGACCGTCATGTCTGCGGCATCACCCGTCTGAGTGATGCCACCGGCGATGATGCCCACGCGACCTGCGGCACCGGTGAGGATAATCTGCGAACCATCGGCAGTGGGCCCCACGGTGATGGCTCCGTTGTAGGTGATGGAGTCTGCGGAGGTCACGCCGTTAGCGGAGAGGGTGGCGACTCCCGTGGCGGTGGTGATGGGACGGTCCGTGGCTTGAGGAGAGCCGCCAATGAAGCGGAGCGTGCCACCATTCATCGTGATCGCCGTGCCATTGCCGAGGGCGCTGGCCCCGCCGCTGATACTTGTGACGGTGTTGAACTCCAGCGTGCCTTCTGAGAGGGAGATGTTCCCGGTGAAGCTATTCGCCCCGGTGAGTCGGATGATGTCATTGGTCACTGCCCAGGCACCCGCGTCGTCGTTGATGGCGAGGGAATAGCCGGACCCGCCGTCGGAGATGATGCTGGAGATGATCACCAACGAATCGGCATCGCCCCCGTCCACGGAGATGCTGCTGTTGCCGCCGAGGACCACGCCACCGGCGATGTTCAGCGTGCTTGCGGCATCGTTAATGGTAAAGCGAGCGGTCGCACCAATGCCACCAGAACCGAGGGTGGTGACACCATTCTGATTGATGACGTAGTCCGCCCCTAATACCGCACTGATGTTGTCCACGAAAACCTCCCCAATGGACCCCGCGGCAAAGGTCAAGGCACCGGTGCGATTGAGGGTTTGGCCGTTGATATTCCGGTAAATGAGCCGGCCGAGCGTGTTGAACGTGACCGCACCGGTATGACCCGCATTGGCTGCGGTTCCGGGGCTGGAAGTGAAGTCCACCGATCCGCGCTCGAATAGCAATTCGCCATTCCAAGTATTGGCCAGATTAGTGAGGGTGAGGGTTCCGGTTTCCGCATTGCCGGCGACGAGAGTGTCCACACTGTCCACCGTCAACCTGCCAGCACCGCTGAGCACTCCGGCAAAGGTGATGCTCCGCGCCGTAGTGGAAGTGACGGTGGAGTTGCTGTCCCGCATGTTGATGAACGAGTTCGCGCTGACATTCACCGGACCGCCATAAATCTGTATGTTCCCACCTGCGGAGAGCGTGCCCCCTGCGAGGGTGAGCGGCATCGCCAGAGTGACCGCAGTGCTGGTCGTCGCGTTGTTGAAGTAGAACGCACTGGTGCTATTGACCGTGACAGTGGCAAAGTTGCCATTCACCGCGTCGCCGAGGGCCGCCACATTGGTCATTTCCAGCGTGCCTGCATTGACCGTCACGTCGGCCGTGTCGCCGATGTTGAAGGTCGGGTCGGCAGCAGCGGTGAGTGTGACCTTGCCGAGACCGGTCTTGGTCACGTCTCTCTCGCCCATGAGCGAGCCCAGGGACAGGACGGAACCAGCGTCCGCCACATTCCAAGTCTGACTCGTGGCCAGACCGCCGAGGCGCACCGGGCCGCTGATGATCACCGCCGCAGGGCCGCCCGCCGTGATCTTGATGCCGTCGGTCGCAAGTTGTGGAGCAATCTCGATGCGGTTCGTCACGATCAAGCCGGGGTCGATCGTCACCGAAGTCGGCGTGTTGGCAGGAGTCGTGGATGCCTCGAAAGTCAGCGAGTTGACCTTGAAGTTCTGCTCCAGCGTTGTTGTCACGGCGGCGTTCGTGAGTGCGTCCCACTGGAAGATCACATCTGTGCCCTGCCCAGGGGTGGAAAGGGCGGGAATGGTGCCAGTCTTGTCTTGGGACCAATTGTTGGCATTGGCGTTCCAAGTGTTGTCGGTCAGTCCGCGCCAGTAGGAGGAACCGGTGATGAGCGTTCCAGTGGTGATGAAGACGCTGTTGTTGTTCGCTGTCAGTGTGATCGAACTGAAACCGCCTGGAGTGGCACCCAGGAGGTAATCCGTGTTGGCCAGAGGTCCGCTGGTGAAGCCGCCATCCACAAAATTGAGCAGTTCGTAAGTCTGTCCGGCGTTCAGACCCGTGTCCGTAAGATTGAAGGTGATCTGGTTCCCGGTAAAAAGGCTCAAAGTGCCGCCAGTAAGGAGGGTGAAGGTATCGGTGTTCAGTTCGTCCCCGTCCACGAGAAGATCGCCGACGTTCAGGTTGAGCGTGGTCATGGTGCCGCCGCTAAAGCCAAGTTGGAGGCTGGTCAGCCCGCTGAACTTGCTGCCCGCGCCGTCAAGGAGGTTGAGAAGCCCGCCGTTCTCAACGACGACGCTCGTGATAACAGATGGGGCGGTGATCCCGCCACTGAGGGTCAGGGCGCTGCCGCTATTCGTCACGCTCAAGCCCGTCGTGCCATTAAGCGGAGAGGCAATGCTCATCGAGCCGCCGTTGACGTTCGTGGTGCCTTGATAAGTAAGCGTCACCCCCGTGAGGATTGAGGCGCTGGCCGTCCCCGTCTTGGTGATCGAGAGCGCACCCGCTCCGCTGTCAGTAATCGTGTAATTTCCGATGCCACCGATGGTCACGGCCTGATCGTTCGCCCCAAAGGTCAGCGAAGCCGCAGTGCTGGAAGTATTGTCGATGATGGCGGTGCCAGCCGTGTTTGCGGTGAGCCCATTGATGGTCTCCGTTTTGCCGTTGAGATCAAGGGTGGCGGTCAGTCCCAAACCGGGATCCAAGACGACCTCGTTGTTCGCGGGATTGACGGCCCCGTTGGGAATCACTTCGTTTGCACCCAGACGGATCGTTCCTGACGTGATTCTTGTCCGCCCGGTGTAAGTATTGGCTCCACCCAGGGTGAGGCTTCCGGTACCCGCATAGATGACCCCGAAACTGGGCATCGTGCTGCTGAAGATGCCATTGAGGATCGTGTCGCCCGAGCCGTCGAATCCAATACCCAGACTGGTGGTTCCGGCGGTCGCTGAGTAGTTACCGCTGAGGGTCAGCGTCTTGCCAGACACGATGTTGTTTCGGATGAAACGCGTGCTGCTCGTCGTGGAGGGATCCGTCCAGAGTCCCGTGAGGTTGATGCTATAATCGCCGGTGAAGCCCGCGATGGTGCCGCTCGTCGCGGACTGCGTGATGGGATTGGAGATCGTGCGGTCGCCGCCATAAGCGAAAACGGTCCCGTTGCTGATCGACAGGGTGCCGGTGCCGTCCCCCAAGGCATTGTCGTGCCCAATCCCCAGCGCGCCGCCGTTCACCGAGATGGTGCCGGAGAAATCATTGGCACCGTTGGTCAGGATCCAGGTGGCGGAGCCGTCCACCGCGACGGCCAAGTTCCCGCCGTTGTTCGACAACTGGCTGGTGATCATGTTGCCGGAGGCATTGACGCCGCGCAGGTACAATGTCTTGGCCCCGGCGACCATATCATTGGCCACGTTGGTGAGGATCAGCGGCCCCGTGCCGTCGGCGTGGAGTTGCACGCTGCCAGTGGTGGTGTTGAGGCGGATATAACGGTCACTGGTCTCGCCGATGCCGACGTATTCCAGAATGCCCGCACCAGTTCCCCCGTTTCCGATGAGGATGGCTCCGGCATTCGTGTTGCCAAGCATCGAATCACCAACGCTCGTCGCTCCCGGAGCGGTGCTGATGCCGAGAGTTTCGACCACCAAAGTGCCAGCGCGGAGCAAGGTTTGGCCAGTATAGGTATTGGCACCGCGCAAGTTCAAGATGCCCGCGCCTTCCTTGGCAAGATTGCCCCCGCCGGTGATGATACCGCTGATCGAGCCGAAATCCGCACCGACACTGGTGAAGTCGCCGACATTGATCTGGCGATAGCCCCCAACGACGGCAGAAGTCGCGACGCTAGTGCCAGCCAGAACACCGGTTCCAGAGCTAAGGGTAAAGGTCGTCGGGCCGGTAATCGTCGCGATGGTGGCGGTGGACGGGATATTGGCATTACCGGTCAAACTTTGCCCAATTGCCAGTCCCACGGTGGTGCCAGATGTAAGCGTCACCGTCGTCCCCGCCGCCGTGGTTGTTGCATTAAACGCATTCGCCGCGCCCTGGGTGATCTCAAACCCGCTAATGATGTCCACGTCCGATTTGGCGACGCCGGAGTTGTTCAGCAGCAATGCCCCCGTGCCGAGGAACGGCCCGGTGCCCCAGACGGCCCCGGTGCCCCAGTCCACGGTCAACTGAGAACCTCCAGCGGAGAAACCGCCCGCTGCATAGGCTGTCCACTGGACCTGATTGGCACCCGTGCCGAGGGTGCGGGTGAAGGCTCCAGTCCGGGCGATGGAACCGCCATCGAGAACGAGGTTCGATGCCGTCGGGAGGCTGGTGCCGGTCGTCACATAGAGCGCACCACCACGAATCGTCGTCGCCCCGGTGTAGGTGTTCGTTGCTTCCAGATACCAGACGCCCGCGTCCGCCTTGTAAACCGATGTCACCGCCGCGCCATTGTCGCTGATGATCGGGAAAAAGCGATTGTCACCCGTCGAGGCCCCGCCGAAGACGAGGCCTTGCGGATTGCCGGTGGCATTGGCACCAAAAAGGAGCGCTCCGGTGTTGGTCCAACTGCTCGTCGCGCCATTGACCCCGTTGGCCTGAATGCGCACCCCGCCATCGGCGCCGCCATCGAAGGTGAAGAGTCGGTTGGTGCTGTCGTTGGTGGTGCCGGTGAAGCTGAGCCCGCCGTAGGCTTGGGTGGCGCTGGTGCCATTGAAGATGAGGTTGCCTGCGGCGTTGCTCGAGGCGCCAATGCCGCTGGCGAATCCACCGTCCGCGAGGTTGTTGATGGTCACAATCCCAGTCGAACCGATCGTTGTGCTGCCGGTGTAAGTGCTCAGGCCGAGCCAGGACTGGCCACCCGTGCCGACCTTAACCACGCTGATCTTGCCCACTCCGCCGTCCTCAATGATACCGAGGGAGGTGCCGGTGCCATTGGCACCGCCCACCGTGAAGGTGACATCCGTGGTGGCGCTGGTGTTGCGGACGATGCCGTTGTTGTTGAAGGCGTTGGTGCTAGGCGGTGTCTTTGCAAATCAAGCGAGGTGAGTTCTATCCAGGAGGGCGGCGAAAGTGATGAACCCCGCAAAGGATGAGGCGGTTTTGTCGGCAC
>NZ_JBIIKX010000142.1:0-4982 GCF_044232965.1 Prosthecobacter sp.
CTTCCACCGCCATGGTGGCGGGAAGGAGGGGAATTCGAGGCCCCGTCTGTCGCGCAGAACGATTTGAGGCAGATGCAATTGGTTGAGTTGAGTTGGAGCTCGCTGGAGTACCAGTCATCGCTGTCAAGCCTTCTTCGGACAGCGGCAAGACCAATACCGCCTGAGCCTCAACCCTGAACTTCATTTGGGCGAGTTCAGTGATATAACGAAGCGCTTCGAGCATGGGCACATTCTTGAGATCCAAACTGATGGAAGCATTGCTTGGTGTATCACCTTGGCGCAGGATGACGTTCACGCCTTTGACGCCTGAAGCGTCTGGGAAAGTGTCAAAATCCCGGCTCTTGACGCGCAAGTATTCGATGGCCTCGTCAATAGTGGCACCTTGGAACTGAAACGTTGGGAAGATGATTTTGCTCATCTTCTCTGTCAAGTAAGCCTCCGTGCTGGGGCTAACCCTGCTGCTGGAAGGCATGTTTGCGTTTTGTGTTACAGCAGGTGAGCTATCAAGCGTGTTTGGCCCAGTAGACACAATGGCGTCAGGGTCAAGTTTGAAAGCGCTGACAAGTTGGAGTCTGTCTTTCGCGCTCAGTTTGCTAAGTTGGAGTCTGGCGATCCCACCGTCGTGCGTCAGAGTAATTGTGTCCTCCTTTGATGAAACATACCGAGGATTGCTGTAGGATTTTCCTGCAATAATCAATGTTGCTTTGGTCTTGGCCTCTTGCTCACGCAGCCATGTGGCTTTGTCCATCCAACTGCCGCCCATTCGGATATTTCCGCTGTTGAATGACGAGATCTGATTATCCAAAATGCCTATGGTTGCCGTAGCTAGTTTTTCTAATTTCGGCATCTTAGCTGTTTCCGATTTGATGTAATCCCTGAAATTAGCCACTTGCTGCGCGTCTTGGTCGTTCAGAATATTCATCGTCAAGACGTTGCCAGCTCCGACGATTTCAAAATCCAAAACCTTGACGATCAAGCCTTTCTCAATTTCGGTAGGCTTCAGTTGTCCAACATCAAATGCCAACCAGGCTCCTGTGTCTCTTATGCTCTTGAACACAAATCCATTGTAAAATTGAGGTCCATCAGATTTAACAGCCTTGTAGATTACAATGCCAGCAGCTTGGTTTGCTTGAGCTTTTGCACTCGGAATCGCAGTTGCTCCCAAAAGGCTCATGAGAAACAGAGAAAAATACCCTTTCCAACGGCCTGAAAAAGTTTTTTCCAAATTGTATACTGTCATAATTTAGTTTTTATGTTTTTTCGCAGAAAATTGAATGTCCAACTTTATTCAGCGGGTGGAGGAAGGGATAAGCAAAACTGCGTAGGGCTTAACAACAACCTTCATTGCATAAAGTTCGCCCAGATAACGGAGGGCTTCACTCGCCTTTAAGTCACGTTTGTAAAATTTGACGATACTTTTGTCATTAGCAAGTTGGTCATCTACGATGATCGTGATCCCTTTTCTTTTGAGCTCAGTTTCTTCGACATCCAGATCGCGACTTTTGGCCATGATTATTTCAACTGCTTCCGAAATGGGGACATTCGAAACTTCGAGATTCCGCAGCGTCAGGCGCTCCATCTTTGCTGAGAGGTTATAATCATTGTCGCCAGCCGCCTTCTCATACCATTCAATCGCTTTTTCGGAACTTCTGGATACTCCTGTTCCTGCGCGGTAACAGTCGCCGAGGAGGCGCATGGCTTCCATGTCTTTAGCTTCTGCGGCATTGTTAAACCACTTCACCGCTTCCACCTCGTCTTTGGCAACGCCAACACCATTTTTGTAACACTTTCCCAGAGGTAGCGCAGCATTGGGATGGTCTTCTTTGCTCGCGTCCAGAAGGTTTTGAAAGGAAGTGCTGAAGCTGCTCAAATCATCTGCTTGGTATCCCTTCTTTTCCAAGTCCGAGAGCATTCTGCAGGCTTGTTCCACCTCCGCGTCCATGACCCCGCGCTCGGCATACAGATCGATTTCGTCCTGATTCGCCAACGCGGGATTCCAGCCTGCAGGTGGTTTGGAGGACATCTGTATAAAGTAGGCGAGCGATGCGATGCCGATCATTACTGCCGCAATCCCCAGTGCCGCTGGGAGCTTGCTTCGGTCTTTGGGCTTCAACTGCCGAGGCTTGGGGGGCGTTGCAATCGGCTTAGCAGGTTGAGATGGTGCTTGGACGGCCGCTGCTGAATTTTTGGCTGCTTCTGGCGGAGGTGGAACCTCGGCTGGAGGCGATGTGCTCGGGCTATCGGATCCCGTGCGCCGAGGCCGCCTAACCATCGTTACTGAGTCGTCCTGAATCGCTTCCGGTTGATGTGCTGGCTTTGCAGTGGCCTGGGCCGGAACTACCCATGCGCAGGATTTCCATGCGGCGCTCGTCTGAAATCGATTCCTGGCATTGGGTGCCATCGCTTGGTCAATCGACGCTAGCAGGCGGTTTGAATACCGACCTTGTAATTCGGGTCGGCTCGCCAGCGGCACTACAGGATCTTCCATAATACGGTCTGTAGCTTTCGCGGGGGTTTCTCCCGTCAGTGCCTTGTAGAAAGTGGCGGCAAGGGAATAAATGTCACTCCATGGTCCAATCTCACCACGGGACTGCAATTGCTCAAAGGGCGTGTAGCCAGCGCTTTCGATCACGGTGAGCGAGCGCTCGCTGAGACGCTGACGAGCGGCCCCGAAGTCGATAAGCACCGGTTCGCCAGTGGCCGTTACGAGGATGTTCCCTGGCTTGATGTCGCGGTGGTAGATCCCGCGGTCGTGAAGGTAACTTAGTGCATCTAGCACCCGCCAGAGCATGCCGCCGAGTTCTTCGTCCTCAAAGTATTGCCCGCGATCCCGGCGATCCCGGATCACCTCGTCGAAAGCGGTGCCTTCGACGAAGGGCATCACGAAATAAGCTGTCCCATTGGCCTCAAAACTTCGTAGCACCTTAACGATGTTGGAGTGGTCTAGGGACGCTAAGGTGCTGGCCTCCCGCTCGAAGCTTTCGAGGGTGTAGAGAAAGCTGTCAGCATCATCCCCCCCTTCGTGGCGTGGACGCACCGTGAGCGAGCTTTGCTCTCGCCAGCAAAACTGCACCGGCAGGTTTTCCTTCACCACGACCAGTCGTCCCAGTCGCTTGTCCTTCGCCAAATAGGTGATTCCGAAACCGCCACTGCCAAGCACCCTCTCGATGATAAACTCCTCAAGCTGGGTGCCGGTTGGCAATGTCTGCCCGTGCGAAGGTGGTGGCTGCGAAGAACTATTAGTCATTGTATTCCATGGCTCAATATTGATCTGGCGTGCGTGGGCAAGTGAAATCCTGAAACGATGGGAATCTTCCCGAAAAGCACTTTATTTGGCAGTTCGAGCCTTCAGTTTCAAGATGGTAAGCAGGGCAAAAACCAGGCTCAGTTTCACCAGCCACCACACATCCAGGAACAAAGTCCCCGCCAGTCTGCCAAACACGTCGTGGTAGTAGTGGCCTAGGTTTGCCTCTAGCACCTGGGTCGCGCTGCCCGCCCCGGGAAACGGTCCGTCGATGTGGACTGTCTTCTGCAGGATGTTCAACCCCTCCGTACCCCAACGGGAAATGGTGAGATAACTGAGAAGCTCCACGATCCAACTGGAGATTTTGGAGATCGATCCCGCTAGCATGATTTGGGGAATCAGCACCAGCGGCACCAGCGTCATGACTTTCTCTAGATTGTTCAGGGAGGAACTGACGAACAGTCCCATCATCGTGGACGCGATGCACACCATGGACAGCCAGATGAATCCCCCCGCAGGACTCGTCCAGAGCGGGTCAGTTCCACGAAATTGGTAGCCCAGCGTGATTACGGCCATCAGAAGCCCGGCCTGAATGATGGCGAAGATGCCCAGCACAAAGACCTTGGAGCCCAGGTAGGTGTGCAGGTGCAGATTGAACATCCGCTCCCGCTTGAAGATGGCCTGCTCTCCCACGATGGCCCGGGAGGCGTTATTGGTACCCAGCCAAATCGCACTGATGACCACCAGGAAGGGGACGGCCGGCGTGATGTCGGCAAAGATCAGGCAGATGAGCGCCGCGATCAGTGGGGCTTGGCCAATCATCATCATCGTGTTCACTCGGTCGTTGGTCTTGATGGCGATGTAACGCCGGGACAACCAGTAAAACTGACGCCATGCCGCCGCCTTGGTTGATTGCAGTTTCATGCCGGCGTGAGGCTCCGAGGGCGATGGCTGCCCCTTGGAGCGCACGTATTTGGCGATCCACGTGTTCAGCTCCGCGCCGACTAGGCGTGCATACACCTCGGTTGTACGCTCGACACCGAACCAAGCCAGATATCCGTCCGTGGCACCGGAGTAAACGACATGCCCGCCTTCACCCATGAAGATCACCTTCTCCATGAACTCGAGGTCTTCCGGCTTGTGGGTCACCATGACGATCGTCGTGCCCTGCTTCGTCAGATCCTCCAGGATGGAAAGGAACTCCTCCACGGCCTGCGGATCCAGTGGTGACGTCGGCTCATCCAGAAAGAGAATCAGCGGACTCGACAGCAGCTCCACCGCGATGCACACCCGCTTGCGCTGCCCGCCGCTGATCTGGCTGATCAGGTGTCGCTGGATGTGGGAGATGCGCAGATCCTTCATCACCTCCTGCACCTTCGCGTTGATGGCGGCGGAGTCGAGATGCTCCAGTCGCAGACGCGCTGCGTAGTAGATAGCCTCCTGCACCGTGAGTTCCTGATGCACGATGTCGTCCTGCGGCACATAGCCGATGACCGTCCGCAGGTATTCATATCCGGCGATCAGATCCACTCCGAAGATCTCCACCTTTCCCTGGGTCAGTGGCACGTCGCCGTTGAGCACCTTCAGCAGGGTGGACTTGCCGCAGCCAGACGGCCCCATGATCGCCGTCATCGAGCCGGTTTGAATCTCAATGTCCGTGGGATGCAGGCCGCGCTTGCCACCGCGATAGTCCAGAGTTGTGCCGCGTGTGCGTACAGCCGTCTGCTTGCTGAGATCC
>NZ_JBIIKX010000104.1:0-17042 GCF_044232965.1 Prosthecobacter sp.
GCGTGGTGCCTGAGACAGGACTCGAACCTGCACTGATTGCTCAACCAGATCCTAAGTCTGGCGCGTCTACCAATTCCGCCACTCAGGCGAGGGGCTGCTGAGCGGCATGTTCCGTGTCATGAAGCTCGGCGCAAATGAATTATCGGGCTGGCAGCAGGCGGGAGGCGATCCAGCCGGTGAGGAGCACGGTGAGCAGGGGGGCGAGGCCGATTTTCAGATTGCCCCCTATCCAGGGCAGCCAGCCGCTATTGTAAACGGTGATGGCACTGAACCACTTCAGGCCAAACACCCAGCCACCGTGCAGGCCGATGCCAGCCCACAGGGCTCCTGTTTGCATGCGCGCCTGAGCGAGCACCCAGCCAACGGCGAAAAGCGTGGCGAATTCGGCCAGGAGGAATTGCACGTCGCCAAAACCGCCGGCGATCTGTTGGAGCACGAGAAACCCGCTGCTCCAGGTGACGGCGGCGTCCTCAATCTGCCACCCTTCGGGGGGCTTCAAGAAGTGGACGAGGGCGAAGACGAAAGTGCCGACGATCAACGCGGAGCGTGTGGACATGCTGCGCAGCAGAAGACCGAGCAGCAGGCCGCGAAAAAAGAACTCCTCGACGATGCCCGCGCCGAGCGCGGCGGTGATGGGCTCGCCCAATTTGAACCAGCGTGGCTGAGGATGGAGCTGATACGCGCCAAGTTTGAAGAACACGAAGCCAAGCGCGAGCAGCAGTCCGCTGGCGAGCGCAAAACCGAGCGCCCATTGCTTGATACCGGTGCTGAATGGCCGCCATGCTGGCAGCAGCGAGCGATCCATGCGCACCCAGCGTAAAAACGGCCAGATGAACACGATGGCGCAAATGAGCACGGCACGGTTGAAGTAGCGGGTGAAGTGGGCACGCTCGATTTCCTTCAGCAGCCAGGGGGCGAGGCCGGTATCGCGCAACGAGGACGCGGAAAGCCAGGCATGGCCCGTTTTGCCAAGATGAAACAGCGGCACCGCCAGCAAGGCGCCGCCGAGCATGACGACGATGAGATAGAGCAGGAGTTTTGGCAGGGCGGGGGAGGTGCCCGGGCTGGCGGCTTGCATGGGGGCGATACTAGCGCATCCTGTGCGCTCTCAATGACCAAAAACCAAATCCACGAATGGCACGAACGAATGGAGGATGGCCGCAAGCAGTACATCCGCGCGTATTGGAATTCCCGTGAGTGGCTGTTTCGGGTCGCGCATCCGGATGGTGAGGCATGGATGCCGTTGGAGAAACCGGGGCCGGAGCGCTGGCTGGAGCTGCGGGATCTGCTCTTCCGCAAGTATCAGCGCAAAAAGCTGCCGTGGAAGTATGTGGAGCAGCTCGATAAAATGCTGGAGAAAATGGGCATCCGGCAGGACGAGGCTACTCAGAACGAGGAGTGAGACTCCCTGCGGTGTCACCGCCCGTCGGCGTGGGCTTTGATTTCGGATGTGACGCCACCACCGTAAGGTGCGCCGAAACGCATGCCGACGTGGACTTCAGGGAAGAGGAAGCGTTGGTCGCTGCTTGCCAAACGCCTGCGTGAGACCAGCCCGAGCAACGCGATGATGACGGCACCGCTGGCGAACGTTATAACGGTGGCCTGAGCGAGTCGCTTTTCGTCCTGTTGGAGCGGCAGGGTATGCCTGAGTCGTACACTTTCCATGGTGCGCAGGCGATCTATCCAGGAACGGGTGGCCAGCGTGAGGCGCTCGTCGAGTGTCAGCGTGTTGTTGCTGAGAATGCGGCGGCTCTCCTGCATGATCTCAATGAGTTCTGCGGATGAATATCGTCCCCATAGCTCTGGTGCGAAGGACATGGCTCCGCCGTTCGTGGCGCGGTCATAGGCCATGAGCACCGCAGGACGTTCACCGCTCCAGTCGCGGCGGTTGATTTGCGCCCGCCGTCGCAGCGTCATGTCCGCCGGGGTGAAACTGGTCGCGGTGATCCAGGCGTCACAATCCAGGTTCTCGCGAAATTGCCGTAACTCGTCCGCCAACTGACGGTGCGTCATCTCGGTCAGCGCCCGGGTTTCGTCGAGAATGCCGTCCGCAGGCGGGGGTACGCTTTGAGACAGGCCGTTGATCGATAGGGCGAACCACCCTATGGCGGTTGCAGCCGCCAGACGCAGTTGAGAGTGAACAATGCGGCCCATATTTAATGGGGAAGAGTTTGTCCCAGACTGACCCTGGGGGCAACCGGCGTGGTTGATTTCATCTACTTTAGGAGGGGTTGGCCGCGGCTTTTTAAGCTGGCGGGGCCCATCATGAGCCGAGCTTGTGAAATTTTTCACAAAATCGCCTTGCCGCAGTTTGGGCAGCGTAGATAGATAGGTTTCACGTCAGAGATCAGCCCCCTGCTTTTTTCATGCCCACCGTTACCCGAGAATATGAGGCTCCGGACACCGCCGCCAAGGTGGCCCGGCATCTCGAAGCCGTGGAAGAGACCACGCAGGACATTGTGGGTGAGAAACTCGTGCTGAACATGGGCCCCAGCCATCCTGCCACTCACGGAGTGCTGCGGCTCATCTTGGAACTGGACGGCGAGATCATCACCAAGGCCGATCCAGATGTCGGGTTCCTGCATCGTGGTGACGAAAAAATCGCCGAGAACATGCACTACAACCAGTTCGTGCCCTACACGGACCGGTTGGACTACCTGGCTCCGCTGGCGAACAATGTGGCCTATGCGCTGGCAGTGGAAAAACTCATGGGCTGGGAAGTGCCTGCGCGTGGCAAGGCGATCCGGGTGATCTGCTGCGAACTGGCCCGCATCTCGGCTCACATGCTCGGAGTCGGGGTGTTCGCGATGGATGTGGGGGCGATGACAGTCTTTCTTTACACCTTCACCGAGCGCGAAAAAATCTACAACCTCTGCGAGCAGCTCACGGGAGCGCGCTTTACCACGAGCTATACCCGTGTGGGTGGCCAGATCCGTGACCTGCCGAATGGTTTCGTCGATTCCGTGAGGCAGTTCCTCAATGAGCTGGAGCCAGTGATTGATGAAATCGACAAGCTCCTCTCGCGGAACCGCATTTTCATTGAGCGTACTCAGGATATTGGCGTGATCTCCAAAGAAGACGCCATCGCCTATGGCCTCACAGGGCCCAATCTGCGCGGATCTGGCGTGGAGCACGACATCCGCAAGGCGAAACCCTACCTCGACTACGACAAATATGAGTTTGACGTGCCGGTGGGAGAGAAGGGCGACTGCTATGACCGTTACCTCGTTCGCATGGAGGAGATGCGCCAAAGCGTGCGCATCCTGCGCCAGGTGTTCGCGAGCTTGCCTGAAGGACCGATCAACGTGGCTGATGCCAAGGGTCTGCTTCCGAAGAAAGAAAAAGTCCTGATGAAGATGGAGGAGTTGATCCACCATTTCATCATCGCCACCCAAGGCATTGATGCTCCTGCTGGGGAGGTCTATTTCTCCGCCGAGAATCCGAAGGGAGAGCTGGGCTTTTACATCAACAGCACCGGAGGCGGTGTGCCGCATCGGCTGAAAATCCGCAGTCCCTCCTTCCTGAATCTCAGCATCATTTCCAAACTCATCCCCGGCCATATGCTCAGCGACATCCCTGCCGTGCTTGGCAGCCTTGACTTCGTCATGGGCGAGTGTGACCGCTGATTTCCTCCTCAAACCTTTTTACGAGACACGCACGCATGGCCTTTGAAGTTCCAGCCGACTTGGAAAAACGCATGGATGAGGCGATCTCGCACTACCCGGTGTCGAAGCGCAGCGCCGTGTTGCCTCTTCTGCATCTCATGCAGCATCATTTCCGCTTTATTAGCGATGAGGCGGTGGCCTGGGTGGCTGCCAAGCTGGGGTTAGAACCCATTCAGGTGCTTGAAGTGGTGACTTTTTATCCCGGCTTCCGCCAGACCGCCCCTGGCAAATTTCACATCCGTGTATGCCGCACGCTTTCCTGCGCGATGGCTGGCAGCCACGAGCTGATGGAGTCGCTTTGCAAAACAGCCAACATCGATCGGTCGCATGCGGACCACCATCATCCCATCGCGGTAAGCCCGGACGGGAAATACAGCATCGAGTTTGCCGAGTGTCTGGCCAGTTGCGGCTTCGGACCAGTCTGCATGGTGGAAGATGATTTTTACGAGAAGGCAGATCTCACGAAGACGGGCGAGTTGCTGGCCAAATACGTTTGAGCCGGTCACAAAAAAACGCGGCATGAGGACATGCCGCGTCTTTGTTCAATTTCAGCTGAGGCAGGCTTTATTTCTGCCGCCACGATACGACGTCATCTGCGGTGCTCGCAACTTTGTCCAAGCCGGTGCTATAGATGGCAACTTCCGTGGGTAGTTTTTGTGGCGGAGGGCTGGTTGGGTTTTGTGAAATCTTGGGGTCGGAGTTTTGGAGATCAGGATTCTTGACCTGTTTGTCACCGTTGGTGTCCAGCAGAACACGGTAAGTTTGTCCCCAAAGATCAGTGAGCTTGTAGGGTGGTTGTGCGTTCACGAGGCCAAACATTCCATTTTTGGCCAAAGGCAGATCGATAAATTTGATGTCCTTGGGGTTGAGATTGGATTTGCTGTCGGAGGACGAGGTGCTCATCAGCGCATCCACGATTCCGGTTTTTTCGTCGGTCTGCATTTCCGGCGCGTCCTCGCCGTCGGATCCACTCAACAGGCTGGAATCGACTGGATAGCGATTATATTCAACCAGATACCCACCAATGGCGATGCGCAGGTCTTTAATCACTGTCTGCACTTGGAGCTTTCGAGCATCAGCTATCATTTTGGTGGCTTGAGACATCACCAAGCTGGCCAGGATTCCGATGATGACGATGACCACCAGCAGCTCAATGAGCGTGAAGCCCTGGTGGATGGATGAATTGACTGGGCGGTTGGTTTTCATGATCTTCTTTGGAGGATGAGTTTTTTCGCATGCGGTCTGAAATGCCACACGCTTTGATTTAATCGTTTTTAAAACTCCGCGTCAATATCTCTCATCAATGCGCATGATCTTCGCCTCACTTGCGCTCTGTCCTGCATGCGAGTTCACATGCCTGTCTCACTCGGTTTGTTTTGCCATGTGAGTGTGTTCTGAACTTTTGATTGTCAACAAATGCTTGCATCATATAATCGAACGCTATAAATCCGCCCTCCATCCTTCACTGAACACACACACAACCACGGTTCGAATCAATCGACCGGCAAAATCTATGGCAAAGCAAGCAACCAAGAGCGGCGCAGATAAAAAGAAATATGTCTATTCCTTCGGAGCAGGGAAAGCAGACGGAGACGGCTCCATGAAAGCATTGTTGGGCGGCAAGGGCGCCAACCTCGCGGAGATGAGTCGCATCGGTCTTCCCGTTCCTCCCGGGTTCACCATCAGCACCGAGGTCTGCACCTACTTTTACCAAAACAAGAAGACCTACCCCGCCGCCCTGCAGTCCCAGATGGAAGCAGGCGTGCGCAACATGGAGAAGATCATGGGCTACAAGTTCGGTGACGCCAAAGGCTTCCCGTTGCTTGTCGCCGTGCGTTCCGGCGCACGTGATTCCATGCCCGGCATGATGGACACCATCCTGAACCTTGGCCTCAACGACCAGACGGTTCTCTCGCTCGTGGCTGCCACGAACAACGAACGTTTCGCCTGGGACTGCTACCGCCGTTTCGTTCAGATGTATGGCGACGTCGTCATGGGCGTGCAGAAGCGTGAAGGTGAAGACCATGAGCCCTTCGAGACTATCATCGAAGAGTTCAAACACGAGAAGTACCACAAGGACATTCTCGATAGCGATCTCACTGCCGAAGATCAGCAGGAACTCGTGAAGCGCTTCAAAGCGCTCGTCAAAGACCGCAGTGGCAAAAACTTCCCAAGCGATCCATGGGATCAGCTTCGTGGTGCCGCTGGAGCTGTGTTCGGTTCATGGATGAACGATCGCGCGATCGTTTACCGCCGTAAATATGGCATCCCCGCCGAATGGGGCACGGCAGTGAACGTGCAGGCCATGGTGTTTGGCAACACCGGCAACACCTCCGGTTCTGGTGTGGCCTTCACACGCAATCCCGCCAACGGCGTCAATGAATTCTACGGTGAGTTCCTCATCAACGCCCAGGGCGAGGACGTCGTCGCCGGCGTGCGCACCCCTGAGCCTGTGGCTCAGCTTCAGAAGGAAATGCCGAAGTCCTACGCCGAGCTGCTGCTCGTCCGTAAAAAGCTCGAAAAGCATTTCAAGGATGTGCAGGACGTCGAGTTCACCATTCAGGAAGGCAAGCTCTTCATGCTTCAGACGCGCAATGGCAAGCGCACTGCCGCCGCCGCGCTTAAATTCTCCATGGACATGGTGAAGGAAAAGCTCATCGACTGGGAAACCGCCATCATGCGCAATCCTGCCGACCAGCTCGACCAGTTGCTCGCGCCGATCTTTGATGTCGCCGATGTCAAAAAAGCAAAAGCCATCGCCTCCGGCCTCCCTGCCGGTCCTGGTGCCGCTTCTGGCAAAATTTATCTCAACGCGGACCGTGCCGTCATTGCCGAGCAAAACGGTGAAAAGGTGCTTCTCGTCCGCAACGAGACCAGCCCCGAAGATCTTCGCGGCATGATCGCTGCCGAAGGCATTCTGACAGCTCGCGGCGGTGTTTCATCGCATGCGGCTCTCGTGGCTCGTCAGATGGGCAAGGTTTGTATCTGCGGTGCCTCTGCTCTTGTGATCGACTATGACAAGAAAACCGTCACAGTTGACGGTCAAACCTTCAAGGAGGGCGATTTCCTCTCCATTGATGGCACCAGCGGCATTGTCTATGGCGGCCAGCTCAAGACCGCGCCGTCTGAAATCATCACGGGCATGATTCATGGTGATAAGGCGGCCCAGGCCACCGAGAAGTTCAAGAGCTTCCAGCAGCTCATGATCTGGTGCGGCAAAGCCACGCGCCTCCAGGTGCGTACCAATGCCGACAATCCAGAGCAGACTCAGAACGCCATCGCGTTCGGCGCCCAAGGCATCGGCCTTACCCGCACCGAGCACATGTTCTTCGAAGGAAATCGCATCGACGCTGTGCGTGAGATGATTCTCGCCGACAACGTCACCGACCGCAAAAAGGCGCTCGCCAAGCTGCTGCCTTACCAGCGCGAGGACTTCACCGGCATCTTCAAGGCGCTCAAGGGCCTTCCTGCCACTATTCGTCTGCTGGACCCTCCGCTGCATGAGTTTGTGCCTCACGATGAAAAGGCGCAGGCGGAGCTGGCACGGAAGATGGGCGTGACGGTGGACAAGGTTGCCGCGCGCGTTCAACAGCTGCATGAGTTCAATCCGATGCTCGGTCATCGCGGCTGCCGTCTTGGCATCGCGTATCCTGAGATCACCGAGATGCAGGCACGCGCGATCTTCGAGGCCGCCGCCGATGTGGCGAAGCAGAAGATCAAGGTGAAACCTGAGGTGATGATTCCGCTCGTCGGCTTCAAGAAAGAACTCGACCTTCAGGTCGAAATCGTGCATAAAGTGGCGAAAGAAGTGATGAGCGAGAAAAAAGTGAAGCTCGATTATCTCGTCGGCACCATGATTGAGGTGCCGCGTGGAGCACTGACGGCTGATGAGATCGCCGAAACGGCGGAGTTCTTCAGCTTCGGCACCAACGACCTCACCCAGACCGCGCTCGGCATCAGCCGTGACGACATGGGCAGCTTCCTGATGCCCTACACCGAGAACGAAATCTTCAAGAAGAACCCCTTCGCCACTCTTGACCAGACCGGTGTCGGTCAGCTCATCAAGATCGCTATCGAAAAAGGCCGCAAAACCAAGCCGGACATCAAGCTCGGCATCTGCGGCGAGCACGGCGGAGATCCTGACAGCGTCAAATTCTGCCACCGTGTGGGCCTCACTTATGTGAGCTGCAGTCCTTTCCGAGTTCCCGTCGCCCGCCTTGCCGCCGCGCAGGCCGCGATTGAAGAAAAGCGTGCGACCGCATCGGCCGCCGCAGGAAAAAATGTCCGTGGAGGCGTCGTCAAAAGCGCGTCTGCGGCAAAACAAAACAACAAAGCAACCAACAACAAACAGAGGACAAACACTATGGCTAAGAAAGCTGCAAAAAAGGCCGTCAAGAAAGCCGCCAAAAAGGCTCCTGCTAAGAAAGCTGCCAAAAAGGCCGTCAAGAAGGCTGCCAAGAAGAAGTAACTCGTTGGCCTCCTTGTGAGGTCAATGTGGCGGGGCAACCTGCCAACAAAAGCCCTGTGGGGTTCATCCTCACAGGGCTTTTCGCGTTTCAGGCTCGTAAAAATCCAGGATCCCCGCGCTGGAGGCAAGCTCAGTGGATCAAATCACCGCGCAGCGTTATCGTAAATAGAGCCAGGCGGCGGCTTGGACAAAAAGGTGCCCCCCGAAGACATGGCGTCCTGGCGTACGGTTTGCACATTGCCGATCTGCTCGTTCGCCGCACGCATGCTGCCCATCCCCCCGACACCACTCATGCCTGTGACCTGCCCGTAATTTTGATTGGAGGGCCTGTAAAACGAGTTCCCCGAGGTCGCGCCAGGATTCAGCGCCACAGGCGCATCCGGCGTCGGCACGCCATCGGCCTTGCGCTCGGACTCCGCCAGGAAATGCTTGTTCCAAGCCGCGTCATTCACCTTTTCCGCCACCTCAGAGTCCAGTCTGCGCTTCTGCTCCTCATAATCGGCCTGGCTGATCGCGCCACGCGAGCGCTGATGTGCCAGTTCGTTGTATCGATCTTGCATCCGGGATTTGATCACACGTTCATAAGCTTCCAGTTCCTGCGCGGTGGGCACACTGTCCATGGTGCGCGACGCGCAAGACGCCAGCAGCGTTGAAAACAAGGCGGCAGCCAGCAGTTGTGAGACGTTCTTCATTCATCATCGTAAGCCCAGGATGCCGCTTTTCAAATCAAAGCACCATCTTGATCTCGCGCCCCTCCCGCACATCCTATGACCCACATCAGCCCTGTTTTGGACCCCATCGACGCAGCCCTGCAAGCCCCCGAGCCACGCGGCAACTACCTGCCGTATCCCGTTTCGCGTCTCGCCGCCAAAATCATCCCGCAGGATCTCACCAGTTTCAAATCTCGCGGCGTTTCCCGAGTCGAGCGTGAGCTGCAGCAGGAGATGGTCGAAATTCAGGAGCGCTACATGGAGGTCATCGACGCCTTCAACTGGAACAAGCTCATCTACGAAAGCCAATTCGGCTTCGAGCCCGTTTGCGGCGAGGTGTACCATCTCTATGAGGTCGAAGGCAAACGTCAGCTCAGCATGATCGCGCCTGAGGAATGGCACCAGCGCTGGGTCGGCAGTTTCAGGCTCAATGCGGATGGCCGCTGGCAGATTGAAAAAGCCGCGCCAAGCTTCAGCATTCGCGACTGGGTGCAAACCTCCGTCGCTTCTTGATGCAAACCACCTTCTCAGACATCGGCATGCGTCTTGCCGGGCCCAGCGGCATCCAGGAGCTCATGGATGACTGCGGAGCCGCGCTCACCACGCATCCTGACATGCGCATGCTCGGTGGCGGACAGCCTGCGGCCATTCCGCAGGTGCAGCAGCTCTGGCACGAGCGCATGCGCGCCATGCTCGACGACGGCAGCATCGACCGCACGCTGCTCAATTACGATCCGCCCGGCGGCAATCCGCTCTTTCGCGAAGCCTTCGCGGCGTTCCTTCAGCGCGAGTGCGGCTGGAATGTCACCAGCGAAAACATCGCCGTGATGCCCAGCAGTCAAAGCGCCTGCTTTCTGCTCTTCAATCTCCTCGCAGGCCAGACCGGCTCGTCCAAACGTCGTATTCTCTTCCCGCTGCTGCCCGAATACATCGGCTACGCCAACCAGTCGCTCACCGAAGGCCAGTTCACCGCCTGCCTGCCGCGCATCGTCGAGACCGCGCCGCATGAGATCAAATACCATGTCGATTTCGACCGCCTGCGCATCACGCCTGACATCGCCGCTCTGTGCGTTTCGTGCCCCACGAATCCCACCGGCAACGTCCTCACGCAAAACGAGTTCGACAGCCTCCACGCGCTCGCCGACGCGCACGGCATCCCGCTCATCATCGACAACGCCTACGGCCACCCATTTCCCGGCGTCATTCACAACGGCTTCCAGCCGAAATGGCAGCCTGGCATGATCTTCAGCATCAGCATGAGCAAGGTCGGCCTCCCCGGCGTTCGCACCGCCATGATCGTTGCCGATCCGCACATCGTGAAGGCGCTCTCGAACATGAATGCCATCGTCTCACTCGCGAATGGCAACCTTGGCCAGGCGCTGCTCATGCCGCTGCTCAAAGATGACACGCTCATCAAGCTCGGCCCTGAGGTCATCCGCCCGTTTTATCGCGAACGTTCCGACTATGCCAAATCCGTGCTAGCCAACGCGCTTGGCGACCGCGTGCCGTGGGCATTGCATGCCCAAGAGGGAGCCTTCTTCCTCTGGCTCTGGATCAACGGCCTGCCCATCACGGCCAAGGAACTCTATCGTCGCCTCAAAGAACGCAAAGTCCTCGTCATCCCCGGCCACTACTTCGCTTATGGCATTGATCAGGAGTGGCGGCATCCGCACGAATGCCTGCGCCTCACCTACTCGCAGCCGCAGCACATCGTTCGTGAGGGCCTGGAAATCATCGCCGATGAAATCATTCGCAGCTTCGCAGCGCGGACCTCCGAGTCCGCAGCACTCCGCTGAAACGATTCGCTTCAAATGGCCGAGCCATTTTCAAAATTCATGGCCCGCGCCCTGTTCGACCCCGAACGCGGCTACTATACCCGCCACATTCGCACGGTGGGCGCACGCGGAGATTTCGCCACCTCCGCCACACTTTCCTCCTGCTTGGGACGAGCCATTGCCGCTTGGCTCAAATCTGAATCAAAAGGTCAGCCTCAAATCCGCAACATCATCGAAGTCGGCGCGGGCGATGGCTCGCTCATGGCCGCTGTTCGCTCATCCCTTGGCTGGTGGCAGCGCCGCCAGTTCACCTTCCACATCGTCGAGACCTCCCCCGTTCTCCGTGCAGAGCAGCAAAAGCGACTTGGCAGCAGAGTGAGCTGGCACCACGACCTCGAATCCGCGCTTGCCCACGCTCAAGGCCAGGCATTCATCTACCACAACGAGCTGCTCGATGCCTTTCCCGCCACGCTCGTGCAGTGGCAAAACGGTCTTTGGCACGAAGTCTGGGTGCCAGAGCAGCTTCACCCGCATCATCTCGATTCCGCATACTTCAGTGCTCTGCGTCACAGCACCTTCAAAGACGGGCAGCGCTGCGAACTACATCCCAGCATCCGCGACTGGCTGCACCAATGGACACCGCATTGGAAAGGCGGCTCCATGCTCAGCATCGACTACGGTGATGACTTTCCGCAGCTCTACCACCGCCGTCCGCACGGCACGCTGCGCGCCTACCTGCTGCATCAAAGGCTTACCGGCACCGACATCTACGCCAACCCCGGCCGCCAGGACATCACCGCAGACATCAACTTCACCGACTACGCCGCCTGGCTGCGCGAGCTCGGCCTTGAGCAGACCGCACATCAAACGCTCGCCGAATTTCTTCAGCCATACGACGCTTCATCACAGCTTCTCGATCCCGAAGGCGCAGGAACCGCCTTCAAGTGCCTCACGCATCGCCGCCGCTAGGCCTGTTTGGGCCCAAAGTCCTCGACGTATTGCTCCACGATCACCTTCAAATCCGGCGGGCGCGGCAGGCCGATCTCCACGGCGCGTGAGCCATCCACCTGCTGCGGCCAGTTATCGACGATGCCTTGAATCCGCGCATCAAACGCATCCACAATCGGTCCTAGCTTGATCCCACGTTCCGCCGCGACTTCTTGGATCACCTTCTCTGCGATCTGCGGCGTCACGCGATGCGCGGGCAACACATAAGCGCGGTCTTTGCCGAGTTTTGACTGTTCCACCTCGCTCAAAGCGATGAACGACTCGATCACCGTGCGATAACCCGTCATCGGATGCGGTTGATCGCGGCGGATTGGCAAGTTGCAGGCTTCTCCATTGAGCGGCTCACGAAACATCCCACTCGCCCAGCTCGAAGCAGCTGCGTTCGGCTTGCCCGGACGCACGATCACCGTCGGCAGGCGCACGCTGCGGCCGTCGAAGTGGCCTTTGCGCGTGTGATCGTTCACCATCATCTCACACATCGCCTTCGTCATGCCGTAGGTCGTCTGTGGGAGCTGTTTGGTGGTGTCGGACATCATCTGCGACATGTCCAAGCCGCCGTAGCACGCAACGCTGCTCGCAAATACGACGCGCGGCCGGCCTTCCGCCGCTCTGGCCGCCTCAAACACATTTCTGCCACCATCCAGGTTCACACGCATCGCGTCATCGAAGCGCTCCTCACATTCACCGCTGACCATCGACGCCAGATGAAAAATCACATCGAACTTCGAGCCCGTAGCTGCGAAAACCGTGGCCCGGTCGCCAATGTCGCCCTTCACCTGCTTCACGCGTGCATCGGTGGGCTCTCCGCGAAAAAACGCATCCAGCAGCACCATCTCCGTGACCGGCTGGCCGTTCCAAGTGCCGCGTTCGAGGAGCTTCTGTGCGAGTTGCGAGCCGAGAAAGCCGCCGCCGCCGGTGATGATGATTTTCATGTGTGAGTGGGGAAGATGTTTGCCATCAGTGGTTGCCTGATGTGAGTTCGCCGACATGAGCAAGCCACTCGCAGGACACAAGATCGGATTCGTCGGACTCGGCAACATGGGTCGGGCCAACGCGCGTCATTTGCACGAGGCGGGAGCCGATGTCGTCGTCTGGAACCGCAGCGACGCACCTGCCGAGGCCGCCGTGGCACTCGGCATGCGCCGTGCCGCCAGTTTGCCTGAGCTCGCCCGCGAAATCGGCCCCGGTGTCATCTGCATCAACCTAACCATGACCGATGTCGTCGAAAACGTCGTCTTTGGCCCCGGTGGTTTGATCGAAGGCCTGCACCCGGACGCGCTCATCATCGACTTCGGCACCACGGGCGTTCCTGAGACGAAAAAATGGGCCGAACGCGTGAACTGGGTCGATGCGCCCGTCTCCGGCGGCCAGGTCGGTGCCGAAGCCGCGACACTGACGATCATGGCGGGTGGCAGCGAGGCGAATTTCCAACGCGCCTTGCCGATCTTCCAAGTCGTGGGCAAAAACATCACCCATCTTGGCCCCAGCGGCAGCGGACAGGTCACCAAGCTCGCCAATCAGCTCATTGTCGCGCAAACCATCGACGCCGTTGCGCAGGCCCTGCGTCTCGCCGAACTTTCCGGTGTCGATCCCGCCCTTGTGCGCAAGGCTCTCCTTGGCGGCTTCGCCGAAAGTCGCATCCTTGATCTCCACGGCGACCGCATGGTTCACCGCAACTTCGTTCCCGGTGGCCGCGCCACGCTCCAGCTCAAGGATGTACGTCTCATGTCCCAGCTCGCCGATTCCGTCGGACTCGACTCACCCACCTTGAAAAACTCCCTCGCGCAGTGGGAGAAGTTCGTTCACGAAAAGGGCTTCGGCGACCTCGACCACAGCGGCTTGTTCCGGCTGTATGAGTGACAGCGCTGGTGCATCAAAACAAAAAAGCGGCGTTTCAGACGACTCGTCTGAAACGCCGCTCGTGATTCTGCCGCCTACTTGCTGTAGGTCATCGGAGTCGCCTGCGGGACCGGCTGGGTGGCGACGGTCTGCGTGTAGTTTTTGAACACGGTATTGTAGCGTTCCCAACTGTTGCCGACGAGACTATGGTCGTTCTCAGGGTTGAAATAGTCACCGTACCTTTCGGTCGGCATGGGGTAGAAGGCATAGCCGCCGTTGAAGCCACCACCGTAGCCGCCGTAGCTGTCGGGCGCGTTAGGATCGACAAGGCCAATCCGGTGGGCGTGGATTGGCGTGTTGCCGATCGAGAGATTGGTGGTGGTGCCTCCTTCGGAGTTCTTGCAAGAAGTAAAGGACAGGGCGGCGAGAACCGAGAGGCAGAGCAGGGAACGAGTGAGTTTCATGGGGCTGACGAGGGTGAGATCCAAGAATGGAATTGTCTGAGAATTGGCTAAAGCCGCTGAAAAAGCAATCCTATAAAATCCTGGCGGCGCTTCCGGCGGGTTTTCGCCCACATTTTCGCCCAAGTCCCGCCACAAACCCGGTGCCGGAGACCGGGCCTTGGAATTCAAGAGTGCATCACTTGCCCGCCGTCGATGTTGATCGTCTGCCCGGTGATGTTCTTCGCGTGGTCTGAGGCTAGGAAGGTCGCCATGGCGGCATATTCCTCCGGCATCTGCCAGCGGCCCAAGTGGGAGACTTTTTTGATCTTCTCCGCCGCCCAGTCATCAAAGCTCTGGCGCTGGTCTTCCGGCAGCTTTTTCTGCCCGGCGGCCCAGATGGACTGGTTCAGCTCCGTTTTCACCATGCCGGGCGCCAGCGCGTTCACGCGGATGTTGTGCGGACCGAGGTCCTTGGCGGCGCATTGGGTAAAATTGATCAACGCCGCCTTTGACGCGCTGTACGGCGGGTCCGTCTGTGATCCCATCTGCCCGGCCACGGAAACAAGAAACAGCATCGAGCCCGCGCCCCGCTCGATCAGCCTCGGCGCGAAGGCATGCGCCACATTCACCGCGCCAACGAGGTTCACCTCCAGCACCCGTGCCCAGTCAGACGGCTCCAGGTTCCAAAACGGAAAGCCAAACTTCCCGGAGCCGATCCCGACGCAGAACACGACGTGATCGACCGCCTCAAAGCCCGCCGCGAAGGTTTTCACCGCCTCATAGCTCGTCACATCACCGGTCGTGATGAAATCCGCGCCTGATTCGCGGTCAAAGCCACGCACCGAGCAGTCCTCGGCCACAAAGCCATCCGCAATCGCCCGCCCAATGCCTCTGGCGGCTCCAAACACGGCGATCGACTGGCCAGCGAGATTCAAGTTCATGCCTGCCAGCATGCCGAGCCGTCCATGGAATTCAATTTTTCACCGCAAACTCCTCCCTTGACCTCCTGGACCAATCCTTGACGCTCCGGCCCACCATGAAGCCGCTTACCACCTTCCTCGCCCTCATCTCCACGCTGTCCCTCGCCGCCGAGCACCCAGACACCACCGAGTGGAAGGATCTCTTCGCCACCGATCTCTCCAACACCGTCGATCCCGCTGGCTGGGTGTTTGAGGGCAAGGAACTCGTCGCCAAGACCCACGACACGCTCTGGACCAAGGACTCGTATGGCGACTTCATCCTCGACCTTGAGTTCAAGGTGATCGCGGAATCGAACAGCGGCGTCTTCCTCCGCTCCGGCGACATCAAGAACGTCCTCTCCGCCCTCGAAATTCAGGTCCATGACAGCGCCGATGGCAGCAAATACGGCATGGTCGCCGCGATTTATGACGCCATGCCACCGAGCAAGAGCGCTGCCAAACCCGTCGGCGAGTGGAACCACTTCACCATCACCTGCAAAGGCCCGCTGGTCAGCGTCGTGTTCAACGGCGAAGAAGTCATCAACGCCAACCTCGACAACTGGCCCGAAGTGAAAAAGAACCCCGACGGCACCCCGAACAAATTCCCCACCGCCCTCAAAGACTTCGCCCGCAAAGGCCCCATCGGCCTCCAGGGCCTCCACGGCAAGGCCCAGGCTCCGGTGTGGTATCGGAATGTGAAGATCAAGGTGATCGAGTGAGCGAGTTCAATGATTTGGTGTCTTTTAGAGGCTTTATGATCGAGCCATAGTTGTCTTTGTGTATGAAACGAAGCAGCAAACAGCGAAAGCCCATCGCTTTTGAAATGCGAACTGTGGCCCAAGAGAATTTGCCGCTACCTTTTGTCCACTATCCAGGCCATTACGGCACTTTTTTGGCTTTTGGTGCTTCGCTTATCGACACGCCCGTTTTCTGTGAATGTTCCAAGAGTGCGATAGCACACTATATCACAGACCGGCTTCGTGTGTCCTCTCCCCGTAACTCCGACAAAAGACGAATGTTCTTGATGGACTCGCTTGGCTTTCCTGCTGCAATTGTGGATGCTGTTGAGACTTTCGGAGCTGAAATGTCACCGACTTGTGCGGAAGCTTTCCAATTTCAGCCAGGTTTATGCCACCAATGCAATGCAGCAGTGCCAAGCTACAGATGGTGCCATGAAATGTATGGCTCTCCTTTTGTTCAAAACTACGGTTGGTACCTAAAGCAACATCGACTCGATCTGGGAATATTTCAAAACTGGGTGGACTACAACCGATGTCCCGAAGAGATTCGTGAATTGCTTCTTCTGGATCCGAACAGCTTCTTCGAATGCCAATCGCGCCTTAGGACTCAGGACGACAAGAAGGCTTTCGAGTTGGAAAAACAGTTTTCTCGTCAATGCCGTCAGGTTCATAGGGTTGTTGAGAATAAAGTCAGGGAACGGATGGGATTCCGTCCTGTGGGCTCAGGCTCTACTGGGGAAACCATGCTGTTTCAGCTCGTGAAAAGAGTTTTTCCTGGCTGGGCTGTCCACAGATGTTCACGTCCAGAATTTCTTGAAGGTTTAGAGCTTGATGTTTTTCTCCCCGAGATTGCTACGGCCTTTGAATTCCAAGGTCAGCAGCATTTTCAAGCCATAAACCATTGGGGAGGAGAGGATGGTTTACTCGCACTTCAGCAAAGAGATGAGCGCAAACGCAAACTTTGTAACAAACATGGAGTGATTCTCCTGGAGGTGCGCTTTGATGAGGAACTGACGGAAGTAAACCTCAGACAACAGGTTGCACGAGAAGCTCCTTCATTGGTTGAGAACATGATGAAAAAATCAGCTCCAAGCCCAACGGCCTTCCGTCATGCAGCCCAGGGTTGTGCGAAGCGCTACCCTGGGTCTCGCGTCACAACGATTTCGACTCTCTCAAGGGTGAACCGCAACGCGGTTCCGTCCTCCTCCAGCGACGATGGACGGAACCACGTTGTGGTTCGCCCTTGGTGTAGGGCTGTTGTCGGGGCGTGTTCCCAGGGTTCTACGAACCCTGGGCTGCATGACGCAGGCCCGTTGGCCTTGCTTGGGTTTCTGATCCATGCGTAAACCTGCGTGTTTTCTTCGTTGTCTGCAAAGGGAATCGCGGGTGCATGCGCATGGTTTCGCAAGTTGATGAGCTTGAGTTGTCATGTTTT
>NZ_JBIIKX010000105.1:0-16659 GCF_044232965.1 Prosthecobacter sp.
TTGTGTTCGCGGTGGATGCACTTCAGCTTCAAGGATAGGTCGCGGATGAGGTTGAACCCATCCGTAAACTTGTCCCGGATTTGCAGGGTCAGGTCGATGGCTTCTTCGAGGGCGGGTTTACCATCGCTAGAGGCCGGTCCTTCCGAGTTGGGTGGAGTGATCATGAGTTTGGTTGCTTGGGGGGGGGGTGGAACAGGCGCTGGTTGTGCGGCCTTCTGCGGATTGGCTTCAACCGCGCGCAGTGGCATCAGGATCATTTGCCGCCCCTGGCAGTGGAAGCGCAGGGGCGAGGTCTGATCCATGAGGCTGATCGCGTTGAGGCCGTAGCGCAGTGCCTTGATGAGCAGCCTGCGGTTGGCGAAGATCGTGATCTCCGGGCCTGTGGCTTGAACGTCGGGCACCGGCACACGCAGCCAGGGTTCGGCATGGCTGTCTTTGCCGAGCAGCAGGAACTGCCCTTGTTTCCATTCCAGGCCAATGCAGAACAACCGCTCATTGTGACAGGGCATGCGCTGGATGAGCTTGGTGAGCGTGTCCAGTTTGGCCGGGGCAATCGTGATGTGGGTTTTGGCATCGTTCGGATTGGGGATGGTCACGCGCCATAGCAGCGAAAGCTGTCAGCTTGTGAACCATTTAGGCTCCGCCATGGAGATCGATTTCTCGCTTAACGCCCTTCTTGTTCATTCAGCACAAAACTCACATGAGAGGCCCGTGCTGATGCTGCGCTGGAGAGATGAAACCCTCATGTGCGCCAGCCTTTCAACGCAGCAGGAGGCGGATGGCTGCACCTACATGCTCAGCATGCTATTTGACGGTCAGTTTGAACTGACTTCGCGCATGGCGGGCTTCGTGGACGGTCTGCGCTGCAGCATGCAGGCGCTGATCAACTGGCAGCTTTCGAAGCAAAAGCTGCGGTCCATTCAGGCATCGGAAATGCAAACTATTTCCTATACCTGCTGCCACCGCATCCATTCCTTTGAACATGGCTGGATGCGCTGGGATCACCAAAGAAATCTGAGGGGCGGGCACAGCACCTCTCGAACGGTTTGTGAAAAATGCGCGCTGGCGCTTTACAACGAAGTGCTTCAAGATCAGGCCTGAAAGCTCCTTCCATACCATCCACAGTGCCACATTCCTCTAGGATATCCCCCCAGCGAACCGCCTTGGTTGAGGACGATCCCGTTTATCGCGCCTATCTCTCCGGCCTGCTCAATAACACACAGGAAGTCGAACTGGTGCATGCCTGGGAAAGTGCTGAGGCCATGCTGGCGGACACTCGTTTTCTGCTGGTGGAGCTGCTCTTCATTGACCTGGAACTTCCCGGCATCAGCGGGCTGGAATTAATCTCACGACTCAGCAAACTCCAGAATCCCCCACGCTGTGTGGTGCTCACCTCCTCGCTAGAGCGTGAGCATGTCTTTGCCGCAATACGGGGTGGGGCATCCGGCTACGTCTTGAAAACTTTGGATACTCAGGCTTTTTTAGAAAATCTGAGGCAGGTGATCCAGGACGGCGTCAGCCTGAGCCCGTTCATTGCGGGCATGCTGATTGATGAGTTCCGTCATGCGCCACCCCAGCCTGGGGGCAGGCATCTGGCCCTGAAAACTCTCACCACCCGTGAGCGCCAAGTCCTGGACAGCATGGCCAGACATGGCAGTGCGAAGGGCATGGGCGAGGCACTGGCCCTCAGTCATGAGACCGTGCGCGTTCACATGAAAAAAATCTATCAGAAGCTGCACGTGAACTCGAAGTCCGAAGCGCTTGCGGTGCTGGCGCAGGAGACCCAGAGCTGATTCACCCTGCTGTCATGCTCCGCTGAAGCAATGCCGCGGAATGTTGCAGATGATCACTGAATTCTTCAAGCAGACCTGCTGCGACAGGCTTGTCACTTCGAATCGCCATCTCCACAGACGTGCACGCATCCATGAGTGAGCGCATGCCAAAAATGGAACTCGCTCCACGCAACGCGTGGGCTTCTTTGCGCGCGGCTTCCGGCTGGCGGCGCTTCAGAGCTGCCAAGAGCCGCTGATGGCGGCCCGGTGCTTCTTCCAACCATATGTCCGCGAGAGCACGAGCTTCAACCTCACCAATCTGCGTAGCCAGCGTTGCAAGCGGATCAGCGATGGTGGGCAGCGCCGACTTCCCGGGAGCTCTCTCAGCCACGCGTGACTGCCGTGCGATCTCCGCCAGCAGACGCTCCAGCGATTCGGCACTAAAAGGCTTGGAGAGATGCTCGTCCATGCCTGAGGCCAAGCAGCGTCCCCGCTCTTCAGGCAGCGCGCTCGCCGTCATCGCGATGATTTTGCAGCGTTCCCGGCCTTGCCGCCTGCCGCATCGGTTTTCCCACTGACGAATTTTCTGCGTGGCGGCATGACCGTCCATGACGGGCATCTGGCAGTCCATCAGCACGGCATCAAAAGGCTGCTTTTTGAATGCAGCCACGGCCTCCTTGCCATTGTCGGCCACCACCACTTTGCATCCGAGATTATCCAGCAACAGGCAGGCCAGGCGTGCATTAATGCGGTTATCCTCAGCCACCAGCACATTGAGTCCCAGAGCAAGACGGTGGGGCTGGCCTGTTGCGTCTTTCGGTGACGAAGCTGCAGGCCAGACTGCTTGCCGCAAGGCTTGGCGGTGTAATGGCAGTGTGACCGTTTGAGCTTTGGCCAGCGCTGCGGTGTCAGCATGGATTCCCGAACCGATGAGCACCACCTGCCGCAGATCCAAGCCTGCATCTTTTGACCTCGGTGCCGCACCTTTCCTCGCCACAGGCAGCCAGGCAGCCTCCACCAACAGCACATCATCCGCCGCACGGCTCGCGGCCAGATGCTTGCCAACCTGCGTACGTTTCAATTCGTGAAACTCTACGCCCGGCGCGGCCAGCGCGGTGCGGATACTCTCTCGCATGCGCGGTGATGTGTGGGCGATCCACACCTGCTGCAGCTTTGGCTGCGGCTCTGCGTGCTGATCAGGCGCGGCATGTGACGGCACCATAAACCAGAACTGCGAACCATTCCCGGCCTTGCTCTCCACTCCGATGCTTCCACTCATTGCGCCCACCAGCTTCTTGCAAATGGCCAGCCCGAGTCCTGTGCCGCCAAAGCGGCGTGACTGGGAGCTGTCCACCTGGCTGAAAGGCTTGAACAGGCGCTCATGCGCTGCGGCAGGCAGGCCTATGCCTGAGTCCTCCACACGAAACTCAATCTGATCACCCACGCCTGACACACGAATGTTCACATGTCCCTTGTCCGTGAACTTGATCGCGTTGCCTGCGAGATTGAGCAGCACCTGGCGCAGGCGTCCCGAGTCTCCACGAATGACCTCGGGCAGGCCGGGGGCGATGATGGTGGTCAGTTCCAGCCCCTTGGAGGAGGCCTCATGGTGGAGCAAATCCGCCACCCCCTCGACCAGTTCGTCCAGCACCACCGGCTGCTCGACCAGTTCAATTTGGCCCGCCTCGATCTTCGCGAAGTTGAGGATGTCGTCGATGATATTGATCAGTGCACCGCCGCTGTGCTGAACAGCTTCCACCATCTCCGACTGTCTTGCATCCAGCTGGCTCATCTTCAGCAGTCCGGTCATGCCGATGACACCGTTCATGGGCGTGCGGATTTCATGGCTCATCATCGCGAGGAACTCACTCTTTGCACGGCTGGCCGCCTCCGCCTTGTCACGCGCGGCACGCAACTCCTCCTCGATCTGGCGGCGGCGCTCAGCCTCACGCCGCGCCACGATCATGCTGTTCACGGCGGCAAGAAATGGATCCAGCTCACTGAGTCCGTCCTTGTCATATCCATCCGGGCGGTTGGCCAGACCGATGAGCCCCACCATTTCAAGACCGTTGTAAACAGGAAGGCCAAGGAAAGCATGGATGGGAGGGTGGCCTGGCGGAAGCCCGCCGCTGCGTGGATCATTCACTGCATCATTCGCGATCACCAGCTCTCTGGAAACCAACGCAGCTCCGAAAAGCGTTTTCAAATTGCGGAACTCGAGCCCATTCGGCCTCATCGATTCGATGTGCTTTCGTATTTCGTCATTCCATGAGATGTCCGTCAGCGAGTAAGAGCGCAGATATGGCGCGCCCTGTTCGTCCTTCAACACTTCGGCGATGAAGCCAAAGGTGCTATGCGTGTGCCTTACAACGACGTCCAGCATCTCCGCAAACACAGGGCCCACATCCGTGGTGCCGATGAAATGCTCCTGTGCAGCACGAATGCCATTGAGCAGCTCGGAACGCCGCTCCGCAGCCTCCTCGGACTGCTTGCGGATGTGGATGTCCATCTGCGTGCCGATAATCCTCTCGGGTTGGCCTTCTTTGGTGAATGAAACGATGCGACCCACATCCTGCACCCATTTCCAGGAGCCGTCTTTGCAGCGCAGACGGTGCTCGCAGAGATAGTCTGGTGTCTCGCCGCTGAGGCACTTGTTCATCGCGCCCATCACAAACGGAAGGTCATCCGGATGCACTCGCGAGGCCCAGCTGTCCACGTGCTGCGGCCATTCACCCGCCTCATAGCCAAGCATCTGCTGCAACTCATTTGTGTAGAGTACATGTCCGCTGATGATGTTCCAGTCCCATACGCCCAGCCCGTTGTTTTGTAGCGCAAACAGCCAGCGCTCCTCGGTCTGCTGCAAGCTGCGCTGTGCCTCCACCAGCTCAGTGACATCCAGCACAGTGCCAAGAATCTCTCGTGCTTTGCCAGCCGCGTCCCTGCTCACTTCCGCACTGCTGCGGAGGTGGCGCTCCTCGCCGTTCGGGCGGGAAATGCGGTAGGTGATCGTCATCGGCTCTCCGGTTCTCGCCACGGAATCAATGAATTGCATCACCGTGTCAATATCGTCGGGATGAATGGCGCGGCGGCAGAAATCCATGTCCACCTTCACGGTGCCGGGCTCGTAGCCATAGATGCGGTACTTCTCATCTGACCAGCACACCAAGCCGCTCGCCAGCTCTAGACTCCAGTTGCCAAGATGCGAAATACGCTGCGCCTGCTTGTAGGCGTCCTCAGTTTGGACCTTGTCCGTCACATCCTGCATCGTGCCAACCAAGCGGCAGGGCACTTTTTCGCCATCCATCTCAGCCGCCGCCAGCGTGTGCACATGGCGGATCTCACCGTTCGGCCGCGTGACGCGGTAGCTGACCTCCTGGCTCTCTCCCGTGCGTGCCACAGCCTCCAGCACCTTCAAGAAATGCGGCAGATCCTCCGCCAGAACGCAGCGCCGAACATGGTCCAGCGTTGGAACAAAGCTGCGCGGTTCAAAGCCGTAGATGCGAAATTTCTCATCCGACCATGAGAGGTCGTTCGTGTGCAAATCCCACTCCCAAGTGCCTAGGTGGGCCAGCCGCTGGCCTTCGTTCATGGCGCGTTCGCTTTTGCGCAATTCCTCTTCGGCCTCTAGCCGGCCGAGCAGCAGGCCCAGTTCACGGCCAATTTGGTTTAGAGCCCCGAGAAGATCTGGGTCTGGTGCATCCAACTGCAAGCTGTAAAACTCCAGCACGCCATGCACCTGCTCATCCACTTGCACAGGAAAGGCCAGCGCCGCCGTTATGCCGCACACGGCAGCTGCATCGCGGCGGGGAAAATTGTCATCCTTGAGCACATCGGTGATCCAATGACTCGTGCATGATTCCCAGACTCTGCCAGGCAGTCCCTGCCCTGGGGCAAAACAGAACTCCCGCGAAGCCTTGGTGAACGACTCCACTTGCGCCCCATCAGACTGCCACATGTGGGCCATTTGCAGCACTTTGCCGCTGCTGTCCGGGACCCACCACGAACCCACGGTCGCCTGCAACTGCCGCCCTAAGGCCGACAGCATCATGGGGATCAATTCGGTCATTTTGAACCCGCTGGCGATCACTTTGGCGGCCGTCGTCTCCAACTGGCGACGCATCTCATTGCGCTTCACACCTGATACGTCCGCCTCGATCGCCATGAAATGCGTCAACTCGCCATGGGCATCTTTGATCGGTTGTACCTCGATGTCCACCCAGTAAGAAATGCCATCCTTCCTGTAGTTCAGGATTTCGGTGTGAAAGCCCTCACCTGCGCTAAGCTTGAGTCCCATTTCAATGGCCACCTGCGGGTCAGTGAGCGGTCCTTGCAGAAACGATCCGAGCTTCAGTCCGCGCACCTCATTGAGCGTCCAGCCAGTCATGCTTTCAAACGCTGCGTTCACCCACTCGATGTGGCCATCTTGGTCGGCTAGGATCACGGCGTTGTCCGTGCGTTCCGCTACCATTGCCAGCTTGCGGGACTCGGCTTCCTTCTCGATGAGCTTCGCCTGGCTTTGCTTGAGGCGCTCGTTCATGATGCTGAGCTGCTCATTGGCGATCCGGTGAACCTGCGTCACTTGAAGAAGATCCTGCGCAGAATCGTGCGGGGCAAAGTCAGTGAGCGCGAGGCCTAGGCGGTCGAGTTCATTCGGCGTTTCCAGCCAAGGAGAGCCGAGAAAAACGTCCATGTCCATCTCTTCCAGATGCATCACCTGCCCTCGCATCAGCATGCCCGTGCGCTGATGCCTCAGCAGCAGCAGAATGCCCCGGTGCCTTCGCACCCAGTCAGCATCCAGAACGCCCAGCGGTCGTTCCAACTTGAGCACCTGATCAACCTGCGCACCAGCAGCCACATCTGGCGCAATGCGCGCCAGGGAAGGGCCGACCCGGAGGATTCGCATTTCCCCGTTCCAGGCTAAAAGAAAAGGGAATACCGCCTCCACCTGCGACCAGGGCATGCGCAGTAGTCCCCCCTTGCTCATGCTGTTTTGTTTTCGCTCCATTTGATGTGGAATACATCATGATCGGCCCCATCATCCAACCGTTCCTCATGCGTGATCGTCACCACGACTGCAAACATCTCCCCCAGCCCCTCTAGCAGTCCGATCACAAACGCCGAAAGTCCGCGGCGGTGGCTGCGGTAGTGCATCCGCAATTCGGTCGGCAGCACATCGGTGCACTCAAAAGTCGGCGGCTGTAGTTTGGGAAACATCATCACCACACGGGTATGAAAATTCGGCAAATTTTTCAGAAACTCACCCAGATTCCGTCCGCCGGATTTCATGAGGTGGCCATAGCTTTTGCGCGCCGTCTCCAGCACCCACCAGCGGCCGAATTGGTTCAGAATCTCTCCCGCTGGCCGGTCCAGCACCTCCGCCGCCGCGCCCACCAGTTTGTAAGTGATCTCATCAGGGTACGAACCATTCGCAATAAACATATCATCCTCCACACCCGCTTTCGATTTCACCTTCTGCCATGTGTCCTCCCCGTGACTCTCCACTAGAAGATCCATGATTGCGCTGTTGACCATTCCGTACATGATAATTTAGGTGAATGTGGTTGTTGGAGAAAGAGGTTAACCCAAAATAAATGCAGGGCGCCTCAAATCACACATTCTTTTTGGGTTAACCCGTTATAACCATCGCATCTGCAAGCGCAAAAAGTTCCCGTTGAGCGTCGCCACCATAGTGGTGCGCAAGCGAATCTTGGCCGTGTGAATCTGATTTAAAAACGCAAGTGCCTGCAGCATTGACGAGCCAAACGAAACCGAGCGATTTTCAAGAAAGCTTGACCAAAGCCATCAACACCGAGCGTCAGACGCTGCTGGCGCATCAATATTATGGCCAATTGCGTGCACTGAAGCACCTGGCAGTATTCATGGATCACCATGTTTTTGCGGTGTGGGATTTCATGTCGCAGCTCAAGGCACTGCAGGTGCGCCTCACATGCGATGACGTGCCATGGCGGCCAGTTGGGAACGCTCAAGTGCGCAGCTGGTCAATGAGATCGTGCTAGGCTAGGAGAGCGATGCATTGCCAGAGGAGAGGGTGCGCCACCTCGCGTCCGGTATGGACCAGCATCTATGCAAACCCTTCAACGCCAAATCGCTGGAACGTTAGCGGTGTGCCGAGCACCATCGGTCTAAGCTTGCCTTTTGATTTTGACGACTACGCCGCTTTCCGCTGATGGGCGTTTTGCTGGGCCTTGGCCCAGGCTTCGGGTGTCACGTCCTTGATCTGCCGGTTGGTCAGCGTCGGCAGGCGGGTGAGTACTTCACGCAGATAAGTCTGCGGATCGATGCCTCGACTGCGACAGGCTTCGATGATCGTGAAGAGGATGGCGCTGCGTTGTCCGGCTTCGGCTTCGCCGATGAATAGCCAGTTCTTCTTGCCGATGGCGGTGGGGCGGATGGAGTTCTCCACGGGGTTGTTGTCGATCTCCACGCGGCCGTCTTCGAGATACACGAGCAACATGGGTCACATCGTCAGGGTGTAGTCGATGGCTTTACCGAGGGCGCTTTGGGGCAGATGACGGCGGCTGAGTTTGAGGCGCGTGATGGCTTTGTGGATGCGATCAATGATCATGCGGCTCTGGCTGGCTCGCGCAGCCTGCCTTTGCTGCGGTCCGGCATTGGTTTCGCGGAGTTGTTTTTCGATGCGGTAGAGATGCTGGATCTGCAACAGCATCCACCCGGCTTGTTGCGGTGTGCTCTCCGTTGCTTCGTGGAACTTGCGCCGCGCATGGGCCCAGCACGCGGCCAGGGTGATGCGGCCTTCGCTGCGATTGGCGAAAGAGGGATAGGCGGCATAGCCGTCACACTGCACGGTGCCGCTGAAGTCGGCAGGGATGATGCGCTCCAAACATCGTGCGGCGCGACTGGTGGCCCAGGTGAAGCTGACGTCGGCTCCGGGGCGCTTGCAGGCCCAGAGGTAGCCTTGCTTGGTTTGCCCGTTGCCGGGACTTAAATACTCGACAGGCGTTTCATCAATCTGCACATAACCTCCGGCCATGACTCCGGTGTGGATGTGCTCATAAATCGGGCGCAACCAGTCGGCGGCCAGTCCGAGCCAGCGTGCCATGCTTTGGCGTGGGATGGCGATGTCGTGCCGCGTGGCGTAGATCTGCTCCTGCCGGTAGAGAGGCAGATGATCGCAGTATTTGGCGACGATGATCTGCGCGAGCAGTCCTGGTGCGGCGATGCTGCGCTCTTGCAGTGTATTGAGCGGCGCAATGATGGGCGCTTGGCATGGCTCATCACGCTTCACATACTTCCGACGGATGATGCGGCGGCGGAAGAACCGCGCGGGCTTATAGTCGAGCTGTTCGGTGATTTCTTCGCCGATGGAGCGCCAAGCTTCAGGATCAGCAACGCCTCATCAGGCTCGATGACTTCATCCACGGCAGGCAGATGCTCCGGCACACGTGCTTCGCGCTGCTTGCGTGGTTTGATTTTTGCTGTGTCCTTGCCGCGCTTCTCGATCTCAGCCTCCAAGACGCCTGGGCTTGCGCTGGAGGCCGGGTCTTTTTTTGCGCCGTCATCACCGCCTTGTAACAGCAGCATGAGCTGGTCGTCATCGAGCTGTTCGCTGCTGCGCCCAAAGATGCGCCGGATGAGCAGGTCCACTTTTTCGCGCAGCAGTTTGTTCTCCAAGGTGACCGCTCCGAGCTGATGACGAAGCGACTCCACTTCCTCGGTGAGTCGGGATTCCAGCGGCGTCATCATGCTGACACGATGAAGAGCAGGAGGTGTACCAACTTGGTGTTATCTTGATGCTGAACGGAGACTTTTTTCAACCCCGCTCATACCACCCGCGCGGTTTCGCCCCGTGCATGTCGATGCCATCGGTGAGCAGCGCCAAGGCCTCCGGCGTGAGCCGCAGCTTTGTCTGACCAGCCTCCGCCGCACGCGGCCAGCAGAAGGTGCCTTTTTCCAATCGCTTCGTCATCAGCCAGAGTCCCGTGCCATCAAAGTAAAGCACCTTGAGCCGGGTGCGCCGCTTGTTGGTAAACACGAACAAAGCCCCGCTGCGCGCGTCCTCCTTGAGTCGCTCACTGACAGCCGCGTGCAGCCCCTCGAAGCCTTTGCGCATGTCGCAAGGCTCCAGCGCCACGAACACTTTTAAACTGCCGGTGAAGTTCAGCATGGCGAAGATCAGGCGAGGGATTGGACAAGCCGCGCCACCAGCGCGGCCTGCCGTTCATCGGCCACCTCCACGGTCGCGCCACCCGGCAGGCGCACCAGCAAAGCCGAGGCGGGTGCAGTCTGCGCCGCCACCTCCACAAAGCGCACAGGCGGGTGGACATTGGACTTCGCTGGGCCGCGCTTTTGCGTCAACCCATGGCTTTGCAGCCAGTTCCAAAAAGTGTTCTTGGAGATACCCGCCATTTTGGCAAAAGCGGAGGCAGAAAGCCCGCTGCGCCGATACTCAGCGACGGCTTCCGCCCGCGCCTCAGCCGTGCTGCGCACACGACCGCGTGCGTCCCGTTTCAAAATCGTGAGTTGGTTGTCCATAACGTGGGACATCCCTGACTCCCCACGCGCCCCTCTCCAAGCTCGATCCCATGGTCGTTACGGTGACGTTTACGCTGGAACGCCTGCTGAACGAGATTGTGCATATGGGAGGCGCTCAGGATGGCACTGCCAGGAATACTTACGCTGTCGGCTGTGCCAGACACGCTGGCAGCGTTGTCCGCGCAGATTGGCGCTGTGGAAGCCCGCCGGCTGGCAGAGATCTTGCTGGAGAAAGCTCACGACCGCCATCAGCGACTCATGGCGGCGCCGAAGAGCGGCCAGACAGAAGTAATGCGCAAGGAAGCTCACGCCCTATTTGGAGCTCTATTTTTGGCATGCGTGATGTTGTGGAGAGCGGTGCCTCCATCGAGACGGCGACTCGAAACGGAAAGTCTGTGACTGCCAGTCTGCTCAAGAAACTAGGAAGTCCCCTTCAGAAAACAGATGCGGCGCTTGGGCAAGCCATGACGGCAAGGTGAGATTAACTCCGGCATTCCTGGGCCAGCACCGCCAGTGCCTCGGACTTCGAATTGACATGCAGCTTCTGATAGATTTTTTTCATGTGCACGCGCACGGTTTCGTGACTTAGGCCCAGCGACGCTCCAATCCCTTTCGCGGTGACATGGCTGCACATGCATTCCAACACCTGGCGCTCGCGTGTGGTAAGATTTTTCAGGGCATTCCGGTTATCTATGGCCTGCGGCTGAGTGTGACGAAATTCGTCAATCAGCATGCGTGCAATGAACGGGCTTAGGCTCACGCCGTCATTGATGACCTGCTTCATATTTTCCAAAAATATATGAGGGTCCAAACTCTTGACCAAATAGCCGGATGCACCGCTTCGAATGGCGGAAAAGACATCGTCAGGCTCCAAGGAGGAGGTAAGTACCACGCAACGCGGGGGATTTTGGAGATTGTTTATTCGTGAGATTAATTCCAACCCGCTCATTCCAGGAAGACCCAGGTCAATGAAGAGCAGCTCCACAATGAGAAATCTTGTGTCCGCCAGCATGGCCTCGGCACTTTCCCAGCCGCGCACCAACTCCACTTCGGGAGTCTTGATCAGCAAGCCCTGGAGGTAAGCCCGGTAAACAGGATCATCTTCAACCAAGGCAGTTTTTTTGCGGGGTACTTTTTTTCGAGAAGATTGAGACATTATGGGAGGCGGGGTCTATGAGGAGTTGTTTTGCACTAATTCACGGTTAATGGCGAGGGCGCAATTCTCGCGAACGGTATTGCCACAGCCGCACGGAGGTGTCGATCTGACAACTCTCGCCAGCGTGCATGGTCATCCAAACATTGTCCCCACTCAGCAGAACGCATGCAGTCTCAAGACCGTAGCGGACCAGCCGGGAGGTTGTGTCAATCATGTTTACATGGCCAACACCCAACTTGGGCGAGTTGAGAATTGGAACACTGAAATTATTAATCCGGTATTTGGTAAGCGCATCAACTACACAGGGGAGATAAATTGCATTTGATGTTCTGTCATCACGCCGGATTGATAGAAGTCGTAGTAAACAATGAAAGATGGGATAAATCGCAAAACTGGCGATTTTTGTTTTGGGTTAACCCTTTAATTTTCGTGTCATAGCTTAGACCAGTGGCCCTCGCGCTGCTTCCTTTTAGCAAATATGTAACAGTTCCACATAAATGCAGCACCATTGATTTCAGGCTGTTTTCTTGAAGCAAGTTTTGTGACCACCACCTGTTTTATCTTCCAAATGTTGTCTGCATGCCTTGTCATCACATTTCCCATCGCAGGCAAAACACTGGCATTAAGGCAATTTAACAATGACTGAGGACAAAGCGGCCCTAATCAGTTAAAGTTCAAGAAAAGTACTGCTAGACTTCATAGCGGCATCGGAATTGCCAAGAAGATAGAAATCGTTGATCTTCATGCTGGGTCTGCCCCCAAACAGAATCGACAAACCAAGACGAAAGCGTAGCCACAAGGTCATTGACGCAGGCAGAATGGGTATCCCGAGATTTTTGACGACACCGACCGCGCGGTCGTCCCATAGGGCAATCATGCGATGATCCTTGCGATTGGTGATCTCAAGCTTTGGCAAACCGTGAAGCAAACACCATTGCTGGATGCGCTCTTCCTCCATATGATCGCCAGCACGTGAGGTGAAAATTTTAACTTTGCGACCAGAGTCGATCCAGTGCCGCACCCGCTTGAGCATATACGGAACTGGAGGGCCGATACCCAGCTCATTTGTGGTGAAAACATTCTTGGCCAGAGTTCCATCCAAATCCACCCCAATCCAGCCTTTTCGCGGGTATCTAGGGTGTTGTATCAGTTCAGGTTCAGTGAATTGCAAATTACGCACGCGAGAAGCATTAACAAGAAAGGTTAAGTTAGAAATGACGAAACATAACCATTTTGGATTAACCCAAGGGGCAATGATTATCACCTTGTTGAGTAAGTCTGCGGTAGACCTGTTAATCGGACTTGATTCCTAAAGGCAATCCCGCCGCGACTCTGTCCCATAAACGCAGGCGGGATGACAGCGCCCTAACTGCCGACGCCTGCGCCTCTGCAATCCGTTCGGGTCGGCCATCACATAACAACGCCACCATCGTGCGCCCCATCTCCCCGTGCTGGTCGCCGTCCAGTTGAATGTGGCGATCGAGATAATAACGCAGCACGGAAAGCCGGCCTGGAAATGCCTCCTCCAGCCCTGCCACCAGTTCATCGAACATGCCGGGGATCAGATCTTCCCGTCCGTAGGTGAAAGCGGCAGCGATCTCATGTGGCTGCCCTCTCTCAATGGTGGTGAAAGTGTCCAGAACAAAATCCGCCACACAATCAGGCACCCCGGATCTGCCCAATGCCTCCGCCACCCCCAAGCCTTCCAAAAGCGAGGAGATAAAGCGCTGGACCGGCAAGGTATCCGCCCCCGCTTCAAGCATCGCCTGCAGATAAAGCTCGAAATGACTCGCCGGACTTCCATCAGGGATCACGTCACTCTCCTCTCCCAGCACGATCTCATTTACCAAGCGGCGCACCCGCCCATCTCCCACCGGCACCCAAGGCACCTGCGCGCAGGTAAGGCGCAGTTGAAGCGCCTTGAGCAGGGACATGAAATCCCACACCGCGAAGACGTGGTGCTGCATGAAGACCACCACATCCGCCAAGCTGCGCAAGCGGCTGTAAAGCGTGTGCCTCAGCAGTTTCACGCGCAGTGGAGCAATAGTGGTGGAAAAATCAAGAGGCTTGGGCTGGAGCATGCTTTGAGTGTTGGAGTGAGTTCCCATGGGTTAAATCTCCACCTGATCCATCTGCGCACAGGCCTGGGTTAACCACAGTTTGAGGCGCTGACGGTCCACCAAGCCAAGACCTGTGTTGTCCCTCTCTGGATACTTTCCCAAAGCAAACGGGGCATTGGACGCATCGATCTTTTGCATCACATGGTTCATTAAATGCCGGATGCAGACAAACTTCGCCCCAAGTTCCAACGCCTTCGGCTTTTCAGCCGACTTCTCGAAAAGATCAAAGTTATCCCCCCGAACCTGATTCTGCACAATGACATAAGCCAGCCTGGAGCCGAAACGCTCGAAAAGCCGCCTCAACAGATCCACCGAATCCTTGCCGCAGTCCATCACATGCCAGTAACAAACCCGGTAGTTCATGGTGCCTACCATCTCGATCATATCCACGCCCTCGATCCATTTTACCAATGCGTCGTGAGTCTGGGCCGCCAAGTCCACCACAATACGTTTCCCTGGCATCTCGTGGGCCGTCTCAATGATTTTGTCCAGGTGGTCATGGCGATCCATCAGGATCTGACTAGACACCTCCGAGTAGTGACGCAGCAGGGCGGCGTTAGAGCGGTCGGCGTCAAAAGCTTGGAACGGCAATCTTCGCTCCTGCATGTAATGCACCAGCAACCGCGCCACCAAGGACTTCCCAACACCTCCCTTCTCGCCGCCCACTAGATGTATGATGCCACCCTCGATGCATCCGACCTCCTCCATCTTCAGCTGCGCCGTACTCGGGCCTATTTCCGCAGGAGGCGATAACGGCGAGGCATCAGCAGAATCGAGAGGTGGTGTCATGAAGTAGCCATTAAACGGAACTCACATGAAAAACCAAGGCCGATGTATTCAAACGACCCCAGAAAATGAGTTAACCCACATGTCATCTTCTTTAACAAACTCCAACCATCCGTCATTTTTAAATCCGCTTCTCTCTCGACAAACCCAACAAAAAAGCGGCCGCTTCAAAAGGATGACTCACCGCCAGTGCAACATGGTGAATAACCACTACTGCCCGCGCAAAGAATCATTCTTGGTAGGTGCCAAACAGGACCAACTCGACGCTTAATATCTCATCCTCATTCTGTTCGACGCCGTGTGCGAGGGATTCTACCATGGCTGTCGAGATTTTTCAAAGACGGTCCAGCTGAAGAGTTCACCGAAACCCTGCCGTTGCGCATCATGTCCCATATAATGGATGCCGCAGGCAGACATGCCCCCCAAGACACGTAGTCATGAAGGGTTGGCACATTATCATTCTTGTCAGAAACGTTGGCAGTCATTTAATGAATTCATCACCTTCCCAGCAGGCGAAAGCAATCGTCAAACTGTGTTAACCCATGAAGCATGCCACAGAGCTGAATCAACCACCGGCATGGCATGCCGATTGATGCAGCTCTTTTTTCGAGTCGCCCATTTGATTGGAGCATTCGCAGGCACAGGTCTCCCAGGAGTGGGTGGAAAGTTCGCCGTAAAGATCTTCGCAGCAGGAGTCGCAAAGTCCGTGGCTTAACCCAAGACCGAGTTCCCGGCGCAGAAAGTCCTCCCAAGAAACCCAGCTCCCATCAGCCACCATGATGTGCTGGCAACCGCTGCAGGTATGCACAAGCGGCTGATGTGGAGTAACGGTCGGCAACAAAGCTGTCATTTGCCACCATGCCTGGAAAACCCCCTCCAACCGACCCAATGCCTGGAATGTGATTTGCTGGTTGGCTTCAAAAAGCACCACCCAGCATCGGCTGGAGAGGTTCGCCCCTGAAAGATGCAGCACGACGCACTGGTAAGACTTCAGGCCAAGCATAACGCGTTGCCCCTCCGACGTATCCGAGTGCAGGTTCAGTTGCGGCATCAAGGCAAGCCCCAGCTGAGAAGACATACGGTAGCCAGCCTCAAAACGTGTCTCCGTCTCGCTGACGCGAAAGATGGCCGCGCGCTTCGCGCCAGCGAGAAGACAGGAAAGCTCGAGCAGATTCGAGGCAAGAAAGGCTGTTCCAGAGGATTGGCCACGGCGGTCAGCCTGTGTTTTTGCGGACGCGGTCGAGAGATGGGGCAGATTCATGGGCGGCTTGTGCGTGGAAAATCACGGATCAACTTCTCGCGCCGTTCACGCAAACGCTGGACCACGTTCACAGCAGGCTTGTCCGTAGGAGGGAGAATGTTCTAGCAGGTGGCGGAGGCATCCAGAAGTGCATGTCCCACTCAGCGCAGCGGGGCGCTAGTCCAGTAAACTTGGCGAGTGTACGAAATCGGATTGCCAGCATCATCGAGCGCCGTCACCAGCGGCCCGTAAATCTGGATCACTTTGCCCCGCAGGTAGGTGCCGCTTAGTTCAGGCATGTGTTCGCTGGTGAGGAAAAGGCCGTTGATGCTGCCCATCCCATCTGAACCGTCGTCATCTGGGCGGCCAGCTTCAGCATCCCATGTGATGATTCCCGTCTCCGCAGCAACCAGTGCGCTGTCCCCACGCGTGGTCTGTGGTGCGGGTGTGGCCCAAAGACTGGCGGCAGCCAGGGCCTGCTGAGCGTTCGCGTGCACGGCGAACCGCAGGCGCTGCTTGTCGGGGAGATTGCCGATGATCTCGCCATTCTCGAGATCAACGGTGCTCGCACCAGCCTGCAAGCCATATCCAGCGACAATGACGTCCAGGATGTGACGCTTGCCGTTGCTCCGATAGACTGCCTGCGGAACGAGGCCAGCCGTCTCTAAAGCCTGCTGCGAGACGCCGAACACCGCCTTGTTCTCCCTGGACGGAAGCCGTGTCGTGTTCTGTGTGCTTGCTGAAGATGTAGGCGCAGCGGGCAGCCGAGCACTGGAGGCAACAGAGACCACATCATCCGCACCGCTTGACTGGCGAATGTGCGGGGTACCGTCAGTATTAACCACTGCGTCATCCGCACCGCGTGACTGGCGGATGTGTGGCGTGCCGTCGGCGTTGACTGCTGCGTCATCCGCGCCGCGTGACTGGCGGATGTGTGGCGTGCCGTCAGCGTTGACTGCTGCGTCATCCGTGCCGCGTGACTGGCGGATGTGTGGCGTGCCGTCAGCGTTGACTGCTGCGTCATCCGTGCCGCGTGACTGGCGGATGTGTGGCGTGCCGTCAGCGTTGACC
>NZ_JBIIKX010000039.1:0-53782 GCF_044232965.1 Prosthecobacter sp.
CGAATCGGCACCTCGGCGGCGGTTTTCGGATGCTTCACGATTTCCGTGCCGGAAAAACCAAGCGCGGCGAGCGTGTCATCGACGAGCGCGGGATCGTTCGTGGGCTGCACGGCCAGCGAGTCGCCAGGCGTGTATTCGAGGCCGCTGCCGGAGAGGTCGATTTCGTAATGAGCCGTGTGTTTCGGCGCGTCAGGGCCAGAGAGGTTGAACATGCGCTTCACTTTCGCGATGCAGGGGTTCTTGACGTTGTAAACGGGCTTTCCGGCTTCTGGGGTGCTCATGAGTTGGGTAAGGAACTGGGGCGCAGACTATGGCGCGAGGTTGGGTTGTCAAACCTCGTGCCAAGCAGGAAAAAGGCCAGTTTGGCGACTGCTGGGTCACGCCGGCAGAATCAGCATCGCCTTTGCACCTGTCCCACCCTCGACGTTCGAGAGCTCCACGCTGCCGCCGTGCAGTTGCGCGACTTCTTTGACGAAGCACAGGCCCAGACCGGTGCTCTTTTTGCCAGTGTCCGGCCTAGGCAGGGAGTAGAAGCGCTCAAACACGCGCTCACGCGCATAATCAGGAATGCCGGGACCGCGATCCTCGATCTCGATCACGGCTTTGGCGTCAAAACGATAGTAGCGGATGACGATGGCGCTGCCTTTCGGGGCGAAGTCGATGGCGTTCTGGATGAGATTGCTCAAAGCCAACTCGATGAGCCAGGGATCGCCCTGAATCACGAGTTCGTCGGCCAAATCCCGCTGCAAGCTGACCTCACGCGAGGCGGCGATGAGCGCGTGATGGTCCCAGGCGCGGTCCAGCATTTCGCGCAGGTTCACGGACTCGCGATTTTCGAGGGTCTTCTGCTTTTCGAGCGCGGCGAGGTGCAGCAGGCGTTCGAGCAGATCGCGCAGCCTATCGGCCTCACTGCGGATGTTTTGCAGGAAGCGGGCGCGTTTCGGCTCGGGCACATCGCCTTGCAGAATCTCGCTCGCGCCAAGAATCGCAGCCACCGGGCTTTTCAACTCGTGCGTGAGGCTTTGGACATAGTTCTCGACGTATTCGCGGCCTTCGAGTGCATCGCGCATGTCTTCGAGGGCTTTGGCGAGTGTCTTCATTTGATGCCCCGGCATGTGCGGCGAGGCGGATCGTTCACCACGGCTGACGGCCAGCGCATGACGCGCAAGATCATCCAAAGGCCGCGTGGCCCAGCGCGCGGCGAGGTAGATGCCCAGCAGCATGAGCACGACGGTGGTGACGATGGACCACTTCAGCCAGCGCTCCGTCTCCCACACAAAGGCCAGCACGCCACGCTGCGGCTTGGCGACGCTGAGCATGCCGATCAGCTTGCCGTTCTGTCGAATCGGCGCGCCGACATACATCACCACCGAAAGCGGGTCGTATTCGCTGATGCGCGAGGAACGGGCACCGTATTGCCCCATCAAGGTCAGGTTCACATCCCGATGATTCGAGATCGTGCCGGGCTTTTCGATGCCAGCGGAATCAAACAGCACGCGCCCCTGCGCGTCGGTGACATACACCTGCATGTCCACCTGCGTCTTGGTGCGGTTGTAGATCTGCGCGTTGAGTTCGCGCCCGTGTGCCGCACGGATGGCTTGCTCAACGGCCTGCGGCTCCAAAACACCGTTCTTTGCGTCTGCGACAAGGATTTCGGCCAGGATGTTCGCCACATCGACCATCGGCTCCTCGATGGCCTCGAAGTATTGCCGCTCCACGCGACGAATGAGCTGCGAGAACAGCACAAACAGCCCCACGCTGGCCACCAGCGCGAAACCGAGAAGAAAGCGCGAGGTGAGGCTCATGCGTCGGGCCAGGTTTCGAGCAGAGAGTAGCCCATGCCGCGATGGGTGACGATGGGGTCAATGCCTGCCCGCACGCCGCGCATGCGGGAGCGGAGGGTTTTGATGTGCGTGTCCACGGTGCGTTCCATGGAGGCATCGGGTTCTTCAGAAGCGTGATCCATAAGCTGCTCGCGGCTAAAAACGCGGCCCGGATGCGCAGCGAAGGCTTTGAGCATGCGGAATTCGTAGCGGGAGAGATTCAAGGCAGTGCCGAAGTAGATGGCCTGGCAGCGCACGTCGTCGATGACGAGCGGGATGGCGGCATCATGCGCGTTTGGCGGCAACGGTGTGGCGGAAACGCGGCGCAGGATGGCACGCACGCGGGCGACGAGTTCGCGCGGGCTGAAGGGTTTTACGACGTAGTCGTCTCCGCCGATCTCCAGGCCCACGACTCGATCCACCTCGCTGGAACGTGCGGTGAGGAAGAGAATCGGCAGCGACTGGGTTTTGCGGATCGCTTTGCACACCTCGAAGCCCGTTATGTCCGGCAGGCCGACATCGAGGACGATGAGATCGAAGGTCTGCGCCGTCATCCGATCGAGCGCCTCGCGGCCGGTGGTGGCGGTCGCAACCGCGAATCCGTCCGCCTCGAGGGCATAGACCACGTTTTCGCAGATGGAAGGTTCGTCTTCGACGATGAGAATGCGGGCTGGCATTGAAGGATGATATGGAAGAGCTGGGAATGGATGAACTTCAAATGGCAAATGGTCTGAAACAGAAGTGGCGGCGAGTCTGGAGCCATTTTCAGTTCTCCATTCCGCCATTCTCAGTTCCTCCATGATTGGGATGACTCATGCGAGACGCGGCGAAACCGCGCCGAGCTTCTGGCTCCAGTCCACTTTCGCGGTCAGGGCCATCAAGACGCCGAGGGTGACGATGCCACCAAGCGTGAGTGTGAGACCGGTAAGGCCCTTGAAGAAGAAGCTGTAGCTGAACAGCACCATGTAGGCGATTTGCGCGACGACGGCGACGCGGAAGATGAATTTTCCGGCGGCGGCACGCAGGTAGCCGCAAACGAGCACCAGGGAAGCGAGCGCGGCGATGACGAAGCTCAAATGCACGGGCACGACATCAAGCATGTAGGAGAACAGCAGCGGGAAGGCGAAGAAGCCAGCGGCGAGGAAGACGTAGTTCACGGGATGCAATGACACGCCGCGTGTGAGGGCGGTGATGATGATCACGGCGAAGAACAGCAGAAGCGAGAGCGGCGCGTAGAATGAGATCTGTGCTGCCACGGGGCCGGCATTGAGTTCGCGGGGCATTTCCATGCCGATGCCGGGGGCGGAGATGGCATCCTCGTATTTCCAGACGAGTTGCATGCCCTCACCTGCGGATTTGCGGTCGGTGGGGGAGCTGATGGGGAAGTTCACGTCGCTGAAGTCGGTGTTCATCGTCAGCGTGAAGTCGCGGATGCGGCTGGCATCGGCGAAGGCGTAGCGCCAGAAGTCCATGCCACGGCATTCGTAGCTCACGGTGATGGGCATGCTTTCGCCTGGGGCGAGCTGCACTCTGTCGGTGATGACGCCTTGCTCGGGCGAGGCGATGGAATCACGCGCTTTGTCACCCTCACCGAGGGTGAACTTGATTTTGTCGAGCAAGGCCTCGGAGCTGGGCAGCTCGAAGTCGATGTCGAAGTTCTGAGTGATGGCCGTGCTGTTGGTGAAGGTGTAGTGGCCTTCAAAGGTCACGCCATAGGTGCGATGCCACAGCAGGCCCATCTTCACCGGCTGGTAGGCGAGTTTGATCTTCACGTCGCTGTTCGCGGGCTGGAGCGTGACCTTGCTGCCGCTGGAGGAGGTGTAACGTGCTCCCGGATGTTTTTGTAGCAGTGGCGGTCCCCAGCGACCGCTGACACTGTCGCCGGTTTGATAAGAGACGTGATTCGTGCGCTGGGTGATGACGCCGCCGAGAAGCCACCAGGCGATGGTGGTGCAGACGAAGATGACGGCGATGGCGATGAGGTGGGTGAGTTTCATGATGGGTTCCTGGTTCGTTGTTCTTGGTTCTTAATTGGTGGTGCGTTTGCGGTAGGTGATGCGGGCCTGGGGTTGTTGATCGCGGCAGAGGGATTTGCGGAGGTGCAGGCCGGGCTCGCTGGGTTTGTCGGCGATGGGATCGACGTTGCCGGTGAAGCTGAGGTCGTAGCCGGTGGGGAGCTGCACGTTCCAGTCGATCTGTTTCGCAAAGAGCGGCGTCTGTGGCAGGGCGAGGTCGAGTTCGCCTTCGGCGGCCTGCAAGGCGGTGAGAGTGGCGGTGAAGGAGAGTTTCACCTCGGACTCGGCTCCGTCAGTGGCAGGATCATCAAGCGGGATCTCGATGCGACCGGCCTCGCCCGTCTTGGGGCGCACGGGATCGGCGTTGACGTGGCATTGAAGAAGTTTGGAGTCCTCGGGGAGTTGCAGGACCAGCTTCACGGGATGATCGTGACGCACATTGATCGCGCCTTCGGTGAGCACGGAGCCATCGCGCACGACTTGGGTCGTGTAAGCGGCTGTGGAGACGATGGCATCGTCGGTGGGCCCGGCGAGGGGGACTTGTGAGGCTTTGCGGGCGTCTTCGAGCGTGAGGGTGATTTCGCCGCCGCTTGCAGGCAAAGCGATGATGCCTGCGGTGGCGAAGGTTTGTGTCGTGACACCGCTTTGGAGGCGCAGAACTTTGCCTTCGGGCAGTTCTTTGACCTCCAGCGAGGCCACGGGTGAGGCGGCGAGATGCAACGTGGTCCCCTGCCCTTCTTTGGCGAGAGCAAAGGTAAGTTTCACATTCTGCGCACCGGTTTGATCGGTGATGAGGCAGAGATGATCCTCGGTGACGACGATGCGCGCGTCCTTGGGCTCGACGGAGATCGCGCCTGAAGCAGCGCCAGCCAGAGGAACGGCCTGCCAGGCGGCCTCGAAGCTCTCCACCTGCATCTCGGCGATGATCGTGCCTGCTTTGGCGTCGATTTGATACGCCGTCGAAAGCAAGGCCGCCTGGACCGGCGGTTTCACTGCCACAAGCGCTTCTTTCGGCAGCGTGGCGGCGACGAGACGTTTCAGCTCGCCGTAGGTGATGCGCACCTCGCTTTCATCAAGCGTGGCGGTGGTGACGGGCTTGACGGTTTGAGCCAGCAGTGGAGTGGCTCCGAGCAGGAGGAGAATGAATGGTTTCATCGACACCCAAGCTCAGCAGGGCCATGAAACCTTGATGAACCGGGGATGAAATGGTCGTGAAATGCAACGCGGCCTCATTTTCCCCGCGCCATGACCGTGACGATGAGGATGAAGCAGCACATGACGACGGAGAAGAGCGGGAACTGCAACGCGGCGGGCAGGCTGTAAACGAGCGCGAGAGCGGGGATCCACACAAGCCAGTTCGTGACGAGCACGGTGGGGCAGGTTTGCGTCCAGAACTCACGATCTAGAGAGGCGCGGGTGCGCGACCATGAGCCGCCCATTTCCACCCAGCGCAGGGCGATGACATAAGTGGGCACGAACCACAGCGGGCTGGCCACGAACTGATCAAACACAACTTTCTTCACCAACGTGGCGGCGTCGTTGCCATGGCCGAAGATCATGCCCTGGAGGCGGTAGAACAGGTCGATCTCCATGCCACGATAGCCCCAGAACAGCATCAGCAGCGTGAGGCGCTTCCACCTCCCCTCCTGCGGCAGGACACCCTGCGCCAGTTGGATGAACGTGGGCAGGACCGCCGCCGCAAACATGGTGGAGAGACAGGCGAAAACGAAGGACCAGCGCAGCTTGAGCGCACCCAGCGACTCCCAGAAACCAGCGAGCGCCGGAACCTGGTAGTAGCTGACCACGAGGCTAATCGCGATGAAGTTCAGCGCGAGGCAAGAAGCCCGGTTCTGCCGAAACACCGACGCGATGGTAGCGAGGATGCCGGGAGAAGTGGGCACGCGAATGAAATAGGGCGTGACGCCGGTTTATTGATCCTCGCCGAAGTACTTCTTTCGCAGTTCGTTGCCAACGCCTTGCTCCGAGAGTTTCAACAGGGCTTGGTTGAGGCGTTCGCGCAGCGGGCTGTCCTGCTGAAGGGCAAAGGCGTAGTTCTGACGCTCAAACACGGGGCCGACCATTTGCAGTTTTTCGTCATTCATTTTGCCAGCCTCGTATTGGAGCACCGGGGCGTCATACACAACCGCCTGCACATCACCGCTCTTGAGCGCCATGACACATTCCACCGGAGTGAGGAAGGACACGACCTTTGCACCCTTGGTTGTGAGCGTGCCTTCCGTCGTGCTGCCTTTGACCGTGGCAACTTTGCGCCCAGGAAGATCGCCAGGGCCGTTGATGTCGCCCTTGAGGGAGTTGACGGTCAGCACGGTGGTGAACGAAGCCGTGAGCAAGGACACGAGCACAATGCTCAGCAGCATCCACACGATGGCAACGATACGCCCGCCAACGCCCACCGGTCCTTTGTTGTCCGCACCACCGACGAGCAGCGTGCTGAGCGTCCACCAAAACGATTCCCAGATGCCCGCCTTGTAGTCTTCCGGCCACTGGTCGCCATTCACCTTGTGCTCGTAGCGCCAGACGAGGTGCGAGATCAGAAACATCGTACCGATGAGCAGCAGGAACATGCCGATGAGTTCCAGACTGAACAGATTGCCAAGGAGCTGAAGAATGTTGTCCGCAAAGCTGCCGCTGCCACCAGCAACGAGCACCTGGAGGCCGGATTCATAGAACGGCTGCGTGAAATCAATGATCTCCTCGCGCTTGGCCGTGACACTGATAGCTCCCACACCGACATCGGCGGTTTTGTTCTTCACCGCGTCGATAATTTCCTGAGCGGTTTTGACCACCTGCACATCGTATTCGAGGCCGGTCTCGCGGGCGAGTTGGTCCCAAAGCTCGGCGGCATAGCCGACGCGACGGCCTTCTTTATCAAACGAGAAAGGTTCAAGGTTGCGGGTGACAACACGCACTTTGGGTGCCGGAGCGGCAGCGGGAGCTGCGGCAGGAGCCTGTGCGGCGGAGGGTGAGGCAAAACCGGCAAGAAAACCAGCGGACAAGAGCAGAGAGAGAAGACGCATAGGAGAATTTGCAGATACCAACGCCACACAGTGAGTCAAACACTCCCTCGGCATTTGTGGCGACAGGGCGCGGTTTCCGTTGCCGGCTTGCCACCCGGCCCTGCCTGCCCATTCATGCGACATGACTGCTGAAACCTTCCAAGACATCGCCCAAAACGGAGCCGCAGTGAATCTCTCCGCACGCGCCAAATTCCGCCTCACTGGCAATGACCGCATCCGTTACCTGAACGGCCAGGTGACCAACGATGTGCGCCGCGCCAGCGCCCAAAGCACGCTCTACGCCTGCGTGACCGATGCCAAAGGCCGCATCGCAGGCGATGTGTTCATTCATGCGACAGAAGATGCGCTCCGACTCGATGCCGAGCCCGGTTTGCGCGAATCCCTCGGCCTGCGGCTTGAACGATACATCGTGGCCGATGACGCCGAACTCACCGATGTGAGCGATGAATGGCAGCTCTGGCATGTCTGGGGCGCCAACATGCCTCAAGGCATTCCATCGACCCGCTTTGGCCGTGAAGGCGTGGATGTGTGGCAGCCAGTCGGAACGACCATTGAACCCGGCTTCCAAATTCTGACCGAAGAAGACCTCGAAACCTGGCGCATCCTGCAAAAAGTGCCGCGCTGGCCGCATGAGCTGAATACAGAGACCTTTCCACCCGAGGCCGGACTCGAAGCACGGGCGATGGATTTCTTCAAAGGCTGCTACATCGGCCAGGAGGTGCTCTCACGCATCAAAACGACCGGGAAGATGCCGCGTGAGATGATCGCGTTTGAAACAGAGACAGCGGTCATGGTCGGCGCTGAGATTTGGACGGATAAAGCCGTTGGCACGGTGACGAGCGTCACCACGCATCCCATCACAGGCTTCACCATCGGCCTGGGCATGGTTCGGCAGGGAGCCGCAGGCAGTCCGCTTTCTGTTTCAGGCACCGTTTTGCGCAGTCGCTGATTTCAATTCGCCGGCCGCAGATCGAAGCACACGAGCTTGTCTTTCTGACGCACCAGCAGCCTGCCGTTCGCGATGGCGGGAGAGGAGCAGCCCATGGCATCCGTCTTGGCGCGGCCGAGGTCTTGATAGGCGGTGTTGGTGGCCTTGAGCATGCGGACGTGCGTGCCGTTGTTCTCATAGACGAGCAGTTTGCCGTCGGCGATGAGCGGGGAGGTGATGGTGCTGTTGATCTCGTTCACGACCCATTTTCCCTTGCCGGTGACGAGGTCGAGGCATTGATGCTTCTCGCCGCAGCAGAGATAGACATTGCCCTCGTAAATGATGGGGCTGCCGGTGTAGCGGCGGGTGACCCAGAAATGCGACCACGCGGCCTTGGGCTTGCCATCCGTCTGCATTTGATAAGCGCGAAGTCCCACGCCTTCGGTGCCGCTGTAGAGCACGAGCCAGTCGCCGCTGGCCACCGGTGTGCTCTGGCTGCCGCCTTCGACCGTCCAGAGCAACTCACCGCTGTCGGGATTGAGGCCGTAGAGCGCGTTGTTGCCGTTGATGACGAGCACGGGACCACCGCTCTGCGGTTTCCACCAGGTCGGGCTGGCGATGCTGCCTTTGGCGGCTTTTTGCTCCCACACGAGCTTGCCATCGGCCTTGGAAAAGGCGCAGACCTTGCCAGCGGCCATGTAAACACGATCGCCAACGATGAGCGGAGACGCAGCCGGACCACTCATGCCGAGCGGCGCGGTCCAGACGAGCTTGCCGTCGTCCTCGTTCACACAAATCAGCTCGGTGCTGCACGCGGCGTACACTTTGCCATCGACCACCGCACAGGTGCTGGAGGACTGGCGGCCGCTGGGCTTGCCGGGCTTGGTGTATTTCCACACCTGCTTCCCAGAAGCCAGATCGAGGCACAAAATCACGTCCTGGGCCACCTTCACGGTGTTCGGCACGGTGGCGATCATCTTTTCCTTCACATCTGGCGGGAAGCCCTCGTCATCGAGCCACTTGGTGAAGGCTGCGGCGTTTTCAAACGGCTTGCCTTGCCGGTTCGACATCTTTTCGAGCCATTCGAGGCCGATGGCGTTTTTTCCGGCCTTGAAACGACTGGCGACCCACGAGCCGATGTTGATCTCCTCTTTTTCGTTGAGGTTGTCTTTCCGCCACTGGGTCACCCACTCGTCAAACTTCTCGCCACGCAGTTTCGGCAGGTTGAGACGAGTTTCTTCGAGCTTCTTGGTCAGTTCCGGTGAGGTGCCGCGAAAGTTGAGCGTCTGCATGACCTCGGTGTCGATCTCGCGCGTTTCAGAAACCACGCGCTCATGCCAAACGACGCTCAGAAACACACGCTCGCCGCTCACCACCGGGCTGCCATGGCCGCCGTATTCGTTGCTGGGGATGAACTCGCTCTCCCAGACTTTTTTGAGCCCCTCTGCTGGAAACGCGTCCGCGATCGGGCTGGTGTCCTGGGAGACGCCATTGCGGTCCGGGCCGCGCCATTGATTCCAGTCAGCAGCAAAAAGAACCGGAGCAAACAGCAGCAACGAGGCGGGGAAGAGTTTTTTCATCATGCGCGGCGATTAACGCGGAGTTTGCCCATGAAGTTTCATCCACCATGCCGCTCGAATGATTGCGGCTGGGGAAATGGTACGCAGGGAGGGGATCGAACCCTCGACCAATTGGTTAAAAGCCAACTGCTCTACCGCTGAGCTACCTGCGCATTTCCGAAACGGGGGCGGTATGTATTCACAAGAGAGCACTGCGCAAGCCGGAATATGCTCCAGAGCGGACTTTCTGAACCAGCAGGTCGAGACCGCTCTCGGGACGTTGGACAGCAAAAAAGTGGATTCCGGCCTGTGCGGCACCCTCGGCATCGCATCTCGCATCATCGCCGATGTGCAAACAGTCCTGCGGCTCCAGACCGACGGCGGTCAGCACGGCCTGGAACATGCGCGGATGCGGTTTGGAGGCTCCCACTTCGCTTGAGATCACGATTTGCTGGAAAAAGCGGCTCAAATCATGCCCGGCGAGAATACTGCGAAGCCGCCGGTCGAAATTAGAAAGCACGATGAGGCGATGATCACGTGAGAGGTCGCTCAAAGCAGGCACCACATCAGCATATAGGCTCCAGGCGGCGGGGTTGGCGTAGTGTTGGTAAAGCTCGTCGAACAAACCGTCGAACGTTTGCACCGGCAAGGGAACGCCAAGCACTCGGGCGAACACTTGGTCCACCAATCCACGCCACCAGCCTCGATCATCGTCTGCAGCCGGGACTCCCGATGGATGAAGCGGCGGCGGCGTGGCTTTCCACACGGCGCGGAATGCCTGCATCAAATCATCCGGCGCGGCTTGAATACCATGCCTCAACGCCAACCGCGAATACGTCAGTCCAACCGGTTCCACAGGCTGGATGAGCGTGCCAGCGGCATCAAAGAAAAGCGCCTGCATTGGCATGTGTGGGCATAAAAAAACGGGAGCGGCCATCACAGCCGCTCCCGTGTTTGAAAAACGCTTACTTCGACACGGTGTAAGGATTCTTGGACGAAGTCTGAATCACAGGCTCCACCGGGATCTCAGGCAGGCGGCAGTGCCAGCCTGAACCCGGCATGGCATGACCGCCATGCATGTCATTCAAGCTGCCCACCATGTAGGGCTTCGGATCCTGCGGACGGAAAACGTTCCAGAAGCCCCAGTAGCTGTCGGTCACCACGTCCCCATACGAAATCAGGCTGCTCTGATAGACTTTTCTCGTGGAGAACAAGCCACGCTTCACGGTTCCGCTAACGACGGCAGGATAACGGCCAATGGCTCGTGCGGAGAAATCAGCGCCGTCATCGACAGTGTCCATGGTGAGGTCGGCGTAACGGTTGGCCTCACGATAAACGATGTCATCACCCCGGCGGGCGGCATTGAAGGCGATGTTTGAATAGTCCCGTCCCTGACGATCCACCACCTTGCCACCGTAATTGGTCGTGTCGTCGGTGATGTCCATCACCGTCGTGCCTGCCTGTCCGACACCCTGGCTCAGATAGGCCAGACCTCTGTTGGTCGCCGGAGCCGCCCTGCATGGCAGCTCAGCCGAAGGACGCGTATTGTTACTTGTGCAAGAGGCGAGGAGTGTGAGCAGGGAGAGTGACAGCAGCAATTTCATAAGAAAGTGCGATTCTGTCGGAAATGGGGAGTAAATGTCAAAGCTAAATTCGGGTAATGTCGCGGTAATGCAGGGCTTACGCCCCAAAATCACGGAGAATGCCCTGATTGGGTATCCAATAGGATGATCAGGTTGATCAAGATGCAATCAACCCAGCGGAAGGCTTCCAAACCAACGCGAATGAAAAAGAATGACACGCGAATGGCCGCAAATCCGGCTTCTCCACCTGATTCGTGGTCATTCGCGGCCCATTTGGCTTGGATTCGCGTTACCCACCATCAACAGTTGCCCATTTTCATGCGTAAGCCCTGGCGGTAATGTGTCATGAACGGCGTAAAAGGCGCTTTAAAGGTGAAAGAGCCCGCATAGCAGCGCGTTTTCGCGCCTCCCCAAACCCCTCGCCCTCGCTTTCGTTCATGAAAACGGCCTCTTTCTGCATCCTCCTCACCTCCCTTTCCCTGGCAGCCAGCGCCGCCGCCCCCGATCTCAAGGCCACCGCCTCCAAGATCGACGAACTCGTCAACAGCAAGCTGGCCAAAGAGAAAATCACTCCCAACAAGGCCGCCAGCGACGAAATCTTCGTCCGCCGTGTTTATCTGGATGTCGTGGGCCGCATCCCGACGCTCCAGGAAACCACCCTATTCCTCAAAGACAGCGATCCTGACAAGCGCGCCAAGCTGATCGACGAACTGCTCGCCAGCGAAGGTTATGTGCAGAACTTCTTTAACTACTGGGCCGACATTCTACGCATGAAAAGCCAGATGATCGGTGGCGGCCAGAGCCTGCCTGCCTTCTACGGTTATGCGAACTGGCTGAAATCCAGCCTGCGCGAGAACAAGCCCTACGACCAGATGGTGCGCGAGGCCGTCACCGCCGATGGCAAGAGCTACGAGAACGGCGCCATCGGCTTCTACATCCGGGATTACAACATGCCGCTCGACAACATGGCGGTGACCACCCAGATCTTCCTCGGCACCAGCATGGTCTGCGCCCAGTGCCACAATCATCCGTTCGATAAATGGACGCAGATGGACTACTACCAGATGGCCGCGCACACCTACGGCATGACCGGCAGTAACGGCCTGACCAACCCGCTCCTCGCCCAGGCGATCTACGGCGGAGGCGCGGCGAAAAACAAAAACAACCGCTACGGCGGAGCGGTGACAAAATTCGACTTGCCCGAAGGCATCGAGCGCAAGGATGTGGGCCGCGCCATGACGGAAATCCTCCGCCCGCTGCGCTACAACACCGTGCTGGATCAGACCGACAAGAAGGCGCTGACCCTGCCGCACGATTACCAATACACTGACGCCAAGCCGAAGCAGAAGATCGAGCCCGTCATCCCCGCCTCCTTCAGCAAGGACGGCAAGATCGTCAAAGAAGGCCAGCAGCCCATCACCTCCTACGCCGCCTGGATGACGAGCAAGGAGAACCCGCGCTTCACCACCGTCATCGCCAACCGCCTGTGGAAAAAACTCATGGGCCAGGGCCTCATCGAACCCGTGGATGAGATCACCGACAGCACCGTGCCGAGCAATCCGCAGCTCATGAGCTTGTTGGAGGAGACGATGAAGACCTCCAACTACGACATGAAGGCCGTCCTGCGTGCCATCCTCAATTCCCAGGCCTACCAGCGCGAGGCCTACACGAAGGACGTCGAGCTAGGCGAAGTGTACAACTTCCCCGGCCCCCTGCTCCGCCGCATGAGCGCCGAGCAGATCTGGGACAGCATGGTCGCGCTCTACAAGCCGAATCCTGACGCCCCCAGCATCGAGACCAAGGTCGAGGCCGAGATCACCCTCCGCCGCATCGAGTGGCTTGACCGCGCCTTGAACACCCTCACCCCTCAGCAGCTCCAGGCTTGCTCGGTCAAAGTCGCCCAAAAGCAGAAGGAACTCGCCGCCGAAGTTCGCACCGCCCAGGAGAAAATGGAGGCCGCTTCCAAGGCCAAGGACGAGGACGCCATCCGTGAGGCCCGCAAAGCCATTCAAAGCCAGCGCAAGCGCATCGACGAGGCCGTGGACGCCATCGTCTATGATGCCGGATTCAAGCGCTTCGCTGAACTCGCCCGGGAGGGCAAGCTCGACGACTTCACCAAAGACGAAGCCTTCGCCAAGGAAGTCGCCGCCGTCATCAAAGCCAAGAACGGCGAAGACCTGAGCATGGACGAAGCCCTCGGCATCCTCGCCAAGCAACGCCGCAGCAAGCTGCAGGCGGTAGCCAAGGCCCGCATGAAGGCCGATGCCGAGCGTTTTGAGGCCGATGACAAAAACGAAAAGACCTCCCTCGCCGCCTGGGAAAACTTCCGCGACACCTACATGCTCCGCGCCGCCGACCTGCGCAGCCCGGCCCCGAACGGCCACTTCCTGCGCGAGTTCGGCCAGAGCGACCGCGAACTCGTCGAAAACTCCAACGACGAGGCCAGCGTGGGCCAGGCGCTCATGCTGCTGAACGGCAAAACCTTCACTCACCTCATGAACCGCTACACCGTCATCGCCCGTGCCCTGGACAAGGCGAAGAAGGAAGGCGGCGAGTCCGTCATCGACACGGTTTATCTCAGCCTCATGAGCCGCAAGGCCACCGCCGAGGAAAAAGCGCTGCTCCAGCCCATCGCCGACAACGCCGACGCCACCGACCGTGGTGACGTGCTCTGGACTGTGCTGAACACCCGCCAGTTCTTCTTCATCCAGTAATATCGTGAGACAGGCTGCCAGCCTGTTGATCACCCGACGCGGAATGTGCGAAAACGCATTCCGCGTTTTTTACGCCATCACGCCCTTCACCACCTCGCCCGCGATGTCCGTGAGCCGGAAATCACGACCGGCGTAACGATAGGTAAGCCTCAGGTGATCCAGCCCGAGCAGGTGCAAGATCGTGGCGTGCAGGTCGTGGATGTGGACCTTGTCCACTGCCGCGTAGTAGCCGTAATCGTCCGTCGCGCCATACGCCGTGCCCGGTTTGCAGCCGCCACCGGCCAGCCACATCGTGAACCCATGCGGATTGTGGTCACGTCCATCGGTGCCCTGCGCCACCGGCGTGCGGCCAAACTCACCGCCCCAGATCACCAGCGTGTCATCCAGCAGGCCGCGAGATTTGAGGTCCGCCAGCAGGCCAGCGATGGGTTTGTCCACCTCGGCGGCGTTTTTCGTGTGGCCTTTGAGCAGATCGCCGTGCTGGTCCCACTGCACGAAGCCGTCGCTGTGCGTCACCTGCACAAAGCGCACGCCGCGCTCAGCAAAACGCCGCGCCATGAGGCACTGGCGGCCAAAATTCGCCGTCACCGGGTCGTCGAGGCCGTACATCTTGCGCGTCGCCTCCGTTTCGCCCGAGATGTCCTGCAGTTCCGGCAGCGTGGACTGCATGCGGTAGGCCAGCTCAAACGAGTTGATCCGCGCCTCCAGCGCCGCGTTCGCCCCGGTGGTTTGCAAATGCGTCTGGTTCATCTGCGCCACGAGATCGAGCTGTGCGCGCTGCAAGTCCGGCGTCAGCGACTTGCTGCGGATGTGCCGCACCACCGCCTGATCGGCCGGGATGCTCGCATTGCCCAGCGGCGTGCCCTGGCAGTGCGCCGGCAGGAAGGCGGAGCCCCAGTTGTTCACGCCTCCGTGCGCCAAAGTCGGGCAAATCGTCAGGAACGCTGGCAGATCGGAATTTTCCGTCCCCAGTCCATAGCTCACCCACGATCCCAGGCTCGGCCGCACAAACGTGTCGCTGCCGGTGTGCAGCTTCAGCAAGGCACCGCCATGGGCCGGATTCGTGCCATGCATCGAGCGGATCACGCACAGATCATCCACATGCTTCGCCACATGCGGAAACAGATCGCTCACCGGCAGGCCGCTCTGGCCGTACTGTTTGAACTTCCACGGCGACTTCAGCAGGTTGCCCGTCTCCGCGAATTTCACGCGCGGCAGCGCAAACGGCGGCGGCTTGCCATGATCACGGTCCAGCAGCGGCTTCGGGTCAAACGTGTCCACCTGCGACGGCCCGCCCTTCATCAGCAGAAAAATCACCCGCTTCGCCTTCGCCGGAAAATGCGGCCGCTTCGCCGCCAGCGGGTCAATCACCGCCCCCTGGGCGGCCTCCAGCCCCAGCACGCCCTGCAACGCCAGGTAGCCAAAGCCCGCGCAGGAGCTGCGCAGCATGTCACGGCGGCTGAAGGGGGGGATAGAAGGCAGAGAATTCACGCCAGCTAGTACGCCCCGCGATCTCGAAGTCTTACTCTTCACGCCCGGCCCGTGGCCGGCGTGTGGCGCTTGTCGTCGTCGTGGAAGAACTTCTCCATGCGCTCCCGCAGATCGGCGTAGAAGTTGCGGGACATCTCCTCGATCGCCTCAGCCGTGCGGCTGACGCCGCTGGTGGCGGCCAGTTCGCGAGCAGCGCGGCTTTTCTCCTCAAACTCGCGCTCCAAGTCCATCAGATAGACGAGGAACTCCTTGGCGGAGCGCGCGCCGTCCACGCCGGTGACCAGGGCGCGCTCCAGGGTCTTGTTCCGGGTCAGGTTCAGCATCTTGCTCTCTCCCAGTTCCTTCATCTGGCGGCTGAAGCCTTCAAGGAAGGCTTTGCGCTCGCCTTCATAGCCCATCTCCTCGCGGTCCAGCATCGTGTCATACGGGCCGGGCTTGGAGAAGAACTTCACGATGAGCGGGATGGTGTCCACCAGCATGAAGAGCAGGGTGAGCACGAGGTAGGCAACGAGTGCGAAGGTGCCGCCCTGCGCCCCGCTCTCAAACAGCTCATGCAGCGCCAGCGTCTGGGTGAGGATGTCGCGCCGCGGCTCGGCGTTGATCTTGGCGATGCGGGTGGTCTCATCCGCCGTGATGGCGGTGATTTCCTCATGCATGTTTTTCTCCTGGAGCAGCAGCGTGTCGATCTGCGTCTTCAAGGTCTCGCGGATGGCGTTTTGCTGTGAAACGAACTGATCTGCCTGCTCGGTCTGTACTTTCTGCTTCAGCGCGGCGACGCGTGCCTGCTCGGCTTTGTTGAGGGCGGCTTCCTCGGCGGCCTTGGCGTCGAGCGCGGCGTTCACCCCGTCCTCGGCGGCTTTGACTTCAGCCACGAGAGCCACGCGGTTCTTCGTCATTGTGTCGAGCACCCCACTGAGGCGGGCGGACTCGGCGCGGCGCCAGGTGAGCTGGTCTTCCTGGATGCTTTTGGCACGCGGGCCGAGGCCGATGATGCCGCTGCGCTGACCATTCACCTCGCGCTCGAACTCGGTCTGCCAGTGATTGAGTTCCTCGGCGACTTTTTGGTAATCGGCGCTCAGCTTGGCCATTTCCTTGTCGAGCGTTTCGAGACGTGTTTTGCCGGGAGCCACCGCCTCGCCAATCTTCGCCTCACGCTCGGCTTTGAGCTTCTTTTCGTCTTCGGTCAGCGGCTTTTCGACCGGCTTGCCATTTTCATCGAGGAACTTGGCGGAGAAGGTTGCGTTCCAATTCTCGCGCTGCTTGGCGATCTCGGCCTCCAGCGGCACGATGCGCGCCTCGACGGCGACTTTCTGCTGCTTGGAGGTTTCACGCGCCGCCTCGATCTCGCCCTGGCGGTGCTTCTCGACGACCGAGCTGATGGTGTCCTTGAACAGCAGCAGCGTGAGCGGATGCGAGATGGTGATGCCCATCAGCGCCGCCACCACCATGCGCAGGGAGAACTGCGCCGCCTTGCGGAAGAAGCCCTGGTAGGCGCGATAGGTGGCCAGCAAGGCGCGGTCCACCGTGAGAATGATGAAGGCCCACACCAGTGAGACGGGAGCGATGACCCAGACATTGTCCGTCAAGGTGCTCAGCGCATAGGCGCAGGCGATGATGGCGAAGATCGAGGGCACCAGCACCGTCGCGCCGAAGGCCACATACTTTCGCCGCTCCCAGGCCGGGCAGGCGTCGAGGTTGTCGGAGGAGGCTGCGGAGAGCCAGAAGAAGACGCGTTCGATGCGGTCGAGGAAGTTCATGCGCGTGAGGGGGCTGACGGTTCGGAGTTTGCGGGCGGGACTGCGGTTGTCAATCCGCGCCGCCGGATTATTGAAGCTCTGTGACGCCTGAACTCGACGACGCATTCATCTGTGATTCCTTGCCGGCGGAAGTCATGGACAGGCTGTGGGCGGCGGGCTGGAGGCATTTTGGCCGGTATTTCTTTCGATACAGCTCCCAAACCGACGAACAAGGAACCACTCAGACCATAACGCCGCTGCGCATCGACCTTGCGTCCTGTTCCTTCACGAAAAGCCAGCGCCGCGTGCTGACCAAGAACACGGACCTGCGTCACGACATCGTGCCCGCCGCGCTCGATGACGAGCTGCGGGCGATGTTCCAGCGCCACAAGCAGCGCTTCACCCACAACGTGCCCGAAGAACTGGAGACCTTCCTCGGCCCCGATCCCGCCACCGGTCCCTGCGAATGCCGCATGGTGCGCGTGTTTGAGGGCGACCGTCTCATCGCCGCCAGCTTCTTCGACATGGGCTTAACCGCCGCCTCCAGCGTGTATGGCATCTTTGAGCCGACAGAAAGCAAACGCAGCCTCGGCATCTTCACTCAGCTACTGGAGATTCAGCATTGCCGCGAAGCCGGTCTGCGCTGGCTTTACCCAGGCTACGCCACGCACGAGCCCAGTGCTTACGATTACAAGAAACAGTTTCGCGGCACGGAATGGCTCGACTGGAGCACGGGTGAGTGGTCTCCGATGACCTAGGCTGGAAAAAACGCTCTTCCTTCTGCCAGCCACAACCGTAACCCAGGACCAGTTTCCTTTCTTTACCAAGCTCCATGCCGACTCATGAATCTCCCGTTGATGTGCTGATCATTGGCACTGGTGTCTCAGGCCTCATCGCAGCGCGTGAGCTTCAGAGCGCTGGTCGCAGCGTGCTGTTGCTGGACAAAGGACGCGGTCTCGGCGGCAGGCTGGCCAGTCGCCGTATCGGTGCGGCCACCTTTGATCATGGAGCGCAGTTCATCACCACCCGGGATGCCCGTTTTGAAGCGATCCTCAAACAGGGCGCGGAGGCTGGCATGATGACGGAATGGTGCCGAGGCTTTTCCACTGAGGCCGACGGACACACGCGCTGGCGTGGTCAGCCAGCCATGACGGCCGTCGCCAAATATCTGGCGCAGGGCTTGGAAATACGGATGGAAAAGCAAGTCGTGGCACTCCGACGTGCGGGTGATCGTTACTCGGTCGAGACGAACACTGGAGATGTTTTCTCAGCGGCGGCAGTGCTGCTCACACCGCCGGTGCCACAATCTCTCGCGCTGCTGGCAGCGGGTGAAATCGAACTTGATCCTGCGATGCGGTCACGGCTTGAAGGCATTCAATACGAACGCTGCTTGGCGGTCATGGCCGTGCTGAAAGGCCCGTCTTCGATTCCGCCTCCAGGTGGACTTGTGCCGACCAGCGGCCCCGTCTCATGGATTGCGGACAATCAGCTCAAAGGCATCTCTGCGGAACCTGCGGTCACGATTCATGCCAATCATGAGTTCAGCCTCGATCACTGGGATGAGGATCGCATGGAGAGCGGGCGGCTGCTCCTGGATGCCGCCCAGCCATGGCTGGGTGCCGAGGTGCTGAGCTATCAGGTCCACGGCTGGCGCTACAGCAAGCCTCTTCAAGTCGATGCGCATCCCTGCGCCCTGTTGCAGGCATCTCCACCCCTCGTGATGGCCGGAGACGCCTTTGCAGGGCCCCGAGTCGAGGGCGCGGCACTCTCAGGAATGGCCGCAGCCGAGACGCTACTCGCCCATCTGTCCCAGTCATGAGCTCAGAGCGAGTGTCCACGCTCTTTTAGCATCCGCTATTATCGCAGGGGCAGCCGCATCCTCTCTGAACGCCGTTTTGACAAGTTGTGCGGAACTTCGTCCACACGACTGGCGCCGTCCGTAAACGCTATGGCGGTTTCTGCCTGCCACCCTTTCCCTCATGAAACAAATACCTCTGATGCTCATCTTCCTGATCGGTCTTCTCAGCTCCTGTGCATCGACGCAGATCTGCAGCCGATCCATCACCAACTCCGAACCTGAAGCGCTGGCGCTCGTCAAAGCCTCACAGAAGGCTCATGGAGGTGACGCCTTTGATCAAATCAGGGATCTCAGTGTGATCTACGAAGGCAAGTGGGCGGCCATCGGGCCACGCTTTCAACCTGTGCTGGTGGACTCGAAGTTCCGTGGGGCGTCAGAGGAGAGGATCATTCTCTCACCCAGAATCATCGCACAATCCCATACAGGACCTGGAGGCGTGAAGAAGGTGCTGCGTGAGCCCGGCCAAATCGCCATTGCCTACAACGGCACCGTCTCACAGGATGCCGAGGCCAAGCAGGCCGCGGCCCTCGTGGCGGATGCCTATGCGCTGTTTTTGCTTGGCCCGTTCTACTTCCAGCAAAGCGGCACGGTCTTCGCCATGCATGGTGAGTCCTTCGTGGATCAGGCTCTCTGCGATGAGGTGCTTGCCATTCTACGTCCCGGCATCGGCATGGCAAAGGAGGATCGCGTCATCCTCCACATCGACCGCAGCAGCAAGCTGCTACGAAGAGTGCGCCTGACACTCAACGGCCTGGACAGCACCCGTGGAGCCGAGGTGGATGTGACCTTCCGTGATTTCAAAAACATCGACGGCGTCCTCTGGCCGACCGACTTCGATGAGCGAATCCGCAGCCCCTTCAAGCTCCACGCTCATCATTGGAACTTGCGCGGCCTGGACAGCAACCGAGGCCTGAGCGCTCGTGATTTAAAACTCCTTCAGTGGACGGACAAAGCCGCCAAGCCAAGCGCGGCACTCTCTCACTGATGTTATGGAAAAGACTCAAGATTCACTCACAGGCCTCGCCTTGGGCGGCTTCATGGGAGATGCCCTCGCCATGCCTGTGCATTGGTATTACGACCGCTCAGCGCTGCGCCAAGACTATGGCACCATCCGTGACTACACGGCCCCGAAGTCTCCGCATCCCGGCAGCATTCTCTGGCGCTCTGAATACACCGCGATCAACGAGCGCGGGGATATTCTGCATGATCAGGCACGCTACTGGGGACAGCGCGGCATCCACTATCACCAATTCCTGCGGGCGGGTGAAAACACGCTGAACCTCCAGCTCGCCAAGGTGTTGATGGACTCCTTGATCGCCTGCGGCAGCTACGATGCGGATGACTATCTCACGCGCTACATCGACTTCATGCTCACGGCTGGGAAGCATCGGGACACCTACGTCGAGGAGTGTCATCGCAAGTTCTTCACCGCTTATGCTCGTGGCACCGCTCCAAGGAAATGCGGCGGCACAGACATCCACATCGGCGGCCTGGCTCATGTCGGTGTGCTGTGCGCCTATTTTCGGGGCGACCTCAGCGCCACTCGTGAGGCTGTGCGCGAGCACATCAGCCTCACACACCGCTCTCCTGAACTGCTCGCAGCAGCAGACGCCATGGTGAGGATGGTTGGTGACGTGCTCCAAGGCTTGCCCCTGCGTGAATCCATCCTCGCCCATGGCGGCGACTGGTTCTCTCAACGCAAAGCTCGGGACTGGTCCGCAGAACCCGATGAAGTCGTGATCGGCAGGCGCGTCAGCCCCGCCTGCTACATTGCTGAAGCCTTCCCCGCCTCATTGTATCTGGCATGGAAATATGCCGACGACTTTGAAGGCGGCGTCACGGCGAATGCGAATGTCGGCGGTGACAACTGCCATCGTGGAGCCGTGCTTGGTGCCCTGATTGGCGGGGCGGTGGGCGTTTCAAAGATGCCAGAAAGGTATGTCAATGGCCTCGACGACTCTCCCCGCCTCAGAACTCAGATCGAATCCATCGTCACTCGTGCATGAAGACCAAGCTCAGCAGCGAACAAGCCTCCTTCATTGTGCGCCTCGCCTGGGAGGACCGCACGAGCTTTGAAGAGATCCGAGAGCGCACAGGCCTGGTAGAAAGCCAAGTCATCGACCTCATACGTCGTGAGCTCAAACCCTCCAGCTTTCGCTGCTGGCGGAAGCGCGTCAGTGGTCGCGTCACCAAGCACCGCAAACTGCTGGAGTTAAGGCTCAAAGGCTGACCTCTTTGCAGGCTAGGCACCAGTTTCGCTGCATTTGGCAGAACGTGTCGTCGCAATCGCCTCATTGCCGACGTATCCTTCATATCCAATGATTCACTGCCATCCAGTGTTTCAAAGTCTTCGTCTTGAAAGCCGCCCTCATCCTCTTCTCCGCCCTTTCCTTCCTCGGTTATGGATCAGCATGCTTCTTTTCGAGCCGCATGAAGCAGGAATTTCTTCGCTACCGTCTCGCCTCGCAGCGCATACCGGTGGGCATCTTGCAGTGGTGCGCGGGCGGCGGCCTGCTGGTGGGAATGAGCCAGCCATGGATGGGTCAGTTGGCGGCAGGAGGACTGGCGCTGATGATGGTGGTCGCCATCATCGTCCGCATTCAGATCAAGGACACCCTGCTGCAAACGATCCCGGCGCTGTTTTATCTGGCGCTCAACATCTATCTCTGCATTGCCGGCTTCTGATTCGCACGCCGCCTACAGTAGCGCAATGGCGGCGCACATCGCCAGCACCGCGAGAGAGGGCAGCGCCTTGCTGATCGGATCTTTCACTTTGAGGTGCATGACAAAGGCCCCCAACATCAGCGCCCCCATGCCAACCGCCGCAGGTTGCGCCAAACTGGGAATCCAAAACGAGGCCAGAAGCGCTAAAGCGAGGCCGACTTTGAGAACGCCGATGAGGCAGAAAATCGGGAAAGGCAGACCATAGACGGCGAACTCCTCGCGCAGGGTTCTCGCGTCCTTGCCACGATACGCTGTCGATTTGTTACGACGCAGAAGCCAGACATTCAGAATGCCAAGCGCCACGATGAGTTTCAGAGCAATGAGGAGGTAGTCCATGGTATAGAGGCAAACGATTCAACTTCGGTGGAATCAAGCACGGCTGAGCTTGCTTCACTCGCTCTCAAACAGCAAGCAAATCCCTGCCATCGTTCTCAAACCGCTTCTTCGCTCCACACCGAGGTCCAATCCTGCACCAGACCCGGAACAGCACATTCAAGAACACATCATCATACACAAAGCCCAATCCTCCCCGCCGCTGAGTCCGCCTGATAGCTCCGCGAGAACCGCGAAATCAGCTTCCAACGTTTTGGATTGGTAGATGGAGGGCGAACAGCTCCCGGCGCATGGAGGCGTCACTCACAGTCACTCCGAATCTCCGCGCCACGTCCAAGGCCAACACGACCCAGCCCCTCAAAAGTAATTTCCTGACAGCCTTCGGCAGCAAGTTTGAGGCCACCGGGGTTTTTCCCGCCCCTAAGCAGGCCATGGCAGCGTATGAGAAGAATGCGATATCTACGTTATCCTGTTGTCAAAGTTGCCCTGGCTTGTTGGTTCGGCATGGTGCCTTTGGCTTGGCTTGCTGATTGGATGTCCTTCGAGGGGCCGCGTCCTGTCGTTGGGCCATGGATGCTGTTCGTTCTCATGTTCGGCCCCCTCCTCTTCAGCGCGGCTTTTTCACTGGCGGTCGTGCGTTTGCCCGCCGTGGATACCACATCACTTCATCCAGCGCTGGTCGCAGTCTGCGGGCTTTTGTTGTGCTCTTCTAGCGGAGTCCAGGGGGCCGATGAACCCAGCACGGCGCGCTCGCATTCGATCACGGAGTTTGACGGCAAAGACGGTATCGACTGGCAGGTTGTGAATGATGGAGTGATGGGTGGGCTGTCCGAGGGAAAACTGACGCCGAACCAAGCCGGGACGATGATGTTTAGTGGCATGCTATCGCTGGAGAACAACGGTGGTTTTTCGACCTTCCGCAGTGGCGATTTGAAACTGGACCTCAGCGACCATCTCGGCCTTCTACTGCGTGTGAAGGGCGATGGTCGCACCTATCAGGTGCGACTCGCTACCGACGCCCTTTTTCGCGGTATGGAGGTGTCATTCGCGGCCGAGTTTGCCACTGTGAAGGGCGAGTGGGTCGAAGTGAAGGTTCCCTTTGCCGCTTTCAAAGGCAGCTTCCGAGGCCTCGACTTGCCCGAAGAGCGACTGGATACCTCCAAGGTTCGCCGCGTCAGTATTTTGATCGGCGATAAAAAGCAGGCCCCCTTCGCAGTCGAACTCGACTTCATTCGAACTTATGGCGCAACTGCACCAAAGGGTTAAGGCCGAAGAATGGAGCATTGATGTTGCGAGTTCGAGCCATCTCTAAGGCGATCTGATCTCAATTTATGATGCGCTCCAAGTTTCTCCACTTCATGACGGCATTGGCAGTTCTGCCGATGTCAGCCTGTCGTCTGCTTCTCCCCCCACCGACACGACCTGTACGAAAGCTCCAATTTGACCCCCAAGGGAAAAAGGCCCGGGAACTGGTGGTGCTCTTGCCGGGACGCTTGAGTCCGCCTGAGGAATTTGTACAATTTGGCATCGTGGACCTCGTCCAGAAGGAGCGGCCCCTGGCGCGAATCGTTGTTCCCGATCTGCACCTGGGCTATTACATGAGGGGTCTGGCGGATGCCTGCCTGCATGAAGAAATCATTGGTCCGGCAAAAAAACAGGGGCTGCGTGTGACGATCATCGGCGTCTCGATGGGTGGACTCGGGGCACTCACCTACACCCTTCGCTTCCCTGGGGAGGTGGATGAATTGTTTCTCCTCTCGCCCTTTGTTGGAGACAAGGAGCTTTTGACTGAGATTGAGCAAGCTGGCGGGCTGGAAAATTGGGATAGCCCAATGGAAACACCGCGCAGCAAGGCCGAGGCGCTTCAGAAAATGTGGATCGAGATGAAGCGCCAATGGCTCTCTCGTTCAGGCCCGCCTTTTCCCATCTCGCTCGCGGTGGGGAAAAGCGATAAACTACTGACCAGCAATCGATTCTTTGCGCGCTCCATCTTGAAGCCTGATCAACTGATCGAGATCGAGGGGGGGCACGATTAGGATTGCTGGAGAAGAGGGTTGGCAATCCTTCTCTCGACCTCGAAGAGCTGATTTATTTGAACACGAAATGTTCAACAACATATTCAAAGAGAGGCTTTGAGCTAAAAACAAACAAGCTGAAGCGATGAAGCGCGGCGCTTGAGTTTCACTACCCCCTTGTCACCGGCACGAGCACCTCGTTGCGCCGCATGAAGCCTGGCGTCCAAGGTGGGTCGTAGTAGGCGCTGAAGGCCGCGCCGGACTCCGTGAGCTTGTTCTGCTGCATCCAGGCTTTCAGCTTTGCCAGGGCTTGCGTTTCGGCTTCCTGCGAACGGGAGCCATTGTATCGGCACACCGCCACGCGCCGGGCCTTCAGCGTGTCCACAACGACCTCGGCTGACGCCGGGGCAGGCGTGGCGGCCTTGTGCTTGTCTGGCACCACAAAGGCCATCTTGCCCTCCACCATGAACACCGGTGTCGTCATCGCGATCTTCTCCTTCGCCACGTTGCCGCCGTCGATATAGCGAAACAGGCGCATGAAGCTTGAGTTGTCCTTGTCGCGCGCGGTCGTGGCGATCTTCAGCTCGGGATACTCACGAATCTCGAAGTCGCCGTCGGTGCGGAGGACCTTGTAGGGCGCGGTTTTATAGCCCGCACGGGAGGTGGCACAGGCAGCGATGCTGAAGCCTGCTGCCAAAAGACCCAGAGAGACGCGAAACAGGTTTTTCATAAACTGAACATACGCTCTTCGTCGCTGTTCAGGACCGGGAAAGTCCGCTTTTTCCACCAGAGACCCTGATGTCACACTGAAACTGAATGAGGCCGGTAGGCACTCTAGAAGTGAGGCGCGGAAAGGTTGCATTCAAACCCCGTCTGTCCCAGCATCCGCTGCATGGCCGCTCCTGACGATTCATCCGCCCATCCAGCCGCGGGCATGCCCGATGACATGCAAACCATCGCCGTGGCGAAGCCGGTGGCGGCTGTGCCTTCCGAAGTGGCGGTGATGGGGGCCAATCCCGACTCGCCTGTGCCCTTTGTCTTTGGCAAACGCATCGCCAAGGGCGGCATGGGCGCGATTTTGGAAGGTGAGGACTGCAAACTCGGCCGCACCATTGCGGTCAAGGTCATGCTTGATGCCAACGCCAGCGATGACCAGGCGCGACGCTTCGTGCAGGAGGCCGCCGTGCTCGGAAAGCTGGCGCATCCGAACATCGTGCCGGTTTACGACCTCGGACGCGACAGCGAGGGCGCGCTCTACTACACGATGAAGCTGGTGAAGGGCCGCACGTTGCAGCACATCATCGACGATCTGCGCAAGGAGAAGAAGGACGCGCTGGAGCACTACACGCTGGACCGACTGCTGACGATCTTCCGCAAAGTGTGCGACGCCCTGGCCTTTGCGCATGCCAGCAACATCATCCATCGCGATCTCAAGCCGGAGAACGTCATGGTCGGCGAGTTTGGCGAGGTCTTGGTGATGGACTGGGGCATCGCGAAAGTTCTGAATGAGCTCGGCATTGAAGGGAGCGCGGACACTCCTGGCCGCTCTGTTCCGGATCCAATCGGCGGACAAGAGTGTCCGCGCTCCTCTACCGACTCCTTCACCGCCACCATGGACGGCGCGGTGATGGGCACGCCGAACTACATGTCACCCGAGCAGGCGATGGGAAAGGTGAACGAACTCGACGAGCGCTCGGACATCTTTTCCCTCGGCGGCATCCTGTATTGCATCCTCACGCTTCGCCCGCCGGTGGAGGGCAAGGACGTGTGGGAGGTGCTGGAGAAGGTGCAGATGGCGAACATCACTGCGCCGACGGTGTTTGGTGCCACGACGACGGGAAAAGGCACCGCGAGGGCCAAAGGCAGCGTGCTTGAAGCCAAGAAAATCACTCCTCTGCCGCACATGCCGGGCGGTCGTGTGCCGAATGCGCTCTCCGCGGTGGCGATGAAGGCGCTCACGCTCGACAAGATGAAGCGCTATCAGCACGTCGCGGCCTTCAGCGCGGACATTGAGAAGTATCAGGGCGGTTTTGCGACGAGCGCGGAGAACGCCGGAGTCATGAAGCAACTCGCGCTGCTCATCCAACGCAACAAGGGCATCTTCACCACAGCAGCGGCGGCGTGGCTGCTACTCACAGGGCTCGGCGTGTGGTTCGTTTTCAATCTGCAGGCCAAAGAGCAGCGGGCGACGCAGGCCGAAGCCGTCGCCGTTCAAAGAGAGGCAGAAACCAGCAAAGCGCTGGCGCGCTCGCAGACCTCGCTTGCCGAGGCGGCGTATCAGGAGTTCGACAGCCTCGCGATGCTCACGGCGCTCGGCAGCGTGCCGGAGGATTTGCGCGACACCGACTGGCGCTACCTGCGCGCACGGGCGGAGAATTCACAGACCGCCCTCACCTTTCCGAACGACAATTGGTTCATCGGCGTTGCCGCGCACCCGAAGATGCCGGGAGTCTTCGCCGGGGCGCTGAAGGGTAACACGTTCGTATTCGTGGATGCGCTCAGCGGCCAGCGTGTGTTTGAGTTTCCAGGCACGGAGCGGCAGCGCAGCGGGTCTTGGTGCCGCTCCCTGGATTTCTCACCGGACGGCACCCGCATCATCGCGGGCAAGCTCAGTACAGGTGGCATCGCGATCTACGAAACGGCCACCGGCAAGGCACTCGTCGAGTGGGATGCGAGAGACGTCGAGTGGGTGCGCTTCAGTCCCGATGGCATGAAGACACTTGACGTCAATTCCGTAGGTGAACTGGTTGTCCACGACGCAACGAACGGAAAAACCCTCTGGACTGTGAAAGCCGCCACGCGCGCGGTGTTCTCACCAAGCGGCGACGTTATTGTCCCGTCTGGTCGCAACATCCGCGTCCATGACGGCATCACCGGCGCACTCATCAGGACGCTGCCAGACCTGCGGGTAGGTGGCCATTTCCCCGCGCTTTCGCCGGATGGCTCGGTGCTTTACCTCGGCTGCGGCGATGGAGTCGTGCGCGGGCAGAGGCTCTCCGATGGCGCGATCATTTTCGAGCAGCGCCTCACCGAAAGCCTCCAGCAGGTGCGCGTGGCAATTAGTGCGGATGGCCGACGACTGGTCGGCACGGTGCAACTGCCCGGCCGGCGCCGACTGGCCCGCGTGTGGGACACGGCCACCAGCATCACACTCCAGACACTTATGGGCGGCAATGGTGGGATCGAAGGCCTGGCGATACACCCACTCACTGACGAGGCCATCATCAGTGGTCCAGACACGCGCACATGGGCTTTGGCCACGCGGTCGATGGAGTCGAAGACCACTGCCAGCTGGTATGCATCGGTATTCTGGGGCGCGGAGGATGTCTTCATCGCCTCGGAAAAGCCAGCGAGGTTCGGTGACGATGGCCACTGGAACGACCTGCCCCTGTTGATGCCCGAGGAATGCCGCGGAGCGTTCATGGCGGCCGCCGCAGGGGAGGTCGCCGTGTTCGGCAAACACGCCAACGCTGGATTAAACTTGGCGATTTTCCGGAAAGCCGCGGATGGCTACGCACTGCAACAAACGGTGCTGACGAAGGCGGGCGTCGTGCAGTTGCGCCTCAGTGCAGACGGCAGCCGCCTTGCTTATTTCGATCAAAACAAGACTGCGGAAGTCTTCGACACCACCACGGGCCGGCGGCTCAGCCAGTGTGACGGGAATTTGGTCACGACTTTCCGAGACCTCGGTTGGATCGGTGCTGATCGGATCCTCGGCATCTGGACACGAGGCAGCCGCGGCGCAGCCTCGGCGGAGGAACACATCTCCGTGTGGGATGCCGCGACCGGGCGGGTCCTGCGCGATGTGCGCAACCCATTCAGCGCGGACAGGCTCGCCGTGTCGCCGGACGGGCGCACCTTTGCCGAAGGGGGCGAGAATAAGCGGGTGCGCATCCGCAGCGCGGAGACGCTCGAAGTGTTGCGCGAATTCCGCGCGCACGACGCCACCATCACCTCGCTTGCCTTCCACCCTACCGAGCCCGTGCTCGCCACCGGCTCGGTGGATCTGACCGTGCGGCTGTGGAGCCTGGCCGACAACAGCCTCATCGAGGAGATGCGTCCCTCGCCAACCGATTCGCTAAAGCTCAGCTTCAGCCCGCGCGGCACGCGCCTCGCCAGCACCGATCGGAACGGCGGCGTCTCTATCTTCAACCTCACGGAACCGCCGCTCGGGAAATTCACACGCCGCAGTTCAACGAGTATGAGCGTGACGGTAGCCAGCCCCGCAGCGAAAAAGGCACCCCCGCCAACGCCCAAGCCAGCTCTGCCGAAGGATGCCGATGGATGGGAAGACCACCTCGCGTCGCTCACACCTGCCGGGGTGGAAACAACCGGTCAGGGGTGGAGCCTGAAAGACGGCGAGCTGATCAGCCCGGCTGTGCAACGCGCAGTGCTGCCCCTCATCGGCGACTTCTCCGGCACCAGCTACACGGTGCGACTGCGACTGCGGCAGGGTAATGCGAAAAATGTTTTTCACGTTGTGCTCCCCATCGCAGACCGGATGTGCGGGTTCGAGATGGATCGCCGTGGCTCCGTCGGCGTCTATACCGGCCTCACCATGGTAAACGGCAAGTTTGGCAAGGACCTGCCGGGAGCCGTCGAGGGAAAACAGGTGAACGACACCGAGGCGCACGACTTGGAAGTGACCGTGCGCCTCGATGGTTCGAGCGCGACCGTCACCGCCATGCTTGATGCGCGTCCGCTCTACCAATGGACCGGCCTCACCAGCGCTCTTAGCCAGTATCCGAGTTGGGCCACCACGAAGCCCGGCATGATCGGCCTAGGCACCCTGGCCGCCGAGTGGGTCGTCTCCGCTGTGAAGGTGAAGCGGCTGGAGAAGTAGGGGCGCGGAGCGGTTGCATTCTCTCTCAACATGTCCCAACATACGCATGCCAGTGCCTGATGATCCGCACGCCGCCGCTGCTGCCGAGATCCTGAGTGATCTCTTGGCGTCAGAGAAGCTGCCTATTTGCCCTCCAAGAGCGGCTGCAAGAGGGGACCGTCCATGTTTTCCACCTTCAAGCCGAGCAAGGCGGCAAGCGTCGGTGCCACGGAGGTGTTGCTGACCGTGCCGCATGTAGCACCTGCCTGGATGCCCACGCCCCAGGCGACGAAGGCCGCGTGCATGTCTGGATGTGCGGCGTCCGATCCGTGTGAGCCCTTGGTCACCTCATCCAACGGCGTCACGACCACATCGCCCACCGGTGAGTCCACGAAATTGAAACCGCTGGCCGCAGACAGCACGAGGTCGGCCATCTGCGGGTTCTTCGCTGGATCAGGCAGCCCATGGGCGGCGAAGTCGCCCGGTGTGATCACGGCTCCCACACCTTCCAGTTGGCGGAACTGCTCGGCGAGCTTCACGACCTGGGCCGCACGGCCTTCCTCCCGCAGCACATAGACAAAACAGGCGCCTCCCTGCGCCAAAGCGCGGACACTGCCGCCCGTGATGCGCGTCCCCAGCGCGGTGAGCAATCCTTCCTGCCGCAGCAGCACATTCGGCTGAATGCGCCGGCGATAGGAGATGAAGCCATGATCAGACACCACCACCAGCGTCGCGCGACCGCCATGCGTGCGCTGCAGTTCCTGCCAGAGCTCGCCCACGCATGCGTCCTGATTTTTCAAAGCGGCATAGGCCTGCGGTGAGCGGGGACCAAACCGATGTTGCGCGTGATCGAGCTCCACGAAATGCATGAGCAGCAGATGCGGGCGATGAACGCCCAGCAGGTGCTTCCCCATCTGCGCAAACATGCGGTCCCGCTCGGCGATGCGCTCAGTGTTCCACCACTCCTCCTGCATGCCCCAGGGGATGCCTTTCGCCGTAAACTCCTCCAGCAGCGAGGGTGTGGCGAACTGCTTCACCAGCGCCAGCGTGCCCACATCCGGGATGGTCCAATCCAGCGTGCGCGCCCCGCGAGTCGCCGGCCAGATCAGCGCGGCCGTCTTCAATCCCGCCTGCTTCGCGAGGTCGTAGATCGTCGGCACCTTCACGATCTCGTCCTTGTTGAAGAGGGGATCGACCACCAGCGGCACGATCTCATTCTTCGTGCGATCCAGCACGCTGTTGCCAAGCACCCCGTGCTTTCCGGGATGCACGCCCGTGACCAGCGTGGTGTGGTTGGGCCAGGTGACCGTGGGCATCGAGGCGATCATGCCCTGAGCACGCGACCCCTCGGCGACCAGGCGGCGCAGCATCGGTATCTCCGCCACGGGATCGTCGAGGTAGAAGTTTGCCAGGCCATCCACGCTCACCATCAAGACGATGCGGTCAGCCGTTTCCGCATCCACGCGGGGGGCACCAAGCAGCATGAGGAGAGCAAGCGGGAGAATGGAAACACGGAACATCCCTGCGCTGTAGCCTGCCTGCTCCGCGTTTCAAGCAATGCCGCAGGGTCTGAGGTGAAGCACGCCTTTAACGCCGAACGTGCAGGAATAGATTCACGCCCTCAGGCTCCCATTGCACGTCGATGGAATCCGCCGCCGCGCCCGCTTCGAGCGCCAGTTCGCGCAGGTGATCACGCGTGCGATGCTGCAGCACCCAGTCGCCCAGCAGCTCCATATAATCGCGGCTGGGATTGAAGTCGGAAAAATTGCCCACCACCACTTCCCCGCCCCGTTTCGTCACGGCCATGAGCGCCTTCAGCAGATACACGAAGGTGCGGTCCGTGAGGTAATCGAACAGCCCCGCCGACCAGACGAGTTCGTAGCCCTTCGCGGGCAGGAAACGCAGCACATTGCGATGATAAAACTCCATCCGGCTCGCAAACGGCGCGCAGAGCCTTTTCGCACGCTCGACCGCATGAATTTCCGCGTCCACGCAGTCGAACAGCACCTCGCGCTCAGGGTTGTCCAGCACCCACTCGCGCACATCCCGTGCCGGACCGCTGGCGACGTTCAACACCTGTAGCGGTGCCTTGGCACGGCCCGCCGTGTGCGAGTTCAGCAGTTGATGGAAGTAGGCCTTGCGATTGCGCACCGCGTTCGGCGCCGCCTGCGAGTGGAAATACAGATCCCAGCGGCGCAGGTGCGGCTCCTGGGCCGTTTGCAGCGTGTAGATCGCTTCAATCATCTCAAAGTCGCCGCTGTAGCCAAATTTTTTTCCCAGCGCCCGCGCCTGCATCGTCCCTTCGAGATGCCTGTGGGTGATGTCCTGCGCGTAGGCCAGCACATCATCGCGAGCGATCACCTTCGCGCGCACCGCATCACCAAGCTGCCGCAGCGTGCGATTCATGAGCGCGTACTCGTTCGGCATCGGCCCGCCATTGGCGATGAGTTCGCGCAGCAGGTCGTCCAACTGCGTCAATGGCGCGACTCCGACCCGGCGGTCGTACATTCGTTCCTGGAGGACAAGGGGCGGCATGCGGAGAGTGCGAAAAGGCGTAACTTACTGATAATAAGCCTTTCTTAACCAATCGGGAAGCAAAAAGTTCGCCAGTGGCCGCGAATGCCCCCGCGCGATCAAATCGAGATGGTTCGTAAAATTGTCCTGTCTCGTGGAGATAACTCTTCGATCACCCATGTCGCCCGCCGAAACCGAACGCCATCACCGCTTCCTGCGCAGCTTCACCGCGCATGAGCCGGCCGTCCGCGCCCATGTGCGGCGGCTGGTGCCCGCGCGGGCGGACGCGGATGATGTGATGCAGGAGATCAGCGTGGTGCTGTGGGAGAAGTTTGATTCGTTCCGCGATGGCGCAGACTTCAAAGCCTGGGCCTTCGGCGTGGCTCGTTTTGAAGTGCTGGCGTGGCTGCGGGATCGCGGACGTGACCGCTTGGTGCTTGATGAAGAGGTCATCACCAAGATCGCTGAAGAAACCACTGCTGATGAGCCGCGCCTGGAGCAGCAGCGCGAGGCTTTGGAGCATTGCATGAAAAAAGTGCCCGGTGATCAGCGCGAGCTGCTGATGCAGGCGTATCAGGCCGAGTCGCGCATCCATGAAGTGGCGCAGGGCAGCGGGCGCACGGTCGCGGGTTTTTATCAATGGCTGCACCGCATGAGAAAGCTGCTGCTGGAGTGCATCCGCCGCGCTTTGACCCAGGAGGTGGCGTCATGAGCACGCAACTGATCGAAGCCTACCTCGACGGCTCCATCACCGCGCCGGAGATGCAGCAGCTCAATGCGCTGCTGCTGGCAGATGCCGATGCGCGGCGCGAGTATGCCGAAATCCTGAACGTGGACTCCGCACTTGCCGCGATGGCCGCTGGCTGGACGAAAAATGAAGCGCCGGTAATCCGCCAAACCAAGTGGCGCCCGGCCTCACCTCGCTGGATCGCCGCAGCGGCCAGTGTGGCGCTGCTGTTGGGCGGTTGGTGGTGGCAGGACTCGCGTCGCGCCTTTGCCACCGTGGAAAAAGCCGCCGGGGTCGTCGAAATGGCCGATGGATCGGCTTTGCGCGGCGAATCGCACGAGATCAAAGGAGGTTCCGTGGCTCTCGTCACCGCACGCGGCGCACGCATCGTCATCGAAGCTCCAGCGGCATTCCACTTCGAATCCGCTCAGCGTCTGCACATGAAGCGCGGACGTCTCGCCGCCGATGTGCCTCCTGCGGCGAAAGGTTTTACGGTCATCACACCCACGGGCGATGCCGTGGACCTCGGCACGCGTTTCGGCGTCGATGTTCCCTCCAGCGGCGCTGCTGAAGTTCATGTATTTCAGGGCGAAGTCATCGCCAAAGCCTCCGGCGCACAGTCGAAGCAAAGCCTGCGCACTGGCGATGCCGTGACTTTTGATCAAGGCACCAGCACCTCACGCGAACTGCGCTCTTCCGCCTTCATCCAGCCGGATGAGATGCCTGGCCTCACCGCCGGTCTCGCCGCTGGGCAACGTGGGCAGTCGGATGCAGCACTGGCGAAATTGAAGAGCGATCCCGCGCTCATCGCGCTGCTCGATTTCGAGTCCGCTGTTGAATTGCCGGGCGTTTACCACCGCGTCCAAGGCCGCTGGCCCGGCTCTCACGCGCCGGAGTTCGTGCATGTCGGTGATCATTTAAAACTCGATGTCGGCGGCGACCGTGCCTGGCCCCAGCTTACGCTCGCCGCCTGGGTTCGGCTGGACCGCCTGGGCGCGCCCTACCAGTCGCTGCTGCACACCGATGGCTGGGATTCCAGCAATCTAGGCCAGGCTCACTGGATGGTCACACACCATGCCACCATGCGCCTCGCGCTCCGTGCCAACACCCTCGCCCCAGGATCCGGCCAGCAGTATGAGGCGGACTCACTCACGCCCGTGCTCCCCGAGCAAGGCCGCTGGGTCCACCTCGCCTCCGTGTATGATTCTCAGGCCAGAACTGTGCGCTTTTACCTCAACGGCAGGTTCGACAAGGAAGTCCGCTTTGAAGTCGCGCATCCGGCAAGGCTCGGACCCGCGCAAATCGGCAACTGGAACCGCAACGACCGCAAACTCAGCGGCCGCGTGGATGAACTGCTCCTCCTCGGCCGCGCCATGAGCGATGATGAAATTCGCGCCCTCCACGCCGCCGGCAATCCTTACCGCTGATCACGATTCATGAGGTTCCTCTGCTTCCTTCTCACCTCCTCCGCCATCGCCGCGCCCATCGACTTTGTGCGTGATGTGCGACCCATCTTCCAAAAGCACTGCTACGAGTGCCACGGCGAGAAAAAACAGAAGTCCGGTCTCCGCCTCGACATCAAATCCGAAGCCTTCAAAGGCGGTGACAAGCACGCGCCGGACATCATCGCCAGCAAAGCCAAAGACAGCCCGCTCATTCACTTCGTCACCACCGATGACGAGGACGAACTCATGCCTCCGAAGGGCAAACTGGCTGCCGTCGAGGTCGAAACACTCACACGATGGGTCAACGAAGGCGCCGTGTGGCCCGATGGCGTCGATCTCGCGAAACTCGAAGACCGCCGAGATCACTGGAGCTTCAAGCCGCTGAGAAGCGAAGGGCAAAGAGCGAAGGGTGGAGAGATTGATGCGTTCATTGATTCGAAACTCAAAGAGAATGGCCTCCACCGCTCCCGTGACGCCGATCCTGTTACTTGGCTGCGCCGCGTCACTTTCGACCTCATTGGACTACCACCCACACCCGAGGAAGTCGCCGAGTTTTTGAAGAACAAAGACCACGCTGCTGTCGTCGAGCGCCTGCTGGCATCACCGCGCTACGGCGAACGCTGGGCGCAGCACTGGCTGGATGTCGTCCGCTACGCAGACACGCATGGCTTTGAGGTGAACACCGAGCGCCCGAATGCCTGGCCCTACCGCGACTACGTCATCCGCGCCTTCAACAACGACACGCCCTATGATCGCTTCATCAAAGAGCAGCTCGTCGGCGATGCGATGGGCCAGGACGCCGCTACAGGTTTCCTCGTCACCGCCTCCGTGTTGCTGCCAGGTCAGATCGGCAAAGATGAGCCGTCGAAGCGTCTCGCACGGCAGGATTCCATCGACGAGATCGTCGTGAACATCGGCCAGACCTTCCTCGGCCTCAGCATCGGCTGCGCGCGCTGCCACGATCACAAATTCGATCCCATCTCTGCCAAAGACTACTACGCGATGCAGGCCTTCGTCGCCGGAGTCGAGTACGGTGATCGTGATCTGCGCACTCCGGAGGCCGAGGCCGCACGCGCAGAAGCCAAACGTCTCCAGCCACGCCTCGCCGAGATCGACAAAGAACTCGCCCGCTTCGTTCCCTTGGTGAAATCCGGTGCCGAGCGCCCCATGATCAACGCGCGTGAAAACGCGGATCGTTTTGCGTCGATAAAGGCCAAACGTGTGCGCTTCACCATCAAGACCACGAACAACCTGGAGCCCTGCATCGACGAACTCGAAGTCTTCAACACCGGCGGTGAGAACGTCGCGCTCGCCACCGCAGGCACGCAGCGCAAATCTGGTGGCGACATCGGCGTGGCCGAACGCCACGAACTGCGATTCATCAACGACGGTCGTTACGGCAACGGGCGCAGTTGGATGGCCGCCGAAAAAGGCAAAGGCTGGGTCGAACTGGAGTTCAATCAGGAGCAAACCATCGAGCGCGTCGTCTGGGGCCGTGATCGCGAAGGCAAATTCACTGACCGTCTCGCCATCGACTACCAAATCGAAATCGGCGACAGCGCAGGCCAGTGGCACACCGTCGCCGATGCAAGTGACCGGCAAAAATTTGACCCGAAGAACAAAAAGCTCGCGAAGCCTAACCTCACCGGCCTCAGCCCCGACGAGACCAAACGCGCGAAGCCACTCATCCAGGAAAAAGCCGACATCGAAGCCAAGATCAGAGCCGCTGAGAACGCGCAAAAAGTCTTCGCCGGCACCTTCCGCACGCCCGATGACATTCACTTGCTCAATCGCGGCGATCCCGAGCAACCGAAGGAGCCTGTCACACCCGCCGTGCTTACCGCGCTCGGTGATTTGAAACTGCCCAAGGAATCTGCCGAGCAACAACGTCGCCAAGCTCTCGCCGAGTGGATTGCGAGTCCGCAAAACCCGCTCACCGCCCGCGTGATGGTGAACCGCATCTGGCAGGGCCACTTCGGCACCGGCCTTGTGCCCACGCCCAGCGATTTCGGTCATTTGGGTATGAAGCCCAGCCATCCTGAGCTGCTCGACTGGCTCGCCGCCGAATTCATCCGCAGTGGTTGGAGCGTGAAGAGGATGCATCGGTTAATCGTGATGAGCGCCGTTTACCGTCAGTCGTCCGACATGTCAGATTCGTCTGACGCCGCTGCAAAAGACGCCGACGTCCGCCTCCTCTGGCGCTTCCCCTCCCGCCGTCTCGAAGCCGAATCCATCCGCGACTCGATGCTCGTCGTCAGCGGCCAGCTCAATCTCAACATGCATGGCCGCGGCTTCAATCTCTTCGATCAACGCGGTGGCCTCAGCGGCTTCGACCCCATCGAAACCTTCACGCCCGACAACCAGCGCCGCATGATCTACGCCCACAAAGTCCGCCGCGAGCCTGAAACCGTCTTCGGTGCCTTCGACTGTCCTGACGCCGGTCAAAGCACCGCCATCCGCCGCGCCAGCACGACGCCGATTCAAGCCCTCAACCTCTTCAACAGCCTCTTCACCCTGGCACAGGCCGATGCCTTCGCATCACGCGTAAAAAAGGAAGTTGGAGGCGACATTGCCAAACAAATCGCGCATGCTTACCAACTCGCCCTCAGCCGCGAACCCACACGCGAAGAACTCGACGAAACCCAGCCCATCGTACGCCAGCACGGCATCGCCACGCTTTGCCGTGCGCTGTTCAATTCCAACGAGTTTCTTTTTGTGCCGTAGTTGCATCCGTCATTGGCCGGACCGCATGAGTGGAGATAGGGTGAGTCTTCATGGAAATCGACTCATTGGAACCGCCCTACCTGCACGGTGGCCCGCTTGGCAGCGCTCGATTCAAAGCGCAGCCGGAAGACTTCGTCGTGGAGGAGTTGCTGGGCTTTGAGCCTTCGGGCGTGGGCGAGCATTGCTTGGTGTGGGTAGAAAAACGGGATCTGGATAGCAACACGGCCGGTGGGCGACTGGCAGATGCGCTCGGATTGCGACGACGCTTGGTGAGTCACTGTGGCCTGAAGGATCGGCATGCGGTGACGCGTCAGTGGTTCAGCCTGCACATGCCGGGGCAGCCTTCGCCGGAACCAGCGGCGCTGGAATCGGAAGGTCTGCGTGTGCTGCGTATCACGCGAAACACGCGAAAGCTGCGACGCGGCATCCATTTTGGCAATCGCTTCACCATCCGGCTGCGTGAGCCTGACTTTGATGCGGCGGCTAGGTGGGAGCAGATTGTGAGTGTCGGCGTGCCGAATGTGTTTGGCAGCCAGCGCTTCGGGAATGAAGGCCGCAATATGGAGAAGGCGCTGGCGATGTTTCGCGGTGAATTCACTCCGGGGGACCGCCTGCTGCGCGGGTTGCTGCTTTCCGCCGTGCGCAGCCATCTTTTCAATGCCGTGGTGGCGGAGCGCATGGCGCGCGGCCTTTGGGACAAGGCGCTGCCGGGCGAGGTGTTTGGCTTTCCTGACAACGGCACGCTGCTTCTTATCGAAAATCAGCGGGGCGACGAGATGCAGCGCTTCGCCGATGGAAAGGTGGAGATCACCGCGCCACTCTGGGGTTGCGGAGAGGTGCACAGCGCGGGCGAGGTCCGTGAGCTGGAGCTGGAGGTGATGGCTCGTTTTCCCGAACTCACCGCCGGGCTCGAAGCCGCCGGGCTGCGCCAGGAACGGCGGGTGATGCGGCTGCGCCCGATCAATCCGGAGTTCGTGATTTTGGAAGGTGGCGATCTGCAAATGAGGTTCGATCTGCCGCGCGGAACCTATGCCACCGCCGTGCTGCGGGAGCTGGCGGTGCTGGACGAAGAAACTTCGTAAAATGCGCCCGCCGCGTGGAGATTACATGACGACGCTTCCATGACCCCGCTCAACGAACATCTCTCCACGGCTGGCCGCCACTTGCTCGACCGGCGTGGCTTCCTCACGCAGAGCGCCACGGCGCTCGGATCCATCGCGCTGACGAGGCTGCTGGCGGCGGACGGCATGCTCATCGACCCCGCGCGACCTTATGCACCGAGACAGCCGCATTTTCCGGCGAAGGCGAAAAACGTCGTCGTCATCTTCTGCGCCGGTGCCGTGAGCCAGCTTGAGACGTGGGATTACAAACCCGAACTCATCAAATGGGACGACAAACCTTTGCCCGGCGGCCCGGCGGTGACCTTTCAAGGCCCTGCGGGCAATCTCGCACGACCGCAGTATGCCTTCCGACCTCGTGGCCAAACTGGCAAGTGGGTGAGCGACATGATTCCGCATCTCGCGGAGCTGACGGATGACCTCGCATTTGTGCATTCGCTCACGAGCAAATCAAACACGCATGGCCCGGCGGAAAATTTCCTCTCCACCGGCTCCGTGCTTGATGGATTCCCAAGTCTCGGTGCCTGGACGACGTATGCGCTCGGCAGCGAGAACCAAGATCTACCCTCCTACGTCGCCATTCCCGATCCGCGTGGCGTGCCGCAGAATGGCGCGAACAATTGGGGGCCAGGTTTCCTGCCCGCCGCCTTCCAAGGCACAACAATGAGTTCCAAGAACCCAGTGAGGCATCTTTCCGCGCCCGGAGTCTCCGCCAGCGCCGACCAAGCCGCACGCTCGCTATTGCAAAAGATGAACGCGCGACATCTGGAGGCGAATCCGGGTGATGGAAAGCTCGCCGCACGCATTGCCAGTTACGAACTCGCTGCGCGCATGCAGCTCAGCGTTCCGGAGATCAACGACCTCAGCACCGAGCCCGCTCACATCTTGAAACTGTATGGTGCTGACGACACGCAAAACGCCGACAAGGCAGCCTTCGCTAAGAACTGCATCCTCGCTCGACGCCTCATCGAGCGAGGCGTGCGCTGCGTGCAGCTTTTCAATGGCGCGTATGCCAGCGGCGGCAAGCTCAACTGGGACGGCCACAGCGACCTCAAAGCGCAGTATGACGTTCATGCTTCGATCCTCGACCAACCCGCAGCCGCGCTGATCCGCGACCTCAAACAACGCGGACTGCTTCAAGACACGCTCGTTGTCTGGTGTACCGAGTTCGGCCGCATGCCTTTCTTCCAAAAAGGAGCCAAAGGCCGCGATCACAACCCCGACGGCTTCACCTGCTGGATGACCGGCGCTGGCGTGAAGCCCGGTGTCAGCCACGGCGAATGCGACGAACTCGGCCAGAAAGCCGTGAAGGACATCCATCCGCTCTACGACTTCAACGCCACCATCCTCCACCTGCTCGGCCTCGACCACGAACGCCTCACCTTCGAGCACAACGGCTTCCAGCGCCGCCTCACAAATGTGGAAGGCCATGTGATCAAGCAGATGCTGGTGTGATCGCTGCGCAGAATGACGAAGAAGCTCCATCTCTGGCTCGTCGCCCTGCTTTCACTCGTATCAGCGTCGAGTGGTCATGATCTCGCGAAGTTGGAGCGCTCGTTCTGGCTGAATGCATCGCTGGCGGCGCCCAAGCTTGGCTACTGGGGCACCAGCTTCGCGCCGCCGGAAGCACCGACATCTGCCGAGATCACCAACGCCGCGCGGATGCTCATTCAGCAGGCGAATCCGAACCAGCTTTACCTCATTCATCATGACGAACTGCCCGTTGCCGAGACGAAACGCATCTTCCGTGACTGGCGCAAAGCCTGCCCCGCTTCGGTGGAGATCGTTCCCGCGCTGGTACTCAAGATGTATGACAAGGCCACGACGCCCGTCTTCACTGCGGCGGAGCTTGAGGAACTGCTCACGTTTTTTAAAGCGGAGATCCATGCCGAACGCATCGCCATCTATGACGTGCTGCCCAAGCGTGATCAGGGCGACGCCTTGGCCGCGATGGCGAAGCAGTTTCCGAAAGGCATGATCCGCGTCGGTTTGCAGCCGGACGAGCCGCTCGATGCGCCGTTCACCGCCGCTGTCGAGGACACCTGGAGCGGCTTTTGCCATGGTTTGACGAACAAGGACTGGCAGGATCGTGGCTTTGGCCGCGATACCTTGCGGAAGTGGATTTCACTGCGCAACGAGCAGACCAAACCCATCGTCTATGACCTCATCGTCGTTGCCTGGGACTATGCGAACACGAAGCGCGGTGAATACCCCGGCTACGACGACGCGCACAAGAACATGCCGCTCCCCGCAGGCCGGAACCGCCTCGCCGTCGATGAAATCCTCGCCAATGCCAGGCCGGATGTTCTCGCCGGATTCAGTGCTGACCTGCTCATCATCGAGCTGAACTCCGAAACGCCGCAGCACGATGACAACGTCTCGTTTTACAAGACGCTCAAGGCCGGTCGGAACTATGAGGGCTACTATGCAAAGCCGTGGCAGGAAATGTGTGAAATTTTTCACTCACTGGGCCAGGTCCGGAGACCAGCGACAGAGTGAAGTGGGCGCAATGAAACGGCATTTGCCGCGTTCACATGTCAGATATGATCCGCAAGCATGTTCTGATTTCATTCCTGCTCGTTTCCTCAGCCCATGCGGAGGATGCGGAGGCCCTGTTCGTGCGCCGCGTGTGGCCTTTGTTTCAGGAGAAATGCCTCGCCTGCCACGGGAACGACGAAAAGAAGATCAAAGGCGGCTACGACATGCGCACGCTCGAAAGCGCGATCAAAGGCGGTGAGAGTGAAACGAAAGCTCTCGTGCCCGGCAAGCCCGAGAAAAGCCCGCTCTACCTCGCCTCCACGCGCACTCACGATGACTGGGAGCCCATGCCGCCGAAGGAAGCCGACAAACTCAAGCCCGAGCAGATCGTCTGGATCAAAGACTGGATAACCGCCGGTGCAGCATGGCCGGATGAGGCGAAGCGAAGCGCCATCGCCAAAGCCAGCGCGGAGAAGTGGAGTGCTGAGGATGGAATCACCGTGAAAGTAACGGGCGCGCTGTCGCCGGAGTGGGCGAACAGGCGCTACAAGTCGGAGGCGCTATGGGGGTATCAACCCGTGCGGAAACCAGTGCTCAGTGCCCAGGCCTCAGTGCAACCGGTGGATGCGCTGTTGGCGGTCAAAGATCCTGCGCCAGCGGCAGACGCGCGCACTTTCATTCGGAGGGCCACGTTCGATCTTCTTGGCCTGCCACCGACTCCGGAGGAGGTGGTAGAATTTGTGGATGAGATGGATAGGACGAATGGGAGTGATGCAACCTATGCGAAGCTGATTGAGCGTCTCTTGGAAAGCCCCCACTACGGCGAGCGCATGGCCCGCCACTGGCTGGATGTCGTACGCTACGCGGACAGCAGCGGCTTTGCGAACGACTACGAGCGCGGCAATGCCTGGCGCTACCGCGATTACGTCGTGCGCAGCTTCAATGCGGACAAACCGTATGATCAGTTCATCAAGGAGCAGATCGCCGGTGACGAGTTGAAGCCCAATGAACCCGAAATGCTCATGGCGGTGGGTTTCCTCCGCATGGGGCCTTGGGAACTCACGGGCATGGAGGTGGCGAAGGTCGCGCGGCAGCGGTTTCTCGATGATGTGACAAATTCTGTCGGCGAAACCTTCCTGGCGCACTCGCTGCAATGCGCGCGCTGCCATGATCACAAGTTCGATCCGGTGCCGACGCACGATTATTACGCCATGCAGGCATGCTTCAGCACCACTCAGCTCGCCGAGCGGCCCGCGCCGTTTTTGAAGGAGGAGAACACCACCGGCTTCGACGAGAGAAAACATCTCGAAACCCGCCGCGCCGAGCACATGGCCGTCTTGGAGCGGCTCGATGCCAAACTGCTCGCCAATGCGCAGAAGTGGTTCGCTGACAAAAAGCTCGATCCCACCAAGTGGAACGCTGCCGTGGCCCAAGCGCAAAAAGGCGGTGGCAAGAAAGCCAAACGGGCCTTCTCTGATGTGTTTGGCGGTGCGCGTCAGATCCTGACCAAACAAGACGTGGCCGAGGACCAGTATCCGCCGAAACTCGTCGGCTTTGAGCCCGAGGACTTCGGCAACGAACGCGTGGCCCGCAAAGGGCTGGAGCGGCTGCGCTGGGAGATGGAGCGCTACGAGCCTTTTGCCTTCAGCGTGTACAATGGCCGCACGCCTGAACTCAAATCGGTGAACCAGCCCATGCGCATGCCGCAGAACCGCATGACCGAAGGCGAGCTCGAACAAACTGCCATTCTCGGAGGTGGTGATCCATTCTCGCCGACGAAGGCCGTCAAACCCGGTGTGCTGTCCGTGCTCGGCAGCATCGAGTTCCCCGAGGCCGTCGAAGGTCGTCGAACCTCGCTCGCCAAGTGGATCGCCAGCAAAGACAACCCGCTCACCACACGCACCATCGTGAACCGCCTCTGGCTCTGGCACTTCGGTCAGGCCATCGCGGGCAATCCAAACAACTTCGGCAGCACCGGTAAGAAGCCCACGCATCCCGATTTGCTCGACTGGCTGGCTGCAACGCTCGTGGAGAAGAAATGGAGCCTCAAGGAGATGCATCGCGTGATCATGATGAGCGAGGCTTATCGTAGGACGAGTTTTCCAACTCGTTCCGGGGAAAACGAGTTGGAAAACTTGTCCTACGCCACCTTCAAGCCCCGCCGCTTGATGGCGGAAGAGATGCGCGATGCGATGCTGAGCATCACAGGCGAGTTGAATCCGACGCTCGGCGGCATTCCGAATCGACCGCAGATCAACATCGAGGTGGCGATGCAACCGCGTCAGGTCATGGGCACATTTGCGTCCGCGTGGGTGCCGAACGCGCTGCCGCAGCAGCGTCATCGCCGCAGCTTGTATGCGCTGAAGATTCGCGGCCTGCGCGATCCGTTCATGGAGGTATTCAACGAGCCTGCGCCGGATTTTTCGTGTGAGGCGCGTGAAGTCTCAACGGTGACGCCGCAGGTCTTCAGTCTCTTCAACGGTCAGGGCAGTTATGATCGCGCCCTGGCGCTGGCGAATCGTGTTTTGAAGGAACAACCGAACGATGTCATCACCCGCGTGTTTAAACTCACCTATGGGCGAAAGCCTTCGGCGGATGAAAAAGCGGCCTGTGAGGCCCATTGGAGGCAAATGGAGGTCAAGCAGGCCAAACTGACCTTCACCACGTCCGAACCTCCCCTCACCGTGAAACGTGACGCCGTGGAAGAGAACACGGGCGAGAAGTTTTCGTTCCAGGAGAAGCTTCCCGGATACACCGAGTTTGTTCCCGATCTCCAACCTGCGGATGTCGATGCACGAACTCGTGCCCTGGCGGATGTGTGCCTCGTGCTGCTGAACTCGAACGAATTTTCTTATCTCTACTGAGCCATGAACACTTCCTTCTTCCCTTGTGCCGGTTCGCGGGCTTTTCATGCGCCGACACGGCGTGAGTTTGTGTATGGGCTGGGCCCTTCGCTCGGCAGTGTGGCTTTGACTTCACTGTTGGCGGCGGAAGCGAAGGGACCGCTGGCACCGAAGCCTCAGCAGATTCCGGCGAAGGCGAAGAACTGCATTTTCCTCATGATGGAGGGCGGTCCGAGCCACATCGACTGCTTTGATCCTAAACCGATGCTGGAGAAGCTGCATCTGAAGGAGTTCACGCGTGAAGGGAAGATGAAGTCGGCGATGGAGAGCGGAAAGCGCTACTATGTGAAGTCGCCGTTCAAGTTTGCTCAACACGGGCAAAGCGGCGCGTGGATGAGCGAGCCCTGGCAGCATTTGAGCAAAGTGGCAGACGAGTTGTGCTTTTATCGCGGCTGCCAGGTCGATTCGGTGAATCATCCGACGGCGATGTATCAGATGAACTGCGGCAATCGCTTCGGCGGTGATCCGGCGATTGGCTCGTGGGTGAATTACGGGCTTGGCTCGGTGAATCAAGACCTGCCCGGCTTCATCGTGCTGCCGGAGATCAGCTATCCACAGGGCGGCAGCGCAAACTGGGGGAATGGCTACCTGCCCGCTCAGTTTCAAGGCACGGCGCTTCGCGCCAAAGGCTCACCGATTCTCGATCTGCGACCGCCACAGGCCATCACGCCGGAGCATCAGCGGGCGAATCTGGACCTGCTGGGCAAACTGAACGCCAAACATGCCGAGGATCACCCTTGGCATGACGAATTGAAGGCACGCATGAACAACTACGAACTGGCTTTCCGCATGCAGATGCAGGTGCCTGAGGTGATTGATCTCGAAAAGGAGGACGCGAAGACGAAGGAGCAATATGGCATCGGAACAGACGCCACGGATGCCTTTGGACGGAAGTGTTTGCTGGCAAGGAAGCTCGTCGAGAAAGGTGTGCGCTTCGTGCAGCTCTACGCGGGCACTTGGGACAGCCACGACTACATCGAGCGTGCCCACGGCAATCTCATCCGCCAGGTGGACCAGCCCATCGCGGCGTTGATCGCGGATTTGAAGCAACGTGGGCTGCTGGAGGATACGCTGATCGTCTGGTGCGGTGAGTTTGGCCGCACGCCGGACAATGGCGTGCGTGGCGGTACGGCGTATGGACGCGATCACAACCCGAAGGCGATGACGATCTGGTTCGCTGGTGGCGGCGTGAAGGCGGGGCATACTATCGGTTCCACCGATGATCGCGGCATGGAGGCCATTGAGGAGGTCCACCATGTGCGTGATGTGCATGTGACGCTGCTGCGACTGCTCGGCCTGGATGACAACAAGCTGACCTTTTACCACGGCGGGCGCTTCAAACAGCTCTCGCAAATCGGCGGGCAGGTGATCGAGAAGCTGATCGCGTAAAAAATGAGCGACAGCGGTGGTCTGGCACGTTCATGGTCTGTCATGATGAAGAAATTTGCCGTTGTATTGTGCCTGGGAGCGCTCGCCGGAGGCGCCTGGATGGCTTTGAAGCCGAAACAGGGTGGCAGCGTGCCTCTCACAGTGTTTTGCGCCGCAGGACTGAAGAAGCCGGTGGAGGAGATCGCGCTGGCGTATCAGAAAGAGACCGGGACGGAGGTAAGGTTGCAATATGGCGGCACGGGAACGCTGCTGAGCCAGATCAGGATCGCGAAGCAGGGTGATCTGTTCATCGCCGCTGATGACGGGGCGCTGGCGGATGCGAAGAAGCTGGGCGTGACACGCGAGGAGTTTCAGCTCGCGAAGCAAAAGCCCGTGCTGGCAGTGGCGAAGGGCAATCCCAAGAAAATTGACAGCCTTGCATCGCTGAAAGCGGATGGCATCAAACTGGCGCTGCCGAATCCTGAATCAGCCAGCATCGGACGGGTGACGAAAAAACTGCTCGGAGCCGAATGGGACGCGCTGGCGGCCAAGGCAGCGGTCATGAAGCCGACGGTGACGGAGATCGCGGCGGATTTGTCTCTGGGAGCGGTGGATGCGGCGATTGTGTGGGATTCGACAGTGCCTCAGTTTGCAGGTCTGGAGGCAGTGCTACTAGCCGAGCTGGCAAAACACGAAGAGTTTGCCACCGCAGCGGTGCTGGATGCGTGCGGACAACCATCGGAGGCGATGCGTTTTGCGCGTTATCTGTCAGCTCCTGAAAAAGGTGCCAAGGTCTTTGAGAAGCATGGCTTCAAGGCAGTGCCGGGCGATCAATGGGCTTTGCGGCCTGATTTGATTCTCTACAGCGGCGGCGTAAACCGCCCGGCGATCGAGAAGGTGCTGCAAAAATTTGCCAGCCGGGAGGGTATCAGCGTGACAACGACCTACAACGGCTGCGGCATCCTGTGCGCGGCGATGAAGACGATGGGCGACAGCAGCAACCCGAAGTTCCCAGATGTGTATTATGCGTGCGACGTGTGCTTCGTGCCGCCAGTGGCTGAGCACTTCCCAGAGGCGGTGATGCTGACGGAGGCGGAGATCGTGATCGCCGTGCCGAAGGGCAACCCGCAGGGCATCCGCACGCTGGCAGATCTGGCACGACCCGGGCTGCGCGTGGGTTTGTGCAATGCTGAGCAGTCCACGCTGGGCTTTCTGACGAGCTCGATACTGAAGTCGATGAACCTGTGGGAAAGTGTGAGCAAGAACGCGTCATCACAAGTGCCGACGGGCGACTTCTTGGTGAACCAGATGCGCACGGGATCGCTCGACGCGGCGGTGGTTTACCGAATCAACATCCAGTCTGCCCCAGAGCATTTTGAAGCCGTGCCGCTGCCCGCCGACAAATCGAAGGCCGTGCAACCCTTTGCGGTGCGGCATGATTCGCCGAACAAACGAATGGGACATCGCCTGCTGGCCTTCCTGCGCGAAAACCGGGCCAGCTTTGAGGAAGCAGGCTTCGCATGGAAGGGCGACACCATGCCGGTGAAAAGCGCGGAGATCGTGCTGCCAGACTGGCTGAAGCAGAAATAGCGCCGCAGGAGGCTACTCCGCCTTGAGCACCTGCTCCAGACCACGCGCCATGAGGTCGTGCTGCCAGCTCATGAGATGATTGGCGGGATTTCCCTCGATGACGAGTTCTTCAATCGTACTGCGTGAACCGAGCAGCGATGGCTCGATCTCCAGCTCCAGCGCCACTTTTTCGCGATGAGCGCAGAGTTTGTCGATCTGGTCACGCTGCGTGTCGCTGAGACGCCCCTTGGTCTTTTTCGGCCGCGCCGGCCATGTAGAAGGATCAGAAGACATGACGGCAACAACGATGTCCTGGAACTCTTTTTTCCAACGTGGACGCCAACCGTTGGGCGGATTCAGCGGCTGACCGGCCTCGAATTGCTCGGCATAAGCGGCCATCTGTTTATTCGACATGATTTTGAAGCATGGCGTGTCCCGCTCCTTCGCGATGCCTTCACGCCATTCCCACATCGCCTTCAAAAGGGCCAGGCCACGCGGCTGCAAGCGCCCACAGCCCTGCACACGCCAGGGATCTTCACGAGCGGCATTGTCACGCGCGGCGACATCCTCCTGCAAATCTAGACAGCTTTGATGAAACCAGTCTTCCCTACCCTTCTCTCGCAATTGGGCGACAAAATTGTCCGCCAGCGGCAGCAGATAGCGCACGTCATCAACGGCGTAGGAAAGCATGTTCGGCGGAAGCGGACGACGGCTCCAGTCGGCCTTCTGGGAGGCTTTGCAGAGCTCAATGTCGAAGTTGTTCTTCACCAGGGCGGCAAGGCCGAACTGGCGAGCGCCAAGAAGGCGGGCCGCGATTTGCGTGTCACGGATTACCCGGGGGCTCCAGCCGTAGCTGCGGCGTAGCATGGTGAGATCGTAATCAGCGCCGTGGAACCACAGCTCGTGCGCGTCGAGCAGCTCCAGCAGCGGGGAAACATCGGCAATCGCCAGCGGATCAATCAAAGCGAAACGCCCGGCGCAGTTCACCTGCAAGAGGCAAAGCTTCTCATGGTAGTGATGCAGGCTGTCGGCCTCGGTGTCAATGCAGCAACGCTTGTCCGGGCTTTCCGCCAGCCACTGGTGCATTTTCGCGGTCCATTGCTCAAGATGCTCCGGGTTGTCGATGAACTCGTGGTCCGTCTGTTCTGGTGCTGGCGTGATCATTTCAGCCCCATGAGAAGGATTTCCGCATTGTTGCTGGTGCGGTTGATGTTGCGAATAAGCGTCTCGAGCGCCTCGACCGCAGGGACTGCGGCAAGCTGCTTGCGCACCTGCGTGATGCGACGGAACTCGTCGGGGTGATAGAGCAAGTCGTCACGGCGCGTGCCGGATTTGAGCACATGCAAGGCCGGGAAGATGCGGCGCTCGGAGATTTCACGATCCAGCGTGGCCTCCATGTTGCCGGTGCCTTTGAACTCCTCGAAAATAACCTCGTCCATGCGGCTCTCGGTCTCGATGAGCGCGGTGGCGATGATGGTGAGGCTGCCGCCTTCCTCGACATTGCGAGCGGCGCCGAAGAATTTCTTGGGCTTTTGCAGGGACTTGGTGCCGACACCACCGGACATGACGGCCCCTTTGCCGCCCTGCATGGAATTGTAGCCACGCGCGAGACGCGTGATGCTGTCCAGCAGGATGACGACATCTTTTTTCATCTCGACGAGGCGGCAGGCGCGCTCACGGACGATCTCAGCCACCTGGCTGTGGCGTTTGGGGCTTTCGTCAAAGGTGGAGCTGTAAATCTCACAGCCTTGCACGGTCTCCTCGAAATCCGTGACTTCTTCGGGGCGCTCATCAAGCAGCAGGACGATCAGGGTGATCTCCTTGTGATTGAGAGCGATGGATTTGGCGATGTCCTTGAGGATGATCGTCTTGCCCGAGCGCGGCGGAGCACAAATGAGGCCGCGCTGGCCTTTGCCGAGCGGCGCGATGATGTCCAGAATACGGGAGCTGACGGCGCAGGGCTTAGCGGTTTCGAGAATGATACGCTGATTCGGGAAAGTGGCGGTCAGTTTGTCGAAATCCACCGGTGGCTCCCATTGCTCGATGGGCATGCCCTCAACCTCGGTGATGCGGTCGATGGCGATGTATTTGTCTTTGTCTTTGGGAGCCTTGGCAAAGCCAGTGATACGCTGGCTCGGACGCAGGTTGAATTTCCTGACCAGGAACAGAGGAACAAAGACATCCTCGGGCAGCGGGGCAAAGCTGTATTTGGGATAACGGATGAGGCCAAAGTTGTCGGCTCCGATCTCCAAAACGCCTTCGACTTTTAGGCGTGTTTTGTGCTCGGCCATCCACGAGCACAAATCATAAATGAGCTGGTGCTTGGTGCGGCTGGCATTGAGACGGAAGGAGACGGTTTCCGCCAGTTCCAGCAGCTCGGTGAGAGTGGCGTTTTGCAGGTCGTTAATTGAAACTTCCTGCGGGAAAGGTGCCTGTGCGCCATCAGTCTTTGGAGGCTCCGCAGTTGGCATCTGCACAGGTTCAGGCCGTGCGCTGCCGCGATCTAGGACAGCAGGAGCCACGCGGACGTCGGGCGCGTTCTCTTCGACAGCGGAAACCGGGGTCGTGACAGGGGATTCGATGGGTTGGTCATTCATGCTTGCAAGAGTGGACTTGCCAGCGTCAGCACCTGGGCTTCGAGAGAGGCCAGACTGCCATCATTCCAAATGACGGCGTCCGCTCTTTCCACCTTGGCTTCGATGGGCCATTGGGCCTGCAGGAACTTTTGAACAGTGTGTTCATCGAGTCCCCGTTTTTCCATCATCCGCCTGACCTGCACCGACCGGCTGGAAGCCACCACGATGACGAAGTCTGCTGAAACTGTGGAGCCAATCTCATAGTGCAGGGGGACTTCCGCAAGGAAAAGATTGCAGCCCGCCTCCCGAGCACGCTCACGAGCGGCCTCTAACAGAGAAAGAACTGGCGGGTGCAGAAGCTTCTCCAGTTTGATCCTTTTTTCTGGCACCGAAAGGACTTCAGCGCGCAACCACCCACGACAAGGCCCTTCTGCATTCGCGGCATTAGGGCCAAACATATCCCTGAGCGACGCTAATATATCCTGACGTTGCAGAACAAGCGCCACGGCTTCATCGGCGGAAAAAATAAGTATCGAAAGCCCAGTATTCACACCTCTAAGCTTTGAAATTAGAGCGCTTTTACCACAACCCATGCCACCTGTAACTATCCAAATATTCATTATATGTTTGCTTGGAACACAGAAAAGAAAAAGGCAGGTGATTGAATCACCTGCCTTAGATTTCTTAATTGGACACCCTTAAAGTGATCATGGGGCCACGGCTGGCAAGAGGGGATTACCAGGAACAGTACCTCCGACTGCCGGTGCCACAGGCTGATTATTCTTCACTCTTTGACCAGAAGGGTCAATCAAATGCGCTGTGACAAAAATCATCAGGTTACGCTTAAAATGCTGCTCAGATTCCGACCTGAAAAAGCGCCCGATAAACGGAAGATCACCGATCACTGGTATCTTATCCTCAACGTCCTGCACATCTTCACGAATCAATCCGCCAAGTGCCACCGTCTGCCCATCCCAAATGGAAACCCCAGTGCTAACCTTGCGAACCGAGAACACAGGCTGATTAATAACGTTAGGGGTAATCAAGCGTTCGGGCTGACTAATTGGAATATAACCAGTAGTAGCGGCCACCCCCGCAGCCACCCCACCAAGTTGGATCGGCAATACCGTCTGACTCGAAGGAGATAAGATAGGGGAACCGTAATTAATGAACCCGTCGAACTCGACAACTTCAGGTGCCAAAGTCAGTTCGATAGTGTTCCCGTCAGCGCCGACTGTAGGTTCGGCCTCCAATATCACACCCGTTCGGCGCATTTCGAATGCTGTGGGAGTTGTTGGCGTTGCGATTTGCTGTCCACCACCACCACCAAGCTGGAGATTGCCGCCGCCGCCTTGAGGTAATTGAGGTGGGTCAAACTCTGTTGGATAAATGAACTCACGAGTAACTTCCATTGTGGCTCGGGTTCCACTTTTAGTGGTTACACTAGGCGCACTCATCAAGTCGACACCTTTTTTCTGGCTAAGACCTCGAATAACAGTCTGAAATTGTGGATCCGTGAAAATGCCTGCTGCTGAAAAGATACCAGGCGCAACATTTGAAACACCCGTAGTTGATCCTGTACTAAGCAGGTTATCGATGCTATTGTTGCTGATTGCATAATTGCCAGATCTAAGCCCAGAACTAATTGGGCCACCACCTACTGGTAGGGCTGCGGCTCCGCCAGGCATCTGCGAAGTTAGCGTTGAAGCAATTCCAGAAGGCAAGCCACCAGCAAAAGCACCAGAGACGGGGAGTGCAGGAAATACTACAGCCCCATTTACAAGAACAGGAGCTGTGGTTGCAGTTGTCTGGAATGGGTAATTAGTCGCATTGAAAGCATTGCCGCTACCCGCATTACCTCCGCCCAAAAAGACGTTATTCCCGTTAGTGCCCACACCGCCGAGTAACCAATCAAAGCCAAGCTCTTCAGTGTTTTTCTGTGTCACTTCAACAAATTTAGATGTGATCACCACCATTTTGGGTCCTTGGTTGATCAAACTTTCAACAAATGCCTCAACCACATCCAGATTAGGCTGAGTATTACGAACCATGAGTTGCGAGGTTGCGGGGTTGAAACTTGCAGAAGATCCCTCAGGAAAAGTGATGCCTTGAGCTTCCAGAATCTGCTTGGCAGATTTTTTTGTGATCAGCCCACTGCCACCAGCAGCGGCGCCCCCTCCCCCCGCAGCAAAAGGGTCAGCGGCAGGAGCAGGCGCAGCCCCCCCACCCACATCGCCTCCGCCAGCACTTAAGAAATCAGGCGGAACACGATAAGTGCGAGTGTACTGCTGATTAGCGTCTTCGGAGAGGGGAACCACAAGAACAGCATGCGCTTCAACTTTGTATTTCATCTGCGCCAATTCTGTAATGTAACGAAGCGCCTCGGACATAGGAACGTCCTTCAGATCTAAACTAATGGAAGCATTGCTAGGAGCATCTCCTGTTCGCAGAATTATATTCACCCCCTTAACTCCAGAGGCATCTGTAAACGTGTCAAGGTCTCGACTTTTGACTCGCAGATACTCGATAGCCTCATCAATGGTAGCCCCTTGAAATTGAACGGTCGGGAATATGATTTTGTTCATCTTCTCGGTGAGATATGCTCCAGGACTGCGACCGATGCCATAATCAAAAGTAACTGCAGCCCCCTGCACAGGAACTTTGTCCTCCCAAGCTTCGTCAACTTGCGCCAGCATTTTGGCACGCTGGTGATCATAAGCGGCCTTGAAATACTCCATGCGCTTGCGCTCCGCATTCTCCATTCCACGACGAGCGGCACTGTTATAAGGGTCCGTGCGCAGGACATCCTGATAGGCTGTAATCGCCTCATCATACTTGCCCAGTTCAACCGCACTGTTACTGAGCAGCAATCCCTTCTGAACTTTATCCACATTCTCAACATGTTGAGCAGTCAAGGCAGGCGGCCAACGGTCAGGATCCTCCAACTGCCGGAGAAACAACGCGGCATCTTTGTGCCCCGGAACGGAAAGCATCGCGGCTTCGAGAAGCTGGCGCGCCTCGTCATATTTGCCAATTTTGGCTTTCTCACGAGCGACAACCACGCTGCAATCGGCATGTTTTAGCTGCGCCAAATCAAGCCAGTCGCGAGTCAGAGGGGCATTGGGAAGGGCGTCAATGGCGGCCTTGTAAGAACCTAGAGCGCCCTCGTAATCCCCCTCACTGAACATTTTGTCACCGCGATCCATGGCGGTACGAGCGTCTTCAATGCGAGCATAACGACGAGCAATCTCGCGGCTTGCCATACCTGACACAGAACTTTGCGCCATGACATGTGGAGACAGGGCGACCAATGCGATAAGAGAGAATTTGAAGACCGGACGGGAGTGGAGGGTCATAGGCGGACTAGCAGCGTGTTTTGTGGTAAAGTGAGATTTCTAACAGACAATGGCGAAGTTTGGCGAGATAAATTTTGTAGCGGATGAAAAAAATGAGGCTTCCTCAACCCTGTTGAATTTCAATTTTTTCCGAGGTGGGGTTGCCGTCATTGCCCAAGGGTGAAATGATGGCTTTGCTCTCCTCCAGCTTCCAAATGTAATAGGTCCTTCCCAAACCGGGGAGCTGGAACGTTTTTCCCTCCCTCACCCCTGGAATTGGCTGGCGTTTTTTCCAGCGAAATTCGAGCTCGGCCTCATACTCAGCGAGGTTTGTCTCCTTGCCCTGAACCAATTCAAATTCTTTGTTGGTGGAGAGATCCTTAACCTTCACAACATATGCATCCATTGGACCAAGCGTCGGGTGCTGGATGGTTTTCTTCTGAGCCTCAAGCATTTTGAAGCGGACAACCCCTTTATCAAACCCAAACTCCTCATTTAGCGGTTTGAAAACACTGCCTTTGGCGGGTTGTATGCGCTGAATCTGGAAGGTGCCGTCGCTGCCTCCTTTGAGAACCAGGATGTAGTCATGGCTGATACGCTGGCGCAGCACCAATTTATTGGTCAGAGGCGGCATGCTCGTTGCATCGCGAGGGTCAGTTTTGGAATTAAACTCCTCTATGTTGGAAAACCCATCGTCATCTGCGTCCAAGTCACCCACATTGGGTGAGTAAATGGAAGGCAGTTCCCGTTCCGGTGGGTTCTTAGCGCGATCCCCCGTAAGGAAGAGGTTGGTCATCGGCGGGCGGAATTGAGGCTCCGGGAGCAAGAGGTCAAAAAGCTCTCCGCCCTTCATCACTAAAAGCACCGACTTGTTCAGCGGCACTGCTTTGCCATTACGCTCAGGTGACAGCCAAGAATATTTTTTCTTAATGGTGTCGATGGCCGCGACAACCGCTGGATTGTCAGGCGGATTGAGGTCATTGCGGGATGAACCCTGCGCCAATACCAAGTCGTCTTCAAAACCCAGCGATTGAAAAACGAGAAACCCCGCCGTCCCGATGGCTAAAAGGGAGGAAACGGTCAAGATGATTTTTTCGTAGCTGCCCTGGCTGTTCTGCATGGTACTAGGAGACTGCGGTTAAGAAATAAGAGTGATCAGCGCCCGGGAAGAGGCGTCGAAGCGGATGCGCCTTTCGCGGCGTCAATAAATTTCAAAAGGTCGATCTCCATTCTGACCTTCAACTGCTCTCGGCCAATGACCGGAACCGAGTCCACCGGAGCGGGCGGCGGCGGCTTGATCTCATCTGCGGCAGGGGCAGCAGCAGTGGTGTTCCCACCCTCAACCGGGGCAACAGCTTCCGGCACACGCACATCTGCGCGCAGGGGACCTTCGGGCATCTGATTTTCAACACGCAACAGGCGAAGGCTTGTAAAGAAAGGCATGTCAGACGGATTAGCCAGACGGCTGATAAGCAACTGCAAGGGTCCTTGGTCGAGTGTCAGTATCACCGAAATTTCACGTTTTTCGAAGATCTGCGGCCCCACCATGGTCTGTTGCTGACCTCTGCGCTGCTGCAAAGTCGCCGAGGCCTGCTCTTGCTCCACAGGAAGTTTGGAGCGTTCAAGCACATCAACGGATTGCACTCCACAAGTCATGAACAACTTAACCAGTTCCACCATCGCATCCAAATAGCTGGATAATTCGGCGGCGGCCTCGGCTTTTGGCAGGCCAGATGTGTATTCATCGAAGCCAAAGGCAAATTCAGCCGGGAGGACGGTTTTGGATGCGACGGCGGACTTGCGTACCTCGGCAATTTTTGCCTTCAGCTTTGTCTGGAATTCAATATCTTTGACTGGCGACACTGGTGGCTGGAGAATAAGAAGCGCACCGCCAAGCTTGTTAACGTTCGCGGCGTATTCATCGACCAGCCCACGCTTGGCTTTCAAATTGTTCTCATCAGGTGAGAGGCGAGTACTTTTCAAAGCGGCCACCTGGCCTCCTTGGGCGAGATAGCTCTCCTTTACTTCCGAATAGCTGTTCCAGGCTCCAAACAAAAGGTAACCCAGGGCAAGAGACCCGGCAGTGATGACGCCAAGAATGGCGGCCAGCGGTTTATTTTCACGAATCCAGTCCATGGGGCTTTACTTGAATTGCAGGGGCTTGCGCAGCGGCAGTTTAATCTCGAATTGGTAGGCGTAACGGTCCTCTTCAGTCCCAGAGTCCACCTTGATGACATACTTGTCACGATTGTTATCGAAATCCGTCACACCAAAGGCGTCGAGTTTGGCCACCTTGGCTGCGAAATCATACACGACTTTCTGTTCACCCTCGTTATTACGACGGTACAAACCAAGAAGTCGAAGCTCGTAAACCGGGGCCGCAGGT